>DAHUYQ010000032.1 GCA_027315115.1 Solirubrobacterales bacterium | reverse complement strand
GGGCCGCCGCCAGTCACGGGGCCCTTGCCGTCGCAGGCCGCGATGCCGCGGCGCTGTGGGATCACGTACCGACATCCGAGCCCGGACGCTCTTCCTTTCGCGCCCGGGCGCCGGATGCCCCTCTCCAACGGACCTTGCTCCCACGGGTCCTTCGACTGCCAGAACACGCCGGTTGCGCAGAAGGTGCGGTCTGACACATGCACCTACGCGCTAGCTTTCAAAGCAAAGCGGCGCTCTCTTTGAAAGGTGGGACAGATGGCAAAGCAACTTCGCGTGCTGGCGGGACAGACGGTCGCGATCACCGGCGGCGCACGCGGCATCGGCCGCGCGACGGCTGCGGTGCTCGCCGGTCAGGGCATGCGCGTCGCGATCGGCGACCTGGACCTCGACGCCGCCCGGCAGGCCGCGGCGGAGATCGGAGGAGGAGGAGGCGCCGCGGTCGCCCTCCCGCTCGACGTCACCGACAGGGCCTCCTTCACCGCCTTCCTGGACGGAGCCGAGCAGCAGCTCGGGCCCGTGGACGTCCTGGTCAACAACGCCGGGATCATGCAGGTGGGCCGCTTCGTCGACGAGGACGACCTGACCGCCCAGCGGATGATCGACATCAACCTCGGCGGCGTGATCCTGGGCACGAAGCTCGCCCTGCAGCGGATGGTCCCCCGCAACCGCGGCCACATCGTCAACATCTCCTCGCAGGCCGGCAAGTATGGAGCCCCCGGAGGCGCCACCTACTCGGCCACCAAGCACGCGGTGATCGGCCTCACCGAGGCGGTCCGCGGCGAGCTGCGCCTGATGAAAGCGGACATCGACGTCAGCTACGTGATGCCCTTCGTCGTCAACACCGAACTTGGCTCGGGCCTCGGCGAGGCGCGCGGGATGCGCAGTCTGCAGCCCTCCGACGTGGCCGAGGCGATCCTCGACGCGCTCCAGCGCGGCGTCGTGGACGTCTGGGTGCCGAAGTCCGCCCGCGTCACCCAGACGATCGGCATGCTGCTCCCCCGCCGCGTCTCGGAGACCCTCGCCCGCGCGATGAAAGCCGACATGGTCCTGGCCGGCGCCGACGCCTCGATCCGCCGCGGCTACGAAGTCCGCGCGGCAGCCTCCGAGCCGAGCCTCGCCCAAGCCGCCGCCGACGCGACGAGCCACGCCCTGCCGAGCGGGGCCCCGGCCGGGACCGGGGCCGGGGCCGAGGAGCCATCTTCGGATTAGCCGCTGTCGCGGACGCGGGCCGTACACCCGTGGCGGGCCACCCCGTGCACGAACATACGTTCTTCTATCTGTCCGACGCTCCTGCCAAGCTACTAGACTGAAAGAGGGCGAACGCGGAGGTCCCACCTGCTGCCTCATCGGTAGCACCCGCTTTTCTAGGCGGCTCAAGGTGGCTCCGGTTCGTCCTCTTTCTGTTCGGAGGGTCCATTGCGTCGTGTCTACATCGATGAGGCGGGAGATCGTGGAGCGGCGGACGGCTCTTCGCGCTACTTCGTCGTGTCGGCGGTCGTCGTCGATGACGCTGACGACTCCATGGTCCGCGAAGAGATGTCGCGGCTCAAACAGCTCCTGCGCCGCGGTCCTGACGACGTCCTGCACTTTCGCAACCTGACCCACTCTCAGAAGATCAAGGCGTGCCAGGAGATAGCAAGCCTCTCCGTCCAGGGATTCGCAAGCGTCGTCATCTGCAAGAAGGCCCTGAACACCCCATTTCCCGACGGGGGCTTGGCGTACATCGCACAACCCGACCCGATGTATCTGTGGGCTATCCGTCTGCTACTGGAGCGCGTCTCATGGCTCATTCGAGACACGGGAGGAGGTACCTCGATCGTCACCTTCGCGCATCTGAAGCGCTTCAAGGCCGACAAGCTCCACAGCTATAGAGACGCGCTTCGGCGGTCCTCTACGAAGATTCACTGGCCTTCATTCGAAGGACACAACTTTCGTCTCAGCGCGCCCAGTCACACGCATCTGCTTCGAGTTGCGGACATCTGTGCTTCGGCGTTGTTCAAGGCTGTCGAGCCAGACGAGCATGGAAACCCCGAGCAGCGCTATCTCACGGAACTGCGGCCGATCATCTACAGACGCGGATCCGGTCCCGTCACGTCCTATGGCCTGAAGGTCTTTCCTGTAGGGGAGGCGAAGCCCGGAGGCTCCCTGCACCATCTGCGGCTGTTCTAAGGTCGCGCCGGACCCTCAGCCGCAACGGTCCTCAACCCGCCAACCACTCCGCGATCAGAGCCCCGATCAGCGGCCCTTGGTCCTCCTGCAGGAAGTGCGAGGCGTCCGCGATCACGCGCGGCGCCGAGCGCCCGATGCTGGCCGCGAACTGCTCGCCGACAGAGAGCGGCAGCACCGGATCGCTGTCGGCCCAGAGCATCAGAGTCTCCCGCCGATCCTCGCGCAGCGCCTGCAGCACCCGCTGACCCGCCGCCGCCCCCGGCGCCTCCGGCTCATGCGGGATCAGCAGCGGGAACGCCCGCGCCCCCGCCTTGCTGGCGGGCGTAGGAAACGGCGCGTCGTAGGCGGCGATCACCGCCTCGCCCGGATCCTGCTTGCAGGCCCCCTTGACCAGGAACCCGACCGGCAGGTCCTCCGTACGCGCGACGAAGTCGCGAAACGCCAGCCAGGCGTCGGTCATGCGCTGATGGCCGGTGAACAGCCCGGTGTCGAGAATCACGATCCGGTCGATCCGCTCCGCGTGCTCGACCGCCAGCCGCAGCCCGATCGGCCCTCCCCAGTCGTGCACGACGATCGTCGCGCCGCGCAGGTCGAGGTCCTCCAGCAGCGTGCCGGCGAGCTGCGTGTGCCTGTCGTAGCTGTACCAGCCGATGTCGGTCGGCTTGTCGGAGCGCCCGAACCCGGCCAGGTCGGGCGCGATGCAGCGAAAGCCCGCGTCCCGCACGGGCGGGATCACCTTGCGCCACAGGAACGACCAGGTCGGCTCGCCGTGCATGAAGAGCACGGGCGCTCCCTCTCCCTCGTCCAGGTGCGCGAGCCGCAGGCCCTCGACCTCGCGGTAATGCGACTGGAACGGGAAGTCGGGGAGCCCCTCCAGCGTCTCCTCGGGCGTGCGCAGAGCCTCGACCATCCTCGCGGCGAAGCATAACGGTGCGAGCGGTACCATCGCCAGCGTGCGGCCGCCCGGCTTCGTGGACGTCCACTGCCACATCCTGCCCGCTCTCGACGACGGCGCGCTGGACCTCGCCGACAGCCTCGCGATGGCGCGCCAGGCCGCCTCCGACGGGATCGCGGTGATCTGCGCCACGCCCCACATCAGGGACGACCACGACGTAAGGATCGACGAGCTGCCTGGCCGCGTCGCGTTCATCAACCAGGAGATCGCACGCGCGGGCATCCCCGTGCGTGTCCAGACCGGCGGCGAGGTGGCCCAGCGCGCAGCGCAGCGCATGGACGCCGGCGAGCTGCACAGCGTCTGCCTGGCCGGCCAGACGGCCGTGCTGGTCGAGCCGGCGCCCGGCCCGCTGGGCCAGGAGCTCGCGAGCCTGGCCGCGCGCCTGCGCCAGGAAGGCCTGCAGGTCCTGATCGCCCACCCCGAGCGGCACGTGGGGGAGGGCTTCGAGCGATGGCTGGCGGAGCTGGCCGCGGCGGGCTGCCTGATCCAGTGGACGGCTGCCTTCGTGACCGGCGAGCACGGCCACGTCGCGCTGCGCCTCGCGCAGGATGGCCTGCTGCACCTGCTCGGCAGCGACGCCCACTCCTCCCACGGAGGCCGCCCGGTGCACGTGGGCGCGGCGCTGGAGCGGCTGCGCGAGGTCTGCACCGCGCAGCAGGCGGACTGGATCGCATACCAGGCCCCGTGGGCGCTGCTGGAAGGCCGCCCGGTGGAGTCTCCGTTTTTTTAAGGAGGAGAGAGGGAGCGCGCAAGCGGCCACGGCTCCAGGCGCACGACCCCCGCAAGCTGCTCCACCACCTCGCGGGAGACGTTGCCCAACCCGTGCCGCAGGAAGTTCGCGGCGCCCGCCGCCGCGCCGACCGCGAGCGCCTGCTCGATCTCCGCGCCGCCGGCCATCAGCGCGGCCATCGCGCCCATCATCGTGTCCCCGCAACCCTCGCGGAAGCCCTTTTCGAAGCGCGGCGGCGTGAGCTGCCAGGCCACGCCCTCGTGCAGCGCGAGCGCCGGCAGCTCGCCGCGCGTGACCACCACGGTCGCGGCCCCCGCTTCCTGGATGCGCCCGGCCGCCGAGAGTAGTCGCGCGTCGGTGTCGACCGGCCCGCGCACGTAGCCGGCGAGCTCCCAGTCGTTGAGCTTGACGACGTCGGGTTCGCCCCGCAGCGCGCTGTCCAGCCGCGGGGAGGAGAGGTCGACCAGCACCCTGGCCCCGTTGGCCTTGGCGTCGCCGACGAGGTCTCCGTACACCTCGATCGGCAGCGTGCTGCCGGGCATCGGATTGGTCACGACCAGCCAGCCGCACTCGATCGCCTCCGCGCAGGCGAGCGAGAACAGCTCGTCCATCTCGTGTCTGGAGGGCGGATCGCTGAGCGTCATCGCCAGCAGCTCGCGATCCCCGCTGCGACGGTCGGTGACGTAGCAGCCGCTCGCGGCGGCGGTCCGCACGAGTCGCAGGTGCTCGGCGCCGACGATCCGCTGAAGCAGCGTGCGCAGCAGCCCTCCGCTCTCGCCTCCGATGAAGCCGCAGAGCACCGGCTGCGCGCCGAGCGTCGCGATGGGCCTTGCCGCCCAGACGCCCTGGCCGCCGGCGTGGAAGTGGATCGAGTGGCGATCCGGGCCCTCGGGCTCGATCGTCACGGTCAGCAGCGGGTGGGGCGCGAAGATCGCCACCCGGCGGGGCGATCGCGGATGCTCGGAGGCGCCGGGGACGCCCGAGGCGCCGGGGACGCTCACGCCGCGCTCCTGCGTGCGGGCGCCAGCGCCTCGATCTCGTGCGCGACCCGCTGCGCCATGCTCTGCGGATCGGCGAGCACCGCGGTGTCGGCGAGCAGGCCGACGCTCACCTCGCCGCGGTAGCTGAAGAGCGAGACGCTCATCCCCACGCTGCCGGAGGCGGGCGCCCAGATCGCCAGGCTCTTGACCGTCGCGCCCGCGAACAGGCGCGGGCGGCTGGGCCCGGGGACGTTGGTGATCACCGCCGTGCCCTTGGCGGAGAAGAGCTGCACCAGGCGCTCCTCCAGCGCGGCGGGGGCGGCCCCCATCGCCTGCAGCACCTGGTAGGTGAGCGGCCCTTCCGGGGAGTCCTTGACCGCGTCCATCCGGCTTTTGACCAGCGCCAGGCGCCGCTTGCGGGCGCGCTCGGCGACCGGCAGCGCCAGGAAGACGAGCCCGAAGCGGTTGCCGAGCTCCGGCGGCGGCGGCTCGCCGGCCGGACGCAGGTTGAACGGCACGATCGCGGTCATGCGCGGCACGTCGGCGCGTCCGCCGTGCAGCGATCGCATCGCGCCTGCGACGGCCGCCAGCAGCACGTCGTTGACGGTCGCGCGGTGCTGGTGCGCGATCGCCTTGACGAGGTCGAGGTCGATCGTGGGCGACCACCCCACTCTCCTTGCGCCGCTGAGGCTCGTGCCGCCGGACTCGGAGGGCAGCAGCAGCAGCTTGGCGAACGTCTCGACCTCGCGCACGCTGGTCTGCGCCAGGCGGGCCAGCCGCCGCGGGTGCAGCGCCGCCTCCGCGCCCTGGTGCGCCAGCGCGGAGATCTGATGGGTCAGGCCGTCGCTCGGCACGTGCGGCTCACCTGCCTCGTGCGCGACCCGCAGCGGCCGCGTGTGCTGCTCGTCGGGGTCGTCGGTGAGCGAGAGCAGCACCTGCGCCAGCGCGATCCCGTCGGCGATGCAATGGTGCATCCGCACCAGCACCGCGGTGCCGCGGTGCCCCTCGATCAGGCTCACCTGCCAGGGCGGGCGGTCGGCCGGCAGCGGGGTGGAGACGAGGTCGCTGACCAGCTCGCGCAGCTCGCGGTCGGTGCCTGGGCGCGGCAGGGCCATGCGGTGAAGCTGCCGCTCGATCGTGAACCGGGGGTCCGCCGTCCAGGAGGGCCCGACGGCCGGCAGCGCGCCGATCCTCGGCAGCGAGCCCACGAACGGCAGCCGAATGCCGCCGACCTGCATCGCGAACTTGGGGTAGACGCCCACCAGTCGCTGCTCCAGCACGTCGGCCAGCAGCCGCGCGTCCAGCGGCTCCTCGAAGCGGATAAGCGCGTTGATCACCATCGGGTTGGCCGGGCCGTCCATGCGCAGCCAGGCCGCGTCCGCGCTGCTCATCGGCAACGAGGAGCTCATCGCACCTCGCCGTCCGGCTGCTCGGCCTGCTCGTAGAGCTGGGCGAAGAAGGAGGCGTAACGCTCGTAGACGACCGTGCGCCGCACCTTCATGGTGGGCGTGAGCTCTCCCGCCTGCAGGCTCAGCTCGTGGGGCAGCACCCCGAAGCGCTTGACCTGCTCGATCCGCGCGAAGCGCTCGTTGTTGTGCGCGACGTCCTCCCAGAGCAGCTTCTGCACGCGCTCGTCGCCCGCCAGCGCCGGCAGTTCGAGCTCCTCGACGCCCAGCCGTCGGCGCAGCGCCGGTAGCTCGTCGGCGTCGAGCGTCAGCATCGCGACCAGGTAGGGCTTGCGATCGCCGTAGACCACCGCCTCGGAGATCCATCTGCTCTCCCGCAGCCCGTTCTCTATCTCCGAGGGCCCGATGTTCTTGCCGGAGGAGGTGACGATCAGCTCCTTCTTGCGGCCGGTGAGCACGAGGTTGCCCTCGGGGGTGAGCAGGCCGAGGTCCCCGGTCGCAAGCCACCCGTCGAGCATCGTCTGCTCGGTGGCCTGCGGATTGCGGTGATAGCCGGCGAACACGTTGGGGCCGGCGAGCAGCACCTCCCCGTCCTGCGCGATCTTCACCGCGGTGCCGGGCAGGGCGCTGCCGGCGGTGCCGAAGCGCGGCCGGTCGATCGTGTTCAGCGTGGCGGCGGCGCAGCTCTCGGTCATGCCGTAGCCCTCGAGCACCAGCACCCCGCAGGCGTCGAAGAACTCCAGCAGCCGCGCCTCGCAGGGGGCCGCGCCGACCAGCGCGAGCTGCAGCCGCCCGCCGAAGAGCTCCTGCACGGCCGCCAGCCCCATCCGGCGCGCGATGGCCAGGCGCAGCCGCGAGAGCGGCCCCTGCGCGGGGTTGACGCGGCTGCTCGCCGCGGCGCGCCGGCCGACCTCCTGCGCCCAGCCGAACAGCAGCTTCGCCGGCCGGCCGCGTTCCTCGACGCGATCCAGCACCGAGGCGCGGATCTTCTCGTACACGCGCGGCACCGCCACGAAGTGGGTCGGGCGCGCCAGCGCGAGCTCCTCCACCAGCTTGTGCGTGTCGCCGGACCAGAAGACCAGCGTGCCGCCGACGTCGACCGCCACCAGCGAGGCGACCCGCGCGAGCACGTGGGCCAGCGGCAGGAACATGTAGATGACGGCCTCTCCCTGCTCCAGCTCCAGCCGCTGCCTGTACATAGCCACCGTCGCGACCATGTTGCGGTGGGTGAGCTCGCAGCCCTTGGGCCTGCCTGTGGTGCCGGAGGTGTAGACGATGCTCGCCAGATCGTCGGCCTGCACCTCGCCGGCGCGCCGGCGCACCTGCTCCTCGCTGACGGCCTGGGCGCCGGAGGCGATCGCCTCGCGCAGCGGCGTGGCGCCCGGCGCCTGCCCTTCGAGGATCAGGATGTGCTCCAGGGAGGGCACGCGGCCTGCGACCGAGCGCACCTTGGCGCAGTCGTCGGCGCTCTCGCAGAGCACGATCCGCGCCTGCGAGTGCTCGAGCTGGTAGGCGCACTCCGGGGCCGAGCTGGTGTGGTAGATGGGCGTGAGCACCCCGCCGGCGCACATCACCGCCAGGTCGAAGACCGTCCACTCCGCGCGCGTGCCCGCGAGGATCGCGACGGTCTGGCCGCGCTCCAGCCCCAGCGACATCAGGCCCGCCGCGATCTCGATCGCCGCGGCGCGCAGGCGATCGTGGGAGATCGTGTGCCCGCCCGGCGCGTCGCCCTCCAGCGCCAGCTCGTGGAGCGCGCGCAGGGCGGTGTGCCGCCCGCCTGCTCTGAGCGCCATCTCGGCGAGAGTGCTCGCTTGCTCTGACCCTGGCGTGTTCAACGCGCCGACACCTCCGCCACCTTGCAGTTGACCTGGAAAGCCTTGCAGCGGCAGGTCCGGCGGCCATCCGGTTTAGCCCGAGACCGCCCGCGGGTAACTGCTGATAGCGGGGCCTGACCCGTCGTGGCGCCAGACCGCGCTCTGCAACCAGATGCAGTTCGATGTTTCTGACGGTTGACTGACATGCGGACATGGCCTAGCTTTGAAAGGCCGGTTGGTTTCGATGTTCAGGGCGGGCGCTTCGTGCCGCCCGTAGTCACTGTGTAGCGCCCTCTCTTGGGAGGAGAGATCCGTGAGCGGCCAGTCCCTCGACAGCCGTGGGTACCAGGAACAGCGCGAGCGCGAACGCCTGCGCGTCGCGTTCGTGCGAGCGATGGCCGAAGGCGGCTACGGGGCGATCACGGTGGCCCGCGTGAGCGAGCTCTCCGGCTGCTCGTCGGAGACATTCCACCGCCACTACGAGGACCTGATGGCCTGCTACCGCGATGCCTGCTCGCACTCGCTGGAGCAATCGCGCTCGGCGACGATCGCCGCATGGATCGCGGTCCGCGGCTGGAGCGAGCGTCTGCGCGAGGCGTGCCACGCGCTGCTTTGCCACGTCGAGGAGCACCCCGATGCCGCCAGGGCGGTCCTGTGCGGCTCGATCGCGGGCGGGCCGGACGCCACCGCCCACGTGAGGGAGCTGACGGCGTATTACGAGCGCGTGCTGGTGATGGGGTTCCAGCTTCACCCGCAGGGCTTCCCCACCTCGCGGCTGACTCCGCAGGCGCTGACCGGCGGCATGCGACACGCCGCGTACGTGATGCTGAAGCAGGGCCGCGAGCAGGAGATCGCCCGGCTCGCCGACGATCTCCACGACTGGATCGAATGCCACCGCTCCGCCGCGGCCGCGCGCCTGCCGATCGAACGCGACGTGCCGGCGCGCGCCGTGGCGCCCGCCGACGCGGCGGCGCCGAAGGATGCGCGAGAGCCGAAGGGCGTGCCGGCGCCGAGGGATGCGCCGGCGCCGAAAGCCGCGCCCGCCCCCGCTGCCGCTGCGCCTGGGAGTGAGGGCGAGCGCGTGCGCGTGCGCGAGACGGTGGCCCAGCTCATGCGCCAGACCGAGCGAGAGACGCTCGAGGATGCGGCCGTGGCCCGTTTCGCAGGCATCTCCGCCGTTCGTTTCGACGCCGAGTATGGCGGCGTGGCCGGGTGCGTGACGGCGCTCCTCGACGAGCTCGTCGACGGCAACGCGGAGGCTCTGCGCGCGGGCCTGGCGCGGGGGCGCGCCTGGCCCGAGTCGGTGCGTTCGGCGCTGGTGGCCGGCATGAGCCATCTGCAGGCCAACCTTGAGCTGGCGCGGCTGTGCCTGTTGCGCCTCTCGCGCGTGCCCGAGGTCGCCGTCGCGCGCCACGCCGCGCTGGCCGATCGGATCGTCTCGATCGCGATGCAGGACGCGCCTGCCCCGATCCACGCCCCGGGGCTGATGACCGACGCGCTCACGGGGGTCGTCGACGAGCTGCTGGTCTGGGCGCTGGCCACCGGGCCTCGCCGCCGGCCCGCGCGCCTGGCGGCGCTGGCCGATCACATCTCCTTCTTCCTGCTGGCGCCCTATCTCGGCGGGGAGGCCGCCGCGGAAGCCGTGATCGCCGCCGCGGACGCGGAACTGCTCAGCCGGCGGCCTGACGCAGGCTGATCGCCGTCGCCGTCGCCGTCGCCGTCGCCGTCGCGCCGCCGCTGCCGCGCGGCCCGTGCGATCGCGTCCTCGCCGATCGCCTGCTTACGGATGCGCATCAGTCCAGTCCTTGCAGAAGCTCGCCGGGCTCCATCTCAAGGGCCCTGGAGAGCGCGACGATCATCTCCAGCCGCGGCGAGCGGGCCCGCCGCTCGAAGAGGCTGACCTCGGTGCGGCTGAGGCCGCAGCGGAGCGCGAGCTCCTGCTGGGAGAAGCCCATGTTCAGGCGGGCGGCCTGAAGATTCTGCGCAAAGCACTGCCTTGCGCCTTCCTGCGGTTTGATGGCCATCTACCTCGGTCCCCCTTCCCGTGTCCTCTCAGGCGACTCCCAGCTTCGGAGGCAGCCACTTCAGCGTGTGATCCTCGGGGTCGCCCACCATCTCCGCGGGCCCCTTGCCCTGCAGCGCCGCCCGGACGGCGAGGAAGTCGCCGGTCTCTGCCACGTCGTGCACGCGCACGATCTGCGCGCCCGCGTCCACGCCGAACGAGACCGCGGCAAGCGTGCCGGCAAGCCGGTCGACCGGGCCGCGGCCGGTCAGCATCCCCAGGAAGTACTTGCGGGAGACGGCGAGCAGCAGCGGACGCCCGAAGCGTTGCAGCTCGCCCAGCCGCCGCAGCACCTGCACCGACTCCTGCGGCGTCTTGGCGAAGTCGAGACCGGGGTCGAGGATGATCTGCTCCTCCCGCACGCCTGCTTGCCGCGCCTGCTCGACCAGCGCTTCGAGCATCCGCGCAACGTCGGTCACGGGGTCCTCGTAGCCGGGGAAGCTCACGGTCTTCGGCGCGGCGCGGGTGTGCATCAGCACGAGCGCCGCGCCGCTGCGGGCGGCCACCGCCGCGAGCTCCGGTTCGGCGAGGCCGCTGACGTCGTTGATGATCGCCGCGCCGACCTCCACCGCCGCCTGCGCCACCTCCGCGCGCCAGGTGTCCACCGACACCACGGCGCCCTCGGCCGCCAGCGCCCCCACCAGCGGCGTGAGCAGCTCGATCTCCCGCTGGGCGGGCATGATGCCCGTGTCGGTGCGCCCCGACTGCGCGCCGATGTCGATGATCGTCGCGCCTGCTGCGAGCTGCGCGCGCGCCGCCTCCATCTGGTCCTCGAGCGTCCAGAGCCGCAGCGGATCGGCGACCGAGTCGTCGCCGACGTTGACGATGCCCATGATCGCGGGGCGGGTCGCGTCGACCTCGAGCAGCCGCCCGGCTGCGGAGACCTTCATCTGTCTCCCCCCTCTAGAGCGCGCGTCCCGAGCGCGTCGATCTGTCGCACGTCCTCCACGATCGCAGATCGAGCGCGGAACGTCCAGGCCGGCTTCCCTCTCCGAGCTGTCTTCCCGCGCCCGTTCAGGCGCACATGCCGCCGTCCGGGTCCCGACGTGGGAGCCACGCATCCCGTGCGCCTCGCGGGATAGTCGCCGGACCGGGTGGCTCCTCGCGTCCGGCTTCGACGTCCTCTCCGGCTGCGCCCAACCGTGCCGTCGAGTGGTCCTGGTCGAGCTCATCGGGCTCGGGACACGCTTCGTATGCCGCTGAGAGGCTGGGCGGACCGGCCTCCGCGGCCGCGCGCGTGTCGCCGTCCAGCTCGGACAGGCAGACCGCGCACAGCACGCAACAGTCGTCTTGGTCGAAGAGCACGCCGAAGATCGGGTGGGCGCTCACGAACTTGCCCGACTCGAAGCTCACGCGCAGTCCGCACATCTCGCAGGCGCGGCCCGCGCGCCTGAGTGCCCTAGCCTTGACGATGTCGGTGTACCGCACCGCTTCGCTCCCCTCCTCGGTGGGCGACGGTCACGAGCCCGCGCCGACCGTGAGCGGCCGCGAACCTCGCTCGACTGCCGCCAGCTTACCGCAGATCTTGCGCCTTTGCGCACAAGGCCCTGCCGGCCGCTCCTTGTTCCTAGATCTTGACTTCGTGCAGCATTTCGGCCGGCGTCACGCCCAGCCCCCGGCAGAGGGCGACGATGGTTTCGAGCAGCGGCTTGCGTTCGCCTCGCTCCAGCAGGCTGATCTCGGTGCGGTGCAGGCCGCTGAGCGCCGCGAGATGCTCCTGCGTAAGACCGCGCTCGGTGCGAACGCGGCGTAGGACGGGGCCGAACTGCGCTCCGTGCTGGAGAGACCGTTGGGGAGGCGTGTGGCGCATAGTGCGACTCTGGCACAGCGCAGCGCGGCCGTCAACCCGGGTTCTGCATGTTGACCACGCACTGTGCATTGGTCTCGGACGGACGAAGTCCTGCGAGACCGAGCCGTCGTGCCGATCTGGTCCGACGTCCCGTTCGCGCGCTAACGCTCGCCCTGGAGCGCTGTACTTCGATGTCGTCGATCGGCTCATGCCGAACGCCGCGCAGATGGCGAAGCACGAATCACGACCAACGCCAGAGCCAGCCCGATGAGAAACATCTTCCGACACGCATTTCGCGCTCTCATGCCGAGCCGGCGAGCACGGTCGGGTTCGCGACCCGCAGCGATGATAGGACACCGTCGTCCCAACGGATGTCTAGTGGGCCGGCACCGGGGCGTCTCTGAGTTGTTGAAGACGAGCGCCCCGGGGCCGGCCGCCAACCCACGCCGGCCACGCCGACGGTGGACCCCTGCCATCTTAGAGCGCTTGGGTGCGCGATGCGCAATCGGTGTGCTGCGCTTTCCGGCGGCCCGCCTGGTCCGCGAGACTCCCCCGACCAAGAGTCAGAAACACCCATTTACAACGCGGCAGGCCGCCGCTAGCCTCTCAATCGAGAATTAGGTGGCGGCGTGCGCATGACACCCGCGTCTTGTGGAGGCGTGTCAGATGCTCGACAGAGCGCCGCACGCTCTAGCGGGCTCGTGCGCGTGGATCTCGGGATGCCTTCAACGGAGACACAACACAAACACCAAACCTAAAACCGGTCTGTTAGATACGCAACATTGTTGAGCATCCTTTGGCAGCGTCGTTCGAGCGTGTGGCCAGAGGGGCGGAGAGGGAGCCCCCAAATGCCAGGGGGCCGAGCTAAAGGAGATGGAACGACGATGCTCTCATTCATACGCAAGCGGGTGACGCTTGGGAACCTCGCGCTCGTAGCCGCAGTGCTGCTGGCCATGAGCGGTGGCGCCTACGCTGCCAAGAAGTACATCATCACGTCACCGTCACAAATCAGCCCGAAGGTGTTGAAACGGCTGCATGGCGCCAGAGGGCCTGCTGGAACCAAGGGGGCGACTGGTGCGACCGGAGCAAATGGCCCCACCGGGGCGACGGGAGCAACCGGCGCGACGGGTCCACAGGGTTCCGTAGGCAAAGAAGGGCCAGTAGGCAAAGAAGGGCCAGTAGGCAAAGCCGGCAAAGACGGCGTCAATGGCGAAAGTGTGATCAACACGGCGCTTGCTAAAGGCAACGAACACTGCAGCTCGGGCGGCGCCGAATTCACCGTCGGAAGCGGCGCCCCGACCTATGCGTGCAACGGCACATCTGCGACCGAAGCCCTCAAAGAAGGCGAAACTGAGCGCGGCACTTGGTCGGTCACGATTTCCAACACCCTGTACAACGGCCTTGCAGGCTATTACGCGGGCCTCACGGCGATCCGGTTCAGTCCGACGGTGCCGTTCCCACTCCGGCCTGCCGTGCACTACCTGCCGCGGGGTGCCGAACCGACCGAAGAATGCCCGGGCTCAGCGTCCGAACCGACGGCCAAGATAGAAAATCTCTGCCTATATGGAACTGGCGAATTCCCGGTCGGAGCAGAAGCGCCGGCATATGCTCTGGCAACGCCCAAAGATGAATTCGGAGACGTCATTATATTCACCGCGCCAAAACCAGAAGGCTATGCCTTCGGCACATGGGCAGTGACCGGGTGACGAGGAACGTCGCGCAGTAAGCCTGCGGTGTTGACGGGGGCGGTTCGCGTGTATCTGCCGGAGCACAAGAACCGCTCCCTGTCACCAGCCATTGCGTCCAAGCCGTCCGCACGGCGCCCGACGCACGCGCATCGCGATGTTTGGGTAGCTCCCACAGGTCAGAAACATGCCTTTACAGGCCGGCCGTCAGATGCTACTTTGCTCTGCAGCAGCGGTGGGTCAGGATTCATCTCGTTCCGCCCTGCACAAGGAACTGCTCGATGTCTCTCTGCTGAAGACGAGGATGTCGTGGCAGATCGTCAACCGATGGACTACAAGGAGTAGCAAGACATGCGAATCACCAAGATGGTCGGTATCGCAATTGCCGCAGTGATGGCGCTTTCCGCTGTCGCCGCAGCAAGCGCTTCCGCCGAAGAATTCATCGCGAGCAAAACCGGGACGCTGAAAGCCAAGGCTCTGAGCACCCAGACGTTCCAAACCAAGTCAGGTGGCACGACCGTGGTCTGCACCAAACTCTCCCTTGAAAAAGGCGAAGTGGTGGAACCGCTCAAAAAGAAGGAACAGCAGGCGACAGTCAAATATGAAACCTGCGAAGTCGAAGGTCTCGGCGGAACAGCCTCAATCACCCCGGCGAACTACACGTTCTTAACTGAACCAGCAGCGGCAGACGTCAAAGAAGCGATCACCATCACCGCAAACGCAATTGGTGTGGTGTGCAAGGTCTCGGTTGGAGTCCAGTCCGCACTGAAAGCCATCAAATACGTCAACCTGGCAGGCGGCAAGGTAGAGATCGAAGCCAAAGTCACGGGTATCTCGTCTACGATCGTTGAATCGAACAGCTCGTTCTTCTGTGGCTCGACTGGCGAAAAATCCAGCACCGGCACATACAACGGCAACTCCGAAGTTGAACTCGAAGGCGGCACAATCGAAGTCAAATAGGCGTCATCGTTGATGCGCTCGGCCGGCCTGTGACCAAGCCGACCGAAAAGCATAGCGATGGCATCTCTAGATGAACACGAGGGGCCGCCGAACCGGCGGCCCCTCGTGCTAGAATTGCACGATAGTCCGCAAGCGCGGGCTATCGGCGAGGTGAAGGAGCGGGAATTGATGAAAAGGGTTGAGACATCTGCGCTGATCGAGAGCGGCATCGCTACCGTCGCGACGTCAAATCGTCGCCATTGTAGATTGTCGGTCGGGCTGAATAGCGTACGGGGGGTGATGATTGGCATCCTTCTCATCTCCGCATCGATGGTTGGGAGCGCTACCAGCACCGCCACCGCAGCCGAAAACAGTGCGTGCGTCAACAGCGCGGTCCGTGCCGAACAGCAAGCGGAATATTTGCCGGGCTGCCGTGCTTATGAGTTGGTTAGTCCCGCTGGCGTGGTCCCGCAGCTCGCCGAAGTGACTGCCGCCAAAAACGCGCTGTCGATCGAAGGCGCGCGCGTGGCCGGCGGCGGGGAAAGTGCGTCGTTTTACTCTTTCTATCCGGCCTGGGGGTCGATCAAGCCGGACGGAACCTACCTTGCAAAGCGCGGACCAGACGGCTGGCAAGGCGAACAAGTACTCCCGCCTCTCTCTCCGTCGGCGCGCACAGGATGTCGCCCGACCGTGCTCTTCTCGTCAGAACTCACGGCAGCAGTGCTCAGCGATGGCCACGCGCCGTTGGGGCAGCTTCCGTATTGCGGACACAACGAACCGTCCATCACGGAAGAACCAGGACCAGGCTTTCGCGCTGAACCTGAAATGGAGGAACACCAGAACATCTTCTTGCGTGAATCGTTCGAAGGCGTCCCCAGCTACCGGCTGGTTAATCAAACGCCCGTAACGACCCAGCCGGGTGACGCCTACTTGCAGGCGGCCTCCCGTAATCTCACCCACATAGTGTTCGGAGAGGACGCACGGCTCACGCCCGAAGCACCGGCCGCTGGAGAAGCGCTCTACCTATGGGACCACGGAGTCGTGCGTCTTGTCAGCGTCCTGCCCAGTGGCCAAGGCGTTGAAGGCTACATCGCCGACCCGTCAGGAGACACGGGTTCTCAGCTCGGGCGCGCGAAGGAAGCGGCCGAAGCGGGTGCTGCGATATACGCAAACGCCATCTCGAGCGACGGGTCTCGCATCTTCTTCAAAGCGGAAGGCGATCTCTTCGTGCGCCTGAATGCCGAAGATCCCCAGAGCCCGCTCGGCGCCAAAGGCGAATGCACGGTCGCTGCCGACGCATGCACGGTCCAGATCGACGAATCGCAAGCGAGCGGCGGCACTGGTGGCGGTGGCATATTTCTTGCGGCGACGTCCGATGGTGCGCATGTGCTTTTCATGGACGAAGCCAGCGCAAAGCTCACCGAAAGCACCATTAGTGGTAGCGGCGAGAACCTATACGAGTACGAAATCGCGAGCAAAAGGCTTACCGACCTGACTGCTGTCAGGAAAGCCAATCTTCTGGGCTTCAGTGGATTCGGTGAAGCCAGCGAATCCGGCTCATACCTGTATTTCGTGGCCGAAGGCGCTTTGGCGGGCGGAGCCGTCGAAGGCAAGCCCAACCTCTACGTGGTCCATGATGGCGAAGCACCGGCGTTCATTGCGCCGCTGGCCGCAGCGGACTCGACGACGTGGTCATTCGGAGCTCTATCGGCGCGGGTCTCGCCCGACGGACAATTTGTCGTCTTCACTTCAACCCATACCCAGCAGGCCGCCAACTTTCCAAAAGGGTATAACAGCGAAGGGCAGGACGAGATCTACCGCTATGCTGCGCAGACGCAGACATTGGCCTGCGTGTCGTGTCGTCCTGACGGCACACGTCCACAGGCTGGCGGCGCGGCGGTGCTGAATCCGTCGAGAGCCGTGCCGGTGGGCGCCGCGCCTGCCTACCTGCAGAGGTATGTGCTGAACGACGGTACCGTGTTCTTTCAAAGTCGAGAACCGCTGGTGGCGCCAGCCACCATGGGCACCTCTAACGTCTACGAATTCTCCGGCGACGGCGAACTTCACTTGCTTTCCGACCCCGAAGCTGAAGGAGGCTCTTGGTTCGTCGACGCAAGCGAAAGCGGCAACGACGTGTTCATCGCTACCAATGAAGCCTTGGTCAAGCGCGACGGCGACAGCGCGCTGAGCGTCTATGACGTCCGTGTTGATGGCGGCTTTGCCGAACCCGCGGAAGCTAAAGCATGCGAAGGCCAGGAATGCAGTCCGACGCCCACAGCGCCGATATTTGTCCCGCCAACGAGCGTCGGTTTCGTGGGTCCGGGCGACGCGACTTCGGCGCCTCCTACGGCGAGCCGTCACGAAAGACTGTTGAGTGCTTTGAAGGCGTGCAAGAAGAAGCCTGCGCGCCGCCGAAAGTCGTGTGAGGCCGCAGCACGTAGAAGATTTGGATCGCAGACAGGCCACAAAGTGAGCCGTCACAAAAGACTGTTGAGTGCTTTGAAGGCGTGCAAGAAGCAGCCCGCGCGCCGCCGAAAGTCGTGTGAGGCCGCAGCACGTAGAAGATTTGGATCGCAGACAGGCCGGACGAACACTCATCAGGCGAAAGGCGGTCACCGATGAGGTGTAGGGGAAGCATACCGAGGGATAAGGCTCTGCGGTGGATCCTTCTTGCGGCGACGCTGTACGTGTGGCTCCTGGCGGCGTCGTCATCTGCCGCCGCGTCTACGCCGGCGCTAGAAGAAGAGCGTGTGACTGCTGGTGCGACGACAGCTCTTTTTAGGGCCAGTCTCAAGCCGAACGGCGAAACGACTAGATGCGAATTGCAATATGTAGCAGAATCGCAGTATCAACTTACGCAGTACGAAGGCGCGTCTGCAGTGGCATGCACGCCAGCAACAGTCGACGGTTCGGCGAGCGGCGAAGAAGTCAGGATCGCGGTAAAAGATTTGAAGGTCAACACGCGCTATCACTTTCGCTTCGTGCTCTCCAACGGAGCGAGCATAACTGAAACGCCCGACCAAACCTTTGCTACGTTCGGAGTTGAAGCTTTCAGTTCCGAAATGCTGAGTAGCGCGTCAACACCGTACACGCAAGCTGGCGGGCATCCCTACGAGCTACGTACCACGCTCGCGCTCAACTCGACGCCGTACCTCACCTATTGGAGCCCCGACGGGACGCTCAAGGACATTAAGGTTCAACTCCCTCGGGGCATGGTTGGTGACCCGTCGGCCACAGCCAAGTGCACTCGCTTCGACTCGGAACGGTTTCGGTGCCTGCCGGCTGCCCAGATCGGCGTAATTAGGCTGGTGCTTGGCGAAGTTGAAGGAACACCGTCCAAAAACGAAGTGTTCGAAAAACCGCTCTATAACGTGGTCCCCCCCCAAGGAGTGGCGGCAGAGTTTGGTGCGCGTTTCAACAACTTCGCCAACGCTTTCATTGAAGCAAAACTACGCACAGGTGAAGGCTACGGAGTGAGCGCTGACAGCCTGAATGTGACCACGCTTGCCAGTGTGATCAGCGCCTCTGTCACGATGTGGGGTGTGCCCGGCGAAAGAGCCCACAATTCCGAACGCTACTGCCTTGGGTTTAGAGTGGGGGCCAGTTATGAAAACCCGCCGTGCAAAGAAGCCGAAGACCTGACGCTGCCCGAAACGCCGTTCCTGACGGCGCCCGACTCATGCGGTGGACCGTTGACGACGGTCGCCGAAATCGATTCCTACCAGAACCCAGGCGAATTCCTCAGTGCCACCTCGCAAACAAATGGCATGGTGAACTGCGGCTTGCTGCACTTTGAACCGACGCTTGAAGTGACTCCGGATACGGTTAGAGCCGACGCGCCAACGGGCCTGGAAGTGCATCTTCACGTGCCCCAGAACGAAGTGCCAACAGGCGTGGCGGAGGCGAATCTGAGGAACGCGACGATAACGTTGCCGGCGGGGATGACCGTGAACCCTTCAGCGGCGTCTGCTCTCGTGGGCTGCCCTCTGTTGCACGGCCGGCAAGAGCACGCGGCCGAGCCCGGCATCGATCTTGAATCTGCCGAACCCGCAAAATGTCCCGGCGCGTCGAACGTGGGTAGCGTGGAACTTGAAACGCCGCTATATCCGAAACGCGTCTTCAAGGGTAGTGTCTACCTTGCACAGCAGGGGAACGCGGGCGCGGCCTTCGGCTCCAATCCATTCGGATCGCTGCTGGCCATCTATCTCGCGATTGACGAACCCGAAACGGGTGTGGTGGTGAAGCTGGCTGGACGCGTGACTGCCAACGAAGCCACCGGACGGTTGACGACCAGCTTTGAAGAAGACCCAGAGCTTCCGTTCGAAAATCTTACGGTGAAGTTCGCCGGTGGTGAAAGGGCCGCGCTCGCTACGCCCAAGAGCTGTGGCACGTATGGAGTGGAAAGCATTCTGGAACCATGGTCCCATCAGGGAGGGGAAGGTGAAGCGGGTACGCCGAATGCTACGCCACCCGCGGTTTTCGCAATCACGGCAGCCGCCGGTGGGGGCGGCTGCGGCGGACTCGCATTTGCACCCACGATGCAAGCGGGAACGGCGAACAACAATGCTGGAGCGTTCGGCGCGTTCAGGATGAGTCTGCAGCGCCGAGACGGGGAACAGCGCTTCGGCACCGCGTCCGTTACGCTGCCGAAGGGACTGGCCGCCATCCTTGACGGCGTGCAGCGATGCGGTGAAGCCGAAGCCGACGGCGGCGCATGTCCTGAAGGGTCGCGGATCGGTCACGTGATCGCGCAGGCCGGAGTCGGTGGTACACCCGTCGTCTTGCCGGAGGCGGGTGGGCGCGAAGACCCTGTGTACCTCACCGGACCATACGACGGTGCGCCGTTCGGGCTTGCGATCGTGGTGCATCCGGAAGCCGGCCCGTTCAACCTCGCGAAGTACGCGGGAACTCCTCAGGAAGAGCCGGTCGTTGTGCGGGCGAAGATCGAGATCAACCCGACCACTGCACAGGTCACGGTGGTAAGTGACCCGTTGCCCACATTCCTGGAGGGCGTGCCGGTCGATTTGAAGGCGGTGGAGGTCGTCGTGGACAGAAAGGACTTTACGTTCAACGCGACCAACTGCGAACCGATGAGTGTGGCGGGGAGCATTGGATCGGCGGAAGGCATGACTGCCGCAGTGACGAATCGCTACCAAGCTGCGGACTGCGGTCTTCTGGCGTTCAAACCGAGCTTCAAGGTGGCGACCAAGGCTGTGCATACACGGCGATTCGGCGCCAATCTGCACGTCACCGTGCGCTCGGGGGCCGGGCAGGCCAACATTAAGAGTGTGTTCGTTGAACTTCCGAAGATTTTGGCCGCCCGCGATGAAACATTGAAATTGGCGTGTGCCGAGGCTCAATTCATGGCCAATCCGGCCAGTTGCCCTTCGAGCGCGTTTGTGGGCACCGCTACGGCTCATTCTCCCGTTCTGGCGCGACCGCTGAGCGGTCCCGTGATCTTTGTCAGCCATGGTGGCGCGGCGTTCCCGGATCTGGACGTGGTGCTCCAGGGAGAAGGTGTCACTGTGGTGCTGACGGGCAACACAAAGATCGTGAAAAGAATCACCAGTTCCAACTTTGCGGCCGTGCCGGACGTGCCCATCAATAGCTTCGAAATGACTCTGCCGAGTGGCCCTCACTCGGCGCTCGCCGGCACCGCGAACTTTTGCGCCCAGACGGTGACGAAGCGGGTAAGGATGAAGGCCCATGGGAAGGTCAGGTGGCGGAGACGAACGGTGAAGAAGAAGCGCGCGCTGCGGATGCCGACAACCATCACCGGGCAGAATGGTGACGTCCTGAAACAGAGCACGATTATCGCGGTCGATGGCTGCCAGAAGAGCAAGTCCAACGGTTCCAACGCAAAAAAAGCGGCGCGGCGACGCTGACGACGACGCTGCCCATAGGGTGACGGTGACCCTCTGAACAGACGATGCCTTAGACCGATGCGGTTGGTCCTGCCGCGAACGCCTTGTGCCGGTGGTTGGCGATTCAGAGTAGCTCATGCTCGCTCCCTGGCTCGCGCCTTGGCCAGCGCAACCTGCATGCGGAGGTCCTCCTCACAAGAGCGAATGTGCTCGACGCCCTCACTCGACGGATCGGCCAGCACGCGACGCCGGCTCCAGCGACCATCTCGGTCTGGGATACGCGTATCGCGGCGATGCGGCGCGTGAAGCGCCGCCGATCCAGTGGGCGGTGCGATCGAGGCGACCAACGGTGCCGGCTCACTCTCAGAACGTGGTGACGTTGGTCTCGATGCTCACCTGCCGACGCGCGGGAACCCGTTTGCGTTCACTGCTGCAGCGAGTACGCGGGGATGGCTACCGGGCGCGATGTAGAGCGTAGCGGCATGCGTTGATTGCAGGCGACCAAGGACGCGCAGTAAGTAGTACGCCGTGGGCGCCGCTGAAGTGCGCGGCGCCGCTAGCGAACGCTTGCCGCGTGAGCTCGTCGCTAACCTTGCCGTAGCTGAGCTGGCGGCCGTCGTTGGTGGCGGCGAACTGGTGTGGGCGCCGGGTGAACACTGGGCCAGCCGTGCCGGTTGAAACTAGGCCACTTGGTGCGGCTGGTCGTGTGGCTGGGCCGTGAACCTCGTTTGATCAGTGTTGGGAGCGAGCGAGGAGCAAGGTGGTGGTCGGTGTGGAGGTTTGGGCTGAGGTGCGGCGGATGAAGCGGGTTGAGGGTCTGTCGGCTCGGAAGATCAGTCAGCGGGAGTGTCCGACGAACGGTGGAAGTGCTTGGTCTGACCGAAGGGGATGACCATGACGGAGCTAGCCGATCCGACCGATCAGGACGGGATGATCGAGCCCATGAGCGTAGATTCGATCGATCAGAAGGAGCTTGCTGAGCA
>DAHUYQ010000010.1 GCA_027315115.1 Solirubrobacterales bacterium | reverse complement strand
CACGCCCGCGGCCCACGGGCCGACCGCAGGCACGCCCGCGGCCCGAGCCTCCGCCCGGCCGCGCCTGCCGCCCGATACACTTTCGACCAATCGTTTGGTCATATTTGTGGGGAGCGGTCGATGCAGAGAAGCGGAGATGAGCGCTGGCAAGAGGTGATGCGATTTGGCGATCTGCTGACGCGCGCGGCCGCCCTCCACCCCGATCGCGACGCGCTCGTCTTCGCCGAGCAGAGCTTTACCTACCGCGAGCTGGAGGCGCGCGCGCTGAGCGCGGCAAGGGCGCTGGTGGCCAGCGGCGTGGGACCCGGCAGCAAGGTCGGCATCCTGATGCCCAACTGCCCCGCCTTCGTGGAGATGCTCTTCGGGATCTCGCTCACAGGCGCGGTAATCGTCCCCATCAACGCGCGCTTCGCCGCCCGCGAGCTCGGCTACGTGATCGAGAACGGCGACCTCGACCTGCTGATCACCAGTGACATAGCCGCCGAGCACTCCGATTACGTGCAGCGCCTGCAAGAGGCCCTGCCGGGACTGAGCGCGATGGCGCCCGGCGCGACGCTCGACCTTGCCTGCGCGCCGAGGCTGCGCTCCATCGTGTTGATCGGCGAGCGCGAGGCGCCGGGGATGATCGACTACGAGGTCTTCGCCGCGCGCGCGCAGGAGGTCGATCAGGACGCGGTGATGGAGCTTCACCGGCGCACGGCCGTGCGCTCGGTCGCGCTGATGATGTACACGTCCGGGACCACCGCACATCCCAAGGGATGCCTGCTCAGCCACGAGGCGCTGGTGCGTCCCGCGCTGATATCCGGGCGGCGCAAGTTCCGGCTCGACGCCGAGGATCGCTTCTGGGACCCGCTGCCGATGTTCCACATGAGCGCGATCCTGCCGCTGATCGGCGTCTTCGACGCCGGGGCCAGCTTCATCTCCATGACCCACTTCGAGGCGCAGCAGGCGCTGGAGCTGATCGACCGCGAGCGCGCGAGCGTGCTCTACCCCTCCTTTCCCGCTATCGCGCAGGCCCTGCTGAACCATCCCTCCTACCACCCCGACCGCTGGGCGGGGGTGCGCACGATCCTCAACGTCGCGCCGCCCGACACGCTGCGCGCCATGCAGGCGATGACGCCGCACTCGGTCCAGATCAGCTCATACGGGTGCACCGAGTGCGGAGGGGTGGTCTGCTTCAACGACCTGGATGACAGCCTGGAGCAGCGCTGCACCACCAGCGGGACGCCGTTCACGGGGATGGAGGTGCAGATCCGCGACCTGGAGAGCGGCGCCCTGGCCGCCACCGGCGAGAGGGGCGAGATCCTGGTGCGCGGCTACGGTGTCTTCGATGGCTACCACAAGGACCCGGAGCGGACCGCCCAGGCGCTGGACGAGGAGGGCTGGTTCCACACCGGCGACGTCGGATCGCTGGATGCCGAAGGGCGGGTCAGCTATCTGGGCCGCACCAAGGACATGCTCAAGGTCGGCGGCGAGAACGTCGCGGCGCTTGAGATCGAGTCGTTCATCTGCACTCATCCAGCGGTCAGCATCGCCGCGGTCGTGGGGGTGCCGGACCCCAAGTACATGGAGGTTCCGGCCGCCTTCGTGGAGCTGCGGCCCGGGTTTTCGATCAGCGATCAGGAGCTGATCGACCACTGCCAGGCGGGTCTGGCGCGCTTCAAGGTGCCCCGCCACGTCCGCTTCCTCACCGAGTGGCCGATGTCGGCCACCAAGATCCGGAAGTTCGAGTTGCAGCAGCGGCTGAGCGAGGAGCTGGCGGCGGCCCGCGAACAGGCGGCGACCTCCGAGCCGGCGGCGGCCCGCGAACGGGCCGCCGCGTCCGACCGGGCGGCGGAGGCGCAGCCGCGGTGAGCGGGCCCTCCCCCGCTGCCGCGCTCCAGCGGATCGGCATCGGGCTCTGGACGATGCGCAGCACAGCGCTCGCGCCGCGCAACCGCATCGCCGACTACCGCTTCTTCCGCGAGGACGCGATCCTGGCGGAGCAGCTCGGCTTCCACTCGATCTGGAGCGCCGAGCACCGCATCTGGTACGACGGCTGGTGCCCTGCGCCCCTGCACGCGCAGGCCTCGGCGGCCGCGGTGACCAGCAGCCTGCGCTTCGGCAATGCCGTGCTGCTCGCTCCGCAGCACGACCCGGCCACGCTCGCGCGCACCGCGCTGGAGCTGGACCGGCTCTCCGGCGGCCGCGTCGACCTGGGGCTCGGACTGGGCCACCGCGACGCGGAGTTCGACGCGCTCGGCCTGCGCCGCGACCAGCGCGGGCGGCGCATGGACGCCGCGCTGGAGGCTTGCGAGCGGATATGGGCGGGCGTCGAGGGCGGGCCTCCACCGGTCCAGCGGCCCGGCCCGAAGGTCTGGATAGGCGGCATGGCCGCGCGCGCGATCGAGCGTGCGGGCCGCGGCGGCCACAACCTGATCCTTCCCCAGACGCTCTACCCGAAGGAGCTGGCCAGGGTGGTCGATGACGTGCGCACGCGGATGCCCGGCGCAGGCATGATCGGGACGCTGCGCGACCTGTGGGTCGAGCCCGACCCTCGGGAGGCGAAGGCGTTCAGGCGCCGCTTCGCCGAGCACTTCTACGAAGAGGCCGGGGCCTGGTGGGTGCTCAAAGGCCGGCCCGCCTTCCAGGCGCCGGAGGAGCTGGATGGCCAGATGGCGCGGATCGTCAGCTCGGCTCTGATCGGGTCCGCCGAGCAGGTGGCCGAGGGGCTGCGCAGCCTCCTGGAAGCCGGAGCGGAGTTCTTCACGCTTCGCATCAACTTCGACATGGTCGGCCACTCCGAGCTGCGCGAGCAGATGCACCGCATAGCGCAGACGCTCGCGCCCCTGATCAGCGACCTGCTCCCCGGGCCAGCGCGATGATCGGCGAGCGCGAGATCGCCCTGGCGGCGCTGACCGTGCTGGACGCCTCGCCCCCGCAGATCGTCGAGCTGGCGGCGGCCGCCGGATTCGACTCGATCACCCTGCGCCTCGCCGACGCGTCGGCGAGCGCGCCGAGCCCGCTGGCGGGCGACACGCCGGTCCTGCGAGAGACCGTCGCAGAGCTGCGACGCCACGGGCTCGGAGTGCTCGACGTCGAGGTGATCAGGCTCTCCGCGCAGACCGACCTCCCCACCCTCACACCGGTCTTCGAGAGTGCGGCCGAGCTGGGAGCGCGCAACGTCCTGGTGATCTGCAACGAGCCTGACGAGCCGCGCATGGTCGCCTGCCTGCACGCGCTCTGCGAGCAACTGAGCCCGTACGGGATGCGCGCCGCGCTCGAGTTCATGGCGTTCACCGAGTGCAGGACCCTCCAGGACGCTCACCGCATCGTGACCGCGACCGCGCATCCGGCGGCGGCGATCCTGGTCGACCCTCTCCACCTGGCTCGTTCAGGCGGCACCCCCGCGCAGGTCCGCGAGCTGGCCAGCGCCCATCCGGCGCTGTTCCCGTACGCCCAGCTATGCGACGCGCCTGCCGCAGCCCCGTCCGATGGCACCAGGGGGCTCTACCGGGAGGCGGTGCACCGGCGCCTGAACCCTGGCGAAGGCGAGCTGCCGCTGGCGGAGCTGGTCTCGGCGCTCGCCCCCGCGACCCCGCTGAGCGTGGAGACTCCGGTCTGGGAGCTGCGCGAGCGCTCGCCCGCCGAGCGCGCTCGGATCGCGATTGCGCACACCCGCCGACTGCTTGCGGAGGCGTCGTGAGGGCACTGCGCTTCCACGCCGCGCGAGACCAGCGCCTGGAGTCGGCGCCCGAGCCGCCGGCGCACGCACCGAGAAAGGAGCGCTGATGCAGCACCGCATCTTCCTTGCGCCGCTACGACCCTGCCTCCCACATGCCGAGGCTCACGGCCACTGGTGCTCCAACCATGCGGCCCTGATGCTGAAGCTGCCGTATCTGAAGGGCTATGTCCAGAACCGTCCGCTGCCGGAGTGGTGGCCGCACCTCGGCTATCTGGCCTGCTCGGAGACGTGGTTCGCCGATCGGCAGACGGAGCGCGAGGCGTACGCGTCGACGTGGTACACGGAGGCGATCGCGCGCGACGAGCAGCGCATGTTCGCCAGAGACCATGCCTGGAGCGCCGCGGTCACCGACGTCCAGGAGCTGCACGCCGGCTCGCGCGCGGGCCTGCGCGTGCTCGCCTTCGGCGGCGACCCCGAGAACCTGTCCGGCTCCCTGATCGAGGGAGAGCTGGAGGTTCTGCACCTGACCCGCGAGGCGCCCGGGCTTCGTCGCAGCCTGCTGGTAAGCGCCTACTGCGAGGATCCCGTCAAGGCACGCGGGATAGCCGCACGCCTCGGTGGCCTTTCCTTCGTCGCCGATCCGGTGATCGTCGTAGAGGGACCGGCGCAGTCGGGCGAGCGCCGCGCACGCCGCCGCGACTCTTGAGCGCGCAGACCACGCCCGCCGCCCGAGCTCGTTTCAACCATCCGATTGGTAGTCTGTGGACGTGCTCGGGAACCTGGACATCTTCCATGTGGGCCTGGTGGTGGAGGACATCGAGCTGGCGATGGAGCAGCTCGGGCGGCGCCTGGCGCTTGACTGGGCGCCTCTGCAGGAGCGCGACCAGCAGGTCTTTCGCGGCACAGGCGAGCCCTGCACGGAGCACATCCGCTTCACCTACTCGCGGCAGGGAACGCCACACCTCGAGCTGATCGAGAGCCGCGAGCGGCGGCTGTGGTCGCCGGGAGCCCCCGGACAGCTTCACCACGTCGGCGCCTTCAGCGAGGATCTGCCCCGCCAGAGCGCCCTGCTGGTCGAGCAGGGCGCGATGCTGGAGATGGCCGGCGGCGACGGCTCGGCCCCGGCCGGCTTCGCCTACCACCTGCTCCCGGGCCCCATGCGCGTGGAGCTCGTGGAAGCCGCCCGGCGCCCCGAGTTCGAAGCCTGGATGGCCGGCGGCGATTTTCGCGCCCGGTGAGCCGCGGCAGGCTCACGCGACGGATGGGGCTTGACTTGACTAAACGTTCTCTGCAAGTCTCCAACTGACGTTTGGGGGACCTGATGAGACAGGAGGGATGCAGATGAGGGCCGACGAGAAGCGCTGGCAGGATGCCTGGACGCTCGGGGACATGCTGACGCGCGCCCGCGACCGCGACCCGGACGCGCTTGCGATCGCCTTCCCGGACCTCAGGCGCACCTACGGCGAGCTCCTCGACGGAGCGCTGCGGTGCGCTCGCTCGCTCGCCTCCATGGGGGTCGATCGCGGCTCTCACGTGGGCATCCTGATGCCCAACTGCATCGACTTCTTGGAGGCCCTGCTGGGCGCGAGCCTGCTTGGCGCGGTCGTCGTGCCGATCAACGCGCGCTTCAAGCCGCGGGAGCTGGCGCACGTGATCGCCGACGGCGACATCGAGATCCTGCTCACCAGCGACGTGATCGAGGAGCACGTCGACTACGTCCGGCTGCTGCAGGAGACCGTGCCCGGCCTCAGCCAGGCCCCCGATCCGCTGCACCTGAGCCTGGACGCGGTCCCCAAGCTGCGCTCTGTGGTTCTGCTCGGCAGCCGCCACGCCCCCGGCATGGTCGACCGGGAGCGCTTCGCGGCCGGCGCCGCGGCCATCTCAGCGGAGGAGGTGGACCTCCGCCGCTCGCGCGTTGCCATGCGCGAAGTCGCGCTGATGATGTACACCTCGGGGACAACCGCGATGCCGAAGGGCTGCCCGCTCTCCCACGAGGCGCTGGTGCGAACCGCCGTGATCGCGGGACGCAGCCGCTTCAGGCTGACGCCCACCGACCGCTTCTGGGATCCGCTGCCCATGTTCCACATGAGCGCGATCCTGCCGCTGATCGGCGTGATCGATGCCGGCGCCGCGATGCTTTCGATGACGCATTTCGACGCCGACGTCGCGATGCAGATGATCGAGGATGAGCAGGCGACCATCCTCTTCTCGACCTTCCCCGCCATCACGCAGGCGCTGATCAACCACCCAAGCTACGACCCGGACCGCTTCAAGCAGGTGCGGATCCTCAACAACGTAGCGCCCAGCGACTCGCTGCGGGCCGTGCAGGAGGCGATCCCGCACACCAGGCTCATAAGCGCCTACGGCTGCACCGAGTGCGGCGGCGTGGTCTGCTTCAACGACCCCGACGAAACGCTCGAGCAGCGCACGACGACCTGCGGCACGCCCTTCGACGGGATCGAGCTGGCGATCCGCAGCCTCCAGGACGGAAGCCCTCTCGCCGCCGGCCAGCGCGGCGAGATCGTCGTGCGGGGGTACAACCTGTTCGAGGGCTACTACAAAGACCCGGACCTGAACGCGGAGCGCATCGACGCCGAAGGCTGGTTTCACACCGGCGACATCGGCGCGCTCGACGAGGAGGGCCGGGTCAGCTATCTGGGCCGCCTGAAGGACATGTTGAAGGTGGGCGGTGAGAACGTCGCGGCGATCGAGATCGAGTCCTACATCAGCACCCACCCGGCAGTCGCGATCGCGGTCGTGGTCGCCGCGCCCGACCCGAAGTACATGGAGGTGCCGGCCGCGTTCGTGGAGCTCAAGCCCGGCGCCACGCTGACCGAGGACGAGCTGATCGCCCACTGCCGCGGGGGAATGGCCCGCTTCAAGGTTCCAACGCACGTCCGCTTCGTGACGCAGTGGCCGATGTCGGCGACCAAGATCCAGAAGTTCAGGCTCCAGGAGGAGATCAGCAAGGAGCTGGAACAGCAGCGCCTGGTCGCTGCGGGCGCATGAGCCGGGCGGGCAGCCCGCTTGACGCCGAGCAGCCCGCCGGCGGCGCCTGCGACCCGGTGCTCGCGGAGCTGCGCAGGCTCTCGGCCTTCGAGGAGATACGCCAGCTCGCCTTCAGCTACGCGCACGCGTTCGCGACGCACGATCGTGCGCTTATGCTCTCCCTCTGGGCGCGCGCCGACCGGCGCGAGCACATGCCCACGATCGACGGACACCGCATCCGGCGAGACCTTCAGCGATGGTGGCAAGAGCTCGGCCTCTGCCTGCTGCACGTCACCAACCACCTGATCGACCTCGAAAGCGAGGATCGCGCCCGCGGCGAGGTCCACTGCCTCGGGCAGATCGAGGTCGGGCAGGAGTGGGTGGACCAGACGATCCTCTACAAAGACGTGTACGTCCGCCAGGACGGACGCTGGCTGTTCGCCAGCCGCGAACACCGCCTTTGGTACGGGCAGTCGCGCGAGCGTCATCCGCTGCGCCAGCCCCCGGCGAGCTGGCCGCACGGGCAGGTCGGCAGCGGCGACCTGCCGGGCGCGGAGCGGCGCGTCTAGGACGGCGGCCCGCACCGGCGCCGGCGACCGCCACCCGGCGGGGCTTCACGCGCGCGGGCGCTCCAGCGCCTCGCGCAGGGAAGCTCCGCAGCGCCGTCCAAGCTCCGCCGGCGGCAGGCGCCAGAGGCTCTCGGATAGGACCTCGATGCCGATCGGCCCAACGCCCGGCTTGGCGAGCAGGATCTCGAGCACTCCGTCCAGATCGAAGCTGCCCTCCCCGGGGAGCATACGGTGCCTCCAGGTGTCCCCCAGCAGGCTGCCCCGCACCTCCGCGGCGGCGTCGTTGACCTGCACCACGAAGATCTGCTCGCCGGGGATCTCCCGCAGCAGCCTGTCATCGCGCCTGCCGCGCAGGTAGTGCCACGTGTCGAACGCGATCCCTCCGTTGCGACGGTTGGCGAGCCTCACCGTCTCCCACGCCGTGGCCAGGTCGGGGATGCCGCTGAAGGGGGTGAACTCGAGATGCACCCGCAGGCCGGAGCGGGCCGCGCGGTCACAGAGCGCGGCGAAGCTCTCGGCCAGCGCCTCGGCGGGATAGCGCGTGCCAAACGGCTCGATCGCGGTCATGGTTTCCAGCTCCAGGGCCTCGGCGATCGCGAAGAACTCGTCCTCCCGCGTGTCGACGATCGCCAGGCGGTCCCGCGCGCTTTGAGGCGGCGCGAAGCGCGGCACCCAGCGGGCGTAGGGATCCAGGGTTCTCAGCCGCACGCCGTGCTCGGAGTGGAGGTCGAGGATCTCCCGATCGCTGCTGCCCTGCTCCCGCGCGCGGCGATAGTCGGCGGGGAACAGCGTGAGGCTGGAGAAGCCTCCGGCCACCGCCGCCTCGACCCGCTCGGCGAGCGTCGCGTGCGCGAGCGTGCCCGCCCACAGCCAGAGACCCTCCGCCTGGCTCCCGACACCTTCCGCCTGGCTCCCAGCGCTGCCCTGCCGATCCCTTGTCTGGTTGATCAACCGTTTGGTAGGTTAGCGGAAGAGTCCCTCCCCCTGATCGCCATGACCGCCGGCCTCCCTGACGACCTGCCGGATGACCTGCTCTCGCCCGAGGCCATCCAGGATCCCCACCCAATGATGAGGCGCCTGCGCGAGCACGATCCGGTGCACTGGAGCTCGGCGCACAACGCTTGGCTGGTCTCGCGCTACGACGACGTCCAGGCCGCCTACACCGAGCCACGCCTCTCATGCGAGCGCGTGCAGGCCCTGCCGGCCTCCGATCCGAGCCCGCGCGCCGAAGACGCGCGGGCTCTCCTGCGCCTGATCAGGGGCTGGATGGTGCTCACCGACCCGCCGGCTCACACGCGACTGCGGCGGCTGGCGGCGGGCGCGTTCTCCCCCAAGCGCGTCGTCGCCACCGAGACGCGGATCAGCGTGCTGGTCGACGAGCTGCTGGACGACTTCATCGCCTCGGGGCAAGAGGATCTGGTCGCACATTTCGCCTTCCCGCTACCGGCCACGGTGATCTCGGAGCTGATGGGGGCCCCGGCCGCCGATCGCGAGCGCATCAAGGGCTGGTCGGCCGATCTCGCGCTGGTCGCCTTCGGCGCGGGCGGCGACCTGCGCGGCGACCGGCACCGCGTGGCTCTGCGCGGGCTCGGCGAGCTGCTTGCATATCTGGACGAGCTGATCGCGCAACGCCGCGGCGAGCCGGGAGACGATCTGCTGAGCGCGCTGATGCAGTCGAGCACCGATGGCGACGTGCTGAGCGACCAAGAGCTGCGCGGCATGTGCGCGCTCCTGCTGTTCGCCGGGCACGAGACGACGACCAGCACGCTCGCATCCGCGGTCCTGACGCTGATCAACCACCCTGACCAGCTCGCGCTCACGAACGCCGACCCGAGCCTGTGCGCCTCCGCCGTCGAGGAGATCCTGCGCTTCGAGGGGCCGGTCAAGGTGATCATCCGTTCGGTCTCCGAGGACTTCGTGCTGCGCGACCGCCAGATCAAGGCCGGCGAGCGCGTCTTCCTGCTGCCGGCCGCCGCCAACCGGGACCCCAGACGCTTCGGCCGGCAGGACAGCCTGGACGTGACTCGCAGCCCCAACCCGCACCTGACCTTCGGACGGGGTGTGCACGCGTGCATCGGCGCACAGCTCGCGCGCATCGAGATGCGCGTGGCGCTCGCCCGCATCCTGGAGCGGCTGCCTGGGCTGCGCCTCGCGGAGGGCTTCGAGCCGCGCTGGCAGCAGAGCCTGGCCTCCAGGTCGCTTGAGCGGCTGGAGGTCGTCCATGACGCGCCCAGGTCCGGCGCCGCGACGCGCCGGTGATGAGCGACGTGGCGCCAGGTGATCAGAGCGAAGCGTCGACGCGCACGGCGCTGCTCATCGCGGCGTCTCGCTGCGGCGAGGCCGTCGCTCAAGCCTCATCGGCGCTCGTGTCGCGCGGTCCGGCGCTGGAGAGACCTCCATCGATCACGATCGTCTGCCCCACGAGGTAGGAGCCGGCCCGCGAGGAGAGCAGCACGGCCAGCTCCGCCACGTCGGCAGGCGTCGCCGTGCGCCCGGCCGGAACCCGGGCGGCAAGGTCCGCCAGGTCGAGGCTCCCCTCGGCGGCAAGCCGCTCGATCAGCGGCGTCTGCACGATCCCGGGCGCGATCGCGTTGACCCGTACCCCCCGGGAGGCCCACTCGACCGCCAGGGCCCGTGTCAGGCCGGCGATGCCGCCCTTGCTCGCCCCGTAGGCGACGCGGCCGCCGCCACCCAGCTCGACCCCGGTCAGCGATGCCACGTTGACGATCGCGCCGCGCCCCTCCCTGACCATCGCGGCGCCGAACGCCTGGCAGCAGCGAAACGACCCGCTCAGGTTGACGTCTATCACCACGTCCCAATCGGCGGGCGTCATCTGCAGCGTGGGCCGCACCCGCTGGACTCCGGCGCCGTTGAACAGGATGCTCGGGGGGCCGAGCAGGCGCTCCACGCTGGCGGCGGCCTGCGCGACGGAGTCCCAGCTACGGACGTCCATCGCGAGCCCCAGATGACTCTCGCCGAGCTCCGCGGCCCCTCTGGTCGCGCTCTCCTGATCGAGGTCGGCAACGACCACGCGCGCGCCCGCCTTGGCATACGCGCCCGCGACCGCGGCGCCGATGCCGCCCGTGCCGCCGACCACCACCGCGATCTCCCCATCCAACACCATGCGCGCCGTCCCAATTTTGACCTACCGCTTGGTTGATCATATCCCCGGTGGCCGGTAGGGTTGCAGACAAGCCGTAGAGAGCTGCGCGCGCGGCGACCCGTGACCCGATGCGCAGTTGCTTCTCGCCCATGCCGCCGAACAGGAGCAGACCGATGAGCTCGTCACGTTTCCAAGACCGCGTCCTCTTCACGACCGGAGGCGGCTCCGGGCTCGCGGCAGCCACGGCGCTGCAGTTCGCCAGGGAAGGCGGCCGCGTGGCGGTCGTCGATCTCGACGGCGAGCGCGCGCAGGCGGTCGCGGCGGAGCTGGACGGGTCGATCGCCATCCAGGCCGACGTGGCCGACGAGGATTCGGTGAAGGCGGCGGTGCGAGAGGCACACGAGCGCCTCGGCCGCATCGACGGCGCCTTCTGCGCCGCAGGGCACGCGGACTTCGGGCCGATCGCTGAGTGGTCGCTGCAGCGTTGGAACAGGATGATGAGCGTCCACGCCGGCGGCACCTTCCTGGTCTGCCGAGAGCTTGCGCCGATCATGCTCGCCCAGGGGTCGGGGTCGATCGTCAACGTCGCCTCGGTGGCGGCGCTGGTGGCGCAGCCCAACAACGCGCCCTACGGGGCCGCCAAGGGCGCGATCCTCGCCTTCTCGCGACAGATCGCGCTGGACCTCGCGCCCAGCGTGCGCGTCAACGTGGTGGCGCCAGGTCGCGTGCGCAGCGGCATGACGACGCCGCTCTACACCCAGCGCGGCGGCGGGGATTACGAGAAGGGCGCCGCGCTGGCGGCCGAGTTCAACCCGCAGAAACGGGTCGGCGAGCCGCAGGACATCGCCGGACCGGTGTGCTTCCTGCTCTCCGATGAGGCGCGCTTCGTCACCGGCACCGTGCTGGTCCCGGACGGCGGGGAGACCGCCATATGATCACCCGGCTCGGCACCGCGCCCCGCGCCAGGGGACTCGACTACAGGGCCTTCCAGGAGCACTGGAGCGGCGAGCACGCCGACTTGGCCCGTGAGCTTCCGGGTCTGCGCGGGTACGTGCAGAACCACGCGCTCTTGCGGGACGGCGTGCCGCTGCTCGGCTACGTCGGGTTCGACGCCTGCTCGGAGACCGGCTTCGACGACCTCGATGCGATGGACGCCGCCTTCGCCTCACAGCACTACCGCAGCTCGGTCACCGACGACGAGCATCTGCTGATCGACCGGTCCGGCTTCCGGTTGGGCCTGATGCAGAGCCGCACGCTCTACGACGTCGAGCCGGATGCGAGCGCGGTCAAGCTGATGACCTTCTGGCATCTGCACCCCGGCGCCACGCTGAGAGAGCTGGAGGAGCTGCTGGACGGACCTGGACAGGTGGACGCACGCGCCGCCGGCGCCCTGCGCCACCGGCAGATGATCGAGATCCCCGGCGCCCACGCCTCACGCGCGCCGGCGGTCTGCAACGCCGTGGACATCCTCTGGTTCGCCGACCAGGCGACCGCGCACGCCTTCCTGCACAGCGAGCACGCGCATGTGATGGCATACGAGATGGCGGCGGCCTGCAGAGGCGCAACCAGGATGATGGCGCGCGAGATCACGATCCTGGCCGCGCCCGATCGCGAGCAGTGAGCGCTGCCCGGCGCGCGGCCGCGCCCGGCGGGTAGCGCTATCCTTCCCACCGACCCCTACCAAGCGTTTGGTGGAAAGCTAGGAGCACGCACGGCATGAGCAAGATGAACGGCCGCGAGGTCGTGATAGCAGCAGCTGTTCGGACCCCGATCGGGCGCGGGCATCCGGAAAAGGGCTACTACCGCTCGATGCACCCGAGCGCGCTGCTTGGCGTCTGCTACGAGGAGGTCATGGCCAGGGCCGGCGTCGACCCCGGCCACGTGGACGACGTGGTGGCGGGCTGCGTGCAGCAGATCGGAGAGCAGTCGTTCAACATCGCGCGCACCGCCTGGCTCGAAAGGGGCCTGCCGATCGAGACTCCCGCGACCACCGTGGACCGGCAGTGCGGGTCCGCGCAGCAGGGCGTGAACTTCGGCGCCGCCCTGATCGCCTCCAACGTGCACGACGTCGTGATCGGAGCGGGCGTCGAGCACATGGGGCGCATACCGTTCTCCGTGGGCACCGAGACCCAGGAGAGGTACGGCAGCCCTTACACGCCCGAGCTGCTGGCCCGCCACGACATCGTCGGCCAGGGCTTGGGAGCCGAGATGATCGCCGAGCAGTGGCAGGTGCCCCGGGCGGAGCTGGACGGCCTGGCGCTGCGCTCACACCAGCTCGCCCATCAAGCGACCGAGGAGGGCCGCTTCGATCGGGAGATCGTGCCGATCGGCGTCGACGGCGCCTCGGTCACAGCCGACCAGGGCATCCGACCGCAAACCAGCCTGGAGGCGCTGGCCGCGCTGAAGCCGGCCTTCAAGCCCGACGGGGTGGTCACAGCCGGCAATTCCTCGCAGATATCCGACGGAGCCGCGGCGGTGCTGCTGGCCTCCGCGCAGCGCGCGGCGGAGCTGGGCCTGCCCGCCCGGGCCCGCATCCTCGACCAGACCACCGTGGGCTGTGACCCCGTGAAGATGCTCGAGGGGCCGATCCCGGCCACCCGCAAGATCCTGCAACGCAACGGGATGAGCATCGACGACATCGACCTGTTCGAGGTCAACGAGGCATTCGCGCCGGTGGTGGCGGCCTGGCAGCGCGAGCTGGGCGCTGACATGGACCGCGTCAACGTCAACGGTGGCGCGATGGCGCTCGGCCACCCGCTCGGCTCCACGGGCGCGAGGCTGATCACCACGCTGCTGCACGAGCTCGAGCGCGCCGACAAGGAGATCGGCCTGGTCACGATGTGCTGTGGCGGCGGGCTGGGCACCGCAACCCTGATCCAGAGGATCTGAGCACGGCGGCGAGCGGCTGCGCGCCGAGAGAGCCACTTGCCGCGCTTCGGGCTGATCCTGCCCATCAAGGCCAAGGGTGCCGGGCTCGACGTCTTGATCGAGGAGCTCGGCGAGGAGGTGCGTGGCGCTGAGCGCGCCGGCTTCGACGCGGTGTTCCTGACGGAGTTCCACCAGGCCCACGGCGGCGCGCTGGTCTCGCCGCTGCTGGTGCTCTCCTGGCTTGGCGCGCAGACCAGCACCATCAAGCTCGGCACGCTCGTGCTCGCCGGCCCCCTGCACGACCCGGTTCGGCTCGCCGAGGACGCCCTGATGCTCGACTGGGCCACGCGCGGACGGGTGATCCTCGGGATCGGCGCGGCGCACATGCCCCCCGACTTCGAGCTCTACGGACGCGACCGGAGCCGGCGCCAGGAGATCCTCGACGAGCTGCTCGACGTGATGGAGGCATGCTGGTCGAACAATCCCTTCAGCCATTCGGGAAGCTTCTTCCAGAGCGCCGGCCACGTCACCCCCGCCCCCTACACCGCCGGCGGCCCTGAACGCTGGATCGGTGCGCACGGTCCCCGCGGCCTTCGCCGTGCGGCGCTGCGCGCGGACGCCTGGGTCTGCGACCCGCAGCGCGACATCGAGGTGGTCGCACGGCTCGCCGACCAATACCGCGCCGCGGCCGCGGCCGCCGGGCGTCCCTCGAAGGTGGTGCTGTTCCGCGAGGCTTGGGTCGGCGACTCCAGGCAGGAATGCGAGGCGGTCTGGGCGCCGCACGCGATGAAGGTCCACCGGCTCTACTACAACGTCGGCGTGTACCGGCGAGAGTTCGAGCCGTGGGTGGACGAGGTGCGCGAGCGCGACCGGTTCACGCTGGAGCGGCTGGCGGACGGCCGCTTCCTCTACGGCTCCCCGGAGCAGGTCCGCGACACCGCGCAGGCATGGCTCGCCAGAGCCGGAGCCGACTACATGGCGGTGCGGATGCGGCATCCGACCGGTCCGGCGCACGCCGACACGATGCAGGCGATCGAGCGCTTCGGACGCGAGGTGATCGGGCCGCTCGACGCGGCATAGGGCGCCCGGCGCTCAGACCACGCCGCTGCCGTCGGGCCGCCCGCCCTGCGCCCCGTCCGTATCGGTTGGCGCTCCCTGCGCCAGATAGGCCTCCTCCAGCTCTCGCACGCGGCCGGCGATCTCCGTGCTCGGTCCCTCCAGCACGACCTTGCCGCGGCGCATCACGTAGGCGCGATCGGCGTAGCGAAGGGCCTCCTCGACGTGCTGCTCGACCAGCAGGACGCCGAGGCCATCCGCGGCGGCGCGCCTGACCGCCTCCATCAGCCGCTCGACCACCAGCGGCGCCAGGCCAAGGGAGAGCTCATCGATCAGCAGCATCCGCGTAGGCCGCGCCAGCGCCCTGCCGAGGGTCAGCATCTGCTGCTCGCCGCCTGAGAGCTTGCCGGCCTGCCGGGGGAGCAGGGGCCGCAGCTCCGGGAACAGCTCACATACCTTCTCCGCGTCGGCGGCGCCGACCTTGATGTTCTCCGCGACGCTCAGGTGCATGAAGACCGAGCGCTCCTCGGTGACGAACGCCAGGCCGCTCCTGGCCCGGCGGTACAGGGGCGAGCGGACCGGCTGCCCGAGGAAGCTGACCGTGCCTGCAAGCGGCGCCATGTCGCCGCTCAACGCGAGCAGCGTCGTGGTCTTGCCGGCTCCGTTGTGGCCGAGGAGGGTGACGATCTCGCCCTCGTGCACCTCGAGGTCCAGGCCGCGAACGAAGGGGTGCCCCTTGTAGCCGGCATCGACGCCTTGGGCCTGCAGCAGGACGCTCACACGACCTCCCCGCCGCGCCCGGCGGCGCTCGCGTCACCTGCGGCCGAGGCGGCGCCCTGGACCTGAGAAGGCTCGCCCGACTGCTCGCGCTCCTTCCAGGACTTCGTGCCCAGGTAGGCGGCGAGCACCCGCGGATCGGCGCGCACCTGAGCCGGCGTTCCGTCGGCGATCTTCTCGCCGAAGCTCAGCACCACGACGCGGTCGCAGACCGTCATCACGAACTCCATCGTGTGCTCGACGACGAGCACACCCAGACCCCAGTTGTCGGCCAGCCGCCGCACCATCGCGCCGAGCTCGCGCGATTCGCTCTCGCTGAGGCCGGCGGCCGGCTCGTCGAGCAGCAGCACCGACGGCGCGGCGGCCACGGCACGGGCGATCGCGACCAGGCGCCGGCGCCCGTAGGAGAGGTCGCTGACGGTCAGATCGAGCGAGTCATGCAGCTCGAACTCCCGCAGAGCCTCGACCGCCTCCGGGCTCAACGGCGCGCTGCGCGGGCGCACGAGGTCGGTGAGGTAGGGGCCGATGCCGCCGCTGTCGCAAGCGACCTGCAGGTTCTCGCGAATCGTGGAGCTCTCGAACAGCTCCAGCGACTGGAAGGAGCGGCTCACTCCGAAACGCGCCCTGCGATAGGCGCGCATCGAGCCGAGATCCCGGCCGCCGAGCGTGATCTGGCCGCCGGCCGCGTGCACGAAGCCCGTGATCGCGTCGATGATCGTGGTCTTGCCGGCTCCGTTGGGACCGATCAGCCCCACGACTTCGCCGGGGCGCACCTCCAGCGAGACGTTCTTGACGGCGGCGACGCGCGATCCGAAGCGCACGGTCAGGTCCCGCACCGCCAGCTCGGCGGGCGAGATCCGCGGCTGCTGAGCCAACGGCAGCCGCGCCGGCGGGCGCGGCGCCCGATCGCGCCTCCATTTGCGCGTGAGCTTGCCGGCCATGTCGATGTTCGCCTTCACGATCCCGTCGGGCTGCAGCACCAGCAGCAGCAGCAGCGAGGCGCCCGCGATGATCGTGAGCCACTCGGGGTTGGCGTGCGGGAAGAGCTCCAGCAGCAGCCAACTGCCGAAGCTGCCGGATGGCAACGTGGCTCCCGCCGGGGCGCCCGCGACGTAGCCCACGCCGCCGACGATCCCAAAGGCCACCGCCTTGATCGATTCCAGCGGGGCGTAGACGTTGGCGAAGGTGAGCGTCTCGTTGGCGAAGGCGATCACGATCCCGCCGACGGCCGCGATGCCGGCCGCCAGGCCGAACGCGAACACCTTGGCGCCGATCACGTTCACCCCGAGCGCCGAGGCGGCTCGCTCGTTCGTGCGCACTGCCATCAGCCTGGTCCCGACGGTCCCACGCCTGATCGAGGCGACCACCAATCCGCAGATCACCAGCAGCGCCAGCGCGAAGTATGCATACCTGGCCGCGTGCAGGAGCGTGTCGATGTCGAAGCCGAAGATGCTCGGCGCGCCGACTGCCATCCCGTCATAGCCGCCCGTCAGGGAGCCGTTGTTGAAGACCAGTTCGGAGAGCGTGACCGCGAGCCCCAGCGTCACGATCGCCAGGTTGATGCCCTGCGTCCTGGCGGCAGGCAGAGCGAAGACCATCCCCACCGGCACGCACACGACCACCGCCGCGATCGCCGCCACCCAGAACGGAAAGCCCCAGTCCACGATCATGTGCGCGGCCAGCAGCGCGGCCACGCCGCTGATCGCCACCTGCGCCAGCGAGAGCTGGCCCGCGTAGCCCACCAGCAGCACGCACGAGAGGATGATGATCGCCCAGCCGAAGCTGACCGTCAGCGCCGAGAGCAGGTTCGCCGAGGTGATGAGCGCGATCAGAACCACCATCGCGGCCAGCAGGGGCGCCACCACGGCCAGCCGCACGCGGCCGCTGCCCACATGCGGCAGGCGCTGGGCGATCGCCGAGCGGCTCACGCCGGTTTCCCCGCGCACGATCAGGTAGAGGATGATGATCGCGAATGGCAGCGTCTGAGCGGCGCCGGTCAAGCTCCAGTAGCGCGCGATCTCCGACTGCCCGATACCGATCGCCAGCGCGGCCAGCAGCGTGAGCGGGAAGGACTGCAGCCTGCCGATCAGCACCGCCGCCAGCACCGGGATCACGAGCAGCGGCATCTGGTCGACCGTGGCACCGGTGATCGGCGCCAGCAGCACCCCCGCCAGCGCCGCCAGCGCGGCTCCGAGCGTCCAGGTCAGCAGGCCGAGGCTGTGCGGCGAGTAGCCGAGCGCGGAGGCGGCACGACGGTTCTCGGCGTTGGCGCGCAGCGCAAGGCCCGTCCTGGTGAACTTCGACGCTGCCCACAGCAGCAGCGTCAACACCGCCGCGATCGCGAACAGCAGCAGCTTGTCCTCACCGAGCACGACGCTTCCGACCTTGATCGTGTGGATGGGAAGCTCAGAGTTCACCCCCCTGGGTTCGATCCCCCAGATCAGCGTCGCGATCCCCTGCAGCAGTATCAGCAGCCCGAGGGTCGCGATCGCCCGTGTCGCCCCGGATGCCGACTGGAGCGGGCGCATCACCGCCGAGTAGACCACGCCCCCGATCGCTACGGCAGCCAGGATCGCGGCAAGCAGCGCCGGGGTGAAGCTCCAGCCCGCCACCTGGTGGAGCTGGAAGAACACGAACGCGCCCACCATCGCCAGGGCGCCCTGCGAGAAGTTGACGACCCCGCTGCCGCGGTAGATCAGGACCAGACCCTGGCCGAGCAGCGTGTAGGCGGCGCCGGCGCCGAGGCCCAGAACGGCGAACTGGATGATTTCGGTCATCTCACCCCGCCCGCAGGTCGTCCACGGGTGGCGTGCTCACGTGCGATCCGGCGCCTGCGGCGCGCCGTGGCGCGCCGCAGGCTCAGACCGCCGAGTCGGTGTGCCGACTCTGATCTATTCGTTGATCGGAACGACATACTGTCCACCGTCGACCGGCTTGATCGAGGAGACGGTTTCTTCCTTGCCGTTCTTGATGGTGATGAAGTACTGCGTCCAGTTCGACACGCGCGGGAAGCCCTTGGGCCCAGGAGTGGCGGGACTCCACTTGAAGCCTCCCGGCAGTTCCAGGTTGGTCTCCTTGCTCATCGCTTCCTTCAGCGAAGACGGCGTCACCGCACCGGAGATCGACTGGGCGGCCTTCTCCACGGCCCATACCGAGAGCCAGCCGTTGATGCCCAGCATCCAGTGCGGGTAGGTGGTGGCGGCCGTTGCCTGCGGCGAGATGCCGTGCGCTTCCATCTGCTTGTCGAACGTCGCGATCAGCGGGTATTGAGTCGAGCGCACCGACGGGAACGGGGAGGCGATCAGCATCCCTTCGCCCAGACCGCCGGCCTGCGAGGCCTCCTGCTCGCCGAAGGCCTGCGTCTGGTTCATCCACTGGACGTTCAGGCCGATCGACTGGGCCGACTTGAGGATGCCGAGGTCCGGCGCGGGGCTGAGGATGTTGACGACGGCTTCAGGATGCAGGGAGGCGAGCTTCTGCGCGTAGGGCGAGTAGTCGGTCACGCCGGTGTCCGGCACTTCAACGGTGCCCGCGTACTTGACGCCGATCTTTTCGGCCACCGCCTTGATCTCCTTGGCGTTGACCAGGGCGGACGGCACGTTGGCGGCAGCGGTGGAGATGGAGTGCTTGCCGACAGCCTTCGCGGCCACCGGCTCGGCCACGTATCCGCCGAGCGTGCCCGCCTGCAGCGGGTAGACGTCCGGGTTCTGGAAGTCGATCAGGTTGCCGTTGGAGGAGAGACCCACGTCGGGGATGCCAGCCTGCGCGAGGATCGGCACGTCCTGCGTGGTGAAGATGTCGATCTGCCCGACGACGGCGGTCACGTGTTCCTGCACGGCTTCGCGGGCGCAGTCCTCGGCCTTGTTGACTTCAGAGGCGCTGTTGCAGAAGAGGATCTGCACCTTCTGGCCTTTGATGCCTCCTTCGGCGTTGACTTCGTCAGCGGCGACCTTCGCGGCGGCCTGCACCTCCGGGAAGGATTGGATCGGGCTGTTGACGGATGCGATCACCATCAGCTTGATGGGAGCCCCGCTGGAGCTGCCACCGGACGAGCTGCTCTGTTCGCTGGGTTTCGTCGACGCTTCGCTCGACGATTTGCCAGAGCTGCCGCAGCCGGCTATCACCACGGCGATCAGCGCTGCCAGTGCCAGCAGAGTCGCGAGCCTGCGGCCGCGCCGGGGATTTCCTGGTCTGTGCGACTTCATGTTGCCTCTCTCCAGATCTCGATGTGACCTCGCCCGCCGCTCACGCCTTCGAGACGGCGCGCACCCCTCTCGCGAAGCCATCCGCGCCGTCGGCGACACACCGCCAGCAGCCCGCCCCGCGAGCCAATCTGCCTACCGGTTGGTAGGTCGAAAAAGTATACATCGATCCCCCGACCCGTGTCGCGGAATGGCGGCTCGATGCCGGCACAGGGCAAAATGGCCAGAGTCGGCCCTTTGCGCCGGCGAGAGCGACGCGGCGCAGGCCGCGCGATCAGCCACCACAGATGGAGAACCGATGGAGCGCTTTGACAGTCCCGCCGGAGGCTCAGCCGGCAAGCCGATGATCGCCTCGTCGATCGCCACGCCGCCCGCCGACGCCACCGTCCCGGTGCGTCACCCGGACGCGCCGGCGCCGGGCAGCCCATGTCCCAGCCGGTATGCCAAGTGCTTCGGCTGCGGCCGCGATCACCCGACCGGGCTTCACATCCAGCCGATCGCGGGCGAGGGCGTCTCGGTGCTGGCCCGCTTTACCGTGACCGAGTACCACGAAGGCGCCCCCGGCCTGGCCCACGGCGGCGTGCTGGCCGCCGCATTCGACGAGACGCTCGGATCCGCCAACGAACTGCTTCGCACGCCGATGGTGACCGGACGGCTGGAGTGCGAGTACATAAAGCCCGTGCCGGTGGGCACGGTGCTCTTCATATCGGCACGCTGCACGGCCGTGGCGGGTCGCAAGATCTACGCATCGGCCGAGGCCCGCCTGGGCGCGGAGGATGGCGCGCTCGCGGCGCGGGCGGTCGCGGTGTTCATCAAGGTGCCGATGGAGCACTTCGTGATCCACGGTCGCGCGGACGCTGCCTGGCTGGCCAGCGAGCGCGGCTTCGAGGTCAACCCGTAGCGCGCGACCCGCGAGCGCGACCCGCGCCCGCCGGCCGGCCGCGCGACCGGCGCGGCCGGCGGCTCGGGCGCCTCAGGCGACGGTGATGACCGTTTCGCCGGACTCGTCGAAGGAGAGTCCGGCGGGCCCCTCCCATGGAGGCTGCTCGATGCGCAGGCAGACGAGCGTCTTCTGAAAGCTCCACTTCACCACGTCGTACGCGATCTCGGCGATCTGAGCTTCGGTGAAGTGCGCGCGCATCTCGCCGGCCAGATCCTCGCCAAGGCTCTCCGGTTCGATGATGATCGCGTCGACGAAGCGCAGAGCGACCTTCAGCCTCGCGTCGAGATCACTCGTCTCGTAATTGCGGATTTCGGCCCTCATGCCCTCGTCGAGCCCTTCCGCGACGGCGTCCACGATCCGCAAAGACGAGCAGATGCGGCAGTCGTGGTATTCGGCGCAGCGCAGCCGAACCACCTCCGTCAGCAGAGGATCGACCTCCTGCGCACGCATCGCCACGCGCGCCAGCTCTTCGATCTCGAAATCCAGCGGCGTGTCATAGAACATGCCCTCTCCACCGCCGCTCGGAGGTGCGATTCGAGGTTGCTGATCTGTCATGTGCTCTCACCCACCCGTGTCAATGCCAGGATCGATCTTTCCGAGAGCTCGAGCACGTACAGAGCCGAGGCGAAGGCGTAGATCTCGCTCTCGCTGCGTGTCTGACGCAACCTCTCTACATCGAGGTCGCCGACCTCGCGCACACTGGTGACGAACTGCTCGCAGATCGCCAGGTGCGCCTTCTCGTCGTCGGTGAACTCGCTCGAGCTGTCCCAGGAAGGCAGCTCGGCGAGCTTGGCCGCCGGCAGGCTCACGCCCCCGCCGGTCAGAGCGATCGGCTCGACATCCCGTCGGCGGCTCAGCAACTGCGCCATGCGCCGCCGGCAGAGCTCGAGCACTTCTCGATCCGACTGACTCCAGGCGGCCTCGATCGTGCGCTTCAGTTGCGCGAAGCCTTCTGGATGCAGCCGGCGCAGCCGTGCTTCTCCCTCACACTGCTTCTCCGTCAACCCGATCGGCTCACCGATGCTCATTGCCTTCTCCTGGAGTCGCGTAGACGATGACCGATCATAACCTCATACGACACTGATTATCAACCCCCCATTTTCACTAGTCCGCCGCCGCCGCGTCACCGGCGCGCAGTCCGAAGACCAGCGCCTGCCCCAGCGTCCCGCCGGCGCCGGGGTATGCGAGCCCGAACGGGCTCGCCGCGACGTTCCCCGCGGCGTAGAGCCCCGGGATCGGCTCTCCCGATGAGATCGACAGCACGCGTCCATCCGCATCGGTGCGCGGTCCTCCCTTGGTGCCCAGGCAGCCGGGAAGCAGGCGCAGCGCGTAGTACGGCGGCTCCCCGAGCGGTCCGAGCTCGCCGATGAAACGGTCATATGCGTAGCTGCCGCGGCCGAAGTCCGGGTCGGCTCCATGCACGGCATGCTCGTTGAACCGCTCGATCGAGTCGCGTAGCGCGCCGCCGGGCACGCCGATCTCCCGAGCCAGCTCCTCGAGGCTTGCCCCCCGCATCAGCCACTCCGGGTCGGGATCTTCGCGAGTCAGCGGACCGAGCCGGTAGCGCTGCCGGTAGGAGGCGTCGAAGATCATCCACGCCGGCACCCGGTTGAACGCGTAGGCGGATGCGTCGAAGCCCTGCAGCGAGCGCCCGAAGTCGTTGTAGTTCTGCGCCTCGTTCTCGAACCGGCGCCCGCCGCCATCCACCACGATGCAGCCGGGGCGCGCCCGCTCGGTGAGGATCAGCCGCCACAGCGGCGCGCCGTCGATCTCCTCGCCGGGCACCTTCGTGGCGGCGCACCACCAGGCCTCGCTCATGCATCCGAGCGCCGCACCGGCGGCCATCGCGATGCGCAGACCATCGCCCTGCGCCCCGGGCGCGCCGACCGGCGCGCACATCGGCCCGCGCAGGAAGCTGCGCGCCAGCCCCGCGTCGCGCTCGAAGCCGCCGCTGGCGAGCACCACTGCATCATGCTCCGCCGGAAGCTCTCTCACCCGTGTGCCAGTGCGGATGCTCACCCCGGCCTGGATGCACGCCTGCAGCAGCCCTGCCAGCAGCGCCCGGCCGAGCGTCAGGATGCCCTGCTCACGACGCTCGGCGATCCGCTCGCGATCGATTTCGCCGGAAACCAGTTCGTTGTAGGTCACGGGCGCGGAGATGTTCGGCGCGGTGCGCAGCATCGCCTCGATCTCCGGCGCGCACGCGAGCGGCTTTGGCTCCAGCGTGCGCCCGCCCTGCGGCCTGCCGCCGTCGAGCTCGCTGTGGTAGTCGGGATAGGCCAGTGGCTGCCAGCGCAGTGCCGATGCCGCTTCGATCCGCCTGGCGGTCGGGCCGGCCTCACGCGCGAACACCGCCGCAAGATCGTCGTCGAAGTCGCCGAGGGCGAGGCTGCGCAGGTAGCGGAGAGCCTGCTCCGGCGAGTCGTCGGGCAGGTCGGCATGCGCGGGCAGCCACACGTTTCCGCCGGAGAGCGCCGTCGTCCCGCCCACGCGCTCCCCGCTCTCATACACGGTCACGCGCGCGCCGGAGCCCGCGGCGGCCAGGGCTGCCGCCAGCCCGGCCGCGCCGCTGCCGATCACCCCGACTGTTCTCATCCTCACCTCGCTTGCGCCAGTTCCCGGGGCGCGCGCCGCGGGCCGTTATAAAACGAGTGTTGTATCACAGTTGATATACATCTGGTCGATGCCTCGCCAGGTCGACCACAACCTCCGCAGATCAGAAGTCGCCGAGCTTGCGGCGCGGCTGATCGCCACCCATGGACCCGAAGGTCTCTCGCTGCGCGCGATCGCCGCTGCCGCGGGGGTCAGCACGACCGCGGTCACTCACTACTTCTCGCGCAAGCAGGACCTGCTCCTGCACGCCTATAGCGCGGCCGTCGCCCACGCCGGAGAGCGCATCGCCGCGGTGCCGGCGGACGATCCCAACCGGCTGCAGGCCCACGCCGAAGCGGTCCTCCCACTCGACGCGCCCCGCCGGGCGGACTGGCGCACCTGGTTCGGCTTCTTCGGCGCCGCCATCTGCGACCCGGATCTGGCCGCGCTGCAGCGTAGGCGGGTGACGAGCTTCCGGCGCCTCTTGGCGCAGATCATCACGGCCGAACAGCAGGCAGGCCGGCTGGAGAAGACGCTAGATCCAGAGCGGCAGGCCAGAAAGCTGCTGGCCCTGATCCATGGCATCGCCTCGGAGGCCTCCTTCGACCCCGAGGACTGGCCCCCCGCGCGTCAGCGCGAGCTGATCGCCGAGGCGATCGCGGCGATGCGTGGCCCGCAGCGCGCCGGGGACCGCTGAGCGTCCGCGGCGCGCGCGAAAGTCGGGGTGGGAGCTCAGGCGGAGCGCTTGGCGGCAGAGCCCTTGGCAGCGGCGCCCGCGGTGCGCGAACGCGCCGCGGTGACCTTGGCCGCCGCGGCCCTGGCCGTCCCGGGCTGGACGCTGCGAGGCTTGGCACCAGCCGCCTTGGCACCGCGAGGCTTGGCACCGGCCGCACTGGCACCGGTCGGCTTGGCACCGGCCTCCTTCGCGCCGCGAGGCTTGGCACCGGCCGCCCTGGCTCCGCCGGACGTCGCACTCGCCGCCTTGGCGTCGGCAGCCCGCGCCGCGGTGGCCTTGGCGCGCGTGCCCTTGGCGTTGCCGGGCTTCGGATTGCCGAGGCTCGCGCCGGCCACGCCTTTGAGGATGATCTCGCCGTAGAGCTCCCCAAGCTGCTGCGGGTCGACGGAGCCCCCGGGCTTGTACCAGGTGTAGATCCAGTTGATGGCGCCGAAGATGCCGTTGACGACGAGGCCCGGGTCCAACTTCTTGTCCATTTCGCCGCGCGCCTGAGCGTCCTTGATCAGGCCTACGAGGAAGCCCTCGTAGAGATGTCTCTGACGGACGATCTTCGACCTCCGCTTCGGGGAGAGCAGCCCGAAGTCGTGGTAGTAGACGGCTATCTGCGTGAGGTTGGACGCGCTGTACTCGATGTGGCTGCGCACGTACTCGCGCAGCTTCTCCAGCGGCGACCGGTCGAGCCCCTGGATCTGGTCGACCATGCCCCGAGCGTCCTCGTGGACGTCGGAGAGCACCCTGAAGAGGAGATCTTCCTTGGAGTCGATGTAGTAGTAGAGGCTGCCCTTCAAGATCCCCACGGCGTCGGCGATGTCCTGCACCGAAGTGTTGGCGTAGCCGCGCTCGTGGAAGATGCGCACCGCCGCCTCCAGGATCTCGCGTTCGCGGCGCTGCCCCCCCGCGCGCGAGCGGCCGCCGCCGCCCTTGGCGCTCGTCTCGTTCTTCTCAGTCGGCATAGGTCATCGTTTCCTCGTGGTTTGCCCCCGCGCGATGCAGCCGTGCCGGCGCCGCGCGTCCGGCGCCACAGAATTGCACCCGGCCCGGATCGATGCATATCGCGCCCTCGCACCGCCGGCGTCCTCACCCGCGAGCGCCTAGACTTATCTGCCATCCGTTTGTTTGATTCAAGGGAGGATTGGATGCTTCAAGAGAAGATATGCCTGGTGACGGGCTCCGCGCGCGGGATCGGCCGCGCGACGGCGATCGAGATGGCTCGCCAGGGCGCCGGCGCCGTGGCGATCAGCGACATCAACGAGGAGGGCGCCCGCGAGACCGTGGAGCTGGTCAAAGCGGAGGGCGCCGACGCCGAGATGTTCCCCTGCGACATGACCGAGCCCACCCAGGTGAAGGACCTGATCGAGGCGACGGTGCAGCGGTTCGGGGGCCTTGACGTGCTGCACAACAACGCCGGGGTGCACGAGTCCGACTTCACGACCGATCTCTCCGTGGAGACCCTCCCCGAGGAGATCTTCGATCGGATCTACCGCATCAACCTGAAGGGGCCGTGGCTGGCGATGAAGTACGCGGCCCCTCACCTGCGGCGCTCGACCCGGGGCCCCTCGATCGTCAACGCGGGCTCAACGGGAGGCGTGATCGGCTATCCCAGCATGAACGCATACGGCGCGACCAAGGCCGGGCTGATCCAACTCACGCGCTGCGTCGCGGTCGATCTCGCCCCCGACGTGCGGGTGAACGCCTACACCCCCGCCTCGGTGGACACCCCGATGGTGCAGAAGTTCACCGAAGCCGCGCAGTCGGCGGAGCAGCGGCACGCGATCGAAAGCAGCATGGTCGCCACGCACCTGATCCCGCGGCTCGGGCGGCCCGAGGAGGTCGCCAAGCTCGTCTGCTATCTGGCCTCAGACGACGCGGCCTGGATCACCGGCACGGTGTTCGGGATCGACGGCGGCTGCCTGGCCTGGCGCGGCTCCAACGAATAGACGCCCCGTCCGCGGGGAGGCCACAGGCAGGGCAGGCCACAGGCAGGCGCGCCGCGCGGCGTACTCCGCGCGGCGCGCCGCCGCGACGCTCAGGCCTCGTTCATTCCGCGCCACGCGGTGGTGCCGTTGTCCACCACGATGCATCCGCCAGTCATCGCCGAGGACTCCTCGCTGGCCAGGAAGACGACCACGTTGGCGATCTCCTCCGGGCGGGCAAGGCGCGGGATCAGATGCGTGCCCAGCAGTTGCTGTTCGACCATCCGAGCGGCCTCCGGCGGGGCGTTGTTGTAGTACTTCTGCACCATCGGCGTGTCGGTGTTACCCGGCGCGTAGCAGTTCACGCGCGTGCCCTGGGCAGCCAACTCCACCGCCATCACGCGGGTGAGCTGCACGACACCTGCCTTGGAGGGCCCGTAGGCCGAGCCCATCGGGTAGCCGACCAGCCCGCCGATCGACGCGGCGTTGACGATCGCGCCTCCGCCCGCGGCGGCCAGCAGCGGCGCGGCGTACTTGCAGCACATCCAGGTGCCCTTCAGGTTGATCGCGACCACGCGATCCCAAACCTCCTCGTCCAGCTCGAAGGACTGCGCCTTGTCGGTGAAGTTGGTCTCATGGACCCCGGCGTTGTTGTGCAGCACGTCCAGGCGCCCGTGGCGCTCCCGCACGTGCTCCATCAGCGCCTGCACGTCCTCACGGCGCGAGACGTCGGCACGAACGAACTCCGCCTTCCCGCCGGCTTGGGCGATCGACTCGGCGACCGCCTGCCCGGAGGACTCGTTGAGGTCGCTGAGCACGACGTGGGCGCCCTCGAGCGCCATCAGGCGCGCCGCGGCCTCCCCGATCCCCTGCCCTGCGCCTGTGACTATCGCAACCTTGTCATTCAATCTCATATCTATCACCAAGTCTCGACTGTGATCAAAGCGATGGGCGGAGGCCTCTCGGCCCCCGCCCACTCTCACTGCGTTACATGCGACTTCTGGAGCTCCCAGCGCCTCAGAGGCCGAACTCCTTCTTCCACTTCGACTCGAAGAACGCGACGTAGTCCACCTTCGGAGTCACGTACTGGCCGGCAGGCGGCAGGTTCGACTTGTCGATCACCTCGATGGCTTCGCCGTCGCGGATGTTCACGCCGTAGGTGCTGGTCACCGATTCCCAGCCCTTGGGCAGGGAGCTGATCGGCTTCTTGCGGCCCCACATCTCCGCCAGCGCGTCGACTGCGGCCCAACCGTCGGCGCCCACCGGGCTGGTGACCACAGCGGTGGCGCATCCTTCCCCGATCGCGGCCAGGTTGGCCTTGTCGTCGTAGTAGTTGTAGTTCTGGACCTTGCCGCAGAGGCCCTTCGACTTCAGCACCTGTGCGATCGCCGGCATCTGCGTGTCGGTGTCGCCCCAGAAGAATTCAAGTTCCGGGTTGGCTGCCAGGATCGTGCGCGCCGCAGTCTGCGTGTCGCTCACCAGCGCAGCGAAGTTCGACTGGTGGGTCGCCACGACGCTGACCTTGCCCTTGGTGTCACGATGGAACTGTTCGTCGCGCAGCCGCTCGGAGAGCAGCAGCGGGAAGTCGAAGACAGCCGCCTTCGCGCCGCCTTTGATGTGCGCGAGGATGTATTCGTCCAGCTTCTTGCTCATTTCCGTCTCATTGACGGCGAACATCGCCTCGATGTTCGGCGACGGGTCCTGGATCCCGCCGATGTCGATCACCGGAATGTTCGCCGCCTTGGCGGCCGCGAGCGACTGCGTGATCGCCGCCGTCGCGTTGGAGAGGTCGATGATCGCGTTGACTTTCTGGTTGACGAGGCTCATCATTCCCGACTCGCTCTTGGCCGGGTTGCCTTCGGCGTCGATCGAGATGACTTTCCAGCCCATCGCCTTGATCGCTTCGTCGGCGCCGGCTTCGATGCGCTGCGCCGCTTCGGACTCCGCGGTCACGTCGACGAGACCGATGGTCTTGGGTTCGACTTTGACCGGCGCGCCCTCGCGTTCAGCCGCCTTTTCGCCATCTTCTTCGGCCGCCTTGACGGCCGATTCCGGCTCTTCGGCGACCGGCCCGCCGGACGAGCCCGCGCTAGCGCTCGACGCGCTCGTGCTGCTCGTGCTGGTAGCGCTGCCATTGTTGCTGGCGCTCTGGCCTGAGCTGGGTTTGCTGCTCCCTCCACATGCGGCCACTACCAAGGCAATCGCCAAGGCCGCAAGCAGCGCGCTCGAGATCTTTACTGCTTTTGACATTGTTCCTCCTGCTGGCAACCCAGCATGTTTGGCCCGAATGATTACGTGACCTTCGTGGCTGAACGACTTGTAACTGTCCCTGCGACCCGTGCCGCCGCCTACCAATGACAGGCAGCCGGAATAGCCGGGTGGTCAGGCGCCGGGTACTTACGATGTATCGGCTGAACCACTTCCTCCCCGAAGCGTTGTATCTGCTCCCGCGCCTTCTCCATCGACGGCCCGGTGGGCATGCGGAATCGGATGGTGAAGTAATCCACTCCGAATTCCTCGTGATAGCGCTCCAGCTGTTCGCGACACTGCTCCGCGGTTCCCATGATCGTGTGCGGAGCCGCGCGCTCGGCGGTTATCTCCTCCTCGCTCTGGAAGTCCGGGTGATGGGTGAAGATGCCCTGGCGGTAGTAGAAGCGCATCTCCTCGACGAAGTGGCTGCCGAACTCGCGTGCCGCGTCCTCGAAGCTGTCGGCGACCCAGCCGTCGCGCATCAGGACGATGAACGGCTCCTTGCCCAGGTCGCGCGCGTGTTCGCGGTAGAGGCCGGCCTGTTCGTCCCAGACCGACTTCATAAGCGGGAACGGATCGCACGTCCAGCACGAGCCGTAGCTGGCCGAGCGCCTGATCGCCGCAGGCGCCGCGTTGCCGCCGCCCCAGATCGGCCAGCCACCCTCCTGGTAGGGCTGCGGCGCGAGCAGTCCCTGTTCCACCTTGTAGTGCTCACCATCGAAGTCGAAGCGCTCGCCCTCGAACGCCAGCTTCCAGACCTTGATGAACTCGAGCATCCGCCCCAGCATCTTCTCCTGGCTGATACCGAACTGCTGCCAGTAGCCAGCGTGGAAGCCGCGCGAGATCGTGGTGTAGAGGCGACCCCGCGAGAGGTTGTCGATCACGCTGAACCACTCGGCGGCCTCCATCGGGTGATAGAGGGTCGAGACCAGCGTGTAGGTGCCGATCGCCACCCTCTCGGTCTCGCGGGCGAGAATCGTCAGTAGCTGCGCCGGCCCCGGGAAGTAGCACTCGGTGCGGCCATGCCGGTCAGGCACTTGCAGCGAATGAAAGCCGGCCTTCTCGGCGATGATGCCCTCTTCGATCATCGCCTCCTCGGTCGCCACCGCGTCCGCCGCGGTGGGCATGGGCTGGTCATATCCGCCCTTATGCAGGTCGATCAGATAACCGATGCGCACTTCTCCTCCAGAGCTCGGGCTACTCTACCAAACGTTTAGTAGCTATGTGGAGCGCTAGAGTAGGGCACCTCGCCGGTGGCGTCAAGGGGGAACCGAAGATCCGCGCCGCCAGACGCATGGGCTTGCCTTATTCTCGCGCTTCTGGCAAACTACCAAACGGTGGTTAGATGACCACCAGGGGTAGCCGACAAGGCTTTCATGGGACAACTTGCTGATGCACGGCCCGCGGCGCGCAAGCGCGAACGGGAGATCCTCGACGCGGCCGCTGAGATCTTCGAGCGCCACGGCTACGCCAACAGCTCCGTGCAGCAGATCGCCGATGCGGTCGGGCTGCTGAAGGGCAGCCTCTACTACTACATAGAGTCCAAGGAAGACCTGCTCTTTCGCGTGCTGGCAGATGTGCACGACGGCGCACGCGGCATCATCGAGCAGGTGACCAAGCTCGACGCCCCGCCGATCGGGCGGCTGCGCCAGTACGTGCGCTGCCACATCGAATACAACGCCTCGCGGCTGACGCAGATAGCCGTCTACCACCATGACGGCAAGATGCTCTCGGAGGACCGGCAGGCCGCGATCCATCAGCAGCGCAAGGTCTACGAGAGCTTCCTGATCGCGCTGATCCAGGAGGCCCAGGCGAACCGCGAAATCGATCCCGCGCTCTCCCCCAGGCTGCTGACCAACGGCATCCTCGGAGCGATCAACTGGATCTACACGTGGTACAAGCCCGGTGGCACGGTCAGCCCGGCGCAGCTCGGCGAGGTCTATGGCAGCGTGCTCGCCGAGGGAGTGCTGGGAATCGCCGCGCCCGATCAAGCCCCGACGATCTAACGACCGGCTGGTTGAAGATTGCGTAGGATGGGTCGTCGTGCGCGACCCGTCGACACCACCCGGACCCGGGCGATGAAGTACGACGTCGTGGTAATCGGCGCCGGCACCGCGGGCCTGGTGAGCGCCTGCCTGCTGGCCAAGCAGGGCAAGCGCGTGGCGCTGGTCGAGCGGCACCGCTATCTCGGCGGCCGCGCCATGGAGCATCGGTTTCGCGGCCATCAGATCGGGCTGGGCTCACATCTGGTCGAGGACCCCGGAGACAGCCTCACGAGGGTCTGCGAATTCATCGACGTGCCGCTGCGACACAGCGCTCGCAGCGACTCCATGCCCTTCTGGGACCGCACTCGCTGGCGGCCGATCCAGGAGTTCTACGGCGGGGCGAGCAAGCAGGGCCTCAAGCGCTGCATAGAGGCGCTGACCCAGACCAGCTTCGAGGACCTCGACCGGTGGGACCATGCCTCGCTGCGCGAGTGGATGGCCCAGCACACCAGCGAGGAGGGCGTCTTCCAGGTCTGGGAGGCGATATCGATCCTGGAGCAGATCACGGACAAGTGGTACGACCACTCCGCCTCGGAGAACCTCTATGTGCGCAAGCTGCACTACGAACGCAAGCGCACCGCGGGCTACTCGTTCTGGCCGATGGGAGGCTGGGAGAGGCTGTGGAAGGAGATGGCCGCCAGGTTCCTCGATCTGGGCGGCACGCTGCTGCAGCCCGAGACGGTCGAGCGCGTGCTGGTGCGGGATGGTCGCGTGACGGGCGTGGCGCTGCGCGGCAAAGACCCCGAGCAGCGGGGTGGCGGGCCGGCCGGCAGGGAGCTGATAGAGGCCGAGCACGTCCTGGTCAATGCTCCGGTCTGGGACCTGCCCAAGCTGTTCGACGAGGGCGTGCTGCCCTGGTCGCTGCTGCAACGCGTGCGGTTGCTGGCCAACAACCGCAACAAGGCGTGCTGGCTTGGCTACTGGATCGCCGCCAAGGAGCCGGTGATCGCGATGTCGGAGCTGGAGATGGCCTCCTTTGCCGCCACCCCGCGCACCGGGCTCGGCGGGTTCACGCTCAACTTCACCGGATACGACCCCGGCATCTCACCCGCGGGCGAGTACCTGACGTGCGTCGGCGCCGCGTTCGATGCCACCCTGCACTACGGCAACCGGCAGTGGATCGACCGCAAGTTCCACGAGCTTTGGCTCGACATCGAGGACATGCTGCCGGCTGCCAGGGGCGCCCTCTGGAAGAAGCCGCACCTGGTGACCACCTACGGCGTGGTCAACAGGCCGGGTCTCGTCGGGGCCGTGCGTCCCGACTCGATGGTGCGCGAGATAGAGGGCCTCTGGCTCACCGGCGACACGACGCGCTCGCGAGGGATAGGGATCGACAAGGCCGCGCGCACCGGCATCAGCGCCAGCGAGGGAGTGCTCGGCGGCCGTCTCGGCTTCTTCGCCGACACCGTCCGATACTGAAGCGGGCGGCGAGCATGCGGTTCCTGATCGAGCCCCCTCCCAGCACCGACCTGGCGGCGCTGCTCGCGGTCGCCGGCGCCGCCCACGAGGCCGGACTCGACGGCATCCTGATCACCCAGTCCGCTCCGCTGCTGGCGGCTCCGCTGCTGATGGCGGCAGGAGTGGCGGCCGAGGTGCCCGACCTGCGCATAGCCGTCGAGCTGGAGCTGGGCGAGCGCCATCCTGTGGAGCTGGCCGAGGAGGCCGCTGTCGTGGACCTCGTGAGCGCCGGGCGGCTCGTGCTGATCACGCGCCCGGCGCCGGGCGCCGCCGACGCATACGCCGAGGCCCTGGATCTGCTCCAGCTTTCCCTTCAGGCGCGACCGTTCACCTTCCGGGGCGCCCACTGGCGCGTGCCTGCCGAGCTGCCCCAGAACGAGCACAGGATCGACTCTCAGGTGCGCGTGATGCCCGCGCCCGCCCAGTTGCGCCTGGAGCTGTGGGGATCGGGCGACGGGCGCGACCAGGCACTTGCGCGGGGGCTTGGCTACCTCGCTGCCGGCGATGCGGACGCCGGCGAGCTGGGACACGCCTACCAGCAGGCGCAGAACGCGCTCGGCCCGGCGCTGCTCGGCGCGGTGCGCGCACGCCGCGAGCGCCTGGACAGCGAGCAGGAGCTGGTTGGCCGTCTGCGCGCCGGGCGCGCCGCGTTCGGTCAGGACTGCGCGGTCGTGCAGGGCGGCGCGGAGACCGCGGAGCGCCTCGGGAGGCTCGTGCTCCCTCGCGTTCAGCTCCATCGGCTGCCGCCCGGGCTCGAGGATTACTGGGATCAATTCCACCGCCGAGCTCGATCCACGAGCGAAGCCGCCATCTGACCCACTGGTAGACTTCGTTGCCATGACAACGGTCAACCCAGGGCAAGCCTGATGGCGCCTGCAGTCAGGGGAGGCCGGGCCGCCGCGCGCTCTGCGGCAGAGGCGGCTGACGGTGGGCGCAAGCCGCGCCCCAGCGCCAAGAAGCGCGAACAGGAGATCCTCGACGCCGCCGCCATGATCTTCCACCAGAAGGGTTACGCGGATGCCTCGGTCCAGGAAGTGGCAGACGCGGTGGGGATCCTCAAGGGCAGCCTCTACTACTACATCGAATCGAAGGAGGACCTGCTCTTCCGGATGCTGGTGGAGGTACACGAGGGCGCACGGGACATAGTCGCGGACATCGAAGCGATCGACGCCCCGCCGCTGGAGAAGCTCTCCCTGTACATAAGGCGCCACGTCGAATACAACACTCACAACCTCTCGAAGATCGCGATCTACTATCACGATTTCGAGTTGCTGAGCTCGGCGCGACGCAAGCAGATCGTCAAGCAGCGTTCTCTCTACGAGCAGTTCGTCGTCGGCCTTCTGCGTGAAGCCCAGCAGGCCAAGGAAATCGACCGCGAGCTCGACCCCACGCTCGTCGCCAACGCGGTCTTCGGCACCGCCAACTGGATCTACACCTGGTACCAGCCGGGTGGCCGCGAGACCCCGGAGCATCTCGGCAAGCTCTACGCCGAGCTGCTCATCAAGGGGGTCATGGGCGCCAAGAGCCCGACGGGGTGATCTGGCGGCCGACGGTCGGCCGGCGCGGCATGGCCCAGAGGCCGCCTCACCGCCTGGCGAGGCTCAGCCATGGCCCTCGACGACCGCTATCGCGGGACGCATCTCCTGCAGCCAGCGCGGCAGGTCGTCGGTCAGCGGCACCACGACGAACTTCGAGGCACCCTCGGCGATGAACCGCTCGAGCAGCGCCCCGAGCTCGGCGGCGCCGCGCGCGCAGTGATCGCCCGGCGCCAGGTCGCGACGCATGGCCAGGACCGGATCCTCCAGAGCATGCCGAGCATCGCGCGAGGCAGCGAAGACGGTGGCGCCGAAGTGGTCCTCGTCGATCGCGCGACCGGCCTTCGCGGCGGCCTGCCTGATCGCATCCGCCGCGGCCGGGAGCTCCTGTGGGGAGAGGAACGAGGCGAGCCATCCGCTGGCCATCCTGCCCACGCGCTCCAGCGCCGCGGGCGCACGCCCGCCAAGCCAGATCTCCAGCTTGCCAGAGGTGGGAGCCGGATTCAGGCTCACGCCGCGCAGGACGGTGAAGCGACCCTCGTAGTCCACCGGAGCGCCTGTCCAGAGCCGCCTGATCACCTCGATCGCCTCCTCCAGGCGTCGAGCGCGCTGCGAGCGCTCGACGCCAAGCGCCGCCAGCTCCACGGGATCGTCTATCCCGAGACCGAACGCCGGCAGCAGCCGCCCTTCGCTCAGCACGTCGATCGTGGCCATCTCGCGGGCGAGCAGCACAGGGTTGCGGGGCGGCACCACGAGCACGCTCGTGCCGAGCTTGAGCCGCGTGGTCCTGGCGGCGATCGCCGCCAGGGTGACGAGCGGCGCCAGACCGGGGCGTGAGGCGGTGTCGCTCAGCCAGATCGAGTCGTAGCCCAGCTCCTCCGCGACCTCAACCGCCGGCCAGAGGCGCTCAGGAGCCTCGGCATGCTCGCCGAGCGCGATCCCGACGCGGATGCGCAGCCCGCGCGCACGCGCGCTGCGCACCCCGTGGGAGCTATCAGTAGTGCCAGCCAAACCCACCGTCCAGTCGCCGCCCGAGGTAGTCCTCGACCACGGTCAGGCCCGCCTTGGCGGCCCGGTCGACGCCGATGCCGCGACTGCGGAACGTCTCGGAGGCGAAGTAGAGGCCGTCGATGTTCGGCGCGCGCCAGTGCGGGCGGAACATGCCGACCAGGCCCGGCTTCTGGATCACGCCGAAGGAGGGGTCGTGGACGAGGTGACGCCGGCGCCAGTAGGTGCCCTCCAGACCGGGGTACATCACCTTCAAGTCGGCTTCGAAGGCCTCGAACATGCGCTGCACGTACTGCATGTCGCGAGCCTTGGAGCCCGGGATCATCCCGCCGCAGACATAGAGGTTGGTGCCGGCCGGGGAGGTCGTGGGGTCCATCGCGGTCTGGTTGAAGAAGAAGCCCGAGATCCGGCTGGTGGGCGCGTGCAACCAGGTCGCGAGCTCGTGCTCGCTGTTGATGTGGACGGGCTCCTTGGTGGCCATGTAGAGGCCAAGCCAGGAGATGCGCAGATGATCGGCGGCCAGGAAGCGGATCTGCGCGGAGTACCAGTCCGGCAGCAGGCTCTCGGGCACGACGCGCAGAACGTTCCACACGGGCAGGGTGGAGATCACGCAGTCGGCCTCCAGCACCTCGCCCTCCAGGATCTCGTTGGGCAGCACCTTTTCCCGACCCAGGCGCACGCCCTTGACCTCGCCGTTCTCGATGATCACGGTCTCCACCGGCGTGCCCATCAGCACCTGCCCGCCGTTCTCGATCACCGCGTCATGGAGCTCCTGGAAGAGCCCGTCCCAGCCGCCCTCAGGCCAGAAGGAGTACGCGGCTCTGCCCGCCTCTTCGTAGTGCATCTTGCGGCAGATCAGGTTGTCCGAGGCGGAGTGGTCCCACCAGTCGTCGGTCATGCACTCCAGCACCGCGATGAACTCGAAGAGGTCGAAGACCCCCTGATCGCTGGTGTACTTGGAGAGCCACGCGCGCATCGGCTGGTCGTCGAGGCGGTCGAGCTCCTCGTAGGGTGTGTCCAGCAACACTTTGATGACCTTCTTGAGCTCCGACTTCTCGCCCGAGTAGCGGTCCCTGATCGAGCCCCAGCGGTCATGCTCGTGGTCCCAGACGACCATGTCGCTGTTGGAGGCCCCGTGGCCGAGCTTGCGACCGAGGTACTCGAAGACCTTCGTGAGGCCGCCACCGCTGTCCTCCAGCAGATGACCGCCGAGGTTGAGCCGGAAGCCCTCCTCCGGCACCGCCATGCCGCGACCGCCGAGCCAGGGACTGGCCTCAACGACGCTCACGCTGCGGCCCTCCTTGGCCAGCAGCGCCGCGGCCGTCAACCCCGCCGCTCCGGCGCCGATCACAACAACGTCCACCTTGCCCATCTATGCGCTCCCTTTCGTTGCGCCGGCAGCCGCCGGCTGAGATTCGTCCCTGAAGGCGGGGGTCACCCGTAATCTACCGATCGTTTGGTAAGCTAGCAAGCGGCTGGCTCCGTGGCCGGTCGCCGGTCGCGGCGGCCGCGCCGGACGTTGCGACGCTCCCCGGCGCCACTACCATTGCCTCATGGCCACGACCGCCAAGCAGGCCGCGGCGCATCAGTCACTCGCGCTGCTCAACCACCTCTCACGAGTTGCGCGCCGGGAGGCCGACGCCGTGCTCGACGGCGGCGGGCTGCGTCCCAGGCACCTCGTAGCGCTCACTCTGCTGCGCGACCACGGCGCGGTCGGCCAGCAGGGCCTCGCGGAGGCGCTACGCCTGGACCCCAGCAACCTCGTCGGCCTGCTCAACGAGCTCGAGCAGCGTCATCTGATCAGCCGCACGCGAGACCCGAGCGACAGGCGCCGCCACATCGTGCAGCTCGCACACGACGGGCACGCGGCGCTGCAGGACACCGAGCAGCGGCTGGCCTGCGTCGAGGACCGCGTGCTCGGAGCGCTCAGCGAAGAGGAGCGCGACACCCTCCACGCCCTCCTGCTGCGGGCGGCTGGGGACCAGCTTCCGGCACACGAGTGCCCGGATGCCGAGTGCGGCGCCCACGATCCCCCGGAGTGCGAAGAGGCGCTTGGCTGAGGGCAGGCGGCGGGGCGCCGCCGAGGGATGCCAGCGCCCCGGCCGGAGGCCCGCGCCCGATCAGGCCAGCTCCTGCAGCCAGGCTGGCTCGCTCAGCAGCGAGCAGACGCTGGCCAGGAAGCGCGCCGCGGGCGCCCCATCCAGGACGCGGTGATCGCAGGAGAGCGTGAGGCTCATGCTCGGCTCCCCGTCGATCTCCATGATCCGCCCGCAGGCGAGGATCGCTGCCTGCGGGGGAATCACCAGCGCCCTGAAGCGGTCGATGCCATACGGGCCGAGGTTGGAGATCGTGAACGTCGCGCCGAAGAGCACGGCGCCGCGCAGGCCGCCGCTCGCCGCCTTCTCCCGGAGCTCACGCCGCGCCTCGCCGAGCTCGGCGAGCGTGCGCTTGTCCGCGTCGAGCACCGCGGGGCTGACCAGCCCGTCCTCCAACGCGGTCGCCAGGCCGATGTTGATCCCGGAGTGCAGCTCGATCCCGTCATCGTCGAAGCTCGCGTTGACCCACGGGTGCTCGCGCAGCGCCCGAGCGCACGCGGCCACCAGCAGGTCTTCCCAGGACGCGGCCGCGCCGCCGGCGCGCAGCCGCTCGCGCAGGGCGGCCGCCTGCGCCAGCCCGACGGCTCGGTCGAGCGTGAACTGCGGCACCTGGGCGCTCACGTTCATCGAGGCGGCTATCGCACGTCGCATCCGCGACAGCGGCACGCGCGTGGAGACCTCGTCCTGTTGTGCGTTCTCCTCTGAGCTCATATCAGACCAGTATCCGCAGCTTCTCGGGCATCGTCTGGAAGCATTCGGCCCCGTCGGCCGTGACCACGAACGTGCTCTCGATGTGGAACGGGTCGAGCGTGTGGCCGAAATAGAGGAACTCACAGTTGAGGACGGTGTTCTCCTCGATGTCCCACGGCTTCAGGCGTCCGAATGCCGGATATCCGCTCGGGTGCTCGATGATGTCAAGGCCGATGCTGTGAAAGAACGGCAGCGTCTTCTTCGGCGTGGGCACGTCGGCCGCGTCGTAGAGCAGCTCCATGCCGCTCTTGAACAGCTCGCTCGTGCTGATGCCAGGACGCAGCTTGCTCTGGATGCCCTCCTGCCAGGCCGCATGTATCCGCTCGCACATCTCGACGTACTCGCGGCTCGGCTCACCCACGAACACGGTGCGGGAGAAGTCGAAGTGGTAGTCCTTGTAGGTGCCCCAGCTCTCGAAGATGATCGGTTTGCCCTCGCGCACACGCCAATCGACGTCGCCGAAGAGCATGTCCGGGTAGTACTCGCCTTCGTACTGGCTGCCGAACTGCAGCGCGCGCTCGGGCGCGATCACCTCCGCGTCGTGGTCGCGCACGAACTGGCAGTAGGCGCCGGCGATCTCTCCCCAGACTGCGCCCGGCTCGATCATCGGGATGACGTGCTCGATCGCGTCCTGGTTGATCCTCGCGCCGATCCGCAGCCGCTCGATCTCCTCCGGGGTCTTGACCTTGCGAATGTCCAGCCAAAGGTCGTGGCCGTCGACCACCTGCAGCGCGTCAAGCCTCGCCTTCACGTATCCGGCGATCCTCAGATCGTCGAAGGCGACCCGCGCGGAGGCCAGGCCCATGTCCATCAGACCCTCGACGATGCCCTCGATCAGGCTCTCGGCCAGCGGCGCCACCACGCGCTGCGCGTAGGCGGCCTCCGCATCGGACTGGAAGGGCTCCAGCCGCACCTCCTCGGGCTCGTGCGCGATCACGGAGGTGTTCATCATCTCCACCGGGCGCACCTTCGGTATCCAAGTCGGATAGAAGAAGATGTTCCCGAAGAAGCCCTCGGGTATCACCATCTGCGCCTCGACGCTCTCGTCGTGCGGCACGATCGCGGCGAAGATGTTCTCCTGATGGCCCCATTTCGCCACCGTCGTCCAGTACTCGGAGGCGTAGTAGAAGTTCCTCGGCGTGGCGCCCACGATGGCGTCCACGCCGTACTGCTCCATCTTCTCATGGGCGCGAGGCCGGTTGAAAAGCATGCTCCTCCTTTACGCGCGCCCGAATGACGCGCGGTCTGGTTCTCAGGGCGCGAACCCTGCGGTGGCCACCACGACGTCCTGGTCGCCGAGCACCCGCGAGCGGTGGCCCTGGCCGCTCGCGTCGGCGAAGTGCACCAGGTCCCCGGCGGCGATCCTGCGGCTCTCGCCGTCGCTGACCTCCAACTCCATCTCGCCGGTCATCATGAACATCCACGTCGGCGCCGGGCTGTTGTGAAAGCCGCAGTTGAAGCCCGCCGCGAAGACCGCCAGCGCGACCGCGCCCTCACCGAGCGACGCGGCGTCGAAGACGCCCCCGGGCGAGACGCCCTCGATCGCGGCGAGCTCGACCTCGCCATCCCTGAAACGGGTCTTCTCGCCCTCGTCGAAGACGTGCAGAACGGTGCGCTTCATCTCATTGGCCTCCCGATCGATTTGACTTGCACGATCCGCTCACGGCGCCGTCAGCCCCATGTCCACCTTGAACTCCGCGCCGGTGATGTAGTGCGCTTCGTCGGAGGCCAGGAAGAGGACCATGCGCGAGACGTCTTCGGGCTCCAGCCACGGATCGCCGAGCGGGTTCAACGACGCCAGCGCCGGCAGCGCGCCTTCGAGCGTGGGGTTCTCCGGGTTCATCAGGGCGTAGGCCGCCTCGTTTTCCAGCATGGTCGTGTGCACCCCCGTCGGGCAGACGCAGTTCACTGTGACCTTGTTCGGGGCCTGCTCCAGGGCGAGGCTCTTGGTCAGCCCCCAGACGGCGTGCTTGCTGGCCACGTAGTGACCGACGTTCGGATACCCGATCAGCGAGGCCGAGGAGCCGATGATCACGACCCGCCCGTATTTGCGCTCCGCCATGCCGGGCACCACCGCCTTGACGGTGTGCCAGGTGCCCTTCAGGTTCGTGTCGATCATGTCGTCGAACTGCTCTGAGCTCATCTCGGTGAGCGTTCCGAAGGTGAAGATCCCCGCGTTCGCGACGAGCACGTCGATCTCACCGAGCTCCTCGCGCGTGCGCGCGGCGAAGGCCGCCACCTGCTCGTAGTCGCGCACGTCCACGCGCGCGGAGATCGCGCGCACGCCCTCCGCTTCGCAGAGGCGGACCGTCTCCTCCAGGTCGCCGTCTTTGCTCAGGCCGTAGGGCACGGTCGCGACATCGGCGCAGATGTCGGACACCGCGACGGCGGCTCCTTCACGCGCGAAGTTCAGCGCGTGCGAGCGGCCCTGGCCGCGCGCCGCGCCTGTGATGAACGCAACCTTGCCCTCGAATCGCTTCTCCATGGTCACCTCGTTGGTCGTTGAGCTCTGGGATGGGCGCCGCTCACTCGGTCTCCAGCACCGCGATCGTCTGGCCGACCGTGCACTCGTCGCCCTCCTGCACGGACAGCTCGACCACGCGCCCGTCCGCGGGCGATTCGAGATCGGTCTGCGCCTTGTCGGTGTCGACCTCGCAGAGCGCGTCGCCCTTCTTCACCTCGTCCCCGACCTTGACGAGCCAGGAGAGGATGGTCATTTTCTCGATCGTCAGCCCCCACTTGGGGATCTTCACCTCGCGCCTCATCGAGCGGCCTCAAGCGAGAGCAGCCCGCGGCAGGCGTTCTCCACCTTTTCCTGGTTGATCAGGATGTGCTGCTCCATCGGGGGCGAGAACGGCACCGGCGTGTTCTCGCGCGTGACGCGGCGGGGCGCCGCCTTGAGATCGTCGAAGCAGTACTCGGCGATCGCCGCGCACGCCTCGCTTGCGAACGAGCAGTAGGGCGTGGCGTCGTCGACCACCACCACGCGGCCGGTCTTGCGCGCGGAGGCGAACAGCGCCTTCCAGTCCATCGGCACCAGCGTGCGCGGGTCCAGCAGCTCGACCGAGACGCCCTCCGCGATCAGCGCGTCGGCGGCGGCGAGCGCCGGCGGCAGCGCCGATCCGAGCGCCACGATCGTCAGATCCTGGCCTTCGCGCACGAGGTTGGCCTGGCCGAAGGGGATCAGCTCCTCCTCGTCGGGCACCTCGCCCTTGCTGGCGGCGAGCACCATGTTCTCCAGGAAGATGACCGGGTCGTCGTCGCGGATCGCCGTCTTGAGCAGACCCTTCGCGTCGCGCGGCCCGGAGGGCACGACGACCTTGAGGCCCGGCATGTGCATGAACAGCGCGTGCGGCGTGTCGGAGTGCTGGGCGCCGGCGGAGAGTCCCATCGCCACCGCGGTGCGAATCGTCAACGGCGCGTGCGCCTGGTTGCCGCTCATGTAACGGGTCTTGGCGATCTGGTTGACGAGCTGGTCGAAGCACATGTAGACCATGCTCGCGAACTCGACCTCCACGATCGGCCGCGACCCGGCGATCGCGGCGCCGAGGCCGGCGCCCACGAATCCCGCCTCGGAGATCGGCGTGTTGCGGATTCGGCTGGTGCCGTATGTGTCCGCCAGTCCGGTGGTGACGCCAAAGGTCCCCACGACGACGTCCTCGCCCATTACGAAGACGGACTCGTCGCGAGCCATCTCCTCGTCGATGGCCTCTTTGAGCGCCTGGATGTAGGTGATGTTGCGTGGCATTTTCAGCTTGGTCCTTTCAGGCCTGTGCGGGCCCGTAGACGGGCTCGGCGAAGATGAAGTCGAGCGCCTGCTCCGCGGGCGGCAGCGGCGAGCTTTGGGCGAACTCCGAGGCCCGCTTCATCTCCTCCGCGATCGCCTGGTCGACGCGGGCCAGCTCGGCCTCCTCGGCAATGCCCTCGTCGAGCACGCGCTGGCGCGTGAGCGTGACCGGATCGCGGTTCTGCTTCCAGTCCGCGATCTCCTCGTTGCTGCGGTAGGAGTAGCTGCCGATCATCGCCTCCTCGCCGTAGAAGTGGCCGTACCAGCGGTACGTCTTGGCCTCTATCAGCGTGGGGCCGCCGCCGCTGCGCGCGCGCTCCACTGCCTCCAGCGCGCAGTCGCGCACCGCGACCACGTCCTGTCCGTCCACCTCGACGCCCGGAATCCCATAGCCCTCCGCGCGCTTGTAGATGACGCCGGCGCAGACCTCGGCGGCAGGAGTGAACTCCCCGTACATGTTGTTCTCGCAGACGAAGACGATCGGAAGGCGCCAGATCGCAGCGAGGTTCATCGCCTCCGCGAAGTAACCCTCGCTGGTGGCGCCGTCGCCGAAGAAGCTCACGGTCACGTTGTCGTTGCCCTGCATCTGGTCTGAGAGGGCCGCGCCGACCGCGATCGGGATGCCGGCTCCGACGATCCCGTTGGCGCCGATGATGTTGATGCTCGCATCCATGATGTGGAGCTCGCCCCCCATCCCCTGCAGGTATCCGTCCTTCTTGCCGAGGATCTCGGCCAGCATCCGCGAGGTGTCGGCGCCGCGGGCGATGATGTGCCCGTGGCCGCGGTGGTTGGATGCCACGCGATCGCCGGGCGTGAGCGCGGAGCAGACACCGACCGCGACGGCCTCCTGGCCGATGTAGGTGTGGGTGAAGCCCGGGACGATCCCGTCCTGGAAGAGTGAGATCGCGGTCTCCTCGAACTCGCGAATGCGCTTGATCGACTCGTACATCCCTACGAGCGACGGCGTCTTGGCCACAACGCTCATTGCTGTTGCACCTCCGTTGTCGAGTTGGCCGCAGCCTCGCTGCCGTTGGCAACGTTGGAACCACGGGTTCCGAAGTACATTTCGGTCAGTTGGGCGGGTGTCAGCGCCGCCAGCTCGGCGGCCGCGCCGAACGCCGTCATCTCGCCGCGCACGAACACGCCGCTGCGATCGGCGACGCGCAGTGCCGCGTGTGCGAACTGCTCCACCAGCAGGATCGAGATGCCCGAGTCGCGAAGCTGCGCGACCTTCTCGAACAGGCGCGCCACTATCTTCGGCGCCAGCCCGAGCGAGAGCTCGTCGATCAGCAGTAGGCGCGGCTCGCCGGCCAGCGCGCGCGCCAGAGCGAGCATCTGCTGCTCACCGCCGGACATCGAGCCGGCGACCTGGCGGCGGCGCTCGGAGAGCACCGGGAAGAGCTCGAAGACGGTGCTCAGCACCTTCTCCCGTGCGCCGTCCTTGCGCAGTCCCACGAAGATGTTCTCCTCGACGCTCATCGTCGGGAACACGCCCCGCCCCTCGGGCACATAACCGATGCCGAGACGCGCCCGTCTGTGGGAGGGCAGGCGGCCAAGGTCGCGCCCGTCGAAGGACGCCGTGCCCGCCGCGATCGGCTCCAGGCCCATGATCGCCTTCAGCAGCGAGGACTTGCCCGCCCCGTTTGCGCCGAGCAGCACGACGATCTCGCCGGCGGCGACGTCGAAGCTCGTGGCCTGCAGCGCCGTCAGCGGCCCGTAGTGGACCTCGAGGTCCCTGACCTGCAGCACCGACTGCGCGCCCTGCGAGTCCGGCTGGGAGCCCGCGCTCATACGCCCGCCTCCTCCACTACCTCGCCCATGTATGCCTCCCGCACGGCGGCGTCGGACATCACCTCATGCGGGATGCCGGAGACCGCGACCGAGCCGGCATCCAGGACTGTCAGGGTGTCGCACAGGTCGAGCAGCAGCGGCACGTCGTGCTCGACGATGACCACACCGGTTCTGGCCTGCTTGCGTCGCTCCGAGATCAGCTTCACCCGCTCGCTCGCCTCACCGGTGGAGAGGCCCGCGAACGGCTCGTCCAGCAGCACGACCTTCGGCTGCCCGGCGAAGACCTTGGCCAGCTCCAGCAGCTTGGTGAGCCCGAGCGGAAGCTCGGTGACCTGCGTGTCGGCGACGTCCTGGAGCCCGAAGAACGCGAGCAGCTCGTCGGCTTCGGCGCGCCTGCGCGCCCTGGCGGCGGGAGCCGGGAACGGCGCCCACACTCGCTGCACGGCCTCCACGGTCGCCAGCACGTTGCCGTGCGAGGTCAGTCCGGGCGCGAGCCCGACCGTCTGGAAGGAGCGGCCGATGCCGGCCCGCGTGCGCCGGTGCGAGCGCCAGCGCGTGATGTCCCGCCCCTCCAGCAGCACGGAGCCCTCGTTGGGGCGGTAGACGCCGGTGATCACGTCGAAGGAGGTGGTCTTGCCCGCGCCGTTTGGCCCGATCAGCCCGTGCACCTCTTCGGGCCGCACCTCCAGGTTGAATTTGTCGAGTGCGGCAAAGCCGCCGAAGCGCAGCGTCACGTCGCGCGCCTGCAACACCGGCCCGCTCATGGCGTGTTCCCCGCAAGCGGTGGGACCGGCTCCTTTTCGAGGAAGCGCGTCCGCAGCCGGGCGCCGAGGCGCTCCAGGCCGGGCAGCGAGCGCGGCAGCATCCCGCCGTAGCCGGCCGGGTACTGGATCGCCATCTGAATCGCCATCACCCCGAAGAGCACCAGCGACCACGAGCCGGGGTTGGCCACGACCAGGTGCAGGATCTGCCCGCTTGCCCCGGCGATCACTCCGGCCATCAGAGCGCCGACGGGCGTGGTCACGCCGCCGACCACGACGAAGACCAGCAGGAACACAGACTGCTCGGGGATGAACGAGCTGCCCGTCACCGTCTGGTTGACCGCCGCGAACAGCGCGCCGGCCAGCCCCGCGATGCCCGCCGAGACGGTGAACACCACCATCTTCCACGTGCGCACCGAGAGCCCGGACACGCTGGCCACGGAGTCGCCGGCGCTGAGCGTCTGCAGCGCCCTGCCCCACGGCCCCTTCAGGATGGTGCCGACGATCGCGATCGCCACGAGCACGATCACGGTGAGCAGGATGAGGAAGTTGCGTTCGTTGACGAAGTCGATGCCGAAGAAGGCCGGCCGCGCCACGGTCAGGCCGGCGAAGCTGATCACGCGCGGGTTTTCGAACAGGAGCACGTTGACCGCGTAGGCGAAGGCGAAGGTCACGAGCGCCAGGAACAGCCCGCGCAGGCGAAACGCCGTCAGAGAGACCAGCAGGCCCGCGGCCGCCGCGGCCGCCACCGCGATGATCAGCCCAACACCCCAGGGCAGGGAACTGAGCTGTCCAAGCACTATCGCGCCGATGCCCATGAACGAGACCTGACACAGCGAGATCTGCCCCGAGGCGCCGACGAGCAGGACCAGCGAGAGCGCGGCCAGCGCGTAGCAGGCGGAGAGCTCGGCGGCAAACGCCCACGACTGGTTGAGCAGCAGCGCCACCACCGTGAGCAGCACGCCGAGCACCAGCGCGAAGGAGAAGTTGCCGGACGCGCGCTCGCGCAGCCGCCGCTGCATCCCGCCGCCCACCACGCGCACCGTGCGGCGTGCCGCCGGGTGCACGAGCAGCACGATCCCGAGCATCACGAACGGCACAACGTCGGGCGCGCCGGCGCCGACGAAGGAGAAGACTTCCGGGTAGCGCTGGACCAGCGCCTGGGCGTAGGCGAGGATCAGAGCGCCCAGCACCGCCATCCGCAGGCTGGTCATGCCGCTGAAGGCGACCACCGCGAAGGCGTTGACCACAAGCGCGTTGAGCAGGTTGACTTCGAGATTGACTTCGGGGGCCAGCATGATGCCGGCGATCGAGGCGAGCATCACCCCGATGATCCAGGCCGAGGACCCCACGCGGCCGTAGGGGGTGCCGGTCGCGCCGGCCAGCTCCGGATCGTCGACCGCGGCGCGCATCTGAAGGCCGAGCCGGCTACGGCTCATCAGAAGCCAGACCAGCAGGCCCACCACGATCGCGATCGCCATCACACCGACCTCGTTGGCGGTGAGCACCGCGTGGCCGATGTGCCAATACTTGCGCCCGAACAGCGAGGGCGCGGTGCGCACTTCGGCGCTCTCTCCCCACAGCACGCCGATCAGTCCGTCAAGGCCCGTGCCGAGCCCGAGCGTGATGATGATCGCCGAGAGGATCTCGCGCCGCCTGCGGAAGAGGGACTGCTGGACGGCGATGCCGAAGATCGGCGAGATCACGAGCACCACCAGCGCGGCCGCCAGGTAGCGGTCGATGTGCCAGCCCGTGACCATCTGCCAGTAGACGAACGCCGAGAATGCCGCCTGGAAGCCCAGGGCGAAGTTGAAGACGCCCGCGACCCTGTAGGTCACCACGAGCCCGTAGGTCGCAAACAGGTAGATCATCGCTGTTGCGAGCACTGATATGAGCAGAGTGGCGTTGAACATGGTCGCAGGCGTCTTTCTTATTCGGTCAGCACGGCGTCATTGCCGACCAGGGTTATTTGAGTTCCTTGCCTTCGAGGTTGACCAACGGGTTGCAGTTGAACGCGGGCGGCTTGCTTGCGTTCGATGCGCGTACCCATTCGTCGTTCTTGATGGTCAGCGGCAGCGTGCAGGTGTTCGGCAGGCTGCCTTCGGTGTAGCTCATTTCACCCTGTAGCCCGCCGAAGTCGAATTTCGTGAGTTTTTTCATGAATTCGATCATCTTCGGGCCGTTGGGGCCGGCGTTCTTGAGCGCTTCCGCGAACTCGACGCCCGCCGCCCAGCCGCTCACCGCGGTGATTTCGTTCTTGTATTCAGGCTGGTACTTCGCCATGCCTTCCTTGAACGCCGCCAGTTCGGGGCTGTAGGAGCTCGGGTCGTTGGGCATCAACGAGAAGGCCTCCGTGATCAGGTGACCTTCCAGCTTGCTCGCGATCGGCGCGAGCGGCTTGAGCAGACCCGAGGGCTGCGTCGCGATGTAGAGGCCTTTGAAGCCGAGCTGCACGCCCGCTTCCATGCCGTGGATCTGCCCACCGGCGCCGGTCGAGAAGTAGATCGCTTCGGCTCCGGTCGCCATCGCCTGCTGGATCGCGGGCCGGTAGTCGGTCTGCGTCAGCGAGGTCGTGATGATTTTGCCGAGCACTTCGATGCCCTCGTACTTCGCGCCCGCCTCGCGGCATTCGGCGTCCGCCACCGCGTCCGGGAAGTCTTCGGCGATGAAGGCCATCTTCTTGATCCCCAGCGCCTTGGCGGTGTAGTTGGACCACACCACGCAGTCAGGCTTCTGCGGGCCCTGCAGGCTCACGAACATGTTCTTGGAAGGGCTCTCCCAGCCGCTGCTGGTGGCCCAGCCCCCGATCACGGGGATGTTCTGCGCTTCGAAGTACTTCTGCGTCGCCGCATCGGCGAGGCTCGCCTCACCGACGATCGCCACGACTTTGTTTTCGTCCACGAGCGTGCGCGCGTCCTGCGTGGCCTTGCTCGGGTTGGCTTCGTCGTCAAGCGCCGTGAGGTTGACCTTGTAGCCGTCCACGCCGCCCTTGGCGTTGTTGTATTCGAAGTACGCCTCCACGCCCGCTCGGAATGCGTTGAATGTGCCTCCGAGATTGGCGATCGAGGAGATGTTGCCGACGTTGATGGTGCCCTTGCTCTTGGTCGAGCTCGATTCTTCTTTTTCGCTGCTCGACGATTTGCTAGAGCCCCCGCAGGCCGCGATCGCCACTGGGATCGCCAGCAGGATCAGAAAGCCGGCAGCGAGCCGTCTCATTTTCATATTCCAGTCACCTCTGCTCATGTGGGTAGTCGTCCTCCATCCCCCCGTGCTCAGTTCCCTGCTGAGACACCGGCGAGTTGTCGCCGCATAGCGGCGATCTGCCGTCCACGCTGCGGACAAGTGTTTCTATCAAACGGTTGATTGATTGTCAAGCGGTCTGATCATTTCGCGCCATTAAAAGGCGCTTACTTGGTCAGAAAGCCGGCGTCCACGGGCAGCGCGGCGCCGGTGACGTACATCGAGGAGTCCGAGGCGAGCCACATGATCGCCTGGGTGATCTCGCATGGTTCGATGGGCGGTGAGCCGTAGTCGAGCATGTTCCAGCTACCCGTGGTGGCGAACAGACGCTCGCCGTGGTCGGCGGGAACGCGCGGATCGTTCATCGCCTCGACCATGTGCGTGTTGGCCGCCGTCGGGCAGACGTAGTTGACGCGGATCTTGTGCGGAGCAAGCTCGATCGCGAGCGACTTGCATAGGCCGGCGACACCATGCTTGGAGGCCACGTAGTGCGCGCTGCCGGGCACGCCGGTGAAGCTGTGCACCGAGCCGGTGGCGATCAGTCGGCCTCCGCCGCCGGCCTCGATCATCTGGCGAGCCACGTGCTTGAGCGTGAGGAAGACGCCCTTCAGGTTGATGTCGAGCAGCACGTCCCACTCCTGCTCGCTCATGTCCGCGACCTCGACGATGGAGGCGACGCCGGCGTTCGCGATCGCGATGTCGATCTGGCCAAGCTCGGCGACAGCGTCCTCGACGAAAGCGCTCACCTGGGCGTCGCTGCGGACGTCGCACTTGCGCGTGATGACGGTCGCGCCCTGCGCACGGCAAAGCTCGGCCGTCTGCTCCAGCTCGGCCTCCGTGCCCATCGGGTAGTGAATGCTGGCCACGTTCTCGCAGACGTCGCAGAGGGCGAGGCTCGCGCCGGCCTTCGCGAAGGCGAGGGCATGGGTGCGGGCCTGTCCGTGCGCGGCGCCGGTGATCAGGACCACCTCGCCGCGGAAGTCCCAGTTGACCTGGCGCACGTCGCGCACCTTGGACTCCGTGTGCGGAAATACGGGTTCGGGCATGGAAGTCTGCTCCTTTCAGCAGCCGTGCTTGGCAGGGCGTTCGATGGACGCGTCGTTTTTGCAGCAGACCCGCGGGCTTCCCCTCCTCGTCCCGCACAGAGAGCGACTCGGCTCAGGCGCCGGCGGGCGACGCCAGCACTCCCCCTTGCTTCAGACGCTCGATGTTCGCCGCCAGCACGGCCTGCTCGCGCTCTCCCCATCCCTCCGTCGGAGGCTCCTCCAGGTACTGGTTCTTCGGATAGATCGGCCGCTGGTAGATAGCGGCGAACTGCTCCATCCGCAGGTCCTTGAACCAGCGGCCGAACCCGTTCTGGCTGCGGTAGCGCCGCAGCGCCTCGACGTCCAGGCACTCGGAGACGAATGTGTCGGCGGCGGCAAACTCGCGCTGAACCATCACGTGGCCGCGAAAGTCGACGATCATCGACTTGCCCCCGCCGATGTCATACAGCGGCCCGTCGAAGCTGTAGCTCTGCGGCCCGAGGTTGGGCGCCACGACGTAGGCGTTGTTGGCCACCGCGAAGGAGCGGCTCTGCAGCTCCCACCATCCATTGCTCACATACGGCTCGTGGTAGACCTGCCGCAGCAGTATCTCCGCGCCGTTCAGGGCCAGGCCCCGGCCGATCTCGGGGTATCCACCCTCCATGCAGATGATCATTCCGATGCGGCCTATCTCGGTGTCGGCGACCGGGTAGAGCGCCTGCATCGGATCGCCATTTCCCTTCACCTCGATCCACCGGTCCCAGACGTCATGCGGCACGCAGGTGCTGACCACCTCGGGCTCGAAGGGCTCCACCTGCAGCTTGGTTCGCGTGTAGACCACGTCGCCCCGCGGGTCTATGAGGAACGCGCGGTTGAAGTAGCGGTCGGGGAAGTCGTCGTCGCGCACGACGTAGGCGTTGCCGGCTATGAACGTCCCGAGGTCGCGCGCCTTCTCGCCCAGCGCCGCCGTCTCGGGGCCGGGTATCTCGACCGCCATCTCTGCCTCGCGACGCCGATCTCCGCCGCGAAAGTCCACCAGCAGGCTTTGGAAGGCGCCCTCGGGGAGCACCATCAGCTTGACCGGCGGGCCATCGGTGCTCGCCATGCCGTAGGCGGTGTCCATGAATGACTTGATGTGCTCGATGTTGCGCATGTAGTCGCCGCGGTCGGCGCACGCGGACACGCGCGGTGAGAGAGCGACTGCTGTATATGGCTCGATCATCGAATGACTCCCGTATCGGCGCCCGCTCAGCGCACGAAGTCCTTGACCACGTGCCTGCGCGCGAGCATGTACTGACCCTTGCTGTGGTCTATGAACTGCTTCTCGTCCTCGAAGGACTCCTCTGAGGCGAGCGGGTTGCCGAACAGCGCCTTTGCCACCGCGATGCTGTGAAAGTAGGCGGTCACGATCCCGTCCCACCCTTGCGCCGCGGTCCCCAGCTTCTCGAGCTCGCGCACGCGCGCGTCGTCCTCAACGAGCGCATGGTTCTGGATGTAGCCCTGCAGCAGGCCGAGCTCGTTGGCCTTGCGTCCGATGTGCCCGTGCGCCAGCCAGCGCTCGCTGAAGAAGCGGCGGTCGATGTCCGCGCGGCGCGCAAGACACTCGACCAGCACGATCGGGCCCTGCCCTTCCGGCTCGACGATCACATGCTCATCGCAAAGGACCGCGCTGGAGCGGGAGTGATCGATGAACAGCTTCTCGTCCTCGAGAGCCGCCGCGACGTTCGGGGAGGTCATGCTCTCGGCGAGCGCGCTCGGGCTCTCGAACCACGCGGCGGCCATGCCGTCGTAGGGGGCCGGGTCATCGTGTCCCGCGCCGGCCTGCGGCAGCGCCTGCCGGATCGGGTCGTCCTGCAGCGCGTGGTATTGCACGTAGCGCAGAACCTGCCGGTTGGCGCGGCCGAACTGGGAATGGTGCTCGGCCCAATGCTGCTGAAACTCCTGAAGGGTCAACTCCGGACGGCGGCGCAGGCAGTACAAGAGCTTGATCATGAGAACGCCTCACTACTCCTGGTTCTGTTGGGCCAGGGCCGCGGAGCCTGCTCGACGCGCTTCGTTCCCGCAAAGCCAATGCCAGAGCGCGCAAGCGCCGGCATGCGCTGACGCGATCCCGAGAGCGCCTGCACCCCATCACCCAATGCACCAATCGTTTGTTTGATCCTTCCCTAGACCCGACCATATTCGCTGACGGCTGCATAAGTCAACCCTTGGTCGCGATTTTTTTGCGAGACGCTCGCGGCGACCGCTTGTGCTGGCGTTGCACTGGTATGCTCGAAAAGCCAAGCCCGCTGCCGCCACCGAACACCTTCGTGGCCGCGACGGGCGAGTCCTCGGGAAGAGGAAAGGGTGGTCGGGTGCAAGTGAAGTGGGGAGATGACAGTCACGACCTATGGCTGGCGTTGCCGCCGCGGCTGCGCACCGCGCTGCGGCGCGCGCGCATGTCGCTCGATCCGATGGTCGGGCGTCTGACGAGCAGCAGCCTGGACCCCGAGGGCGTCGGTTGGATGCGCCACCTACCGGCACTGCCGCGCTCGCTGCGCCGGGTCGCGCCGGCCCCGGTGTGGCCGGCTTCGAGCACCGAGACCCCGCAGCAGCTTCGCACCGTGGCGGGGATCTGGCGCGACGCCGATGCCGAAGAGGCCGCGTTTCGAGAGCGTCCGCTGCACGACTTCATGCGCGTGCACAGCGAGAACCTGCCCGCGATCCTCAGGCATAGCTGGCACTTCGTGCTGCCGGCGGCGCCCGAGATGGCCAAGGCGCTCGCACGGGTCCCGATGCTGGCCAGCGCGCGGGGGGCCCAACGGCGGGGCGGGGCGGCGCTCGCGGGCCGCAGCCCCGCGGCAGCCGGCGGGGCGGCAGACCAGAGGCCCGCGGCGACCGCGGCCGACCAGGGGTCAGCGGCGACCGCGGCCGCAACCGGCCAGAGGCTCGACGCCGCGCGGCTGAGCGCTCAGATCCGCGCCGAGGCGGCCCGGCTTGGCATCAGTGCCGTCGGCTTCGCCGCCTACGACCCGAAGTACACCTTCGCGGAGTACGCGGGCAGCCACGACCAGGGCAGCGTGATCGTCTGCGTCTACGAGCAGGACTGGGCGGCCACGCAGACGGCCCCCAGCGCGCGCTCCGAGCGTGCCGCGTTCCGCGCCTATGCGGGCTTGCAGACCCGTGCGGTCGCGCTCGCGGAGTTCGTCGAGCGCCAGGGCCACCGCGCGCATCCGCACTCTTTCACCGGTGAGGCGGTGGCGATTCACTACGGCGTGCAGGCCGGCCTGGGCCAGTTGGGCCTCAACGGCCAGCTACTGACGCCGGCCGCCGGGTCGCGGGCCCGCCTGAGCCTGATCACCACCGACGCGCTGCTAGTCCACAACGAGCCGGTCGATTACGGCGTGCACGCGATCTGCGATGCATGCCAGGCGTGCGTGCAGCGCTGTCCGGTGGGAGCGATCCCCAACCGCCGCGGCGAGCACCGCGGAATCCGGAAGGTGAAGATCAAGACCGAGCGGTGCTTCCCGGTCGTCGCGACGGCGGAGGGCTGCGCGGTCTGCATGAAGGTCTGCCCCGTCCAGCGATACGGCCTGGATGCGGTCAGCAGCCACTTCGTGGCCAGCGGCGGCGAGATCCTCGGCAAGGGCAGCGACGAGCTTGAGGGTTACGTGTGGCCGATCGACGGCCGCCATTACGGGCCCGGGGAAAAGCCGGACGCGGAGGCGCGCCGCGCGCTGCTGAGCCCGCCGCACTGGCATCCGATCGACCCGTCGCGCACCGCGCCGGTCGATGTGGCGGTCTCCGCGCCAGTCGATGCGGCGGTCTCCGCGCCGAGCGAGGCGCCGGCTCAGGCGAAGGCACCCGGCCCGGACGAGGGCGGGGAGACCCACACATGAGCAGTGCCTTTCCCCTGCTGGCAAGCCCGGGCCGGATCGGGCCGATGGAGCTGGCCAACCGCATCGTGCTGCTTCCGCACGGGCTGTTCTTCGCCGAGCGCGGAGCGCTGCGCCCGACCGAGGCGCACCTGCGCTACTACGAGGCCCGCGCGGCCGGTGGCGTCGGCTTGGTGTGCGTGGAGTCCTCGGTCGTCTCGCTCGACGGCCAGCAGGGCGCGCCGCTGGTGCTCTCCAGCGATCCCGGCTGCGTCGAGGGCTACGCCCGGATCGCGGCGGCCGTGCACAGCCACGGCGCGAGCATCTCCGGGCAGCTCACCCACTACGGCAATCAGGCCGCCCAGTTGGTGACTCGGGCGCCCCTGATCGGTCCCTCGCGGCTGCCCGACGCGGCGATGCGAGAGTCCTCCCGCCCGATGGACGAGGCCGACATGGAGCGCGTGCGCGGGGACTTCGCCGCCGGGGCCGGCAGCTTCGCGGCCGCAGGCTTCGACGCAGTGGAGATCAAGGTCGCTCACGACGGTCTGCTGCGGCAGTTCCTCTCCCCCCTGTGCAACGACCGCCGGGACGGGTACGGAGGTAGCGTGGAGAACCGGATGCGCTACCCGCTGCAGATCGCCGCCGCGGTGCGCGAGGCGATCGGCCCCGGAGTCGCGCTGAGCGTCAGGCTGGTCCTGGACGAGTGCCTGCCCGGCGGCTACGGACTGGAGGAAGGGCTCGCGTTCGCCCGTGCCTTCGCGGACTCCGGGCTGGTGGACGGGATCTGCGCCGACGTCGGCATCTGGGCGAGCGTGGACAGGGTCGTGGCGCCGATGCCGACACCCGAGGGATACGCGCAGGAGGCCTTCTCGGCCGCCGCCGGACAGGTCGGCGTGCCGATCGTCGCATTCGGTCGCATCAGGACGCCGGAGTACGCCGAGCGGCTGCTGGAGGAAGGGCACGCCTACGCGATCGGGATGGCCAGGGAGCTGATCGCCGACCCCGACTTCGCCGCCAAGGCGCTGCGCGGCGAGCGCGAGCGGATCAGGCCGTGCACCGGCTGCAATCAGCTATGCGTCGGCAATTCGATGAAGCTGCTGCCCGTCGGCTGCACGGTCAACCCATGGGTCGGCGCCGGGGAGCGAGCTCCCGCCGGCACCGCCGGCGGCGGGCAGCGCGTCGTGGTCGTCGGCGCCGGGCCGGCGGGAATGGAGGCGGCCTGCGCGGCGGCGCGCGCCGGCCACGAGACGATTCTGCTGGAGCGCGAGCAGGCGGTGGGCGGCAGGCTCGCGCTGGCGGCGGCAACCGGCCGGCGAGACGGCTGGGGCGAGTACGTCGAGTGGGCGGCAGCCGAAGTCCGCCGCCACGGAGTGAAGCTGCGGTTTGGCCAGGCGGCGAGCGCGGACTCGATCCTGGCGCTCGCGCCCGACCTGGTGGTGCTCGCATGTGGCGCGCGTCCGGCCCCGGCGCCCGCAGCGCTGGACGGAGCGCTGTCCCTGGAGGAGTTCCTTCTGAGCCGGCGGGACGCCGAGAGCGTGGCGCTGCTGGACCTCGGCGCCGCCGGGCCGCCGTTGTGGAGCGCCGCCCTGGAGGCGCATCTTCGAGGGATCGAGACGATCACGCTCGTGACGCCGGGCCCGCTCGTGGGCGCGGATCTGGACGGCCCCACCTTCCTCTCCCTCTATCGCGAGCTCGTGATCGCCGGCGTGCGCATGATCACCGACCACGTCGCGGTGAGCGCCGGGGACAGCGGCGTGGAGATCCTCAACGTCTACTCCGGCGCGACCGCCACCGTGCCCGCCGAGACGATCGTGGCTTCCTCGACGCCGATCCCCGACGGCGCCGAGATCGAGGCGCAGCTCGGCGCGGCAGGCGTTCCCACGATCCTGATCGGCGACGCGCTGACGCCACGCGATGCCTCCGCTGCGATTCGCGAGGGCCAGGCGCTTGCCGCCGGCCTGGCCGCGACTCAGCGCGCCCGCGATGCTCCCCGGCTGCCGGCATGAGCGGGTCTTCCGGCTCCGAGCGCCTGCGCGTCAAACCCCGCGGCCAGCAGCCGAAACGCCTCGTCGAGCGCTGCCAGCAGGTCGAGGTCGGGGTCGACGACCCAGCAGCGATAGGTCGCCATCGCGGTGCCCAGAGCGGCGCTCGCTATCACCTGCGGGAACTGGTGATCTGGCTCCAGGCTCAGGCGCCGCGCCACGAACTCCGCGATCACCGCGCACCAGTCCGCGTAGCGCAGCATCGAGTGCGCCTGCAGGGCGGGCACGGACGTGATCAGCGTCATCCGGTCGCGCAGCTCGGGGAGCACCGCCTCGCCGTAGTCGTTGAAGGCGACGACCGCCTCTCGCAGGACGTCCATCATGGGCCGCGTGGGATCTGCGTCGGCCAGTCGCGCGCGCAGCGCCTGGAGCTGCTCGTCGAAGGCGCCCCAGACGATGTCGTTCTTGGAAGGGAAGTAGCGCAGGAGCGTGCGCTTGCTGACGCCGACGGCGTCCGCCACGTCCTGCAGCGTGGTCTGCTCGAAGCCGCGTCGCACGAACAGCCGCAGGGCGATCTCGGAGACCTCCTCGCGAGAGCTCGTGCGCGGGCGTCCCGATCGTCTTTGCGCGTCGACGGGCATCCGCTCGGATTTAATTTGACACCGGGTGACGAAACATGGTAGCTGTATTGAGAACGCAGCCCCGGTGGATCCGCGGCCGCAAGAAGAGGATGGAGGATCCCATGACTGAGAAGACCCTGGAGGCAGACCTGGCGACGCCCGAGGCGCCGGAGCAAGTCCGCGTACACGCCGTCGCGACCGCGGGCGAGTCGGACGACGCTCTGGTGCTCGAAGACCTGCTCGTCGAGGAAGTCTCGATCGACGGCATGTGCGGCGTCTATTGAGGGCAGCCGTGTCGGCCCACATCGACCTCGATCGCGCCTGGCGACTCGATTCTCAGGTCGCGCTGCGACCGGAGCGCTTCGGCGCGCTGGCCTACCACTTCGGAACGCGCCGCCTGAGCTTTCTCAAGGACCGCCGCCTGCATGAGGTGGCCAGGACGCTCGGGACGCGCGCGACCGCGCGCGAGGCATGCCTGGCGGCCGGCGTCTGCGAGCAGGAGATGCCGCGCTTCGCGCGGGCGCTCGCAAGCCTCGCCGCCGCCGGCATGATCCATCCTCAAAAAGGCGCGTCGGCATGAGCGCCGCGACGGCCAGGAGCCTCGTCGAGCACTTCGAAGCCGGTCTCGACGCGCCGATCTGCCTGACCTGGGAGCTGACCTACGCCTGCAACCTCGCGTGCGCGCACTGCCTCTCCAGCTCGGGGCGGCGCGACCCGCGCGAGCTGAGCACGCGGGAGTGCAAGGCGGTGATCGAGGAGCTGCAGCGGATGCAGGTCTTCTACGTGAACATCGGCGGCGGAGAGCCGACCGTGCGGCGTGACTTCTGGGAGCTGCTCGACCACGCGCAGGCCCACGACGTGGGGGTGAAGTTCTCGACCAACGGCAGCCGCATCGATGCCCAGGCCGCGGCGCGGCTTGCGGCCTGCGACTACGTCGACGTGCAGATCTCCATCGACGGCGCCACCGCGGAGGTCAACGACGCGGTGCGCGGGCAGGGCTCCTTCCAGACGGCGGTCGACGCGATGAGCAACCTCGCCGAGGCGGGCTTCGGCGAGTTCAAGGTCTCCACCGTGCTGACGCGGGAGAACGCCGGGCAGCTCGACGCGCTGAAGGCGATCGCCGACCGCTTCGGGGCGCAGCTTCGGCTCACGCGCCTGCGTCCATCCGGGCGCGGCGCGCAGGTGTGGGACCAGTTGCGGCTGACGGCCGAGCAGCAGCGCGAGGTGCATGCCTGGCTGCTGGCGCAGGGCGAGCAGGTTCTCACGGGAGACTCCTTCTTTCACCTATCCGCATACGGGCAGGCGCTGCCGGGCCTGAACATGTGCGGAGCCGGCCGCGTGGTCTGCCTGATCGACCCGGTCGGCGACGTGTACGCCTGCCCCTTCGCGATCCACGAGCAGTTCCTGGCCGGCAACGTGCGCGAGCCCGGAGGCTTCGCCGGCGTCTGGCGAGACTCGGCGCTGCTGCGGGAGCTGCGAGAGCCCCAGTCGGCGGGGGCGTGTGGGAGCTGCGGCTTCTTCGACGCGTGCCGCGGCGGCTGCATGGCCGCCAAGTTCTTCACCGGCCTGCCTCTGCAGGGGCCCGACCCGGAGTGCGTGCTCGGCCACGGCGAGCGGGCGCTGGCGGCACACGGGAAAGGACCGCGGCCGATGCCATCGGTGGACATGTCCAAGCGGCGGCCCTCCCGACGCGCGCCGCGCAGGCTGCCGGTGATCGAGTCCCCGCCCTCTCCGGTGATCGAGTCCCCGCCCTCTCGCCTGTGCGACCAGAGCCCTGTGGGCCCGGACCGCCGCGAGCCCGCTCACGCATCGACCGGCCTGCGAGCGCCCTGATGCCGGGAGGATGGTTCGAGAGCGTCGCCGAGGCGCAGCGGCGCGCCGAGCGGGCGCTGCCGCGCTCGGTCTACATGGCGCTTCGCGCGGGGGCGGAGGCAGGCGTCACGCTGGCATCGAACACCGCCGCCTTCGGGGATCTCGGCTTCGCGCCGCACGTCGCGGGCGCCCCTGCGCAACGCCAGATCGCGACGACGGCGATGGGACAGCAGATCGCGCTGCCGGTGCTGATCTCGCCGGTCGGCGTGCAGGCGGTGCATCCAGAAGGCGAGGTCGCCGTCGCCCGTGCCGCCGCCGCGCGCGGCACGGCGATGGGACTGAGCGCGTTCGCGAGCAGTCCGATCGAGGATGTGCTGGCCGTCAACCCGAAGACGTTCATGCAGGTCTACTGGGCCGGTGCGCGGGAGCGGATCTCGGAGCGACTGGCACGCGCGCGACAGGCCGGCGCCGCGGGCCTGATCGTGACTCTCGACTGGACCTTCTCCCACGCGCGCGACTGGGGCAGCCCGCAGATCCCGGAGAGCATGAGCGTCGCGGCGATGCTGCGCCTGGCGCCCTCCGCGCTCTCGCGACCGAGGTGGCTGGCCGGCTGGCTGCGCGCCGGAGGGCCACCAGACCTGACGGTCCCCAACATGGCGCTGCCCGGAGAGGCGCCACCGAGGTTCTTCGAGGCATACGGCGAGTGGATGCAGACGCCGCCGCCCTCCTGGGAGGACCTGCGGTGGCTGCGCGAGCAGTGGGACGGGCCGCTGATGATCAAGGGGATCATGCGCGTCGACGACGCGCGGCGGGCGGCGGAGATCGGCGCGAGCGCGATCTCGGTCTCCAACCACGGAGGCAACAACCTCGACGGCACCCCGGCCTCGATCCGCGCGCTGCCGGCGATCGTCGACGCCGTCGGTGATCGCGTGGAGGTGCTGCTGGACGGCGGCATCCGCCGCGGCGCGGACGTGGTGAAGGCGCTCGCGCTCGGCGCCAGAGCGGTGATGATCGGCCGCCCCTACCTGTGGGGCCTTGCGGCAAACGGCCAGGCCGGGGTCGAGAACGTGCTCGACATCCTGCGCGGCGGGATCGACTCGGCGCTGCTGGGGCTCGCGCGCGACTCGGTCGGCTCGCTGCGGGCAAGCGACGTCCTGGTCCCAGAGGGGTTCGTCCGGCGGCTGGGCGGCGAGAGGGAAGAGGTGCAAGCGGCCGGATGAGCACGGCGCTGGGCGAGCTCACCTGGGTGGACGCCGACGACTTCGCCTCCGGCGGGGCGCTGCTGGCGGTGCCGGTGGGCGCGACCGAGCAGCATGGGCGTCATCTGCCGCTCTCGACCGACACCGACATCGCCCAGGCACTCGCCTTCCGACTGGCCGGCAGGCGCGGCGGCGTGGTCGTCGCGCCGCCAGTCGCCTACGGCTCCAGCGGCGAGCACGCAGCCTTCGCCGGCACGCTCTCGATCGGCTCCGAAGCGATCGAGCTGCTGCTCGTGGAGCTCGGACGCTCGGCGATCGAGCGGTTCTCGCGGATGCTGATCGTCTCGACGCATGGCGGCAACAGCGAGGCCGTCCACAACGCCGAGCGGCGCCTGCGCGCCGAGGGACGCGACGTGCGCGCCTTCTTCCCGCGCTTGCCCGGCGACGCGCATGCCGGGCATGTCGAGACCTCGATCATGCTCGCGCTGGATCCCTCGCGGGTGCGCCTGGAGTTGGCCGAGCCCGGCGAGCGCGCCCCGCTGGGCAAGATCCTGCCGCGGCTGGCGCGCGAGGGCGTGCGCAGCGTGAGCCCCAACGGCGTGCTCGGCGATCCCACCGGCGCCACAGCGGAGCACGGCCGCATGCTGCTCGACCACGCGACCCGCCAGATGCTCGACCTGCTGGACAACTGGTCGAGCGCATGAGCGGGGAGCGTGCACGCACGAAGGCGCCTGCGAGAGGCGCCGCGATCGTGACCGGCGCCGCACGCGGCATCGGCGCGGCGACGGTGCGCGCGCTCGCGCTCGACGGCTGGAGCGTGGTCGCGGTCGACCGTGGCGAGGATGACCCGCGGCTGCCCTATGCGCTCGGCACGCGCGAGGAGCTCGCGGCGGTCGTGGAGTCGACAGGGTGCGAGCGAGTGCAGGCTGCCTTCGCGGACGCGCGCGACGCAGCGGAGATGGAGCAGGTGATCGCCGCGGCCGAGCGCGACCACGGCGGCGTCGAGGTGATCGTGGCGGCCGCGGGCGTGATCGCCGGCGGGGTTCCGCTCTGGGAGATGCCGAGCGAGCAGCTCGCCGCGGTGATCGAGGGCAATCTCGGCAGCGCGCTCACAGCGGCTCGCGTCGGCATACCGGCTCTGCTGCGCCGGCCGCAGCCGCGGTCCGGGCGCCTGGTCGCGGTCGCCTCGACCGCCGCCTCCCGCGGGATGCCGATGCTCGCGGCCTACTGCGCGGCGAAGGCCGGCATCACCGGCATGGCGCGAGCGCTGGCGCTGGAGCTTCGCGGCAGCGGCGTGACCGTGAACACCGTCAGCCCCGGGGCCACGGACACCGTGATCCTGAGGGAGAGCGCGCGCCTCTACGACCTCTCCTCCGGCGAGCAGTTCGCCGCCCAGCAGCCGATCCAGCGCCTGCTGGAGCCGGAGGAGATCGCCGCGATGATCGCCTGGCTCGCGGGACCAAACGGAAGCGCGATGACCGGCGCGGACGTCGCGGTCGACGGCGGCTTGGCGCTGTGAGACCGCTGCCCGCCGGGCTGAAGGTCACCCTGGATGGCCGCTTGCGGCACGAAACCGACGGGGTGCTGATCGGCGGATCGCCGCGCCGCCTGCTGCGGCTCTCGACCGCTGGCCGGCAGGCGTTGCAGGAGCTTGCGCAGGGCCGCGCCGAGTCTCCGGCCGCGCGGCTGCTGGCGCGACGGCTGCTGGACGCGGGCGTCGCACACCCGCACCCGGCGCCGCACGATCCGCGTGAGCTGGTCACCGTGGTGATCCCGGTGCGGGATCGAGCCCGGCAGCTCGCCCGCTGCCTGGAGGCGCTGGAGGAGGGCGTTGCCGTGAGGATCGTGGATGACGGCTCCCAGCAGCAGGGCGAGGCGATCGCGGCGATCGCCGCGCGTCACGGCGCCCGGCTCATACGGCGCCCGTGCTCCGGCGGCCCGGCCGCGGCACGCAACGCGGCGCTGGATGGGATGGAGAGCGAGATAGTCGCGTTCCTGGACAGCGACTGCGTGCCCTCGCGCGACTGGCTGCGCCTGCTGGTCGGGCACTTCGCGGACCCGGCGCTCGGGGCGGTCGCGCCGCGCGTGCGGCCGGCCGGCGCCAGCGCGCCGCGGCGCCGACGCCGTGCGATCGCTTCCTACCTCGCCGCCCGCAGCCCGCTGGACATGGGCGCGCGCCCCGCCGCCGTGCGGCCCGGCGCGGCGGTCGCATACGTGCCGAGCGCTGCGCTGCTTGTGCGCAGGTCCGCGCTCGGCCAGGGCTTCGACGAGTCACTGCGCTACGGAGAGGACGTCGACCTCGTCTGGCGCCTGCACGATGCGGGATGGAGCGTCCGGTACGACCCCTCCGTGACCGTGGAGCACGACGAGCCCTCGACGCTCGCGGCGATGCTGGCCAGGCGCTTCCACTACGGCTGCTCGGCGGGGCCACTGGCCGCCCGCCACGGCCGCCGGGTCGCGCCGTCGGCGCTACGGCGAGCGGCGGTGGCCGGCACGGCGCTCGCGCTCTGCGGTCGCCCGAGGCTGGGCGCGGCGCTCGTGCTCGCCGACGGCCTGCTGTTCGCGCGCGGCACGCGCCGGCGTGGAGTGCCGCTCGACGCCGCCGCCGGCTGGTTTGCCAAGGCGAGCGGTCAGACGCTGCTGCGTCTCGGCAGCCCCGCGGACACCCTTGGCGTGCCGGCGGTCCTGATGATCGTCACGCGCCGGAGGGCGCGGGCCGTGCTTGGCCTGCTCACGCTGCCGGCGCTGCTCCAGGCTCGCGCAAGCGGAGAGCTGGACCTGTTGCGGGCCGCGGCGCTCGGGCTCCTGGACGACCTCGCCTACGCGGCAGGCGTCTGGCGGGGGGCGATCGCGCACCGCCAGACGCGGGCGCTGCTGCCGGTGCTCTCGGTGGGGCGCGGCTGAAGGCTCCGCTGTCAGCAGGCGGACTGTTGGAGCGCCAGCGACGGGATCGGCTCTTCAGCGTTCTGCTCGCCGTCGAGCTCACCGCTGATACGCAGGATCAGCAGGGCAAGCTGAGCTGTCAACTGATCGTCGGAGCTGTCGCTGACCAGCAGCTCCGTCAGCTCCTCGATTCGTGCCAGGCGGTAACGGATCGTGTTCTCGTGCACCGAGAGCGCTTCGGCGGACCGCCGCACGCTGCGCCCACAGTCGAAGAAGACCCGCAGCGTCTCCAGCAGATCCACCATCCCCCGTTCAGGGCTCAGCAGCGGGCCGAGCGCATCGCGTGAGAAGCGCAGCGCCGCGGCCTGGTCGGTCGATGCGAGCAACAGGCGTGCCGGACCGAGGTCGTCGGCGCACAGCACGCTCGATGCGTGCGGATCGCCGATCTTCATCAGGCAGTCGAGCACCTCGCAGGTCTCGCTGTATCCACGCGTGTATTCGGAGGCGGCGGCGCATCGGCCAGAGAGCGCGGCGACAAGCGGTCCAGCGAGGGGCTCGAGCGCCTTCAGACCAGCCTCGACGGAGGCGCGCGCCCGCTCGCCGGCCTGCCGCCTCGACAGCCGCGGATCGAGATCGAGTGCAAGCAGCACGCCCTCGGCGACACCCGTGGCGAGCACGGGCGTGCCATGCGCCTCCACCACTGCCGCCGAGACATCGGACGCGACCGGAAGCTGGGCGTCGAGCGAGTCCACGGCGGCGACCAGGCAGAGCGCCTTCGGAGCGAACAGGTCGATGCCGAGGTGCTGCGCACGTCGTGCGAGCGACTCGCTGTCGCGATTGCCGCGGATGAGTTCTCCAAGCAGGGACGAACGGGCATCCCACTCGGAGCGTGCCGCCCGACGCTCGGCCGACATCTCCAGGGACACGCTGATGGCCGCCCGCCGCGCGACGTGAAGATCGAGCGCCCCGAAGCGGACCCCGTGCTCCATCACCACGAGCCTTCCCCACTCCGTGTGACGCATGACGACCGGAGCGATCAGCAGGCGCCGCTGCAACCCGGCGTCGAGCATCGGCGCGAGCACCGGGCTGCGCACATCGCTCAGAGCGGCGACCGCGGCAGACACATCCGGCCGCTTCCAGATGCTCCCGTCGGGCATATTGGGCGCATCGGAGCGCTCCAACCACGGCGGGACCGATTCGACGAGCAGGCGGTGCTCGTGGTCATAGACTCCCGTCGGCTTTCCGGTCAGCTCCGCAACCGCCTCGGCTATCTCGGCGATGGTCGCGGCTTCCACCGAGAGCGTCCCGAGCCGCTCGTCCACCGCGCTTGCTTGGCGCAAGAGCTTGTTCTGCTTGGCGACGGTCGTGAGGCTGTTTCGCAGATCTATGGTCAGGCGCGCCTGCGCGATCGCAGCCGCCGCGAGGTCGGCGAAGGTCGAGGCGACCTCGATCACCCGATCCGTGAAGGTCCACTGTTCGTCCTCCGCGTCGAGGAACACGATGCCGATCACCTCTCCCCGGAGCATCATCGGCACCCCGAGCATCGAACGCACTTTCCAAGCCCGCATCCTGGAGCAGACGAGCCGCGGATCGTTCTGGGCGTTGACCGCCAGCACAGGGCCCTTGGTGTCGAGGATCTCGTGCGTGAAGGCGTCGCCTTCCGAGGCCGCGACGAGTCGTTTGACGAGCGCGTCGATGTCTTGGTCTGCATGGCCAACCTGCCCATGGAACAGTCCCGTCTCGTCGTCGCGCAGATACACGCTGCAGCGTGGCACTCCGGTGACGAGGCAGATGCGGGTCGCGATCATCCTCAGCAGCGGCGTCAGATCCTTCAACTCGCCCAGTGCGGCAGCAACCTCACCGAACGAATGCACGATCTCCCGATACTGCGTGGCGTCAATCGAGTCTGTGTCCTGCCACTGAGCCATACATCTCTCCCTTCCCTCAAAGCACAATTCTGGTGACGCAAGCGGCTGCGATGGTGAAATTACCGCCGGCGCACTCGAGGATGGCGACTACCGATGCTGCCGCGCCGGTCATGGCGGCCGCCGCCTCTCGCTTGGAGATCTCGCCAACGGATACGTGGCGAGGCTGGCAGCGCGCCAGCCGCTGTGCAAGACACTGGCAGCGTCACTATGAACCAGGTGAGGTGAAGGATGAAAAGACTCGACGGCAAGGTCGCGATCATCAGCGGCGGAGTGCAGGGCATAGGGCGCGCATGCGCGCAACGTTGCGCGCAGGAGGGCGCCCAGGTGGTCATCTGCGACATCCAAGACGACGACACCACCGTGCAGGAGATACTCGCCGCCGGCGGCGAGGCGCACCGCGTGGTGATGGACGTGCGCAAGCGCGAGGACTGGCAGCGCGCGGTCGCCGAGACCAGGGAGCGCTTCGGTCGCGTCGACCTGCTCGGCAACGTGGCCGGCGTCGTCAACATGCTCTCTCCCGACAACGTCGTCGGCCTCACAGACGAGGCGTGGGACACCGTGATCGGCACCGATCTGCGAGGCGTGTGGCTCGGGATGCAGGCCGTGATTCCCGGCATGATCGAGCAGGGCGGCGGCAAGATCGTCAACATCTCCTCCCTGGCGGCGATCAAGGGGTTGGAGAACCTGGCGTCCTACTCCGCCGCCAAGGCCGGCGTGATGGGCCTTACGATCCAGACCGCGCTCGAATTCAGCAAGGACAACATCCTGGTCAATGCGATCGCGCCCGGCACCATCGACACGCCGATCCTCAAGGACATCACCGACGAGATGCGCGAATCGAACGCCAACTCGCACCTGATCAAGCGGCTCGGCCGGCCCGAGGAGATAGCGGGCATGATGGCTTACTTCTTCTCGCCCGACGGGGACTTCTGCAGCGGCCTCACCTATCCGGTCGACGGAGGCTGGTCGGTAAACGGGCGCAACTGGTAGGTGTCCGCATCCAATCACCGAATCACCGCCCACGCCTTCGGAGAAGCCGCGCCCTCGCACCGTCAGCGCCCGGTCCAGATCGGTGTGCGCTTCTCGACGAAGGCCGCGATGCCCTCGCGCACATCTTCGGAGGCGAGCACCGTGCGGTTGCCCTCGGCGGTGCGGGCCCAGGCCTGGCGTTCGGTCATGCCTGCGCTGTCGAGCATCACCGCGCGAGCGGTGGCGAGCGCCAGGGGCGCGTTGGCGGCGATCCGCTCTGCCATCTCGACAGCGCCGGCGAGTGCTTGGCCGGGCGCGCACAGGCGGTTGACCAAGCCATGCGCGTGGGCGGCGACCGCGTCGAGGCGGTCGCCCGTCAACACCATCTCCATGGCGAGATTGGGCGGCAGCTTGGCACCCAATCGGAAGAGGGCGCCGGCGCCGGCGATCAAGCCACGCTTCACCTCGGGCACGCCGAAGCTGGCGGCGCGCGAGGCTACGACCAGATCGCAGGCCAGCACGATCTCGGTGCCGCCCGCCAGCGCCGGTCCATCGACGGCGGCGATCAGCGGCTTGCTGCGGCGACGAGCGACGATCCCCGCAAAGCCGCCGCGAGCGGTCGACAGGCGGTCGCCTTCACCGGCGGCGAGGGCCTTCAGGTCGGCGCCGGCGCAGAACGCGGGCGGTGCGCCCGTGAGGATCACCACGCGCACCTGCCGGTCGGCTTCAGCGCGGTCGAGCGCCTGCTCGATGCCGGTCGCGACGGCCGGGTCGACCGCGTTGCGCGCTTGCGGCCGTTCGATCGTCAGCACCGCATGATGGCCCGCGCTGCGGTAGCCCACCACGCCCTCAGCCCGCCCGTTGGAAGAGCTGCACGAGGTTGCCGTCAGGATCCTTGAAAGCGAGCGAGCGACCGTGCGAGACCTCGCGGCTTTCCACGATCTCCACGCCCACCCGCTCGAGCGCCGCGCGGCGGGCATCGAGGTCGTCGACCTCGAAGATCACCGTCGCCCCGACCGCACCGCTGGCGCCCTCGGCCGGCGAGGCGAGCGCGAAGCTCGCTCCCCCTCCGTCGAACTGGGCCCATTCGAGTCCGTCCTGGAACTTCAACGCAAGACCGAGCGTGTCGCGATAGAAGGCGACGGCCCGGTCCATGTCGCCGGTCAGATAGTAGGCACCCTGCAATCTAGGCACTTGCCGCTCCCTCTGCTGATCGGATGTCTGCTGGCTGGAAGTCGAGGGCCGCGTGGCCTGCGACCGCCACGCCGTGCGGCTCGAGGTGGCGCGGGCACTCACCGGGAGCGCACAGCAGCACCGCGGATCCGAGGCCGATGTCGCACAGGATGCGCGCCACCAGCGCGTTCTCGTGGCGCAGCGCAGCCAGCTCGGCCGGACCGCCCGCCGTCGTCTCGCCTCCGACGTGATCTGCCTGCGCTTCGCATCCACGCCCGGCGCGGGCGGCCGCCGGGCTCGCCGGCCAGTGGGCGGAGATGCCGGGCGCCCGGTGCGCGGCCGGCTGGACGATCACGCCGCAGCCGTGCGCCTGGATCGCCGCTATCGCCGCGTCGAGATGCGCGCGACAGCCGCAGCTGCGCGCGTGCAGCGCCTCGCCGAGCACGCAATGGCGCTGGACTCGCACAGGGACGCGCTGCGCCCCGCCCGGCTGGCCGCAGACCAGCGCGAGGTGCTCGTCGCCGCTGCAAAGCGAACGGTAGCCGAGCGCTTGGAAAGTGCCGGCAGACGTCGGCAGGCGCGTCTCGACGACCCGCTCGACAGCCTCCTCGCGACAGCGACGGTATGTGATCAGCTCGGCTGCGCGCAGCAGACGCAGACCGTGTTCGGCGCAGAAGCCCGACACGGTGGCGCCGCTCGCCGGCCGACCCTGACCGTCCATGATCGGGCAGACAGCCGCAACCGGCTGCAGCCCGGCGAGCCGCGTCAGATCGACCGCCGCCTCCTCGACTCCGCTCCTGCCGAGCACGCCGTCGACGTCGGTCGCGATCAGCGCGATGTGGCCAGGCGTCGTGAGCTGCGCCGGCGCCGTGGTCACCTCGGCGAGCAATGCGATCGTTCGAGCGCGATCCGCCGCCGAGATGCCGGTCGTCACGCCTGAGCGCGCCTCGACCGACACCAGGAACGGTCGGCCGCTACGACCCGGCTGCAGGCGCAGGCCAAGCTCATTTGCACGCTTGGGCGCGATCGCGACCGACACCGGCCCGCACGCATGCACGGCCATGAACGAGATCGTGGCCGGTCGCACCCGCGCGCCCGCGACGACCACCTGGCCATCGCCGCGCTCGTCGACGACCACCAGCGGCCGGCCGCGCAGCAGCTCGGCGATCGCCGCCGGCACCGGCGCCTCAGGCGACCGAGCCCACCGATCGCGCCAGGGGCGCGCACGAGGCAGATCCCCCCGGCCAGGCCGCTCGGCGCTCTCAGCCACGCAACGCGCACCGCTCGGCATCGGCGTCGTCTCAAGCTCCGCCGTGGGCCGCCGGCGGTGGCGCCCCGTCGCATCGGCCTGACCGCTCGCGCCGGACGCCATGTTCATACGGCAGGCGTCCCTGCAGGCGCAGCACCAGCAGCGCGAGCTGGACCGTCAACTGGGCGTCGGAGTCGACGCTGACGGCCAGGCCGGTCATCTGCTCGATGCGAGCGAGGCGGTAGCGAACCGTGTTCTCGTGTACACCAAGGCGCTCGGCGCAACGGCGGACGTTGTGCGAGACGCCGAGAAATGCCGCCAGCGTTCTCAGCAGGTCGACCTGCTTTCCGTCGTCGGGGTCCAGCAGCGAGCCGAGCACATCGACGACGAAGCGCTCGGCCAGATGCCGGTCGTTGCCGAGCAGGAGCAGACGGCCGGCTCCGAAGTCGTCGACGGCCAGCACGGTGTTGACTCTCTCGCCATACATGCGCTGCGCAAGCTCGGCGACCTCGCGAATTTCGTTGTAGGCGCCCACGTAGTCCTGCGCACAGCGGCAGATCGTCGAGACGGCGCCGATCAGCGGGCCATCGGCCGACAATCGCTCCAGCACGCCCGCGACCAGCTCCCGAACGGCGTCGATGACGCCTCTCACGGGACCGTCGGGCACAGGCACCATCGCGACCACTCCCCCAGCGAAACCGGCGGCGAGCACGGTCACATACCCGCCGGCGGCCGTGAAGGCGCCGCTGACCTCGCGCGAGGACGGCAGCGGCACGCGACGCTCGCGACTGGTGACCAGCACGAGCACATGTGGCCTTGACAGCGGGACGCCGAGCAGGCTCGCGCGGCCCTCCAGCGGACCGGCGCGACGCTCGCCGTGCACGAGCTCCGCCAGGAGCGATTCCGCGGCCTGCCAGTCGGGCTCGGCAGCGCCGGAACGGCGGCCACGCGACCTGCGGGCAGGACGCCGGCCGCCACGAAGCTCCAGCGGTGCGCGTGCACGATGCCCCGGAAGCGCTCGCCGCGCGCAACCGCCGCGCCGGCGTGGCATCTGGGCGCCCGGAGCCTCACCGGCATGATCTGCGACGCACCCCGGCTCGGGCTGCCGATCCCCGGCCGCGATTGGATGGCCCCATGCGACAAGAATGGCCACAAGTCACCCCGCTTGTCAACCCCCGCGCATTCAGCCGGCGAGCGCGTCGGAGGAGTGCGCGGCCAGCCGCGCACGGACCTGTGGGATCACGTGAGTGGCGATGTACTGCATCCGCCGCGAGCCGCTCTCGACCGGCTCCCCGGGCAGTCGCGCCCAGAAGTGCACGTCGCGGATCTGGGGGCGCGCAGTCAGCATCTCGACCAGCATCTCCACCTCGGCCGGCCCGTCCCGCAGCACGAAGCCGCCGCCCTCGACGATCTGATCGCGATTCTCGAAGCGCGGCACCTGGTCGGGCGGCCCGAAGGAGCCCCAGCCGATGTACTCGTTGAGCTGGTAGAGGGCGTGGTCGCCGATCGCCGCCCAGGTGCGCTCAGGGTCCTCGTCGACGATCGTCCACTGACCGGCGTAGATGCGACCCTCGAGCGGGTCGCGGCCGAGCCGCTCCAGCGCGTCGATGTACATCTGATGGTGTTCGTTCTGAGTGCTCAGGAAGCCATCGCCGAGCCGGGCGGCGCGCTCGATCGCGGGCTCGGTCATGCCGCCGATCAGGAGCCCGGGGGTGCGCGTGGGCACAGGCGAGACGCGCACGTCTGGCAGCCGGAAGCGTTTGCCCTCGAAGGCGACAGACTCGCCAGCCCAGGCCTTGCGCGCGATCGCGGCGCTCTCTTCGAGCAGGCTGACACGGTTGACGACACGCTGGCCGAAGGCGTCGAACTCGACCTCGCGATATCCGATCGCCACGCCGAGGTCGAAGCGGCCGTCGGTGAGAATGCCCAGCGTGGCGGCATCCTCGGCGAGTCGCACGGGGTTGTGCAGCGCCGGCAGCATCAGATTCGTGGCGATCCGCATGTCCTTGGTGCGCGCACCGATCGCGGCGGCGATCACCAGCGGGGACGGCGTGTAGCCGTCATCGCAGAAGTGATGCTCGGTCAGCCACACCGAGCCGAAGCCGAGCTCCTCGGCCCAGGCGATCTGCTCGAGCACCTGCGCGTAGAGCTGCTCGAACGGACGCCGCCACTGGGCCGGGTTGCGAAAGTCGTACCAGAGCCCGAAGCGGACCTCGTCACGCGAGGTCGTTGTCTCGTCGGTCATTTGATCCTCCTTGTGGGCTATAGCGCGGCGACGAAGTCGACGAGCTCGCGGCAGTACCTCTCGCCCTCCTCGAGGAACGGAGCGTGCCCGCTCTGCTCGAAGCTGACGAGGCGCGCGTCGGGCAGCAACTCGGCGGCCGCCGCCTGAGCGTCGTGCGCGACGAATGTGTCGTGACGACCGGCAAGCACCAGCGACGGCGCGGCGATCTGGCCGAGCTGTCCACGCTGGTCGACCTGCGCGAGGTCTATCAGCCACTCGTCCCCGCGCGGTCCGGCTTCCAGGAACATGCCGTGCATCCAGTCGACCACGCGCTGGCCGACGTCGACGTTGCAGACGGCTGCGGCGACGCCGGCCAGCACGGTCGCGCGATCGGCTCGGATCGCGGCGATCGTGCCCTGCACCCCCTCGAGCGTGTCGCCCCACTCCCAGTCGGCCGCTTTGGTGTAGCGGGGCGTAGCGCCGCCGGTCAGCACGAGCCCGCCGAGACGGCTTCCGAGCCGCGCGGCCGCCTCGACCACCACCGCGCCCCCGGCCGACCAGCCGTTGAGCACGGGCCGCTGCAGCCGCAGCGCGTCGACGAGCGCGACGACGTCACCCCCGAGCGCGTCGATCGAGACGTCGGAGAAGTCCTTGTCCGACCGTCCGTTGCAACGCAGGTCCAGCGTGACCACGCGACTGCCCTGCTCCCAGAGCGCCGGCAGCACCGTGTCCCAGCAGCGGGTGCTCACGCCCCAACCGTGGATCAGCACGACCGCACGGCCGTCGCCTCGATGGTCCTCGTAGTAGAGACGACGTCCGCCGTCGACCTCCAGATAAGCCACCTCGTACCTCCCTATCGCTCCACTTGACCGGACTCCCGGCTCGTGGCCGGGTCGCTCCGCCCGAGCGACCCGGCCGTAAAGCCGGTCCGGCGCGACGAGAACGCCGCCGCCGGACCTACAGCGACGCGTCGGCCTACACGTTCACCGACGCCTCGTCTCGCAGCGGCTTCGGGATGACCGGCCCGGCATCCTTGAGCGCCGGGATGACCTCCTCGGCCATCAGCTTGATCGACGAGCGCACCGCCTTGTCGTCAAGCCCGCCGATGCGCATCCAGCAGGAGATTTCCTGCAGGCCCATCTCGTCGTGCAGACGGCTGAGCTCGCTGATGGCATCATCCGGCGTGCCCAGCAGCACGATGCCGCCTTCGCGCAGGCCGGCGACCGACAGCCCGCCGGCCTCTGCCGCCGCGGCGGCGAGTTCGGCATAGCGCTCGTAGGTGGGCGGCACGTTGGCGCCCTGAGGCACGTGCTTCATCACCTCGTCGAAGTACCACAGGAACGCGCTCTCGGTCTCCGCCAGCGCCTGCTCCTCGGTGGGCGCAAGGTGGATCTGCCAGTTCATCGGGAAGTTCAGCGTCAACGGGTCGCGGCCGTGCGCGATCAGCTTGCGCTTGGCCTCGATGGCGAAGTCCGTCAGTTCCGGCAGCGTCATCAGCGTCGGCGTGATCAGCATGTTGTGGCCCTGTTCGGCGACCAGGTCGAATGTCTGGGGGCTGATCGCCGCCACGTAGATCGGGGGCGGCGACTGCACGGGCTTGGGACGGCAGTCGACGTCTTCGAGCCTGAAGTGTTTGCCCTCGTACGAGAATTTCTCGTTGCTCCAAAGCCCCTGGATGATGTCCAGGGACTCGGCGAAGATCTCGCGGCTGTGGGACATCTTGTCGTCCATGCCCATCGCGTGAAACTCGCGGGGCTGGTAGCCGCGCCCCACGCCGAAGTCGAGGCGACCGTTGCTGATGTTGTCGACCATCGCGTAGTCCTCGGCGATGCGCACCGGGTGAGCGAAGGTGATGTTGCTGACGGCCACGCCGATCCGCATCGTGCTGGTGCGCTCGGCGATCGCAGCGGCGGCGACCTGCGGGGAGGGCATGGACCCATAGTCGGAGCCGTGGTGCTCGGCCAGCCACACCTTGTCGAAGCCGAGGCTCTCGGCATACTCGATCTGGTCGAGCATTTCCGCGTACGCCCGCCGGTAATCGTGGTCGGGGCACTCCAATACATAGAACAAACCGAACTTCATTCCGGGCTCCCTCGATTGACGCTTTCAAGCTGTGACGTCTGCGGCCGCGCCACCGCGGCGTACGGCCGCCGGCGCCGCGAATCAGCTGACGACATCTAACGCCCATGCCGCCGCGGCCGTGGTCTGCCAACGCCGCCGGGGTTGTGCATTCCTCCAAGGCGCCTCCGCGTCGGCGCATGTGAAAGCGTCGTGGCTCGGCGATGCTTCGCGCCGTGTCACGCACATGGTTGATCACAGGGGGATCGCGAGGCGTCGGGCTCGCGCTCGCGCGCCGCGCGATTGCGCGCGAGGAGAATGTCGCTCTGGTGGCGCGCGGCCGGGAGGTACTGGAGATCGCCGCGCAGATGGGCGAGCGTGCCCTCGGAATCGCCGCCGATGTCGCCGATCCCCAAGCGCGGGAGGCGATGGTGTCCGAGACGGTCGCGCGCTTCGGCGCGCTCGATGTGCTGGTCAACAATGCGGGGATCCATCGCAGCGGCCGGATAACGCGCCTTCACCCCGACGACTTCGCGGCGGTGCTGGACGTCGACCTCGCGGCGCCGTGGTCGATGTCGCGACTGGCGCTCGGGCACATGCAGGCGGGTGCGGCGATCGTCAACATCGGCGCAGTCGTCGGCCTGCGCGGGTTTCCGGGCGACAGCGCCTATGGCGCGGCCAAGGGGGGCTTGACCGGCCTCACGAAGGTGCTTGCGGTCGAGCTCGCCCGCAAGGGCATCACGGTGAACCTCGTGGTGCCGGGCTTTACCGACACCGAGATGACAGCCGCGCTCGACCCGCGTGCGCGCGAGCGGATCATCGCGGCGATCCCGATCGGGCGCACGGCGACCCCGGAGGAGATTGCCACGGTCGTCGACTGGGTGGCTGGGACTCCCTACATGACAGGTGCTGTCGTGCCGGTGGACGGCGGCCTGCTGGCCGCCATGCCGATGAGCTGAGCGGGGTCCGCGCGGGCGCAGGACGCGGGCGCAGGACGCAGGCGCAGGACGCAGGCGCATGGCGCGACCGCGACCGCAGGCACGACCGCGGGCGGCCGGACGCTAGGCCGACGTGGAGGACTCGGAGGCCACCCGGGCGTGGTCATCCGAGCCGTGCTCCGCCGCAATCCCCTCCGCCAGCAGGTGCTCGATCTCCGACTGCGGGCAGCCGGCCAGCTCCAGGTATTCCCGGGTTGCCTCGCCGAGACGCGGAGCAGGCGTGCGGAGAGTGCCGGCATGCTCTCGCAGCTTGATCGGCACGCCCACCTGACGGTGCCTGCCGCCCGCATGGTCTGCGATCTCGACGATCATCTCGCGCGCGATCATCTGAGGATCGCGGCAGGCCTCGGCGAAGTCGTTCACGGGCCCCACGCATGCGTCGAAGCCCTCCAGGTCGGCGAGCCACCGGTCGCGGTCGCGCGCCAGGAAGACCTCGCGCCAGATCTGCTTGGCGCTCTCCTCGAAAGCCGTGTCGATCAGATCCTCGCGGCCGACGCCGCGGCACAGCTCGGCGAAGAACCGCGGCTCCAGCGCGCCGACGGTGATGTGCCGCCCGTCGCGACAGCGGTAGACGCCGTAGCACGGGTAGCGACCGTTGAGCGCCATCTGCTCACGTGCCGGCACGACGCCGCTGGCGAAGTAGTCGCCGAGATGGATCGACTGCAGCGCGAAGGCGCCGTCGGTCATCGCCACATCGACGTGATCGCCGCTCCCGCCGGCGCGAGCCTTCGTCAGCGCCGCGAGTATCCCAACGGCCGCCAGCAACCCGCCGCCGGCCAGGTCGGCGATCTGCACTCCCGGCACCGCCGGGTCGCCGTCGGCGGGGCCGGTGATCGACAGCAGGCCGGCACGACCCATGTAGTTGATGTCATGGCCAGCCGCGGCGGTCAGCGGGCCGTGCTGGCCGTAGCCGGAGATCGAGCAGTAGACGAGCGCTGGATTGACAGCGCGCATCGCCTCGTAGTCGATGCCGAGGCGGGCCACGACGCCGGGGCGGAAGCCCTCGACCATCACCTCCGCCTGCGCCGCCAGGCGCTTGAGCACAGCAACGCCCTCCGGTCGCTTCAGATCAAGCGCGATCGAGCGCTTGTTGCGGTCAGTCACCCAACTGGCCGCCGACTCGCCGCCGATCCGCGGCTCGCCCCAGCGCATGTAGTCGCCGATGCCGGGCTGCTCGACCTTCACGACCTCGGCCCCGAAGTCCGCGAGCAGCGACATGCAGAAGGCGCCCGGCAGCAGGCGCGTGAGGTCGAGCACGCGCACGCCCGCGAGCGGGCCGCCTGCGAGCGGGCCGGTGAGGTCGAAGCCGTCTGCTGCGCCACTCATGCGCCGCGTGATGCGAGCGAGGCGAGGGGGGCCAGGTATGCGCGGTCGAGCCCTGGCTCTTTCTCGAAATTCCGCGACACGCAGGGCATCCTAGGTTTCGGTCCACGGCGCGCGAGCAGAGGCCGGGCGATGCTTGTCGATTGCTACAAGCTCTCCGCGCAGGCGACGGCGACGGCCCGGCCGCCGGGGCCCATGATGGCGCGATGCCAGCCGAGACGCAGACGGAGCCGCTGCAGCGATGGGTGGCGATCAACCTCGGCGAGCAGGTGCGATCGCTGAGGCCGTTGAGCGGCGGCAACTCGAATGAGACGATGCTGCTGCAGACCGACGCAGGTCTGCGCATCCTGCGGCGACCGCCGGCCGCGCAACTGGGCCACGGGGCGCACAGCATGGAGCGCGAGTTCCGGATCCTGCGCGCGCTGGAGCCCAGCGACGTCCCGGCGCCGCGCGCGCTCGCGCTGTGCGAGGACCCGCAGGTGTTCGACGTGCCGTTCCTGGTGATGGAGCACGTGCCCGGCTGCGCGCTGACGGAGAGCCTGCCCGATGGCTTCGGCGAGGACGCCGTCGGCGAGGTCGGCTTCGCCGTGGTCGAGGCGCTGGCGCGCATGCACTCGGCACCCTGGCGCGAGCTGGGGCTCGAAGGATATGGCCGTCCCGAGGGCTTCCTCGACCGCCAGGTGACTCGCTGGCGGCGCCAGTACGAGGCGCGCGAGGTGCGCGACCTGCCGCTCTTTCGCGAGCTCGCCGTCTGGCTCGAGGCCAACCGGCCGCCGGCGCAGCCGCCCGCGATCATCCACGGCGATTTCCATGTCGACAACTGCCTGGTGACGGAGTCGCGACCGTCGCGAGTGGCGGCGATCATCGATTGGGAGATGTCCACGATCGGCGACCCGCTGATCGATCTCGGCCTCCTGCTCGCCTTCTGGAGCAACCAGCGTCCGGCGCCACGTGCGATGCCGAGCGTCCAGGGCTTCAGCTATGTCGAGGGGGCGCCGTCGCGCGCCGCCCTGGCGGAGCGCTACTGCGAGCTGACGGGGCGCTCGGTCGAGCATCTGCACTACTACATGGCGCTCGCCTTCTGGAAGCTGGCGGCGATCGTCGAGGGCGCCTACGCCCTGCTCGTGGCGGGCGACGTCAGCTCGGAGTACGCGCGCAAACTCGCCGCCGACGTGCCCCTGCTGTTCGAGGAGGCAGCCGGCTTCGCCGGCCTGGCCTGAATGAGCACGTGAGCGGCTGCACCACGCGACAGAAGCGCTTTCGCCATGTGCTCTCCCACTTCCCGACAGGCGTCGTGATCGTCGCCGGCAGCACCCCGGGAGGACCGGCCGGGGTGGCGGTGGGCTCGTTTGCATCGGTCTCGCTGGAGCCGCCGCTGGTCGGCTTCTTCGTGGGCCACGAGTCGACTAGCTGGCCGCCGATCAGATCGGCCGGTCGCTTCTGCGTGAACGTGCTCGCCGACGATCAGGCCGGGCTGTGCAGGCGCTTCTCGCAGTCGGGCGCGGACAAGTTCGCGGGCGTGACCTGGAGGCCGGCGCCCAGCGGCGCGCCGCTGCTCGACGGAGTGGTGGCCTGGATCGACTGCAGGCTCGAGCGCGAGATCGAGACCGGCGATCACTCGCTGGTGCTCGGCTCCGTCACAGAGCTCGAGGTAGAGCGCGGAAGCCGGCCGCTGCTCTTTCACCGCGGCGCCTTCCCGGGTCTCGAGCTGCCATATCCAGGCAGTTGCTGATCGCCCTGGCCGAGCCCTCGCTGCTCAGTGCTCCTCAGCGGCCGCGAGGATCGCGAGCGCGCGCTCGGCGATCAGCGGGATGCCCTCGTCGAGCTCGGCGAAGAACGGGTCGTCGGTCGTGCCGGCCAGGTAGCGCCGGTAGCTGCCCTCCAGCAGGATCGCGAACTTCCACAGGGCAAGCGCCTCGTACCAGTGCAACCGGTCGGTGGGCCAGCCTGTCAGTTGCTCGTAGCGCTCGCGCAGCTCGGCGCGCGTGTGGAAGCCCGGCTCGGCGCTGACGCGCCCGAGCGACAGCGGGCCGATGGCGGCCTCGCCCGGCTGCAGCCAGAAGGCCAGCAGATAGCCGAGGTCGGCGAGCGGATCGCCGATCGCGGCCATCTCCCAGTCCACGACGGCCAGGCAGCGCACCTGTGGCGCGCGCGAGAAGATCAGGTTGTCGAGCTTGTAGTCGCCGTGCACGAGCGTCACGCGCTCCGAGCGCGGCCTGCGACTCCGCAGCAGCCGCTCGAGCCGCTCCAGCGCGGGAATCCGGCGGGTGCGGTTGATTTCCCACTGACTGCTCCAGCGCCGCATCTGGCGCTCGAGATAGCCGGTGGAGCGTGCCATCCCACCGAGGCCGGCGGCCCGCCAGTCGAGCAGGTGGATCTCGGCCAGCGCGCCGACCAGCTCGTCGCCGACCTCGCGGCGCGCCGCCGCGCGTCCGTCGCCCAGCTCCGGCGGCAGCGCTTCCCCGACGATGAAGCCATCAATGAACTCCATGAGGTAAAACGGCGCCCCAATCACAGAGGGGTCTTCACAGGCGAGCACCGGACGTGGCGCGCGCACGCCGCGCAGCGACTGCAGGACGCGATACTCGCGCAGCACGTCGTGCGCCGTCGGTGGCAGCGGGCCGGCGGGCGGGCGCCGCAGCACGTAGCGCCGCTCGCCGACCTGAACCAGATAGGTGAGGTTCGAATGGCCGGAGTCGAAGCGCCTCACGGTGGCCTGCTCGCAACCGTCGAGCTGAAGCTGCGATGCGAGATAGGCAAGCAGCGCCTGCTCATCCATCGTCGGACTGCCTGAGCGGACGGTCATGCTTGCGGCTGCTGCGCCTTGGCCCAGCGCGCAGCGGCCAGCTCGAACACCGCCGGGTTGCCTTCCACCCAGCTCGCCTGCAGCGTGCGATGGGCGATCAGCCAGCCCTCGGGCGCGCGCACGAGGCGATCTCTGTAGGTGCCGCCGACCAGGAAGTTCTCTCCGCCATCGGCGCCCTTGAACACGTGCTGTGCCTGCAGATAGCAGACCGCGCTCGCCTCGTCGCCATTCAGCTCGATCGCCACAGAGCCGATCAGGTGCTGGCTGGCGTCGAGGCCCGACAGCGCGTCGCGGCAGAGCCCGACGATCCGCTCGCGACCGTCGTTGATGCCGCCCAGCTCGCCGTAGTCGGTGACGCCGTCCGCGGCGAAGCAGGTGCCGAGCAGCTCCCAGTCACGCGCGTCGAGAGCGTGGGCGTAGCGAATCAAGACCTTCGAGATCTCATGGTGATCGATCAGTTGCGCGAGCTGCGGGTCAGGCATGGTTACCCTCCATCGGTTCTCCGTCCGGCGGCTTGCCGGCAGGTCAATCATCGGATACCGAATCGCCGCCGCAGCGACCGCGGCGGCCGGCGATTGTCGGATGCTCCAGCGGCGCGCGGGCAGGGGCGATCGCCGGCCGGGGCGAGCAGGGAGACTGACGTCGTGTTCAAGAACGTCTTCTCGGTTGTCAACCGGATCGCGAGCGGCCCCTACGCGGACCGCACGGCGCTCGTCTTCGACGGGCAGCGCCGCAGCTTCGCGCAGCTTCGCGAGCGCGCTCTGCGCTTGGCCAACGGCCTGCGCGAAGCGGGCGTGCGCCCCGGCGACCGCGTGGCCGTGCTGCTACGCAACGGCCACCCTTGGTCGGAGTCGTTCCTCGGCATCGCCGCATTGGGCGCGATCTGCGTTCCAGTCAACGTCCTGCTCTCCACATACGAGGTCGAGTTCGTGCTCGACGACAGCGAACCGCGCTGCCTGATCGTCGACGCCGGCGCCGAGCAGGTGCTGGCGGGCCTCGGTCGGCTACCCGAGCTGCTCGTGACCGTAGGCGCGGTGCCCACGCCGGCCGGCGCCACGGCGATCGGCTACGAGGGGATGCTGGAGGGAGCGAGCGCACACGAGCTCGCCGGGCCCGGGGTCGAGGATCTCTTCATCCTCTATTACACATCCGGCACCACAGGCTCCCCGAAGGGTGCTGCGCACACGCATGGCGGCGTGCTCTGGAACAGCTACCACCAGGTCGCCGACTTCGGGCTCACCGCCGAGGACTCATACCTGGCCGTGCCTTCGATGTCCTGGGCGGCAGGCTTCAACAACCTGATCCTGCCCCTGTGGTGGATCGGCGGGCACTCGGTGATGCTCTCCACGGGCGGCGCCACGATCGAGCGCATCGTCGATGCGGCCTGCGCCGGAGAGGTGACGCACACCTTCCTCGTGCCGACGTTGCTCAAGCAGTTGCTCTCCAGCCCCGAGCACCTCGCGCGCCTGCGCGACTCGCGCCTGCGCTGGATCATCTCCGGTGCCGAGCCGGTGCCGCGCGCGGTGATCGAAGCGGTCGATCAGGAGCTGCCGGGCTGCAGCGTGCTGCAGGGCTACGGCATGTCCGAGTTCCCGACGATCGCGACCGCGCTGCGCCCGGAGGAGGCGATCAGCCACGCCGGCTCGGCCGGTCGGCCCTGCTCGATCACACATATCGCCGTGCGCGAGGCAGATGGCGCGATTGCCGCGCGAGGCGAGGGCGAGGTGCTCCTGCGCTCGCTGGCGAGCATGCGCGAATACTGGCGCCGACCGGACGCGACCGCGGCCTCGTTCGCCGACGGCTGGTTCAACTCGGGTGACTCGGGCACGATCGACGCCGGTGGGTTCCTGACGATCACCGGCCGCCAGAAGGACATGATCATCTCCGGAGGGCTGAACGTCTACCCAAAGGAGATCGAGGACGTCATCTACCGGCTCGACGACATCGCCGAGGCATCTGTCGTCGGCGTGCCCAACGAGCGCTGGGGCGAGACGGTCGTCGCGATCGTCGTGCCCTCCGGCCCGGCTGCCACGCCCGAGGCCGTGCAGAGAGAGTGCGAGCGGCTTCTGGCCGGCTACAAGCGTCCGCGACAGGTGCTGATCAGGGATGCGCCGCTGCCTCGAACGCCGTCTGGCAAGGTCCTCAAGCGCGACCTGCGGCCGTGGGCGGCCGCCGAGCTCGGCATAGACGCGGGCGTCTCGTCGTAGCGATCCCACCGGATCGAGCGCTCGAGCCTCGACCGGGGCGTTGCGACCTCATGGCGTGGCCGGCTCACCGCGCGGGCCGAGGTACGCCGCTCTCACCCGCGGATCGTCCTTCAGTTGGCCCGCGGCGCCCTCGATCGTCACGCGGCCACGCTCCAACACGTAGGCACGGTCGGCGAGATCCAGCGCCTGAAGCGCGTTCTGCTCGACGATCAGCACCGTCGTGCCGAGCTCCCGCAGCCGAGCCAGCGCCGCGAACACCTGTTCAATCACCTGGGGCGCAAGGCCCAGTGAGGGCTCGTCGAGCAGCAGCACGCGCGGCCGTGCCATCAGTCCTCGCGCGATCGCAACCATCTGCTGCTGGCCGCCGCTCATGCCTCCCGCGGCCTGCCGCAGGCGCTCCTTCAGGATCGGGAACAGGTCGTAGACGATCTCCAACTGCTTCCTGTTCTGCTCACGCTCCCGCTTGTGCAGGTAGGCGCCGAGCAGCAGGTTGTCCGCGACCGAGAGCTCCCCGAAGAGCTGGCGGCCCTCCGGCACCATCATCACTCCGGCAGAGGTGATCTTTTCCGGCGCGAGCCTGGACACCTCGCGTCCGTAGGCCAGCACTCGGCCGGCGCTCGGTCGCAGCAGCCCTGCGATCGTCTTCATCAGCGTGCTCTTGCCGGCGCCGTTGCTACCCAGGATCGCGACGATCTCCCCCTGCGCTACCGTCACGCTCACCTCACGCAGAACGGTGACCGGGCCGTAGCCGCTGGTGACGTTCTCGACCGCGAGCGCGTGGGGCGTCGCGCCGTTGCGCGTCTCAGACATCTTTCACCTCGCCCGCACCCTTGTCGTTCACCACGCCCAGATAGGCTTCTATGACCGTCGGGTCTTCGCTGACCGCGGTGGCAGTGCCCGTGGCGATGCAGACCCCGGCATCCAGCACGACCACAGTGTCCGCCACCGACATCACCAGGTGCATGTCGTGCTCCACCAGCAGCACGCCGATGCCGCTCTGCGCGATCTGCTCGATCAGCCGCGCCAAGCGCTCGGTCTCTGTGTGGTCCAGGCCGGCCGCAGGCTCGTCCAGCAGCACGATGTCAGGCTCCAGCGCAAGCGCCCGCGCGACCTCTACCAGGCGCTGGCTGCCGACCGGCAATGCGCTCATCGGCATCTCGGCGACATCTGCGAGGCCTACGAACGAGAGCCAATCCAGCGCCGACTCCCACCCTCCGGCCTCGTCCTTGCGCGTGCGCGGCGAATGCACGAAGCACTCCAGATAGCTGCTCTTGGCGAACAGCGCCCGTGGCAGCATCATCGACTCACCGACGCTCAGCCCGTCGAACAGCCGCGGCGTCTGGAAGGTGCGCGCCACGCCCATCCGAGCGACCTCGTGCGAGCCGCGTCCGACGATCGACTGGCCGCCGATCGTGACGCTGCCCTTTGTGGGCAGCAGCGCGCCGGAGAGCAGGTTGATGACCGTCGACTTGCCGGCGCCGTTGGGCCCGATCATCGCCGTGATGTGACCGGCATGCACGTCGACGTCCACGTTGCTGACGGCGACGAACCCGCCGAAGCGCTTGATGAGACCTCGCGCGCAGAGCAGCGGCTCGCTGGCCGCGACGCCGCCTGCCGGCGTGGTTGCCGCGGGCGCGCTCATCTACTCGCTCCAGCCACCGCGGAGCCGGCCGTGCCCGTCTGCACCATCGGTCCCGCGCTCGGGCCCCCCTCCGTCGGCCCCCGCAACGCGCCTTTGCCTCGCCGTATGCGGGCGACGTAGCCCTTGACCCGCTCGACGCTGAGCGCCACCGCGATGCCCTGCCGGAAGATGAGCAGGAAGATGATCAGGAACGCGCCGTTCAGCAGCACTTCGTACTCGGATGATGATTCGCCGAGGCCGGCGGTCTGCGAGGTGACCAGGTACTGGACGGCGCCCACCACGACGGCGCCGACGACGCCGCCGTACACGTTGGTCAGTCCCCCGACCACCACGTATGTCACAAGGCTGATCGTGAGGGCGAAGCCCCAGTTTTCAGGCGCCGCTAGCGACAGGTAGAACACCCACAGGCCACCGGCCAGGCCAGCCATCGCGCCGCCGATCACGAAGACCATCAACTTCATGCGAAAGGCGTTGACGCCGAGCATGCTGGCGCCGTCCTGCTCAGAGCCCACGGCGCGCAACGAGCGACCGACGCGCGACTTGGTCAGGTTTCGGGCGACCAGCAGGCATATGAGCAGCGCCACGAACGTGATCCAGTAGAAGTCGTGCTGGCTTTCCGTGGTGAGCGAGAAGACTTTGAGAGCCGGCACGCCGACGATCCCGCGCTCGCCGCCGGTGAAGCTCGTCGCCTGAGTGACGAACACGAGCAGGATGAGGTGGATCGCGAGCGTTGCGATCGCCAGGTTGAAGCCCTGCAGCCTGAGCGTCAGCCACCCGATGATGAACGCTCCGACGACTGCGAGCAGGACTCCCACCGCAAGCGCGACCCACGGATTCCAAGCGTGGTTGACGGTAAGGATCGCGACCGTGTAGCCGCTGATGAGCACCAAGCCCGCGTGCCCGAGGCTGAACATGCGACCCAGCCCGAGTATCAAGGTCAGACCGGTGGCGGCGACCGCCGAGAGCAGGATCACGATCGCCGCGCTCATCGCCTGGCTCCCGGATTCGAGCACCAGTGGGGCCAGCGCCATCAGCGTGAGCAGCACGAGCGGCAGCAGCATCGCCCATCGCGGCTCGCGGCGCATGCGGTCGCCACTCGCGCGTGCGAGGGCCACGTGACCCGCACCCGCGCTCACGGCTCGGCGCAGCCTCCTGCGCTGCCGCAGGCCGCCGGATGCTCGCGCGAGGCGTACCCGTGCCACGAAGCCGCCCTCGCCGAGAACGTCTCGCACCAGCAGGTAGACGAGCAGCACGCCATATACGAAGAGCTGGCGATATGACGAGGAGATCTCGCCCGCCGCCACGTTTTCCACGACGCCGAGACCGAGGCCGGCCGCCACCGCGACCGCAGGCCGGTCGAAGCCCGCCACCGCGGCGGCGATGAAGCCCACCAGGCCCACGGTGACCCCGGATTCCCATGACACACTGGTCAGTGGCAGCGCAATCGCACCGACAAGGCCCGCCAAGCCACCACCGATGGCGAAGGCGAGGATCGCCATCCGGTCGAGGCGGATGCCAAGCAGCCGCGCCGCGGTCGGGTTCAGCGCGCACGCGCGCATCGCCTTGCCGAGCGTGGTGCGTTGGAACAGCACCAGCATGAGCACCAGCGAAACCAGCGTGGCGCCCCAGATCCAGAGCGTCTGATTGTCCAGATGCGCACCCAGGAGCGTGAACGTGCCCGGCTCGAAGGAGGGTATGGAGCGGGCGTTCTTTCCCCACACGATCAGCGCCAGTCCCTCCAGCAGCACCCCCACACCGAGGCTGATCACGGCCAAGCCCACGACCCCGACCTTGTCCCTGACGATCGAGACCGTGAAGCGCTCCTGCAGCACGGCCACCAGAGCCACGACGACAACGGAAAGCACCACCGACGCCGCGATCGGGAATTTGTCCGTGTGCGTCGACGCCATCACCATCCCGCCGACCATCATGTACTGGCCCTGCGCAAAGTTGTAGACGCCCGTCACTCGCGCGATGATCACGAAGCCGAGCGCGATGAGGGCGAATATGCAGCCGCTCGACAGGCCGGAGAATATGTATTGGAATACTTGGGCCATCGCAGTTGTCGGGTCTCTTTCACCATCCAGGAGGCCACTCGCCGCCCGCCTGCGGGCGCGGTGCAGGCAATCCGCACCGCGCCACGCAGACCGGCAGTGAGAACCTCAATCCAGTCGCGCTAGAAGGACTTTTCCGACACTTCAGCCGACTGTTCGGACGGCGACGCCAGCGAATAGACGATTTTGCCGTTCACATATGTCAGCTTGGTGTTGATGTAGGATTCGTGCCAGGTACCGGTCAGTCGCGGATCGCCCGGGTGGGTGGTCACAGCCCCATGCGAGGTGACCGGGGTCCCGTTGCGGTGTTCCAGCGATTCGGCGACCGCGGCGCGCGTGACCGGCTTTTTGGCTTCCAGGAGTTCCTTTGCGACCGTCGCCAGAATCTCGACCGTGTCGTGGCCGTAGATGCTGTAGATCGCGAATTCCTTGCCCGGATATGCAGCTTCCCATTCCTTGACGAATGACTTGCAGAACGCTACCACCGGTTCGCTCTGGTTCAGTTCCTTGAATTCCGAGCCGTTCAGCCTGCACTTGTGCCCGCCGAACACGGCTCCGTTGCAGTTTTCACCGCACGCTTCGGCGATCGCCGGCACCCCGAGCCACTGGTCGGAGACCACCGGGATGCCTTCGCTCATCATCCCGAGCTGCTTGGCAGCCTTGAATCCGTTCGGATCGAGACCCTCGATGTAGTAGACGTCCGGTTTGGCCGCCTTCATTTTCGCGAGCTGAGGCGTCAGCTGTTCGACGGACGCTTCGGCGGTGGACGCCTCTTCGTCGACGATTTCGCAGCCCGACCACGGCTTGCCCGTTTCTTTGCAGAGTTCCTTGATCGCTCCCGGGATCGTCTCCGAGAAGTCGGCGTTGTAGTGGAGCAACGCGATCTTCTTGCCTTTCGCGTGCTTGAGGCCCCAGACCGTCGACGAGGTCGCATACTGCGGGCCCCAGGTCGTGGAGAAGATGTAGGGCGCGGCCGGCTGGATCACCGAGTAGGTGCCGGTAGCGGTCAACGCCGGGAGCTTGAGCTGCGCGCCGAGCGGCTTGAGTTCGTCTCCCGCATCTCCCACGAACGTGCCGATCGCCGACTGATCGGCTGCCGCGGCGCGATACCCCGCGACGATCCCGGCGGGCGTCCCAGGCTCGTTGAAGACCTTGACTTCGATCTTGTGGCCGTCGACTCCGCCTTCTTTGTTCAGCTTGTTGGCCTCAACCAACATCCCTGAGGTGAAGTCGAAGCCGCCCTCGGCCTCAGGCGGCTGAACGTCGGCGATGACTATCGGCCCGTTGCCCGTGACGAGGCTGGGACCACCGCTTTCTTTGACGGAGCCGGTCGTGCTGCCCGAGCTCGATTTGGAGCCGCCACAGGCGGCCACCCCGAACGCGCCGGCCAGAGATATGAGCACACCTGTGGTGCCCCGAAGCAACATTCTTCGCATTACGTTCCCTTCTTCTCCCTTAAGTCAAAAGACGCTTAGCCCACAATGAGCCGAGCATAGTTCTGCCGCCAGGTCGTGTTTGCGGAGCACCGTCAGTCCGTTGTCGGGTCCGCCAAATCGCGCCCAGCGCCGCGCGTGCAGCTAGCAGGCGCCGGCGCGCACCCACAGAGAGGCAGCACCGTGCCTGCCCGTCGATGGACGCGCGTCCTTCCCCAAGCCCGCCCTCAAGCGTGGCGGGCGGCCTTGGAGCCCGCCTCAGCGCGTCGCGTCCCGGCATGCGTTGTGCCTTTCTCCAACGCCGCACGCGATCACTTCACCAGAAAGCCCGCGTCGACAGGCAGCGCGACGCCGGTAACGTACCGCGCCTCGTCGGAGACGAGGAACAGGATCGCGTTGGTGACATCGTCCACCTCGATCCACGGCACCGGGATCGCGTTCAATGCCCGGTAGGCCGAGTCCGGCTTTTCGGCGTCCTCGCGCGTGGGTCGCTCGAGCTCAGGCATGAAGAGCTTCATGATGTGCTCGTTGATCACCATGTCGGTGGCGACGTTCGTCGGGCACACGGCGTTGACCCGAATGCTCTCGGGGCCAAGCTCGTTGGCCAGCGTGCGCATGATGCCGAGCACACCATGCTTGGCGGCGTTGTAGTGGACGAGGTTGGGCAGCCCTTCGAAGCTCGCCACCGAGCCGATCAGCACGATCGCGCCACCGCTGCCGTCGGCCTTCAGGTGCGGCAGCGCGCTGGTGACCGCGTGCCAGGGCCCGTGGAGGTTGATGTCGATCATCTCACGCCACATCTGCTCGCTCATCTCGCGCGCGGGCGAGGTCGAGGCCACGCCCGCGTTTGCGACCACGATGTCGAGGCGGCCGAGCTCGGCCACGCCCTCGTCGACGATCGCGCGCACCGCGGCCAGGTCGCGCACGTCGGCCTCGCGCGCCACGATGCGACGATCGAGCGCCTCGACCTGCCGCACCGTCTCGGCAAGGTCCGCGGGGCTGGGACCGGCGTATGGCACCGTGTCGATCGAACGATTGATGTCGAGCGCGATGATGTCCACCCCCCGTTCGGCGAGGCGCACCGCATGGTTGCGGCCCTGGCCACGCGCGGCTCCGGTGATGAACGCGACCTTGCCCTCGAGACTGCTCATCTGGAAGACCTCCTCTGCTCATGCCTTGGGATCGCGGCCGCGGCTGATCCGCGGGCAACGGTGACGGCGCCAAGCTATTGGCGGCCGACGGCCCGCGCGAGCGATTGGCCGCCGGCCGTTGGAGGGATCGCCAACGGACCCCCGGCCACGCGGCCACACCACGCGCGCGCGCTCCCGATAATCGCCGGCAGTCCTCGTCCTTCCAACCAAGAGGAGCACGCGCCCGATGGTGAAGATGTTCGCATTCCTGCCGAAGCGTCCGGATATCTCGGACGACAGGTTTCACAAGCATTGGCGTGAACCGCATGGCGAGGTCACCAAGCGCATCACCACCATCCACCGCTACGTGCAGAGCCATCGGCTCCACGAGCCGGCGACGGGGCTGCCGGAGTCGATCTACGAGGGCATCGCCGAGGCGTGGTTCGACTCGATCGACGTCGGCCTGAAAATGGGGGAAGATCCCAACTACATCGAAGGAGCGGGCGCGGACGAGCCCAACTTCATCGATCTGCCCAACCTTGCCTTCCTCTTCACGACGGAGCGCACGCTGCATGAGGGAGAGCCGCTGCGCCAGGACGCGCCGGGCGTCAAGCTGGTCCATCTTCTGCGCCGCGACCGGACGCGTTCGCTGAGCGAGTTCGCCGAGCGCTACGAGCGCCTGGCGGGCGCACAGACTCAGGCGATCGGCGCACGCCGCGACGTGCTGTGCCTGGCGCATCCCGACGCCTACACCTTCGCGGAGCCCGTGTTCGACGCTGTGCACGAGCTGTGGTTCGAGGACGCCGACGCCTACCTGCGGTCTCGCGCGCAAGCCGCTGACGCCTGGGCACAGCTTTGCGACGCCGACCTTACCGACGGGGCCGGCCTCGGCTTCCTGGCCGACGAGTATCGCGTGATCTGGCCAGAGAGCTGAAGCCGGCCGCGCCGGCGGCGTCGCGATCAGGCGTCTACGCCGCCGCGCTTGAACTTCTCGATCCAGAACTCGGTGGCGGCCAGCCCCTCGACCGCGACTCCGTACTCGAGGCTCGGCCCGAGCGCCTGCTTGAGCTGCGATGTGAAGACCGAGCGCGTCAGGCGCAGCGTCAACGGCGGTGACTGACAAAGCTGCCGGGCAAGCTCCCAGGCGCGCGGAAGCAGGTCCTGCACCGGCATGACCTCCGAGACCAGACCCAGCTCGAGCGACTGCTGGGCGGTCAGGTGCTGGCCCGTGTACATCAGGTAGCGCGCACGGTTGAAGCCGATCAGCAGCGGCCAGATCACCTGCACCCCGTCGCCCGGCACGAGCCCGTTGGGAAAGTGCGGCTGGTCGGCCAGCACAGCGGTGTCCGCTGCGAGCACGATGTCGCACAGCAGCGCGAGCTCGGCGTGGATGGTCGCCGGGCCGTTGATCGCGGCGATCATCGGCGCTTCGATGTCGAGGTGCGCCTGCAGCAGCCGCTTGGCGAACTGCAGCACGCCGGCCCACACGGACGCCGGGACGCTCGAATCGGCCTGGCCGGTGCCGAACTCCTCGTTGTCGATGAAGCTCGAGCCCGAGCCGGTGAGGATGATCACCTTGTTCTCAGGATCTCGGCCGATGTGCTCAAGCATGAAGCCGCACTCCTCGTCGGGCCCGAAGCCCCACACGAGATCGCTGCCGTCGGTGTGCATCGTGACCTGCAGGATCCCGTCCTGGCGGTCGAGCTTGTAGTGTTTGAACTTATCCTTGTAGTCGCTGAGCTCAGGCGTCAGTCCCACCGGGGACCTCCTCTTCTCGGATTCGTTTGTGTGGAGAGACGGATGGAGACCGAGCGTCAGGCGGCAGGCGCCGGATAGACTTCGTCGGGCGTCGGCTCGAAGCCCTCGGGGAAGTCGAAGATCTCGATGATCGGCGCGTCGGGATCACCGTTGTGCCAGTAGCTGAACGGCACATCCCCGTTGAACGCCACGCCCCCCTGCAGCTCGCGGTAGCCGCGGTCGATCAGGCCGGCGACCCGCTGCTCGTAGGTGAGCTCGCCACAGTCGACGGCTACGTGGTTGATCCCACGGTGGCCGGCGTCGAGGAAGTCCTGGTAGATCGTCGGCCCCGATTCCGGCTGGATCACCTCCCACATCATGTTGGCGGCGTTCGTGAAGGCGAGGGTCATCTCGAACCGCGCCGGCTTGCCGTCGTAACGCTGCTCGGTGCAGTTCGCCGGTGTGACTTTGAAGACGGCGAACGGCCCGATGCCAAGCCGCGCAAGCTGATCGATCCCCTTGTGGAGGTCGTCGCTGACGATCGCCACCTGCACCGTGTTGCCGATGAAAGGCGTCTCCTCGACGGGCTGGTCAGTCACACTCTTCTCCTTCTCTTAGGTCGCCGTCTTGCTCGCTGGCTGCGGTCGCCGGCCACGATCTCTCCGCGCGACGAGCTGCCGACAGCGCACAGGCCTACACGCTTGGAGCTTTGTACAAGCACTGCCGCGGGCTCAGGGAGCCAGGAAGACAGCCGTCGTGTGCTCGGTGTCCAGAAACTCCTTCACACATTCGATCTTGCCGTCTTTGACGACGAACACGAAATGGTACAGATTGTTGTATATGCGGCCGTTGTGGAGCTCGGCGTAGGATTCGGTCTCGACCGCCACGCGCTCGCCCTGGCAGGTCCAGGCGAGCGGCTTGAGCTGGATGCCGCCGTTGACGCTGGCCGATATGCCACTCAGCATCTCGCCGAACGCCTGCCTGTCCTTGGTGCCGGAGATGCCTTCCATCGTGCCGCCCACCCACCACGTGGCGTTCTCGCTCATGTAGGAGAGGATGTCCTGCACATCTCCGCGGCCGAACACCTCCATGAACTCGGTGACGAGCTGCTTGTTGCGCTCCTCCGCGCTCTCCGCACCCACCTCGGTTGCCATCGGCGTTCCTCCCATATGCGCTTGCGACGCTGCGCACGCGCCTCGCGTTCGTCATCGGCGGACGGCCATGCCGGCGCGACCGCCCTGCGCTTCTGACACGAAGCTAGCTTCTGCGAGCAGGCGCGGGTGAGCCCGAGCGCTCACACGTTGGATGATTCACCAACCACCACGTCGACTGTCCAGTTCAGCGAGAAACGTGGAGGCACCTCAAGCTGAGAGCAAGGCGACCACGACACGCGTGATCCTCTACTGCGCCGAGACGAGGTCGAACAGGTCACGGTACTTCTCCAGCGCGGCCGCGCGACGCGTCGGAATGTGATCGGTCGGGACCTCGCGCGGCGCGTACTGGCGCGCGATCAGCCGGGCGGCGGTCGCCTTGTGCACCTCGTCCGGCCCGTCGTACATGCGGGCAGAGCGCGAGTAGGCGTACATCTCCTGCAGCGGCATGTCGGTCGAGAGCCCCAGCGATCCGTGCACCTGGATCGAGCGATCCAGCACGTTGTGCAGGACCTTTGCGCCGTGGTACTTGATCATCGAGATCTCCACGCGGCAGTTGGAGGCGCCCACCTGATCGATCTTCCAGGCGGTGTTTATTGTCAGCAGCCGTGCCGCCGCGATCTCGGCCGCCGAGAGCGCGATGAAGTCCTGGATGAACTCCTTCTCCGCGAGCAGGCTCCCGTGCACGCTCATCGAGACGGCGCGCTCGCACATGGCGTCGAAGGCACGTCTGGCCACGCCCAGCCAGCGCATGCAGTGGTGGATGCGCCCAGGTCCAAGCCGCTTCTGCGCGAGCGTGAAGGCGCCGCCCTGCTCCCCAAGGAGGTTTCCGGCGGGAACCCGCACGCCGCGATAGTTGACTTCGCAGTGGTCGTGGACCGGCCCGACGTGGTGGGGGTCGTTGAGGATGCCGAGCTTACGCATCTCGATTCCGGGCGCGTCGGTCGGCACGATAATCATCGACTGGCCCCGATAGGGGTCCGCATCGGGGTCTGTCACGCACATCACGATGTGAAAGGCGCTGCGGTCGGCGTTGGAGACGAACCACTTGGTGCCGTCGATCACCCACTCGTCGCCCTCGCGCACCGCGCGCGTCTTGAACTGCCTGGGGTCGGAGCCGGTGCCCAGCTCGGTCATCGAGAAGGCGCTCAGGACCTCGCCGCCGAGCAACGGCGCCAGCCAGCGCTCGCGCTGCTCCTCGTTCGCGGCGATCGCCATCAGCTCGATGTTCCCCGAGTCCGGTGCCTGGTTGCCGAACACCGGCGGCCCGAGCTCGGACGCTCCGAGCACCTCGTGCATCAGCGCCAGCTTGACCTGCCCAAAGCCGGCGCCGCCAAGCTCCGGTCCGAGGTGCGCGGCCCACAGCCCCCGCGCCTTGACGCGCTCCTGCAGCGGGCGAATCGCCTTCATGAAGGTCTGATGGTCGAGGCCCAGGCTCTCCAGCGGCAGGACCTCCTCCCGCATCAGGTCGCGCATCCAGTCGAGCTCCTGCTCCCACTCCGGCTCTGTCGAGAAATCCCATGTCATCGCGGCTCCTTGGTTTGCGGCGGCGACCATACCGCCGCCTCGGCGCTCGCCCTGGCGCCTGGAGCCGGCGCGTTTGTAATCGGCTCCAACGCGCCGCGGGCGGTTCAACTCGCCGCCGCGGGCACAGGCCTGACAATGCGTCGATGAGCAGCGATGCGTCGAAGCCGGCCTGCGCGCGCGCCATCAACACGGCGATCAGCATCCTGGCCGGCGTCGCCGCCGCGCGACCCTTGAAGGCGCGCGCCCAGCTCGATCTGCTGTACGCCGAGGCGCAGGCCCACCATCTACCGCTCGCCGCGGTCAACGACATCGGCTGCGCTTAGAGGTTGTTACAGGGAGCCTCACAGATCCGCGAGCGCGTGGCTGCCGAGCTGGTCGGCCGCGAGGCCGAGCTGGAGCTTGTGCTGGCGACGGTCGCCACCGGCCGGGACATCGTGCTCGAGGGGCCGCCGGGAACCAGCAAGACCACGATGCTGGCGGCGATCACCAGCGCCTGGCAGATCCCGCTGGTGCTGGTCGAAGGCAACGGCGATCTGACGCCCGCCAAGCTCGTGGGGCACCATGACCCGGCGCGCGTGCTGCGCGAGGGATACACGGCCGAGAACTTCGTCGCCGGACCGCTGGTGCAGGCGATGAGAGAAGGAGGCTTTCTCTACATAGAGGAGCTCAACCGGGCGCCCGAGGAGACGCTGAACGCGCTGCTGATGGCGATCGGCGAGCGCGCCCTGGAGATCCCGCGCGTCGGCACGATCGCCGCCCGCGACTCCTTCCGCGTGATCGCCTCGATGAACCCGTTCGACAACATCGGCACCACCCGCCTTTCCGCGAGCATCCACGATCGCCTCTGCCGGCTGGCGGTCGGCTACCAGGACGCGCAGGCCGAGGCGGAGATCGTCTGCCGCCGCGCGCCGGTGGACCGCGGGCGGCCGCTCGATCGTCGGCTCGTCGAGCATGCGGTCGCGCTCACGCGCGCAACCAGGGAGCACGAGCTGATCCGTCAGGGCGCGAGCGTGCGCGGCGCGATCGACACCGCGGCTCTTGCGCTGGGGCTAGCAGCGATGCGCGATGTGCGCGAGCCGGAAGACGAGAGCTACGGCCTGCTGCTGCTCGACGCGGCGCTGGTGGCACTCGGCGGACGCATCATCCTGGACCCGGTCTGCGAGCAGACGCCCGAGGCGATCCTGCGCGAGCTCTGGGAACAGCTTCTGATTCCCAGCCCGGCGACGGCGCCGGGCTGAAGAGCGCCGGCCGGCGATTGCCTGCCGCGTCGCCCGCGCACCAGGGGCGCACGCCCGCTGCGACGCCGGCCAAAGCAGCTCGATCAGCGTCCGAGCGAGCTCGCGCTGGCGCGCAAGCTGGACGGCAGCACGATCCTGCTCGAGCTGCCGGCGGGCGACGCGCACGCTCGGCTCTCCGGCCGCCCGAGCACCGTCATCACCGGCGAGCAGGCCGCGATCGCGGCGATGGCCGGGACCGACGAGCAGGACCGCGCGGCGCGCGATGCGGCGCGAAGCATCGCGGTGCGGTTGGCGCTAGATCAGCTGCGCGCGCAGCGGCCGCGACCGCTGCCACGCGCGCCGGCGCAGGCGCTGCCGTACCGGTTGCGGTCAGATGAGATCGACCTCGAGCGCACGCTGGAGCGACTCGCCGGCAAGCGGCTGCCGGAGCAGTCCGACATCGTCGTGCGCGAACGTGCGCGAGCGCGCCGCACGGTCGTGTTGCTGGTCGACGTGTCCGGCTCGATGCGTGGCGAGCGAGTGCGGCTGACGGCGGCGACCGTCGGCGCTCTGAGCGGCGCGCTGACGCACGACCGGCTGGCGGTGCTGGCCTTCTGGTCGGACGCCGCCTGGTTGCAGGTGGCCGACGAGCCGCTGAGCGCACCGGAGCTGATCTACCGGCTGCTCTCGCTGCCGGCCAGGGGACTGACCAACATCGCCTTCCCGCTGGAGCTCGCGACCGACGCGCTCGCGAGCTTCGATGCGCGCGGGGCGCGCGCGGTCCTGCTCTCCGACTGCGTCCACAATGCCGGGCCAGACCCGCGCCCGCTGGCGGCGGCGCTGCCCCGACTCGACGTGCTCTGCGACGTGACGACCGAGCACGACCGCGAGATGGCGCGCGACCTCGCCTTCGCTGGTCGCGGCCGGCTGCACCTGGTTCGCGGCTACCGCGACGTGACGCCCGCGTTGGAAGCGGCGTTCGCGCCGTGAGGACCGCCGCGGAGGATCGCGTGCGTGCCGCCCTTGAGCAGGAACAGCGGATCGTCACGCTCGTCGCGCACGCGGTCAAGCGCCGCCAGCAGCACCACGACTGCGCCCAGCGTTGCAGACGACCGACGAGGATGCCCTGCTCACGCGCATGCCCACCCAGCGAAGCGGAAGCGCGGACGCTCACCATCGCGGCGCAGATTTGGCTTCGCAGAGCCAATAAGAAGCGCGCCCGGAGAGATTCGAACTCCCGACCTTCGGTTCCGTAGACCGACGCTCTATCCAGCTGAGCTACGGGCGCAGAACCCGTAGTTTAGTGGGAGACGCGCCAGCTCGGCCTCCGCTTAGATGCGATCCATGGGTCTGGCAGCACCCGAGCGAGCCCCGTCGCCGCTTGAGCCGCAGGCGCGCAAGCGGCTTCTGCGCCTGAATGTTTTGGTTGGGCTCGCCCATCTGGGGCAGGCGCTGCTGATCGTGGCGCTGGCCAAGCCGGTCTCGCTTCCGGTCGATCTGACCTACATGCGCGGCCCGCCGGGCGCCGGCCGCTACGGCGGGCCGGTGCTGCTGTTCGATCTGCGCATCGATCTCGCGGTCGCCGCCTTCCTCGCGCTTGCGGCGATCGACCACCTGGCGATGGCCAGCCCGTGGGCGAGGGCCTGGTATCAGGCCAACGTCGCGCGCGGCGTCAACCCGGCCCGCTGGTGGGAGTACTCGATCAGCGCGTCGCTGATGGTCGTCCTGATCGCGATGCTCGCCGGCGTGAGCTCCGCGGTGGCCCTGGTCGCGCTCTTCGGCGTCAACGCGGCGATGATCCTCTTCGGCCTGCTGATGGAGCGGGTCAACCTCGGGCGCGAGCGCGTGGAGTGGCGGCCGTTTCTCTTCGGCTGCGTCGCGGGAGCCGTGCCCTGGGTCGCGATCGGCATCCAGCTCGCGGTCTCCCAGGCGCAGACCGGCCGCATCCCGGCGTTCGTCTTCGCGATCTTCTTCACGCTGCTGCTCCTCTTCAGCAGCTTCGCGGTCAACATGTGGCTCCAGTACCGGCGCATCGGCCCGTGGCGCGACCCTGTCTTCGCCGAGCGCGCCTACCTCTGGCTCAGCCTGCTGGCCAAGAGCGCGCTGGCCTGGCAGGTCTACGCCGGGGCGCTGGCGGGAGGCTAGGGAGAGCGCCCGGGATCGAGAGCGTCCGATCCGCTCGCGATGTGGTCCACGAATGCGCGCATCGCCTCGGCGAGATCGGCGCGCAGGGCCTCGTCTCGGATCAGGCCATCGGCGCCCACAGCATCGCGCGGCACGACGACATGCCTGCACGCGGCCTCTACGACCTCAGCTCCCAGATACCCGAGCACGACCGCCAGCGATTGATCGGCGGCGGCGGCGCGGCCGGGGCCCGCGACGTTGATCCACGCAACCGGCTTGCCGTACAGACCGCCTCCGCCGACCATCCAGTCGAGGAGGTTCTTGAAGCTGCCCGGAAGCGCTCCGGCATACTCTGGCGAGCAGAACAGGACTCCCGCAGCCGACCCCATCTGGCACCGCAGCGCCTCGACGCTCGCGGGCAACGGGTCGCGGTCGTCGTCCGGGTTGAAAGCCGGCAGGTCGGCGAGCCCCTCGAAGAGCTCCGTGACGGCTCGGCCGCCAGGGTCGGCGACCGAGCGCAACGCGGCGGTGTTGGTGGACCCGCCGCGGGTGCTTCCCGTCACGAGCAGGATGCGCGGATGCGTCTCGCCGGCGCTCATCCCCGCGCGCGAAGCTCCTCGGGTGAGGGCACTACGATCGGCCCGTCCGGGGGCTGCGTGAAGCGGATCGGATTGCCGAACGGGTCGCGCAGCGCGCAGTCGGTTCCGTAGAAGCGCTTGGTCGGCTCCTGCGTGAACTCGACGCCGGCGGCGCGGAGCTGCTCGAAGGTGCGCTGGCAGTCGTCGGTCTCGAAGATCACGCCACCGCCGCCGGCGCCCTTGGTGACCAGCTCCCTGATCTGCTCGGCTGTCGCGTCGTCGTAGGCCGGCGGCCCCGGCAGCATCAGGCCGAGCTGAAGCTCCGGCTGGTCGGGGAGGGAGACCGTCAGCCAGCGCATGAAGCCGAGGTCGGCGTCTACTTGCACCACCATGCCGAGCTTGCCGACGTAGAAGTCGAGCGCCTGGTCCTGGTCGAGCACATGGATGAAGGTGTGAGTTATTCGCTTGAACATGGTTGGCACGCTAGGCCACCGAGCCGGCGGCGCGCTTCTCCGAAACTGCTGTCCTGCCGGCCGGCCGCGTCCACGCCATCGCCCAGCAGGCCGGCACCTGCTCAGCCTCGCACCCACCGCCGCGGCCGGCCCGATAGGCCGAGGGCGATTCGCCGACGATCTCGCGGAACGTGCGGCTGAAGGTGCCAAGGCTGTTGAAGCCGACGTCGAAGCAGATCTCGGTGACGGGGTCCATCGTTTCGCGCAGAAGCTCCATCGCGCGCTCGACGCGGCGGCGCTGGAGGTAGCGGTGCGGAGTCTCGCCGAAGGTGGCGCGAAACTGGCGGCTGAAGTGCGCGGGCGAGGCGTGCGCGACACGCGCGAGCGCGGCCACGTCCAGCGGCTTGGCGAACGCGCGATCCATCGTGTCGCGGGCACGCAGCATGCGCCTGTTGCGCTCCTCGATCGCGCGTGACATCAGGGCCAGCATACGTCGCGGCCATCGCCGCCACTGCCGTGCCGGGGAGATTCAGCGATGCGCGAGGCGCGACGCCGGCTCGAAGTCGCCGTGCAGCACGAGCGGGTCGAGGTCGGCGCCGTTGGGCCATACGACCGTTCCCAGCTCGTCGTCCACGCGAACCTGCGCGAAGAAGCCGGGGTCGGCAAGCGGCTCGAAGACGGGGCCGTGCAGCTCGCCCGTAAGGTCGACATCACGGGAGATGCCATCGCTGAAGCCGATCCGCAGCCGATAGTGACCGAGCACCTCGACCGAAGTGATCCTCACAACGTCCACGAGCCCATTTTACGGCAGCGGCTCGATCGGCTCGGGAGCTCCGCCATCCTTCGCTCGGCTCCAGTTCGAATGCGGCGGTTCGTGATCGTAGAAGTACATCGTGATGACGATGCCGTAGAAGACGCTGATCTGAGGCACAACACCATCATCCTCAGCGCTTGAGACGGATCGCGCGTATCCGCCCCGCCTCTCGACGTGACAAGCGCGCCAAACCTCACGCGCCCACGAACACCTGCAACGGGGAGACCGGGACAGGTTGCAGACCCTGCCGCCGCGTTGGAGTACGTGCTGGAGGCGCTGATGGAGCCCGTGGGGGGGAGGCGCGACGGAAGGCCGCGGCCTCGCTCAGGCGGCCTTGAGGTACTCGCGCAACGCCTTGCGGATCACCGACGAAGCTGTTTCGTGATCGCTCTCTGCCCTGCGCGCGAGCGCGTCTCTGAGCTCCGGGTCGAGCCGCACAGACTCAACGCTGGCAGCGGCAGAGCCGATCGGCGGACGCCCGCCGCGCCGGCGAAGCGTCTGCTGCACGTCGTACCCGGCCTCCGCCTCGGCAGCCAGCTTGTCTACGAGGTCATCGGTGATCGGGGCGCCGCTTGCCGTCCGTCCGTAGGTCTTCTCAGCCATCTTCAGCCTCCAGGCAGCAGCCGCTGATACTTCGCTCGCATGGGCATCGCGTGGATCGCCAACTCCGAGCCATCCTCCCGTGCGATCGCGACGATCTCGAGCAGCGCCGCGCTACGACTCGGCCCGAGATAGAGCCGGGTGTCGTCGTCTTGGTCGTCAATTGCCATTGCGTGCTCCACTGCGTGCTCTATGTCCTCGTCGACCATGCCGTGCTTACGCGCCGACGGATGGACCTCCATCCAGCAATTGTATTACGAAACTGGGCCACCGCGTGGACCGCAGCCGAGCCACGGGCGTCCCGTAGCCCCGCCTTGGTTTGAAAACGAGCCGAACACCCAGACGCTGTCGCAAGGCAGCGTTTGGCTTCCTAAAGCCGCGAACCGACCCACAATGCCCGGCAACGGGGAGACCGGGACAGGTTGCAAACCCTGCCGCCGCGTTGGAGCGCGTGCTGGAGGCGCTGATGGAGCCGGCTGGACAGGAGGCGCGGCGTCGCGCCGCAGAGGCGCTACGCAGAGGCGCTACGCCGTGTGCGCTGATCCCTTAGCGGCGCGCAGAAACCGGCGGCGAGCCGGACCTAACGATCTACTCCGTTGAATCGCTTCTCACCAGATGACAGGCACGATCTGCGCGTCGTGGATCGCTTCATCTCTGGTTACCAGCGGCAGGGCCAGCGCACTGGCGGTCCCGACGATGAAGCGGTCCCAGGGGTCGGCGAGCAGGTCTCGTGCGATCGAGGTCGTGGCGTCCACGACGGCCAGGTCGATCGGGTGAAGGGTGAACGCCGTCGAGGAGAGCAGCACGCTTCGCACCCCGGCCAGGTGTGCCTCAGTCAGCTTGCGTGTCGTCTGGGTCACGTACCACAGATCGATCAGAGTGGCGACCGAGACTACGATGCCATCCGTTTCTTCGCACTCCGTGAGTGCCTGCGCAGCGCGGTCGGACAAGCGGTCTGAGCCCTGCAAGTACCAGACGACCGCGTGTGAGTCGGCGAGAACCCTCACGTAGCGGTGAGGTCATGCGTCGCGAGCGCGCTCGCCTGCTCGAACTCCTCCCAGGTCAGATCCGGGAGTTGCGGTAGCGAGCCTGCGAGCGTCCCAGGCGGGCTCGCCGCCACCACGCGCAGATGGGTGCCAGGCGATACGCCGAGGCTCTCAAGCTGCTCGGCAGGGATGCTCCCGTCAGGAGCGACAACCAGATCGTGGTCCTTGGGCTTGCTCGCTCGCGCTGTACTCACGGCTTCAGTCTACCGAGCAGAAGTGGGCGTTGAAGGCCGTGAACGTCGTGCTCGCCACCAGGCATGGCCGGTGCCCCGTTGGAGCCCCCGCCAGCGCTTCTCAGCGGGCACCGACACGGGCACGCCTCAACGCAGGCCACGGCCCGGCTTCCCAGAGCCAAATCTGGGGCAGCAACCGCATGGACAGCGGCCGAGCCACCAGCTTGCCGTAGCGTGCCTTGGTTTGAAAACGAGCCGAACGCCCCTGCCCTATCGCAGGGCCACGTTTTGGCTCCGTAGAGCCACAATCCAGGCCCACGAAGCCCGGCAACGGAGGGGGAGGGATTCGAACCCTCGTCGGAGGTTTAGACCCCCGAAACGGTTTTCGAGACCGCCGCATTCAACCGCTCTGCCACCCCTCCAGGGCGACACCGTAAGTCTACGAGGCCAGCGCCTCCGGCGGGCGTTCCCCGGCGCAACCGGCCGGAGCTATCTCCGTCTCCCCGGCCAACGGCCCGTGCGCATGAAGGTGCTTCTTGCCTGCTCCTCACGTTCGCGGTCGAGGTCGCTCTCGTTGGTCATGCGGGCGAAGAAGCCGACCAGGACGGCGATGATCGCGGTGCCGAGGAGCACGATCGCGATCGCGGCCTGCCCGACGAGCAGCAGGACGATGCCGGCGGCGGCGAGGCTCACCGGCAGGCCGATGCGGAGCAGCAGCAGGCCGTAGGCGGCGCCGTCGCCGGCGGGGCGAGCGTCTCTGGGTCGTTGCTTGCTCATCGTCTTGCGCGTCGGCAGCGTGTGGCCGGGCAAAAGCCCGCTGCCCCAATCTTGCCCGGCACCGATCGTTTGGACACCTCGTCGCGTGCCAAGCGCCGGGGTGCCGTGAGCTATCGTGGCCTCCCGATGAGCTCGACAGGCTCAGAGTGGGCTGGCAATTCCTGCCCGCGATCGAGCCCCGAGCAAGCCCCTACGTGTGGGACCGATCCCGAGCCGACCTCGACCAGAAGTGGTCCTACGGCTGGGACCAGACCGTGCTCCGCGAGCTCGACACGATCACCCGCGCGTGGGACCAGGTCGTTCCCCGCCGAACCTGTGATGGGGTCGGGGTCGGGCCGCTCCTGAGAAGACCGTTCCAGGCGAACGCTCAGACCGCCAGATCGCGCCTGTCGAAGAGCAGCGGCGAGGCCGCCGAGGCCACGAGGATGATCCCGGCGAGCACGAGCACGTGCCCGGCCTGCAGCCCGCTGTGCAGCGGGTCGGAGGCCGCATAGTGGTAGAAGGGTGAGATCGGCCGCAGCGACTCGATCTCTTTGATCAGCGAAGCGAGCGAGTTGAGCAGGTAGGCGGCGACGGCCAGCGCCGAGGCGATCCCGATCGCGCGTCCACGGCGACCCGTCGAGGCCCCCAGCAGGAACGCGATCGCGCCGAAGGCGAGCGCGAGCAGCACGGCGCTGACGCTCGCGGCGGCGAGCTTGTCGAAGCCGATCCGCATGCCGGCGACGCGCGCGCTCACCTCCAGCGCCGCGAGCAGCACGATGCCGAGCCCGAGCATCTCGATCGCGACGGCACCGAGCTTCTCCAGCGCCAGGCGCACCCGTGAGATCGGGTTGGCGAGCAGGAGGTCCAGCGTGCCCGCCTCCTCCTCCCCCGCGATCGACCTGGCGCCGGCGCCGATCGCGGCGACGAGCAGCAGCAGCGGCGCGATGAAAGAGAAGAGCTCGGCTCCCAGATAGCCGGCGGGCGTGCCGAATTCGAAGCTGCCGCCGAAGGAGGTGAAGGCCTTCAGCGCCTCCGGGTAGCTGTTGTGCAGCTTCTCGATCGCCGGTATCCCCTTCACGGTCGGCCACACGGCGACGATCAGGGCGACGTATCCGACGATCCCCAGCGCCCACCACCCAAACGAGCGCCGAATCTCGTGCAGGCTCCGGCCGAGCACGCTAGAGAGCATTCGCCACGCTCTCTCTCACATCATCTCCATCCCCCTCGACAGCGCCACGGTAGAGGTCGAGAAAGACGTCTTGGAGATCGGCCTCGTGGATGTCGAGCGCCAGCACGGTGTGAGCTGCCAGCGCCTTTATCAGCGGATCGACCGGCCCCGCCAGCGAGAAGACCACCTCCTGGCCGTGGCGTTCGAGCTCGCTCACCCCAGGCACGCGCAGGAAGGCGTCGGCGGGCGGAGGCTGCGCGAAGCTTGCCTCCACGCGCATCGAGGCGAGCTCTCGCAGCGCCTGCACCGATTCCACCAGCGCCAGACGCCCGGCCCGCACCAGCGCCACCCTGTCCGCTATCTGCTGGACCTCGGAGAGCACGTGGGAAGAGAGGAACACCGTGCCTCCCCGCGCCGTCGTCTCTCTCACCAGCTCGTGGAATACCTGCTGGACCAGCGGGTCGAGGCCGCTCGTGGGCTCGTCGAGCACCAGCAGGTCGGGGCTGTGCATCGTCGCCTGCAGCAGCCCCAGCTTCTGGCGGTTGCCGCGGGAGAGAGCTCGGATCGGCCGGTCGAGGTCGAGTTGCAGGCGCTGCGCGATCTCCCTTGCGGGCGCGAGGTCGCCGATGGCGCGCAGACCCGCGAAATGGCGGATCAGCTCGCCTCCGCTCATCCGCTCGTAGAGCCGCAGGTCGCCGGGCACGTAGCCGAGCCGGCGGTGGATCTCCACCGCGCGCGCCCGCACGTCCAGGCCGAATATCTCGATCCTGCCTCCGGTCGGACGTATCAGATCGAGCATCAGCCTGATCGTGGTCGTCTTGCCGGCGCCGTTGGGACCCAGGAACGCGAACACCTCTCCCTGCCGCACCTCGAAGTCCAGTTCGAAGACGCCATGGCCCGACCCGTAGTCCTTGGAAAGCATCTCGGCTGCGATCACGCTCACGGCACCATGCTCGCCGCGGGCGGGCGACCCCGCATCCGCAACGGGTCGCCTATGGCTGCGGAAAACTACGCCACCCGTTTCGTGTGATAATCGCCACGTGATCGGAGATCGGCCATACGCGCGCTTCTCGATGGCGATCGGAGGAACCGCCTTGCGCGTCATCGGCAAGGTCAACGTGCCCGTCTACAGGGCCACCAAAGGCAGGCTGATGGGCGCCGTCAGCCGCGCGCCGGTGCTGCTGCTCACCACCACCGGGCGCCGCTCGGGCGAATCCAGGACCGCGCCCGTCGTCTACATGCAGGATGGCGAGCGCATGATCGTGATCGCCTCCAATGCTGGAAACGATCGCGCCCCGGCGTGGTCGTTGAACCTGATCGCAAACCCCGACGCCGAGGTGCAGGTGCGCGGAGAGCGCAGGCCGGTCAGAGCGCGGGTGGCGCAGGAGCCCGAGCGCGGAGAGCTGTGGCGGGCGATGAACGATCAGTACTCGGGGTTCGACGAATATAGGCAGCACACCAGCCGCGAGATCCCCCTGTTCGTGCTGGAGCCGCGCTGAGGCGGCGTGGCCGGCGGGGCCGACGTCGGCCCCGCGGCGGGCGCCGGCGGGCGGGCGCGGGCCGGCGGGCGGGGGCTCGTCGATCAGAGCTTGCTGGCCCGCACCGCGGTGCCGTAGGCGCAGATCTCCGTCCAGGTCGCGCCGAGCTCCGAGGTGTCGAACCGAAATGCGACCACCGCGTTTGCGCCCTTGGCGCCAGCCTCTTCTTCCAGCCGCCGCTGCGCGTGCGCCCTGCCTTCGGCGAGCATCTTGGTCATCCCCTTGAGCTCACCGCCGACCAGTGACTTCAGCGAGGCGCCGAACTGCGAGCCGATGTTGCGGGCGCGGACCGTGAGGCCGAAGACCTCGCCGAGCACCTCTTCGATCTGATAGCCAGGCAGGTCGTTCATCGTCGTGATCATCATCGCGGCCCTCCGGTCGACGCCTGGCTCTGTCTGCGCAGCAGCCTAGTCTGATGATTGGCGGTCGCGCCGGTTCTGCTCGCGCTCGCCGTGAACCTGGATCGCGATGACGCCGATGATCGCGTTGACGACGATGCCGATGCCGATGAAGACGCACAGAAGCCCGAAGGTCTTCGTGAAGGCGTAGCTGGTTGCGAGGATCATCTGCGTGGTCATGGCTCTCCCGGATCCGTCTGTGGAGCGCAGCCTACCATCGCCGCCCGGCGCGTGGCGCGCGGCGCCTGGCGCGAGCGCGTCGAGCGCCCAGGCTGGCACGTGGCGCCCGGCGCGTGGCGCGGCGTGCGGCCGCCACGCGGTTCGGCGCCGAAGTGTCGTAGCCTTCAGTGGTCCGCTTTGCATCGATGCGACATGGAGAGGTGCCGGAGCGGTTGAACGGGCGCGACTGGAAATCGCGTAACGGGGGTTGACCTCGTTCGAGGGTTCGAATCCCTCCCTCTCCGTTGGCGGGCTTCGTGGGCCAGTTTGCGGCTTGACGAAGCCAAACGCAGCCTTGCGACTGGGCATGGGTGTTCGGCTCGCTTTCAAACCCAGGCCACATCGGCACTGCGCGAGGATCGAGCAGCTGAGGGGGCGGCTTGGCCGCGCCGCAGTTGCTGCCTCGGGATTCGCCGGCCTCAGCCTGTCGAAGCCCGAACCTCAAGTGTGCTGGTTCGCTCCGTCAAGGAGTGGTACGTGGGCCCTTAAGGAAGGTGCTCCCGCTATAGCGGGCGACCGACGCCGGAGCTATTTCGGGCGTGCGGAGACGCCAGAGTCCGACGGCGTGGGAGGCGGCGTGGCCGGCTTTGTCGGAGCGCCTTGGTTTTTGGGCGTGAGCCCACGAGTGCCGTCGGGCTGCACGCCGCCGTGAAAGGGAGCGCCCTGCGGCCTGGGGATCGGCCGTTGCTTATCGGCCATTGGCGTGTCCCTGCGTACTTGTATGGCTAATCGGAGTCGGCCGAGCCGACCTGTCGGAGTCGCTAGGCCTTGCCGGCGGGGTCGGATGGTCGTGAGCCCTTGGCGACGGGCTGATCCCTCCGGTCTTGCGGATCGGGCGCGGCGGCGGTGAGGACATCTTCCGCATTGTAGCTGGGCATGTGGACCCAGGGCAGGAGGTACTTGAGTCGCCCCCACCACGGCCAGGCGGGGAGTCGCTCTTGCCCGTCGTCATAGAACTCGACCGAGATGATCTCCGCAGCTCGGATATATACGCCGAGGCTGCCGGCGGCCGGCTCGTTGAACCAATCCTTCTCGTCCAGGGTCCACCGCTCCTCCAGGTAGAGGTCGGGCGTCTCCGCTGTGTACCCGGCGAAGCTCTGTTCGCCAAAGCGCCCAGCGATCACTCTGCCGTCGTTCAAAGTGACCCGAACGAAGCAGGTGCGATCGCTCAGGAAGAAGTGCTCCCATCCCGATGGCGTGGTGTGCGCGAGGTTGAGGCCGGCAACGGCGCGAGCTCGGCGGCGCACACGCGAGCTGTCCCACCAGCGCGCCATCTCGGCAAGCGCGATTGGTATGAGGACTCCGGCCGCCGCAAGCGCGACGTAGACGCCCGCTTCGGCGTGACCGTCCCATAGGCGACTGACGTCTTGAGTGGTGACCCCAGCGATTGCGACGGCGACGATGCCGAGGACGATGTAGCTGAGGAATGAGTAATAGAGCGCGCTGAGCAGGCGCTCGAACGGCGTGTCGTCGGCCTTGACGACGTATGTCTGCTCCCTGTACTTGAGCGCCACGAATCCAGGAAGCACGAACGCCGCCAGTACGAGGAGCGCGGTTCCGGTTGCTGGAGCCATGGACAATTTTCTACAGCAAGGTCCGGTTGCTCAGTTCGGTGTGCAGAGCACAGATCCCAGCTCGCCGGAGTCGAGCATGGCGCCTCGTAGCGCATTGCCAAGCGCGTTTCAGTGGGTCTGCTTGCGGATCGCCTCGGCGGCCTTCCGCCGCATCTCGCGCCCTACTCGCTCCATCAATGCCTCCAGCAGCCGCTCCAGCGCCGTCTCCAGGTTTGCAACCTGTCCCGGTCTCCCCGTTGTCAGCGCCGCGCGGCGAAGAACTGGCGCAGGAGCTGGCCACACTCGTCCGCCAGCAGGCCGCCGGCGACTTCGGGGCGGTGGTTGAGGCGTGGCTCGGCGAGCACGTCCAGGACGCTGCCTGCCGCGCCGGCCTTGGGGTCGGCGGCGCCATAGACGACGCGCGGCACTCGCGCCAGGACGAGCGCGCCGGCGCACATCGCGCAGGGCTCCAGGGTGACGTAGAGCACCGTGTCCAGCAGGCGCCAGGTGCCCAGTGCCGCCGCGGCCTCGCGCACGACCAGGATCTCGGCGTGAGCGGTGGGGTCCTCGCGCAGCTCGCGCTCGTTGTGGGCGGCGCTCAGCACCTCGCAGTCGTGTACGAGCACCGCACCGATTGGCACATCCTCGTGTTCAAGAGCACGCTCGGCCTCACGCAGCGCGAGCCTCATGAAGTGTTCATCGCGGGGAGAGAAGCGCTCGCTCATCAGATATCGATCCTACGACGGCGGTCTGAGCGGCAGCGTCCGGCATCGCTCGGCGAGGCGGCGCGCAAGCAAGCGCCCAGACCACCGCGCCGACGCCGCGCCAGCGCCCGCGCAGGCATCATCATTGCGCCCGCAATCGCGATCTCATGTCCTCCACCAAACCCATCCCCAACCTGAGCGTGATGGCCGCGATCCTTGCCGCGGTCGCGCTGTGGCCCGCTGCAGCTTTGGGTGCAGGCGGCACTGGCGCAGGCCACCGCCGCGGCCAGGGCGCCGGCTTCGCCCCGGCGCGGATCGTCGTCTCCTACGAATCGGGCTCGCCGGGCGCGCTGTCTGCGATCTCGCGGGCGGCGGGCGCCCGGTCAGGCACCGAATCGCTGCCCACCGAACCGGCCTTGCAGGCGGCCGCCGAGCTGCCGCTCGGGGCCGGGGGGCCGGGCGCGCGCGGCCTGCTCAGGCGCGCCGGCGCCCTGCAGACGCGGGTCTTCAGGCTGAAGCCGGGCGTCAGCGTCCACGCGGCGATGCGGCGACTCGCGAACCGTCGCGGCGTGCTGTGGGCAAAGCCGGACTACATCGCCCACATGGCCTCCGGCAGCTTCGTTCCCGACGACCCGGGCGTGAGCCACGTCGCGGGCGGCTGGCAGACGCTGCAGTGGAACTTCGACGGCCCGTTCGGCGTCGACGCGCCCGAAGCGTGGGCGAACCTGATCGCCGACGGCGCGCCCGGCGGTCGCGGCGTGATCGTCGCGGTGCTCGACACCGGAGTCGCCTACCAGAGCCGCGGCCGGTTCCTGCGCTCGCCGGACTTCGAAGCCACCCAGTTCGTCAAAGGCTATGACTTCGTCGCCAACAACCCCTACCCCGAGGACCGCAACGGACACGGGACCTTCGTCGCGGGCACGATCGCCGAGACGACCAACAACGGGCGTGGGCTGACGGGCCTTGCCTACGGCGTGAAGATCATGCCCGTGCGGGTGCTCGACGCAGGCGGCGAAGGCGACGCCTCCACGATCGCCAAGGGGATCCGCTTCGCCGTCGATCACGGCGCGAAGGTGATCAACCTCAGTCTCGAGTTCTCCGGCGAAGTGAGCGCCGCGGACGTGCCGGAGCTCGTCTCCGCACTCGCGTACGCCCACGCGCACGGCGTCGTGATCGTGGCCGCCGCGGGCAACGAGGGCTCGACGGACATCCCCTTTCCGGCCCGCGACCAGTTCGCGATCGCCGTCGGTGCGAGCACCGAACACGGGTGCCTGGCCGACTACTCCAACTACGGTCGCCGCATAGACCTCGTGGCGCCCGGCGGCGGCGCGGACGCCAACCTGCCCGGGGACCCCAACTGCAGGCCCAGCGGCGTGCCCGGCAGAGACGTCTACCAGCAGACCTTCTCGGGCACCTCGCCCCGCATCTTCGGCTTCCCGGACGGCTACGAAGGTACCTCGATGGCCTCGCCCGTGGTCGCGGCCACCGCGGCGCTGGTGATCGCCAGCGGCGTGCTCGGGCCAAGCCCGACGCCCGCGGCCGTGCGCTGGCGCCTGGAGCAGACGGCGCGTCCGCTCGGGGACGCCACGGACGCCGCGGACTACGGCCACGGCCTCCTCGACGCCGCGGCCGCGACCGCGCCCGGCGGGCCCGGCGCCCTCGCCGCCAAGCGAAACCGCACTACCACGACCACCACGACCACGTCGACCACGAGCACGAGCAGCGCGGCCGGCGCGCGCAGGGGCTCGCGCAGAGCCATGCGCTGAGAGCGCGCGGGCGCGCGGCGCCCGGAGCCGCATAGCGCGCAGCGCGCACGGGAGCGCACGGCCCGCGCGGCCCGCGCCCCTCAGCGCTCCACTTCTTCAGGCTCCTCGTACCAGCGCTTGCGCTCGCCGATCCGGGCGCGCAGCCGCCACGCCCGCGACTTCTCCGCATCCTGGAGCGCCCGCTGCAGCGCGGCGATGCGCTGCCTGACCCGCGAGGCGCTCGGCTCATCCAGGGTGGCGCCCACCTCATCCATCAGCCGCGCGAGGTTGAGCTCGAAGGTGTGGTGCAGCCCCCAGTCGGCGCCTGTGAGCTGCGCGATCCGGGCCGCGTTGATCGCGTCCTGGTCGTGCTCGGCGACCTCCAGCGCGTCGAGCAGCGCGTACAGATCGCCGATGTCCTTGGCGTTGAGCTTGACGATCTGGAGCTTGGTCATCGCGAGCTCGGCCGCGGGCAGCGTCTCACCGCCGACCTCCATGCGCTGCGCCAGCGGCAGGCTGTGGCACATCTCGAAGGTCTCGACGAAGACGTCGACCTTGCGCTCCCCTCCGGGCTCGTGGAAGAGCAGCCGCCGGTGGCCGTGCAGCGCGTTGAAGCGCTCCTCCGGCGCCCAGCCCTGCTCGCCCAGCAGCCGCTCCACCTCACGGCTGCCGCGGCGCGTGGTGATGAAGTCGAGGTCCTCTATCTCGCGGTGGAAGCGCGGGTCCATGCGCTCGCCGAGCAGCAGCCTGATGCCCATCCCGCCGAGCAGCCGCATCGGCGCCCCGCGGGCGCCCGCCGCGGCCAGCAGCCGCCTTGCCTCGTCGATCAGCGAGTTCTGGATCTGGCTGCGCTCACCGTCCATCTCCACGCTCAGCCGGTCACGAACTGGTGACGCACCTGGTCGCCCTTGATGGCGATCAGGCACCCCGCGATCCTGCCGGTGTGGTAGTCGCTGCCAGGGTTGATGCACAGCGTCCTGCCGATCCGCTTGGCGCCGGCGCTCTCGTGGACGTGGCCGTGCAGCGAGAGCGCGGGCTGGTAGCGCTCGATCAGCTCGCGCACCGCGGTGGACCCGACGGGGATCATGTTCGGCTCCGATCCGAGCATCACGACGCTGAGGTTCTCGTCGAGCTCAGCGGCCGTGTCGAGAGTCGAGTCATATGGCGGCACATGCAGGTTGAAGACCGCTTTGGCGGGGTCTTCCAGTTGGGCGGCGAGCCGGTCGACGCGCTCGTAGAGCTCGTCCTCGCCGAGCTCCCGGGGGGAGTCGAAAGGCGTGATGTTCGAGTAGCCGAGCGAGATCATCTCATGCCCGTCGAACTCTACGATGCGATCGTCGCAGGCCTCCACCCTGACGGCCTCCTCGATCGCCTCGTCCACGCCCGCGGGGTCGTCGTTGCCGGGCATCAGGAAGCAGCGCACGTCGGTGCCCTCCAGGCGCTCCTGCGCAAGGGCCAGCCAGCGCGCGAAGGTCTGGAGCATCACCTCGGCGAACCACTCCTCGCGCTCGTCGACGCTCATCCCCTGCACGCGGCCCAGCTCCTCTGCGTCCATGCGGTGCGGGTACATGCCGTTGGAGCGGATCCGGTTTTCGGCCTCCTGCACGGCCTCCTCCCCGGCGACCGTCTCGCGCCGGCCGAAGAGCTCCATCTCGTACCCGTCGGGCCTCTGCAGCAGGGGGACGACGGCCTTGCCGGTCACGTCGCCCCCCATCACTATCACCTGCGCCTCGTAGACCTTGGCGGCGTTCAGGAACTTGCGCCACAGAGTTTCCGATCCGTGGATGTCGGACGCGTAGTAGATCCGCAGCGGCCTTCCGCCACCGTCTCCGTTCCTTTTCCTGAACAGCGCCATGTGCCTCCTACTCGGGTGGGAGCTCGCGGTGAGCGAGCGAGAGGTCGATGCCCTGGCTCGCCCTCACCGCGCGGGCGATGAAGTAGATCGCGAAGCCGACCGCGTAGACGATCGCCGCGAGCTCGATCTTGCCCGGGTTTTTGGAGAGGCTCGCGCCCGAGTTCGGATCCCAGAGCAGCACGAAGATCGCGGTCGAGAAGCCCAGGAAGGAGAGCGTGCCCACGAGCGTGAACAGCGGGATGCCCAGCACCTTGCGCGCGTACGGCGAGGCGTCGACCATCGCTTTCTGGCGGAAGGGCAGGAAGATCCCGGAGATCGCTGTCACCACGAGCGTCAGCGAGAGCCCGAGCAGCACCGAGATGCTGCTGAACCAGGTGGTGAACGAGTAGATCGCGGTGCTGCCGATCGAGAGCACCAGCATGATCCCGATCGCAAGCAGCGGCGAGCGCGAGCGCGGCTCGATCGCCGAGAGCTTGTCGGGCATGATCCGGTCGAAGGACCAGGCGAACATGCTGCGGCTGACCAGCAGCAGCGTCTGCGGCAGCCAGATCATCAGGCCCGCCGTGAAGCCGACGATCATGATCACGCCCCAGACCGCGCTGCCGGAGGCGATGCCCATGATCTCCGGGTAGCCGGGCGCGCCGGAGGCGAAGCCGTAGGCAGCCGGTTCTTCGAAGAGGTAGGAGAGCATCCCGTTGAACGAGTAGCCCGCCACGTGCGTGAAGGTCGGGATCATGATCAGCAACGCGATCACCGCCACGAGCACAGCGCCTGGCATCGACTTCAGGTGCGTGCGCTTCTGCAGCCGGATCTCTCCGGCGAAGTACGTGCTGGAGAAGATGAAGCCGAAGATGAACCACCACACCGAGACCGACTTGAAGGACATTTCCAGGTTGAACGGCGAGGGCGCGAATTCGGCCTTGTGGGCCGCCGCCGCCAGCTTCGCCGAGGCGTGCTGGGTGCCGAGGTTGGCGGCATAGGAGTTGAAGTTGGACATGAAGCCCGACTTGCTCTGGAAGAGGCCAACCAGCACCGGCATCAGGATCGCGCCGACGATGTAGAGCACGAACGCGCCGATCTGCACCCTGAAGAACAGGCGGGTGCCGCCGAGCGCGAACATCGCGCCGGAGAGCAGCAGCACGACCGAGCCGGTGATGAAGAGACCCCAGTGGGTGGAGAACCATTCACCGAATTCGAGCCATCCGTGCGAGCCGGTGAAGCCCGCCATCGTGCGCCCGAATGCGCCGAAGCCGTAGTTGGCTATGTAGGTCGTGTAGACGCCGATCGTGATCGCAAGCCACACGCAGTAGCTGAAGTTGGCCGCGAAGCCGATCGACGGATGCAGCGAGCGGCTGTTGAAGACGTAGTCGCCGCCGGTGCGCGGCATCACCTGCGTGAGCATCGCGTACAGAAAGGCCCCCGGTATGCCCAGCACGGCCGCGAAGGCGACTCCCAGCAGGGCGTTGGACCCCGGATAGAACCCGATGAAGAGCCAGTAGAACGCGAACGTCAGCGCGACGCTCGACCACATCACGTTGTAGAAGAGCGCGTCCCTGGTCCTGCCTTCGCGAACGAGGCCTGTCGCCTTGCGCGTGAACAGTGTCGGCGCCCCCGCCGCAGCGGAGCCGCCCGTCGTGGTGCTCATCTGCTTCCTCCTCCTTCTCCCATTTGAGTGGTTGCCACCCTAACCCTTGGACCTGATCGCATGTGCGTCAGATAATCGATGTCTCCGCCGGCATCCTGCCAGGCCGGCGGGACCTCCACCTCCAGCGGCTGCTCCTCACGCCCCGCAAGGGCCGTGATCTGGCCGCTGCTGTCTATCGCCGCGCTTGCGCCGACGAAGGTGAGCGGCCCGTAGGTCCCCACCGTGTTCACGTAGAGGTGCGGGCGCCGGTTGTCCAGCGCCCGCGCACGTGCCGCGAGCTCGTGTTCGGCCCCGTAGGGCTCCATGTTGGCCGCGATCGTGACCAAGAGCTGCGCGCCGGCGGCCGCGACTGAGCGGGCCGGCTCGGGGAACTCGACCTCGAAGCAGATCAGCGGCGCGACGGCGCATCCCGCCAGCGAGACAACCAGCAGCTCGTCGCCCTCCTGGAAGGCGCTGCGCTCCGCCGCGCCGAAGAGCTGGCTCTTGCGATGCACGCCGGCCAGCGTGCCGTCGGCGTCTATGCATGCCGCCGAGTTGGCGGTCCCGCCCGAGGGCAGAGCCTCGGCGAAGCCGACGATCACGGCGGTCTGCGCCCGCCGCGCCGCGTCCGCCAAGCGCTGGATCTGCTCTGAGTCGGCGGCGATCGCCAGCTCACCGGCCTGGCTGAGCCGATAGCCCTGCAGGAAGAGCTCCGGGAAGACGGCAAGCTGCACGTCGGGGTGCTCGCCCAGCAACGACTCCAGCCGGGCGAGGTTTGACTCGATTGCGCCGGCGACCGGGGAGAGCTGGGCCAGCAGCGCGCGCATCTCTCAGCCGCCCGCTCCCGCGTGGAACGCCATCGCCTCCAGCGCGATCCTGCCTGCCATCAGCGAAGTCGCGGGGCTGCTGTCGAGGCTCGGAGCCGCCTCGACGACGTCCGCGCCGATCAGGCCGCCGCGGCTGACGCCTCGCACGAGCTCGATCGCCTCGCGGCTGGTCAGGCCGCCGGGAGTCGGGCAGCAGGTGCCCACCGCGTGGGCCGCGTCGAGGCTGTCGACGTCGAAGGAGAGGTAGACGCCGTCGGCGGCCGCCCGCGAGACCTCGCGTGCGCGCCCCACCGCCCAAGCGGTCCCGTGCTCCCAGATTTCCTCCAGCCATATCACCGTGATGCCGTGCTCGCGGCAGTATTCGATCTCGGTGCGCGGATTCATCCACCCGGATATTCCCACCAGCACGATCTTGGCGGGGTCGAAGCCGGCGTCCACGGCGCGGGTGATCGGGCAGCAGTGGTTGAGCTGCTCGCCGCCCACGTCGAGCGCTGTGTCCAGATGTGTGTCTATCAGCACCAGACCGGGATCCTGAACGTGGGCGCGGACCGCCCGCACCGCCGGGATCGTAATCGAGTGATCGCCGCCGAGCGTGACGGGCAGCGCCCCCGCGGCAAGGATCCCGCCGATGTCGGCCTGCGCCCGCTCGAAGGTGCGTGCGGGGTTGGCGAGAGCGACGTCGCAGTCGCCGCAGTCGACGGGGTTCAGAGCCTCCACCAGATCGAAGTCGAAGGTGGCGTTGTAGGTGAGGAACTGGCAGGAGACCTCGCGAATCCCGCGGGGACCGTAGTTGGCGCCGGTGCGGGAGATGTTGGTCGCGTCGAACGGCAGCCCGTAGATCGCCGCCCCGGCCCCGTGGGAGCGCAGCGCCTGCTCCTGCGCCGCCACGTGCGGCAGGCCCATGAACGATCCGGCGAGGCCGGCGTGGAGCAGGCTTTTCCACATCGTGGGATCGACCGATGCACCGGTGCTCATCTGCAGTTTCCTCCTTCCGTGCATCGCGTCCCGTGAAGACCTCGCGGCGGCGCGGTGCAAAAACGTATTTGCACCCTCTTCAGGTCAGTATGGCAAAACCGCTTTCCCCCAGTCAAGCCCATTCTTGCCAAAACATGAGCGCAACAGGCTATTCTGGTCGCCCATGAGGAGGCCTATCGGGATCAGAGAGGTGGCCGAAGCGGCGGGCGTCTCCATCACCACGGTCTCGCATGCGCTGAACGGCAAGGGACGCCTCAACGACGAGACCAGGCGCCGCGTCCAGATAGTGGCCAAGGAGCTCGGCTACCGCCCCAACGCAATCGCCCGCAACCTCGCCGGCGGCCGCTCCGGTCTGATCGGGCTTGCCGTCGCTCAGACGCTGGAGGGACAGTTCGCCGTATCCGACTTCGCCTACTACGCGCAGTTGATGAGCGCGGCGACCGTCGAGGCGATCGACCACGGCTACGCGCTCGTGCTCGCCTCCGGCGCGAAGGGCGGCTGGAGCACGATCCGCCTCGACGGGCTGATCGTGGTGGACCCGATCCACGACGACCCGCTCTCGACCGAGTTCAAGGAACGCGGCATCCCGGTCGTCACCACCGGACGCGTGCCGGGCCAGGAGGACGGCTACTGGGTGGACAACGACCACCGGGCGGGGACACGATCGATCCTGGACTTCCTCTCCGCGAGGGGCGCGCAGCAGATCGCGCTGATCGCCAGCCCACCGGTCACCTCCTATGTGATGGACGCGCACGAGGCCTACGAGCAGTGGTGCGCCGAGCGCGGGCAGGAGGCGATGGTGGCGGTGGCGCGACACGACCTCACCGAGAGCGCCGGGTTCGACGCCACTCGCGAGCTGCTGCGCGGGCGCAGGCGACCCGATGCGGTGTACGCCACGCTCGATCGGCTCGCCCTGGGCGTGCTGCTGGCCGCCCAATCGGAGGGGCTCACCGTCCCGAGCGACCTGCAGGTCGCCGGCTGCACCGACAGCGACGCCGGCAAGAACCACCACCCTTCGCTGACGGCGCTGGCGCTCGACCCGGAGCAGATCGGGCGCGAAGCGGTTGCGATGATCGCGCACCTGATCGAGGGCGCCGAGCCGCCGCAGCCGCATGTGAGCATCCCGACCACGATCCTTCCGCGCGAATCGACCTTGCCGCAGGCGCTCGCAACGCCGCGCCCCGTCGCGGAAGCCTCGGGCGCCGGGGCTTCCGACGCCGGGGCTTCCGACGCTGGGGCTTCCGACGCTGGGGCTTCGGGCGCCGACGCGTCGCGCGCCGGCCGGTAGCCACGGAGCGGACGGCACGGCGGGCGCCCCCGCCTCAGACCTCCGCCATGCCCGCGTGCGAGCGCTCCAGCTCGGAGAGCGCGTCTCCGATCGCCGCGGCGATCATCGCGAAGTGCTCCGTGGTGGCGGTCAGCGGCGGCGACACCGCGACGCCCTGGCCGAGCGTGCGCACGATCACGCCGCTCCGCCTGGCCGCCATCGCCGCCGTGGCGACCGCCGAGGGATCGCTCTCCAGCAGGCTCGGCGCGAACTGCACCGCGGCCATCGTCCCCACGCCGCCGCGCACCTGCGCCACCAGCGGGCTCTGCTCCAGCGGCCGCAGCGCAGCCAGCAGATCCTGCTCCATCTCCGCGCCTCTGGCGAGAAGGCCCTCCCGCTCCATGATGTCCAGGTTGGCGAGCGCCGCCGCGCAGCAGGCGGCATGCCCGGCGTAGGTGGCGCCGTGGCGGAACATGGGCGCACCGGGCGCGAAGAAGGGCTCGCTCACCCGCTCTGAGACCACCACTCCGCCGAGCGGCAGGTAGCCGCTCGTCACGCCCTTGGCGAAGCAGATCATGTCCGGCTTGACCGAGGGCCAGCGCTCGATCCCGAACCAGGTGCCCAAGCGGCCAAAGCCGCAGATCACCGAGTCGACGATCAGCAGCACCCCGGTCTGCTCGCAGATCCGAGCCACCTCCTCGATGTAGCCCTCGCTCGGCGGGTAGACGCCGCCGGCGCCGATCACCGGCTCAAGGAAGAAGGCCGCCACTGTCTCGGCGCCCTGCGCCTCGATCGCCGCCGAAAGCGCGCTCGCCGAGTCGTGCGGCACCTGGATGGTCGGCATCAGCTCGCCCACGCCTTCGCGGTTGAGCTCGATCCCGGCCAGCGAGGTCCCATAGCCATGCGTGCCGTGGTAGCCGGCGCTGCGACTGATCAGCATCTGCCGCCGCGGCTGCCCGACCTGGCCCCAGTAGCGGCGGGCGAGCTTGGCCGCGGTGTCCGCGGCGTCGCCGCCGCCGCTGCCGAGGAAGACCTTTGCCTGCGGCATCGGCGCGAGCGCCGAGAGCCTGCTCGTGAGCTCCTGCGCCGGCGGCGTGACGAAGTCGCCAAAGGCCGAATAGGCCTCGATGCGCCCCATCTGCGCCGCGACCGCCTCGGCTATCTCGCGCCGGCCGTGGCCAACGTTCGCGTACCAGAGGCTGGCGGTCGCGTCGAGCAGCCGCCGGCCCTCCGAGTCGAAGACCCACACGTCTTCGCCGCGCTCGATCACGCACTCCGCCTCTGCCACGGCGCCCATCGCCGCAAATGGATGCCAGAACCTCGTAGTCATGCCCTTCGATGCACCTCCATGCGTATGCGCTCTGCGGTTGCGCTCGTCCTCTTCCTCCAAAGCATCGCGGTTGCGCAAACGCTTTGCAACCGGGGAGAACTACTGTCCCGGTGCGCACGTCGCGGTCGGAATGACAGATGAGGTCTCCCGCCGTCTGGACAGGACGGCCCGCCATGCGCCAGCGATCCCAGCCATCCCCCGCCCCTCTCAGGCCACGTTCCGCGGCAGCGCCGGCCGGCTACCCGGAGCTGCTCGCCGAGATCAAGGCGCAGGTGGCCGCCGCGCGCACCAAAGCGGTGCTGGCCGCCAACAGCGAGATGATCGTGCTCTACTGGCAGATCGGGCAGCAGATCCTTGCCAGCGAACGCCGGCGGGGCTGGGGCGCGAAGGTAGTCGACAGGCTCTCCGCCGATCTGCGGCGCGAGATGCCGGAGATGAGAGGCTTCTCGCCGCGCAACCTGCGCTACATGCGCGAGTTCGCCCGCGCCTGGGGGGCTGGACGGACCCGGGAGGAAATCTTGCAGCAGGCTGTTGCAAGATTGCCGTGGTCGCACAACATCGTGCTGCTCGACTCGCTGAAGGACGCCGATACGCGCACCTGGTACGCAACCCGGGCCGTGCAGCACGGCTGGTCTCGCAAGGTACTCGCGGCCCAGATCGCCGGCGACCTTCGCCGACGTCAGGGCGGCGCGCTGACGAGCTTCTCAGAGACGCTGCCGGCAGCGGACTCCGAGATGCTGGCCGACACGCTCAAGGACCCATACAACTTCGAGTTCCTGAACCTCTCGGAGCGAGCGCGGGAGCGCGACCTCGAGCAGGCGCTGCTCAACGACGTCCAGTCGTTCCTGATGGAGATGGGCGAGGGCTTCGCGTTCGCCGGAAGGCAGTTCCTGCTCACGGTGGCGGACGCCGAGACGGGCAAGCAGCACGAGTTCTTCCTGGACCTCCTCTTCTACAACTATCTGCTGCGCCGCTTCGTCGTGATCGATCTGAAGATCGAGGACTTCAAGCCAGAGTTCGCGGGCAAGATGAGCTTCTACCTCAACGCGGTGGACGAGTTGCTCCGCCAGCCGCAGGACGAGCCCTCGATAGGCCTGATCCTCTGCCCGGGACGTAACAGGACCGTGACCGAATGGGCGCTGCGCGGAATCCAGACGCCGGTCGCCGTCGCCCGCTACCTGACCGACGGGACGGCACTCAGCGGGGAGGCCCCTCGCGAGCTGCGGCCCGCCCTGCCGGAGCTGCCGAGCCTCGCCAGCCAGCTCATGGCGGCAACCAACGCCTCTGGTCGCCCCCGGGACGGCGTCAGGTCGTCCTGATGATCAGCACCGAGCAGGGCGCGTGGTGGGAGACCTTGTTTGGCACCGACCCGAGCAGGAACCGCTTGGCGCCTGTCATCCCCTTGTTGCCCACGACGATCAGGTCGGCCTCGGTCTCCTCGGCGACGTCGAGGATCGCGTCGGCCGGGTCGCCCTGCCGCGGATAGACGTTGACCGCCACGCCCGCCTCCCGCGCCGGCGCCGCCGCCGCCTCCAGCGTCGAGTCCACCTCGCTGCGCGGGCTGATCGCCCACTGCAGGTCCTCCGGCGCGTCGCGCCGGACCTCGCTCAGGCGCTGGGACGGCACCGGCTCATAGGCGCTCACGATCTGCAGCGTCGCGCCGACGGACTTGGCCAGCTCGATCGCCTCGCGCGCGGCCTCGGCGGCCGTGTCCGAGCCGTCGGTGCCTACGACGATGGATTTGAACATCTAGACCTCCTCGGGGTCATGTCCTGCGGCCCTGGCAGATCGGCGACGCGAAGCCCCCGCCGCCGCGTGCAGCGATCATAGCCGGGGGAGCCGGTGGGGTCTTGACCCGGCTGCGGCTGGGGAGCCGTGATCGCGCTTGTATACCTTAGTGGGTAGCCCCTCCGGCCCGTCGCGCCGCACCTCGCTCAGGCGCTGGGACGGCACAGGCTATAGGCGCTCACGCTCAGATCCTGACGGTGCCAGCGACGCCTATGACGGAAGCACTCTCACGATCCGCGATACCTGGGCGGCATATATGACCGGTCCGTCGGCGGCACACTTCTCTTCAATGCTTTCCCGGCTTCGGTCGAAGCGAGCAGCCTGCTCAGCGGCCAGCAAGCTGCCGCTGGTGAGCAGGAACGCACGCACGCCGAAGCGCCGAATTGCCTCGATCTCCGCTGGCCGGTAGCGAAGCCTCCTGTCCTTGCTGAGCACTGGCATTTTGCGGCGGCCGCACAGCTCAAGCCACTCGACGTCCGGTACCTGCTCATCGCGCTCACCGTAGATCTCGTGATGGGTGCGCAGCACCCAACCGGCTGCGCGCAGCGCTTCCGGGACGCGATGGCGACCGAGACTGCGATCGACGAAGAACTCAAGCGGCCGCTGGGAGCGCGACACGTAGGATGTCCTCGACGTCCCTGGGAGGAACGCCGAAATCCTCCGCGACCTCACCCAACGGTTCGCCCGCGCGCCATCGGTCGAGCACGTCCTCGACCCTCACCCCGCCATGTATGAAGATGGGCTGGCCAAACGATCGCTCTGGATCGACGACGACAACGGGCTCGTCGGTGGCCGGCGATACCAGGCGTGCTGCCCAGCCATCGCGGCCGTACTCGATCCGCTCCAGGTATTGCTCGATCACGGGCGCGAATACGCGTTGGCGGGAGACAACCTCGGTCAAGCCACCAAGCTCGCGGTCATGGTCTCGGTCCGCGTAGTCGAACAGGATGACCGCGCCATCGGTGTACAGACGCTCGGAGGCGAGCGCATGATCCAGGCCGATCTCCCGCTGGATGATGCCGACCGCTCGGCGGATGTGCTGCAGGCTGATGCCCGCCCGACGGAACGCGGCAATGATCATCGCCTCGGCCAGGCCCACGAACGGCACCGTCGGGTATCCCTGCTCGGCGCTCGTAGAGGTCACGATCGGCTCGCCAATCACCGCCGGCCGCCCCGGCGGACGGCGGACGTAACCTTTCGCCCACGTGGCGAACGTCGAGGTGGGCACGCCGAGAAAGCGCGCCGCCTCAGCAGTCGTGTACAGCGGTATGTCGAAGTTACCGTTGGTCATGGCGCTCACCGAGCCCGTTGCCGCGCCAACGATCGTAGACGTTGTCACGGTCGCGCCACTTGCATGCGCTCCGGGCCACACGAGCCAACGCCCACGACGACCGTCGCATCCCGGTCGGCACGCCCGCCGCGGGACGCCACCCCCAAGACATCGAACTGCAGGCCATTCAGACGGCGCTCGACGCGGTGAGCCTGATCGACCTCGCGCGCGGGGATCTGCTCGCGGCCGGCACCCAGACACCGCTGCGATCGGGCGACGCCATCCTCCTCGCCGTCGCGCTGCGAGTCGGCGCCGACGAGATCGTCACCTACGACGGGTAGCTCGCCGAGCGGGCTGTGGCAGCCGGGGTGCGCGTGACCTCACCAGGATCCGACCACTCGCATTCCCGAGAGGTGAGGAGAGATGAGACGCATGACGGATGACGATCTGGCGGCGATCGCTGCCGGCGCGCCCGCGGTCGTCAAGGCACGCGCTTTCGTGGACTGGGTGGGCGCCGGCCGTGCGCTGACGCAAACCGGTCGGCTCCGGCGTGCGGACGCACTCGCGCTGGTCGAGCTGCTGGACACCGGCGACGTTCTCGATCCACGCTTCCCGACCCAGACCAGCGCCGAGCTGTACCGTCTGACCCTGCTGGTCGAGTGGGCGAAGGCATCGGGCCTCGTCCGGGTCGTGCGCGGAAAGATCGTCGCGGTGCGCAAGGACGCGAAGCTGCTGCAGCGGCCGGCTGAGCTCGTCTGCCGCATGCTCGCAACGATCCCAACGCTCGGCTCCGAGCTTGGCCACTCGGTCGTCGCCTACGACGCGGTCCACACAATCGAGGCGGTCTTCGGCGAGACCGTCGGGCACGGCGGCAGCCTGTCGCTGCAGCACGCGTGCGAGGTCGCTTGGAACACCGCGATGCTGCGCTACTCGTTTCCCCACGCGAGCGAGCTGCAGCTCGAATTCCAGCGCCTGCGCAGCGATCGTGACGTCCGCCTGATTCTGGAGGCTCTCGCCGGCCTCGAGGTGCTGACGATTGGCGACGACACGGTCGCGCTGACACCACTCGGATCGTGGGCCGTGGGCGGATGGCTCGGTCTCGGAACGCCTGCGAGCGACACGCTGAGCGTGAAGGTGACGCTCCAGGAATCCGCCGACCCGGAGATCTGGCGACGCCTGCGGGTGCCGGCCGACATCCGCCTCGATCGCTTTCACCAGGTGCTCGGGGCCGCGATGGGCTGGCAGGACTACCACCTGCACATGTTCGAACATGGGTCCGATCGCTACGGGTTCCCGGACCCTGATCTGGACATGCGCGACGACCATGAGGTGACGCTTGGCGCGTTGCTGATTCACCCAGGCGATCGGCTGGATTACGAGTACGACTTCGGGGATAGCTGGGAGCACGAGATCGTGCTGGAGACGGTCGAGCAAGACGACCACGACGGCCCACGCTGCATCGACGGCGCCGGCCGATGTCCGCCGGAGGACGCCGGCGGCATCCACGGCTACGAGCACCTCCGGCGCGTGCTCGCGCACCCTGACGAGGACGGGCACACCGAGGCGCTCGAATGGCTTGGGCTCGAGCGTGCAAGCGACTTCGACGCCACCGCCTTCTCGCTGGAGCGCGCAAACGCGGCGATCGCGGGCATGCTGAGCTTCGGGCCTGCCTAATCCGCGCGTGCACCGCCAGCAACGCTCCGTCGGCCCTCGATCGCGGTGTCCCGCAGCCTCACCGTCTATCCGCCGTCGGTGGAGGAACGCGGAACCTCGTCAGACGCTGGCTCCTGATCCCGGTGATGCGCTTGGTTGTGCGCCCAGTCGAGCTGTCGTCGACCCGTCCGCCTGACCGCCACCCGCCCAGAACGCCAAGTCACGCGGAAAACATCGCCCATCGCGACCCACGAGGGGCCAGGGCGTACGGTCGCTGTCAGGGGTCGTTTCCCTGCGACCTCAGCTTGCTCCTCAGGACCTCTTCGCTGACCCCCTCAACCTCCACGACCTTGTCGCGAGAGCTCGCGCCGCGCACCAGCGAAACGCTTTGGCTCCCGACACCAAGGCGCTTGGCCAGGAGCCGGCAAAGCGCTGTGTTGGCACGCCCATCCACCGGAGCGGCGGTCACTCGAACGACCAGCGCTCCCTCGCGCTCTCCGACGATCTCGTTCGCGGCGGCGCGCGGGATCAGCCGCACCGCGATCCTGCACCCCATGCGACAGATTGTCGCATGCCGGTCAGCTTCAGCGGCGTGAGCCCCCGTGTTTGGCGTCGGGCGCGTTCTGCTGGATCGTGAACCCTCTGGCTTCCCCTTCGAGAGCTCCTGGCGTCGCGAGCACACTCGGATGCTTGGGGCTGCCGCCGACGAGCGTGATCGCGTCGTCGGCCGGTGCGGTGTCATGGTGCTCGGCGAGCACTCCGACCGGCTTCGTGAGCTGCATCGACAGCCAAACGACCCGCCGCCCGGAGGCGCGCAGGCGGCAGGGCGCAGAGACATCGGGCTCACAGCTCTTGAGATGCGTTCGCCGGCCGCAGCGGCAGGTCGAGCTCGATTTCTCTGCGACCGGATTTGCGCAGACCGACGACGATCATCAGCGCGACCAGGGCGACGGGCACCAGCAACACGATCGCGTCGTTGCCCGTGATCGCGACGTCGGTGGCGCTCGCGTCGACGAACCAGTGCAGCGCGATGCCCGGCAACAGTGAGCCGGTGCGCTCATAGAGCAGGCAGGCGATCACTCCGAACGCGGCCTTGACCGGCAGCGTGTCGAGCGGGTAGCCGGTGATGTGCACCAGCCCGAACAGCGCACCGGCCAGCAGTGCGGCGGGCAGAATCGCCATGCGGTTTCGCAGGCTGCGATAGAGAAGGCCGCGGAAGAACACCTCCTCGACGACCGGAGCGCTGACCGCGACACCGAGAACGGCGAGTCCAGCGTGGAACGTGCTTGCGTGGCCGACGTTCGCGAGTTGGCCTGCGGCGCCGTGGGGTCGCACGATCGCGATCCACAAGGCAGCGACCAGCATGTAGGCGAGGAACCCGAGCACGACCAGGCCAAACGATCGGGCCGCAGGCGCCGTGCGGAGGCCGAGATCCTCGCGTGAGAGGCCACCCCGTCGCCTGAGCGGCAGCAACGCGCCCAGCAGAATCGCATCGACCATCAGCACACCCGCGCCGACAGGCGCCCTGACGCCCAGGCCAAAATCGACGATGGCCGCCAGCGCAATCACGCCCGCGAACGTGCACACGTATGCAAGCAGCGCGTACCGCGCGGAGAGCTGCTGCGAGCGAGCGGTCGGCATCGGCCATGGGGCGCGTACCCGCGGTGCTCTCACGGCCCGCGCGCGGTAGCCGCGGCGAATCAGCAGCGAGGTGACGATGCCGCCCAGCCATGCTGCGAGCAGCATGGCGACGCCAAGGCTTTCTGCTGTCCTACCGCCTGCTTCGCCCCCGGCGAGCGGCCACCCCACGACCCCTATGGCCGACCACAGCACGCCAAACGCCGCCCACCGTCTGACCCTGCACCGCACGCCTGCCACCAACGGCACCCATGCGCCCAGGCCGAATGGCAGCAGTGAAAGCCACAACCACCATCCTCGCGGCGGTCTATCTGGAGCCACAGTCAGCCAGAATCATCGCTTGATCTCTACTGAAGATCATCTCATACCGACGACTACTGATCGGACTCAGGCCGGAGCGGTGGCGACGCTTCCTGGAGTGCGAATCGGCAGCGGTTGGCGATCTGTCGCACGCGCTCGGTGGTGATGCCGTAGCGTTCGCCGATCTCGCGCAGCGTGAGGTGCTCCTCGTCGCGTAGGCGCAGGATCTCGCGTGCTCGCGCGCCCGCTGCCCCGCCGGTCTCGGCCGTCATGGACGCGACGTGACGCCGGACCTTTGCTCGACCGCGCAGCGCCGCGTGACCGCCAGCCGGCATCGGGAGATGCGAAAGCGGCCAGCGGCGCCGCGCGATCGAATCTTCGGCCGACAGGAAGCCGAAGCTGATGAAGAGGGTCTGCGGCTCACGGACGACCCTCCGCCGTATACGCCAACAACGCCAACCCCGCCGCACGCGAATGCGCCGTCGTCGACCAACGCACCCGATGCCCAGCCACCCACCCCGCCCGCTCAACCCGACCCGCCAGCCGCGCCTGCTCCCCACGCCGACTCGGCAACCACGCTACGTAGTCCAAATCCTCGCCATCCAGGATCGCAAGGCTCGCCGTCAACCCAGTCCGCGCACGCATCCAGCAAAGCCACGGACGCACAACCTCCGCCAGGCCACCGATCCGCACCGCAGACAAACCAAGCCGCAACGCCAGCCCTCCCAGCCGGTACTTGCCGTTGGCACCCAGATCCAGATAGCCAAGCTCCACCAACGCCTGCGCATACCGCTTGACGACCTCACGAGAAAGCTCGACCCGCTCGCTGATCTCCCCAAGCCCAAGCACAGGCTCCTGCGGAGAAAAACAGCTCAACAGCGAAAGACCGTGCGCCAGCGAGCTGTCGTGCCGATCCGACTCAATGTCGGCAGATCCACGCGGCGTAGGCCGCGTGACTGCCCCCATCTCGGTCGCAGCAGAACGCTGGAGTCGCATCGAATGCCTGTCGGCTGTCACAGCCATGGCTCGCGATGCTTCCACACCATATGCGAATAAGCGAGAAATTCACTGACATGTCAGGCGCGAGTCACTTGTGAATCGCGCATTCGGCGCCACGCGCCATATCACATCGAACGCGGCTTCGCATCCCAACTAGCCCAGTGGCGGTGAATTGTTTCCGACTCGCAAACATGTTTTGTCTTCTCCCGCCCCGATCCGTGGTAAGGTCAGATTCAGTACGGGCTGGAGGCGTGCTCAGGCCAGCCGGCATGTACGCTTTCACGACCTATGGCTGAGAAGGGAGAAGCAACGAAGCAGCTGTTCCTCGGCCTGATTGCCGAGGAACCGAACACCGTGTCCGGAGTCCAGGACAAGATCGACGAGCGCTTTCTTACATCGCGGTTCTCGGACTCGCTGGCGGCGACCGCCGCAAAACGCTTGCTGCAGGCCGGACTGATTCAGGTTGTCGAGGGTGATGAGCGACGACCTGTGGAGCGGCTGCGCTTGACGGCCTCAGGCATGGAGGCGTTTGCCAAATGGCTGTACGCGCCTGCCTGCAAGGCGCCACCGTTTCGAGACGCGACGCGCATGCGCCTGCACCTGTGCCCAGACCTCGTGGCCTTGAAGGCCCGCAGCAGCGAGCTCACGAGAGAGATCGAAGCGTGCCAGAAGGCGCAGCGAGACGCCGAAGAGCGCCTTGGGAGAGCAACGAAACGGATGAAGTTGCAGGCTCGCGAGCAGAGCTGGCGCAGTGAGAGGGACTGCTTGCTGCTGGCGGATGAAGTGATGATGTGGGCTGATCGCGAAAACGCGCTATACAGGCTGCAACGCAACCTTGATCGGCTGCTGGAGAGGCACGACTGCGGAGACGCACGGTGAGCGAGCTGCTGGGCTTCGAGCAGGTCGAGATCGTCTACGAGCGAGGCGATCATCGCGAGCGCGTGCTGACCGACATTTCTTTCAGCGTCGGCCGCGGAGAGCTCGTGGCGGTGACCGGCGATCGATTCGGCGGCAAGACGACACTGCTGCGTCTGGCTGCCGGCATCACCCTGCCCACCCGAGGGACGGTGCGATTCGGCGGCGTCGATATGACATCGCTCGGTGCGGCAGATCGCGATGCGCTCATGAGCACGCGCATATCGTGGTGCGGCCGCGATGGCCCCGGTCTCGAGCTCGAGCTTCGCGACTTGATCGCTCTCCCGGCTTGGATCCGGCCGCGCTCCGACGCTTCACCTCGCGTTGATGCTGAGCGCTTGTTGGCGCAGTTCGGGATCGAGGATTGCGCCCGTCGATGCTGGCATGAGCTCTCGAAATGGGAGCAGATGTGTGCGTCGCTGGCCCAAGGCATCGCGCGTAGGCCCGAACTGCTGCTCGTCGATGATCTGCTCGATGGCTTTGAGACGATGCGGACGCTCGAGGCCTGCAGCACTCTGCGCCGGATCGCCGCGGAGATCGGCTGCAGCGTTCTGCTGACGGTCACCAATGTCGAGGCAGCGATGCTGGCCGACCAGCGCCTGTGCCTTCAGGACGGCAGGCTTCGCCACATCACCGAGAAGAGCAAGGTTCAGGCTGCATCCGGCGAGCTGGTCGAGTTCCCAGGCCGCAGAGCGAGTGGACTGCGACGCTGAGAAGCGTAGGCTCGGCAGGCATGCTGGAGCTACAGAACGTCGTTAAGCACTACAGGGTCGGCGAGGAGCCGATCCGGGCCGTGGATGGCGTCTCTCTACGCGTGGACCGCGGCGAGCTCGTCGCGCTCTATGGCCCCAGCGGCTCGGGCAAGACCACCTTGCTGAGTCTGATCGCAGGCGTGCTGGCACCCGATGACGGACACGTGCTGATCGACGGACGAGCGCTCGACGGCTTCTCCCGCGAAGAGCTCGACGAGTACCGTCTTCGGCGGCTTGGCATCATCGGACAGCCTGGCGACCTGATCAGCGGCTGGCGCGCAATCGAGTCGGCGTCTTTGAAGCTGTGGCTCGCCGGGTCCGGTGACGGAAACGTCGAGGTTCTGCTCGAACGCCTGGGCTTGGGTGCCCGTATGCGGCATCGCACCGAGCAGCTTTCGATGGGTGAGCGTCAGCGAGTGATGATCGCGCAAGCGCTTTCGACCAGTCCCGCCCTGGTGCTCGCAGACGAGCCTACGGGCACGCTCGACACCCAACGCAGCCTCGCCGTCCTCGAGCTGTTGCGGTCGGAGTGCCATCAGTCCGGAACGGCAGTTCTGCTCGTCACACACGATCCACAGGCCGCTGCGTTCGCCGATGCGGTGCACACCCTGCAAGACGGAAGATTCGTCGATCATGTGCCGCAGCCGACCGCTGTCGAGGAGATGACATGAGCGTGATCTCCACACGCATTCGACAACGTCACCTGGTGAGCCTGTACGTCGCGCAGCGCCGACGCGGAGCCGTTCTGATTCAAGAGGTCTTTGCAGTTGTCGGCCTGGCTGTGGGCGTCGCGCTGCTGTTTGCCTCGCTCGTCGCTTCCACAAGCCTCGACGCCGCCGTCTCACAGCTCGAGCAGCAGATCGTGGGGCACACCAGCCGGATGGAGCTGCAGGCTCGCGGACCGTCGGGGTTCAGCGAAAACGTCGTGAGTCGCGTCCAGCGACTCCCGGGAGTCGCGGCCGCGATGCCCGTCGTCGAAGCGTCGATCAACGTTCGCGGCTCGCGCGGCGAGCGTTCGGTCGAGCTGCTTGGAGCTGACCCGCGCGATGCCGGAGTCGGCGGTCCACTGCTCTCGCGGTTTCACGGCGCGGCGCTCGCGTCACTCCAGGACATCGCGCTGCCGGCGCCGATCGCAACGGCGATAGGGGTGCAGTCCCTTCAGGTCGTCCAAGTCCAAGCCGGCGGCCATCTGACGAGCACAGGAGTGGGCGCGGTGCTCCAGGAAAACGAAATTGGAGGCCTGGTGCAGACCCCGGTCGCGCTGACGCCGATCGCCTACGCGCAGACGCTGACGGGCATGCAGGGGAAAGTCAGCAGGATCTTCGTGCGTCCGGAGCCGGGGCATGCGCGTCTGGTAGATCGCGAGCTCGCGCGCATCGCCGCCGACCAACACCTGAACCTCGCGCCGGCGACCATGGATGCTCAGCAGTTCGCGCTCGCTTCGAGCCCAGAGAGCCAAGCCGAGCTGCTGTTCGCGATCCTCAGCGCACTCGTGGGGTTCATGTTGGCGCTGAACGCGATGCTGATGAGCACGCCGCCGCGCAGGAGGCTGATCGCGCTGGCAGCACGGGCCGGCGCCACGCGAGTCCACATCGCCCAGATGCTGCTCTTCGACACGGCGGTCCTCGCCTGCTTTGGGATTCTCGTCGGCTTGGGTCTGGGCGATCTGCTTTCGATCGCGGTCTTTCACGCGACGCCCGGATATCTCTCCACCGCGTTCCCGGTGGGCAACGAGCGCATCGTCTCCTGGCAGGCGATTGCGATATCCGCGGCCGCCGCGCTCTGCGCGGCGGCGGTGGGAGTGATCTGGCCGCTGCGCCGTCGCCTGATCTACCCAACCGACGCGAACGAAGAACACCGGCGGCCAGCCTCTCGGGGGAACTTCATGACAGCTCAACTGGCAACAGGACTGCTTGCCTTGTTGGCGACCGTCGTGATCCTGATCGCAGCGCCCCAGGCAGCAGTCGTAGGCGCGCTGGCGATGGTGGTCGCGCTGCTGTGCGTGCTCCCCACCATCTTCGACTCTCTTGTTCGCGCGATGGCCGCTGCTGTCGACCTGCGGCTTGCGAAGGCGAGCCCGGCGAAGATCGGCGCGTCGCTGAAGCTGGCGGTGACCGGGCTGCAGGCCCCGCCCGCCCGCGGCATTTCGCTTGCGATCGCACGCATCGGCGCGGTCGCTGTATTTGGCACCGTCGCCGTTGGCGGCGCGCAAAGCAACCTGCAGCGGGGGTTGGACGGCTCTGCCCACGCCATCGACGCCAGCGCGGATGTATGGGTCACGCCATCAGGAGAAGCCAGCGTGCTGACCACCACTCCGTTTCGTGCAACAGATCAACGCAAGCTCGAACGGCTCTCCGTCGTGCGGAGCGTCGGCATCTACCGCGGCGAGTTCTTGAACTGGGGAGACCGCCGCCTCTGGATACAGGCTCAGCCCACCCAGAGCCTTGCGCCGGTCCCTGCCGGGCAACTGCTCAGCGGAACCCTGGCGGCCGCGCAGGAGCGGATCCGGCGCGGCGGCTGGGCAGTGCTGTCGACCGCTCTTGCCGACGAACACCATCTCGGCATCGGCGAGCGCTTCACACTCCCGGCGCCCCGGCCCATCACTCTGCGAGTCGCGGCGCTCGCGACCAACCTCGGATGGCCGCCCGGCGCAATCGTGATGAGCTCCAGCGACTACGCGAAGGCTTGGCAGTCCACCCAGCCCAGCGCCTACGAGGTCCAGACCCGACCTGGCGTCTCCCTGCAAGCCGCCGCCGCGAGCGTGAGGCACGCACTCGGCCCCAACTCCGGCTTGACTGTAGAAACAGTCGATCAACGGGCGGCCCGGCACTACGCGCTCGCCGCCCAGGGCCTCTCGCGGCTGAGCCAGATCAGAATGCTGATCGTGATCGCCTCGATCCTGGCGACGATCGCGGTCATGGGCGCGATGCTCTGGCAGCGACGCGATCACATCGCGCGTCTGAAGAGCCTCGGCTACAACCGACGCATCCTGCGGCACTCCCTGATGATCGAGTGCGTTGCCATACTCGGCGTCGGATGCCTGGTCGGCGGCCTGGCGGGCATCTACGGCGAGGTGCTCAACAGCCATGCGCTCGCGATCGTCACCGGCTTCCCTGTCTTCTTCCACACCGCCACGGCGCTCGCGATCACCAGCTTCGCGATCTTCGCCGCCGTCGGCTTGGCAATCGTGTCGGTAGCCGGATATCTCGTGGTGCGTGTGCCAACGCGAACCACGAGCTCGGCCTACTGACCAGCCGGCCGACTCCGCAGTAGCGCTCGACCCCGCGCCGCTCACGGCACGCCAGCTCCAGGCTCTGTGCCGAGCTGCCGCGCGACACGTTCTAAGAGGGCTGCCGTGCAGCGCACACGAGCTCTCCCGCTGGCGCCGTCGCGCCGGTGCCGCAGCCTCATCCCAACTGCGGGAGCTGGCCCTTGCCGCCATCGACGACAAGCGACCGCAGGCAGAGGGCGCCGCCCTGTTCGCCACCATTTCACGCCGGCACAGCAGCCGCCTACTGAGCCTGCTCGTGGCCTACCAACTGATCTGGGACTACCTCGACAGCGTCCACGAGACACAGCCCGACATCGCCAACGGCGTATGTCTGCACCAGGCAATCCACGACGTTTACGAGCCCCACGGCCCTCTGCGCCATTACTACCAACAGCACCATCAGCACGACGACGGCCGGTATCTCCTCACGCTGACCATCCACTGCCGAGAAAGCGCGACGCAACTCGCCTCCTTCGACCGCATCCAGCCAGCGCTGCGACAGCAGGCGACCGGTTCAGCTCGAGCGCTTTCGATCAACCACGAGCCCGATGCCGCACGACGACAGGCGGCGCTGAGATCGTGGGCCAAACGACACGGCGGCCCAGGAAAGCCGGTGGCATGGTTCGAGCTGACAGCCGCGGCCGCGGCCGCACTTGGCATGTTCGCGCTCTTGGCCGAAGCGACCCGGCCGGCCTTCACCAAGCGCGATCTCGACTCGATCGCAGACGCCTACCTCCCGTGGGCATGCGGCGCCGCAACCATGCTCGACAGCTACGCGGATCGCGAGCAGGACGCCGAAAACCATCAGCACATATACGTCGACTACTACGCGAGCAGCAGCGACGCCGTCACCCGGACCGGCAGACTGATCAGAGAGAGCCTCACCCGAGCCAAGACGCTGCGTCGCGGTGACACCCACAGGGTGATCCTCACAAGCATGGTCGCCATGTACCTGACCCGGGACAGCTCGCGCGACCCAGCCAGACGACAAGCTACTGCCGAACTGACTCGCGCCGGAGGAAGGTTGACCAGGCTGCTGATCCCCATCCTCAGGACGTGGCGCGCCATCTATCGACTGCGATCGACGTAGAGCGGGCGGGCGCCGACGACTGGCGCGCCGGCGGCGCTGCGCGCTCAGGAGCCCCCCAACTCTTCCGAGACCGTCTGGAACGTGGCCATCTGCTGGGCGAGCGCCTCGCCGCCGTAGCACTCGACTACGCCGAGGTCGTCGACCACGGCGTCGGCGCGGACGGTCAGGCGGCGGAACTCCTCGCTTGCGCGGATCTGGTCCAGCGCGGTGCGATCTCCACGCAGCAGCACGAAGCCGGCCAGCTCTCCGCCGTGTGGCGCCAGCAGCATCGGCTCGAAGCTTTCGATCTTGCCCTCCTGCTGCAGGCGGCCGTAGTAGGCCATGGTCTCCTGGAAGACCGCGAGCGCCTTCATCTCCCGCCCTCGCACCGTCGGACCCCAACCAAGGAACAGCGCGTCACCTGCCATTGCAGATCCTCCTCTCGGATAGCGATCGAAAAGGAACGGATCAGCGCCCGCCGAGTTGCGCGCTCGGCGACATGATTGCGGTCTATTACCGGGCGGGCACGGCGGCTCTCGACCTCGGCCTCCGTCGCGGGCATGCGGTGCGGCGGTCGGGATCTCGTTCGTGTGCGCCCAGACGATCGTCGCGCGGCGACGCACGCGCTGGACGTGCTACCGCGCGCTCTCGACGGCGCGGTAGCGTCCGGTCTTGCGCGAGCCCTCCCGCGTCAGGAGGCCGGCGTCGCGCAGCGCTGCAAGATCACGGGCCAGCGTTCGCGGCGCGATCTGAAGCCGGTGCTGCAGCTCCTGGGCGTCGAGGCCCTCCGTCTGCGCCAGTGCGTCGAGGATGCCTCGGCGGCGGCGGGCGACGTCGCTCCTGCCCTCCCCAGCTCTCGCGCCTTTTATCTCGCCACTTATCTCGCCGTGTACAGAGGTATGTCGAAGTGTCCGTTGGTCATGGCGCTCACCGGGCCGGTTGCCGTGCCGACGATCGTAGCTTTGGCTGCGCGACGCGAACCGTCTCAATCGAGCGGTAACCTTGAGCAGATGGCCAAGCCGCATCACACAAGGATCAGCCCAAGTCCTCCGCGCGGGCAGCTCGGACCCGCTCAGAACGCCGCCGATCGTTCGGCGGAGCTTCGCCCTGCCACACGTCGGCTGCGCGACGTGCTCGAGGAGCGTGGCCCCCTGACCGGACCGATCACAGACGCCGGCACGCAAGCGCTGCTCGCGGTACGCGGTGAGCGATCCAGCGACGCACGTGGTGGCCGCTGAGCCGCCGGCGCCACCGGCCGCCATTCTCTACGTCGACACCTCCGCCATGCTGAAGCTGCTCGTGCGCGAGGCAGAGTCCGCAGCTATCGAGCGGGAGCTCTTGAAATGGAGCGAGCTTGCCACCAGCGTCATCGCAGAGGTCGAGCTGCCGCGAGCAGTGGCACGCGCACGAGAGGAACGGCCTGACGCGGTGATCGACGGCAGCATCGTGCTGCAAGGCGTCCTGGCCTCGGCAGCGATCATCCCGCTTGAGGCGAACATCGTCGCGAGGGCACGCACCGTGCAGCCGGTGCATGTCGGCGCACTTGACGCGATCCACATAGCCAGCGCCCTCAGCCTCGGTGCGCAGCTCGCCGGTGTGGCCACCTACGACAAGCGCATGCAAGACGCCCTTGATCGAGAGGGCATCCCCGTAATCGCGCCCAACCAGGCACCGGAGGATCAGTCGTCTGCCCAGACGCCGTAATCGGCCGCACGCCACCTCGGATGGCGACTGAGCCTGCGGAAGTGCCGCAGCCCAATGCCCCGCCATCGCGCCACTTATGCCGTAGTCCAAAGCAAAACCCCGGCGACATGCACTAGGTGCAGAGGCGCATCCGGGGTCTTCATTAGGCAACCTAGCACATCCGGGTGTACGTCTACGGTACCGGTTCCATGCGCTTCTCCTCATCGACCCTGACCTGCCCGCAGCTCGCGGCGGTTCGTGCGGCGATCGGCTCCGACCGTCTCAGCGGATACGAAGACGCGGCGGACGGCGACACGGCTCCGCACCGCCGTCTATCAGCGACTCGACCTTCTCAACACGCTACGCAACCCGGCGGAACGCGGCGATGATCGTCGCCGCGAAAGACGGTTTCGACCTGCCGCAAACGACGGTTTTAGAGTGCCGTAATGGACGGTTTTAGCGTGCCGTAATGGACGGTTTCGGCGTGCCGATCTGGTAGCCCGGGCTGAGACGCTCGGGTCTGCCGTTGGTCTGCTTGCTCGCCACGGAACTCATCATAACGGCCAGGAATCCTGCCAATATTGTGCGGAGGTCATCGGATCTCGACCCCGCGGCGCCTCCGTGCTGCGGGTGAGGCGCGCCTCTCGGCGACCCCTCAGACGCGCAGGAAGCAGAAAGGCTCCATGAGCACCTGCACCCATCTCGACACGATCGCCGTCTCCCAGCTTCCCGAGAGCGTCGCCGGCTGCGAGGACTGCATGCGCGAAGGCGGCGTATGGCTTCACCTGCGGATCTGCCTCGCCTGCGGCCACGTCGGCTGCTGCGACGACTCCCCCAACCGACACGCAACCGCCCATCACGAGCAGAGCGGCCATCCACTGATCCGCTCGATCGAGCCTGGCGAGGAATGGAGCTGGTGCTACGTGGACCGGCTGGCGCTGGCAATTCCCGCGGTCCACGGCGAGACCCGCATCCCGCCCTCGCCGATGCTCTCCGTGTGAGCTGGAGCACCCGCCCCGCGGCGACGGGGGCCGCGGCTCACTGCCGGCCGGACCAGTGGCGCTCGGCCTCGGCCTCCATCGCCGCCAGGCGCGTGTAGTAGTCGGGGAACTCGTTCAGGTGCGCCCAGGCGATCTTGGCGGTGAGCGTCTCGTCGTCGTCGGTCACGT
>DAHUYQ010000063.1 GCA_027315115.1 Solirubrobacterales bacterium | reverse complement strand
GACGCCGAACGCCGCGCCGGTGGCCAGCAAGTTGGTCAAGACGCCGAGAGCGGCGATCAGTGGGGCTTGCAGGGCGAAGAGCAGCAGCACGAACCCGAGAGCGAGCACAACCCCGATGACCAAGGGCGTCTTGGCCGACAGCGCAGCCTGAAGGTCGTGGTTCTCGGCCACCGCACCGCCCAGCAGCACACCGTGGGGGAGCTGTGACCGCAGTCGGTCAATCGTGCGGCCGACCGCGGGGTTCGACGGATCCTGTCGGGGGATCGCGGTAATGAGCGCGTAGCCGCGCGCGATCTGCGTTGGCATGAGCGCGGCGATCCCGGGATCGTGGGTGGCGATCCGCTGTACGCTGAGCGCCCGCGCGGCGGGCGCCACGATCTGCAGTGGCCCGGTTGCACCGGGTCCGAACGCCCTCTGGACTTGTTGGTAGCCGATGTAGGAGGCGTCGGTGGTGGGGACGACCTTGATTGACGGCATCGCGGTCTTCAGCTGCGTGACGGGGATCGCGAGGCCGATGAGGATCACCAGCGCGGCGACGCCGTGCCGCAGCGGCTGGGCCCAGAGGCGCTCACCCCAGCGCTGAAAGCGGGGGGAGTGGTGCTCGCCGGAGTGCGCCCAGGGCAGCGAGACGTTGTCGACCTTCGGACCGAGCTTGGCCAGCGTCGCCGGCAGCAGCGTCAGCGTCGCGCCGAGCACGAAGATGACCGCGAGCATGATCCCGAGGCTCATCGAGCGGAATGCCGGGCTGGGGACGAGCATCACCGCGCTGAGCGAAACCAGGACGGTGATCCCGGAGAACAGGACCGCTTTGCCAGCGGTGTCCATGGTCACCGCCGTCGCGTCCTCGGCCGACATTCCGTCGCCGAAGAACGCGCCGCGGAAGCGATGCACGACGAACAGCGCGTAATCGATCCCCAAGGCCAGCGCGAACATGAGCGCGAAGTTCATCGCCCAGATCGAGATCGGCGTGATCAGCGTGCCGAGATAGAGCATCCCGGCGGCGGAGAGCAGGCCGACCATCGTCAGCATCAGCGGCAGGCCGGCGGCCACCAGCGAGCCGAAGGCCAGCAGCATGATCCCCAGCGTCACCGGCCAGGAGATCACCTCTGATTTGAGCATCGCCGAGCGGTTGGCGGCGTTGAAGTCAGACCACATGCCGGCGGCGCCGGTGAGGCTCACCGTCGTGGCGCTCGTCGAGAGGCTGTGCAGGCGGCCCTTGAGGCTGTCGGCCGCGGCGACCATTTCGTTGGGGTGCTTGGCCGCGCCGGCCTCCACGATCGCGGTGTGGCCGTCGCGCGAGATCGAGACGCCGGCGGCCGGGGAGACGACGGTCGAGACCGCAGCGCTACCGCGAAGCTTCGCTTCGACTCTGCTCACGATCGCCTTGAAGCCGGGAGCGGAGACCGTTTCGGTCGGCGAGTAGACGACGGTCATCAGCCCGTAGCTGCCAAGCCCGCGGAAGTCGCGTTCAACGAGCTGGCGCGCCTGGGCCGACTGGGAGCCGCTTGCTTCCCAACCTGCTCCGGAGAGCGCTTTCTCCACGCGCGGCGCGAAGAAGCCGAGCACCACGGCCACCACGAGCCATGCCGCCAGCACCGCGCGGAAGTGCGTCGCGGTCCAACGGCCCAGCCGGCCGATCGGGCCGACCTGGAGGGCGTGCGCGCCGGCGGGCGCGGCCGCAAGCCTTTCGGGTGTGCTGACCGCGCTCATCTGGTGGCCTCCTGGCTCGCCGTTCGGCTCGCTTCACTGCCCGCTTCCAGGCCCGCGCGGCCCGGGTAGACCACCGAGCGCAGCGCGAACAGCCGGCGCAGCACCAGCGAGGCCGGGCAGGCGCCGGCAATCACATACAGCCACTGGTTGACGCCGACGAATGCGGTCAGCAGGAGAAACCAGCGGGAGACCAGTGCGGCAAGAAGCGCGCTCAGCAGCGTGACGCTGCCTGCGAGCGCGAACAGCACACGCTCCAACGGCCAGGACGGGGTGTCGGCGCTGCGCTCGATTGGCAGCGACCTGGCACATGCGGGAGAGCTCATCGCCTTGGGCCTCCTTGCGAGGAGATGTGTGGACAGTGCATGCCGGCGAGCATAGCACAACTACATCGTTGTAAGCAAGAGTAGCTGTGCTTAGGCGGAGCAGCGGCTCACTTCGAGCCGCCTCCGACCAGCGCGGCCAGCTCGGCGAGCTGCATCTGCAGGCCGCCGCAGACCTGCTCACAGAGGTCGTAGACACCGCGGTCGGCAATGCTGTAGATGGAGCTGTTGCCCTCCTTGCGCCGCGCCACGATGCCGGCCTGCAGCAGGATGCCCAGGTGCTTGGAGGCGTTCTGCTGACTGGTGCCCAGGCGCTCGGTGATGTCGCTCACGCTGAGCTCGCCGTCGCGCAGCATGTCCAGGATGCGAATCCGCAGCGGCTCGCCGATCACGCGCAGGCGCGCCGCGATCATCTCGGCAAGCTGCTCGGGGATCGGCCTCGGCAGCGTCAGCTTCGCCTCACCGTTGACCGCAGCCGCCTCGGCTTTGACATTCGGTGCCACCGTTCCAGCGTACACGCTCGCAGTTGTCCTGCCGGCACGAGTGGCGCCGCGCGGACGGATTGGCCCGCGGATGCAGTGGCCCCGGAGGACGCAGCGGCCCCCGCGCGCGGCCACACGGGGCCCTCAGCGCGCCAGCGCCGCCCGCAGCACTCCGCCGATCTCCCCCACCGCCCGATCCGCGCCGCGCCCGACGGCGAACATGTGGATGAAGCCGTGGATGTAGCCGGGATAGCGGCGCAGGATCGTGCTCACGCCCGCGGACCGCAGCGCGTGCGCGTACGCCTCGCCCTCGTCGCGCAGCGGGTCGAAGCCGGCTGTGACCACCATCGCCGGCGGGGATCCGCGCAGGCTGTCGGCGAGCAGCGGCGAGGCACGCGGGTCGCGCCGGTCCCCGTGTGCGCCAAGGAGCTGGTCCTCGTACCAATCCATGTTCTGCCTGGTCAGCACGAAGCCATCGGCAAACGTCTTGCGTGACTCGCTCACGTTGACCAGATCGGTGACCGGGTAGATGAGAAGCTGAAACGCCGGGACCGGACCGCCCGCGGCGGCGGTCTGCTGAGCGGTGACGGCGGCGAGGTGAGCGCCGGCGCTGTCCCCGGCGACAGCGATGCGTGCCGGATCGACGTCGAGCTCGCTCGCTCGCGCCACCACGTCGCGGAACGCCGCCAGCGCGTCCTCAATCGGCGCCGGGAAGCGATGCTCGGGCGCCAGGCGATAGTCGACGCTCAGCACGCGGGCGCCGCAGCTTCGCGCAAGCGCGCGGCAGGGCTGGTCGTGGCTGTCGAGGTCGCCGCAGGTCCAGCCGCCGCCGTGGAAGTAGAGGACAAGGGGGCCGGCGGCGCCAAGGCCGGTCGCCTCCTCCGGGACGTACATGCGCGCCCGCAGCGGCCCCGCCGCGCCGGCGACCGTCGTCTCGCGCACCTCAGCAAGCGATATGCGGTGGCCGGCGACGGTGTCCGTGTCCCGCAGCAGGTCCGCCCGCGCCTGCGCGACGGTGCGTTGACTGAGCGGCGGCGCGGGGCTGCGCTGGGCAAGCCTCAGCAGCATCTGCGTGTCGAGGTCGAGCTCGAGCCCGTCGCGGCGCAGCGGCGGGCCGGCGATCAGACGCTTCACGCGCGCCGGCAGCGCGCCGAGCGCTCGCAGCACGGCGATCTCGACGCCCATTGGCAGGGCCAGAGCCATCGGCGGATCCTCTCACGTGCGGGCGACGTGTGCCGGGCGAGCGCCGAGGGCACCCCGACGCGTGCAGGGCGAGCGCCGGGCGCGTCGCGATCTCAGGCCAGTCCGTGGCGGGCATAGGCTGCCCGCGCGCGGGGCAGGCGACGCAACGAGGGAACGACTGTGGGCCATGCGGCGCGCACCGCCATCCGAAGCGTCCTCAGCATCGCCTCGTCCCGAGATCGCCAGCGGATTCCGAGCATCCGCCGCGCGCGCGGCGGCAGCGTCGCGCGCACCAGCCACGGCCCTGCGTGCGTGGCCACCGGCTCCAGGATCGACCAGGGAGCGCCCTCCAGCCGGCGATGCGGCGCCGGCAGCCGGCCACCGAGGCGCACCGCGGCCCTGGCGATCCCGGTCGGCTCCAGCACCTCCTCGAGGGTCCGCTCCCAGTAGGCGAGAAACGCCTCGTAGTCGGGCGGGACGGGCCGCATGCTCAGCCCGTAGCGGGCGTACCAGGTGATCGACTCGGCGTAGAGCTGCTGCTTCTGCGTGAGCGAGAGCGGCCTTCCGAACATCTCCTGTGTCGCGATCTGCGCCTCGAAGAACGTCGCGTGCGCCCAGTAGTAGGTGTCGGGATCGAGCGCGTGATAGCGCCGGCCGGCGTCGTCGACGCCGCTTATGCCCGGATGCTGGTCGCGCACCCAGCGCCCGGTCTGCCGCGGATCCTCGTCGTAGACGACCCCGAGAATCGGCCCCGCCGACCGCGCCAGCCTGCCGATCGGGTTCTGGAAGACGTCGGAGTGCTGCTTCAGCGCCGCGGCGATCGCCGGGTGCATCACCTGCAGCACGCCGGCGCGCTGAGCGACGAGCAGGCCGCGCGTGTCTCCGAAGTAGCGCCAAGTCAACGATCCCGGCCCGAGCGGGGCGCCCTGGGGGGCGGTCTGCGTCTGATCTGAGCCCATCGAGCCGCGAACGATAAGACGAGCGTTTATTCAGGTTCAACTCGCATCTTTCTCTCGCCCACAAACCCCGCGAATCAGCATGATGCCGCAGGCGAACACGAGCATGTCGTCATGTTCCGCTCGCGTTATCATCTGCCGCGATGACGGCGCGCAGAAGGCCACGCCAGGAGCGCTCGCAGCAGACCGTCGATCGCATCGTCGCGGCGGGCGTGCGCGTGCTGGCACAGCACGGCTACCAGCACGCCTCGACCAACCGGATCGCCACGGAGGCCGGGGTCTCGCCGGGCTCGATCTACCAGTACTTCGCCGACAAGGACGCGATCGTCGCCGAGATCACCCGCCGGCTGGTGGACGAGTTCGCGGCCGCGCTCACCCCGGCGCTGCGGCGCGCGGCATCCCGCCCCCGAGGCGAGGCGACGCGGGTGGTGATCGAGGCCGTCCTCGACGCGCTCGGGCAGCACGCGGACCTGCTGCGCGCAATCGTCGATCGCATCCCGCAGGCCGAGCAGGTGGCGACCCTGCAGGACGTGCGCACCCGGCTCTCCGATGCGATCTTCAACCTGTTCCTGATCCAGGGCATCGACGCGGACGAGGATGCCCTCACGCGCGCCACCTGGATGATCGTCGAGGTCTCCGAGCACCTCACGATCCGCTACGTGCTCGACGCCCCGGCGATCGCGCGCGAGGACTTCGTCGCCGATCTCGAGCGCGTGATCGAGGGCCTGACTCCCACGCCGCGGTAGGAGCGTCGCGTCCGCCACGCGCCGCTCAGACCTCAAGTACGCGCGCATCCGCGCCGAAGCTCGACCCCAACATGCACGTATCAACGAACGAGTCAGCTTTGGAGGTCGTATGAGAAGGGTCTTTGCGTTCGCAGCCGCGGTCCTGGCCGCCGGTGTGCTCGCCGCCCCGGCAGGGGCCCAACCGCAGCCGCGGGCCAGAGAGGCCGGCGCGGGCGCCTCGGTCGCGCTCTTCGCCGTGCAGAAGCTCGGCGATCTTGCCGCCAACCAGAACGCCGGCAACGGCTTCGGCCAGTTCCTGATGCAGATGGGCTTCGGCGATGCGAACGCGGCAAAGCTGGAAGAAATCCAGGCGACCCTGAGGGAAATCAACACCAAGCTCGACGCGATCCAAAGAAGCCTCAACCAGATCAAAGCGCGTGTGGAGAAGGGCAACTGCGAGAGCGTGCAGCTCAGCCTCGGCTCGATTCAGGCCGCGGTTCAGCTCGCCTGGATGAGCTTCAACTCCGCCGTCTCCGAAGCCAAGAACGAGGTCGGCAACGTCGCCGAGCAGCAGCTCACCGCCCAGCGGCTGCAGGCCAAAATCCGCGAAGCCTTCGTGGGGACCAGCCCGGCGCTGGCGGTGCTCCGCATCCACGACGCGCTCGCCGGCACCGGCGGATCGCCGAGCATGATCGACAACTGCGGCGTCGCCTACCAGGAGGCGTCCGGTGAATTCGTCAGCGCGCACCTGCATGAGGAGGTCAGCGCCAAGGTCAACTACTGGCAGGCGCTGGAGGCGCAGGCGGCCGTGATCGCGATCGGTCAGCTCGTGGATGAAGGCAACCAATCGGAAGCCAGGTCCGAGCGCCAGAGCGTCGAAGCCGACCTCGCTCACGAGACGGCCAAGATCAAGCCCTCGCTCGGCACCCAGGTGCTCGACGTTCGCACCCATATCCTGTGGGACCGCAAGTTCCAGACCAGGCCGTACAACAGCGTCCACATCGGCCCCGGCGCGCTGTTCAAGTTCCCGACGCTCGAAGAGGCCAGAGCGCTCTTCGGCAACTGCTGCAACGGGAAGACGGCGTTCCAGTGGCTGCGCCAGGACACGCCGTTCGAGGTCCCTGACCATCGCGATGGCGTAGCCCAGGCGATGGTCACCGAGACAAAGGCGATTCTGAGCGTTGGACAGTTCGCGATCCCGCTCAACTCCGACAAACCGACATGGATCTGGGTCCAGCCGAGCCAGGACGCATATGTCAACTACGTCAACCTGAAGGGCAAGGACGAGTGGCCGAAGTACCTCTACCACTCCTGAGATGTCGGGCCTCGGCCTGCCCTGTGCACCTCGCGCGAGCAGGACGTAGGTCCCACCCCGCACGTTGACGGCGCCGCCAAGCGCCGCAATCGCGTCCGCCAGCGCCTTGGGAGCTCAGCCAACCGCTGTGGCTCCGGGCGCTGGTGGTCTACTTCGAGCATCCGCGCACGCAGTGGTACGATCTACCCACTATGGCGTATGTCGTAGCGAAGGCCAACGGGACCTTCGAGATCCGCGAGTCTCACACCACCGCGCGCGGGCCGCGCAGCCGCACGCTCGCGTCGTTTCGCACGCTCACACCCGAGGCGCTCACGAAGGCATCCGCACGCGCATCGCAGCCATTCGACGCCGAGCAGGTACGCGGGGCCGCGCTGCGCAAGGGAGCGCCGGTGGCCGGCTCCCCCTCGGACATGGCGGCGGCGGAGCTGCTGAGGGAGCTTCAGGAGGGTCGTCCGCCGCGCGCCTGGCTTGCACGGCTGCTGCGGGACGCGCTGGCCGGCACGGCCGATCGTCTGAACAGCAACGCGGCGGCTGCGGCGACCTGGATCGGGTCCACCCCGCAACAGCGCGGCGAAGCGCTGCGCGACCTGCTGCTGCTGGTCGACAACCTGCCCGCCAGGCCCGCCGTCGCCCGGCCTCGGTTCCCCCGCATCGAGTCGAGCCCGGCCTGAGCACTCCGCCCGAGCCGAGCCTTCCCGAGAAGGTCCTCGCGGTCCATCGCGAGCTCAGCGCCGGCAGGGCCCCGCACGCCTTCGGCGGCGCTCTCGCGCTCGCCTACTACGCCGAGCCGCGAGCGACCATCGACATCGACATCAACGTCTTCCTCTCCCCTGCCGACTATCTACGGGTGGCCTCGATCCTGGCGGGACTCGGTGCCGGCGACGGCCCGGACCCATCGATCGTCGAACGGGACGGCCAGTGCAGGCTCTGGTGGGGACGAACCCCGATCGACCTGTTCTTCGCCTACGACGCGCTGCACGAGGCGATGAAGGGCGCGATCCGCACCGAGCCGTTCGCCGGCACGACGATCCCGATCTTGGCGCCCGAGCACCTGGTCGTGTGCAAGGCGATCTTCAACAGGCCCAAGGACTGGCTGGACATCGAGCAGATCGCCGTGACCGTCGAGGATCTCGACATCGAGGAGATCCTCTCCTGGCTGCACAGGATCCTCGGCCCGGACGATCCCCGCGGACAGCGGGTTGCGGTGTGCTCACGGATGGGTGAACGCTCGCGCGGGTGAACGCTCCGCGACCCCAGGGACGCTCAAAGCCCCCGCGCAAGCACGGCGACCGCCTGCTCCGCCCCGATCACCTCGTCGATCGCGACGGCGCACTCGCCCGCGTACAGCGGCGTGACGTCCACCGCGCGATCTGCCATGCCTGCGATGGCGGGAGCCGGGGAGTAGAGCGGCAGCGCGAGTCGTTGCGTGCGCGGGGCGAGCGGGAGCGCGGCGAGAGGCATGTGCCGGGCGAGCGGCTCGGTGCGCCGGTTGACCCACTCGATCGCGCGCGGCCCGGCGTCGCGACGGGCGCACCATCGTGCCGTGGCGGCGTTCTCGACCACTCGGTGGCGCGCCGCCCAGCCCAGCCCGAAGAGCAGCGTCTCGACCGTGCGGGCAGCGGCGAGCACGCGGCGCTTGTAGAGCGGATGGGCCGCGCACTCAGTGGTGAGCAGGAATCGTGTGCCGCAGACCACGCCGGCGGCGCCGGCGGCCGATGCCCGCGCGACGCCGGTAGCGTCATGGATGCCGCCGGCCGCCAGCACCGGCCTGCCGTCGGCGATCTCGATCGCCGCGGGCAGGAAGTCCCATGTGTCCTGCTCGGCGAGCAGGTGGCCGCCCGCCTGCAGTCCCTGCGCTATCAGCCCATCTGCGCCGTCGGCAAGCGCCCTGCGGGCCTGCGCCGGATTGCCGACCTGGTGCAGCACGAAGATGCCCGCTTTGCGCAGACGCCGCACCAGCTCGGCGTCGAAGCCGAAGAAGAGCACCACCGCCGCCACACCGGCTTCGATCACGTGCTCGAGGTGAGCCGGCCGGGTGAACGGCATCAGTAGGTTCGCCGCGATCGGCCGTCCGGGAGCGAGATCGCGGGCGCGACGCAGCTCTGCGCCCATCCGTGCCGGTGGCAGGATCGCCACCGTGCCCAGCCCGCCGGCCCGCGCGACCGCGGCCGCGAGCTCGGCGCCGGCCAGACCGCCGCCAAGGCCGGCCTGGGCGATCGGCAACTCCAAGCCAAGTCGCTCCACCAGCATCTCCACCCATTATCGGGCATCTCTGCCGGCATACATCCATGCCGCCGGCCCACGGCCTTGCGTTGATCACGGCAAAGGAGCAAACTCAGCGAGGTGGCATGCGCGATACGCACTAAGCGCGTCTACGAGAGCGCCGACCCGGCCGACGGGTATCGCGTGCTGATCGACCACGTTTGGCCGCGAGGGGTCTCGCGCGAGCGGGCGCGACTCGACGAGTGGGCACGTGAGCTCGCGCCGAGCGATACGCTGCGACGCTGGTTCGACCACGACCCGGAGCGCTTCCAGGAGTTCCGCTCGCGCTACCGCTCCGAGCTCTCTCAAAGAGCCGCGCAGCTCGAAGCGCTGCGCCAGAGAAGCAGCTCGACTCCCTTGACGATCCTCTACGCCGCCCGCGACACAGAGCACAACAACGCGGTGGTGCTCGCCGAGATGCTGCGCAGCGCCGCTTGACCCCAAGCCACATGACAGCCACGCCACACCAGGAGGACAGATGCAGAGTTGGGATCTGAAGGCACTCGACCTCAAGCCGCGACTACCAGAGATTCTCTCCTCGAGCGACTCGGCACGCGCGATCCTGCTGGACCTCGCGGCAGACGAGCAGCTCTCGGATCACGAGGTGCACGAGCGCGCGTGGCTGCTGGTCATCGATGGCCAGGTCGAGGTCGACGCCGCTGCCGGTGAAAGCATCACCGGTGGACCGGGCCTGCTGGTCGAGTTCGCTCCCCGCGAACGTCACGAGATACGAGCGAGCGCGGCGAGTCGCGTTCTGCTCCTGCTGACCCCGTGGCCGGGGCATGAGCATCCCGGCGGGATGACCCTCCGGGAGAAGCTCTACGCACGCCGGCGCGCGGCCAAGCAGCGCCAGTACAGTCAGAGCGGCACTTCTGAGCCTTGAACGCTCGGCGAGGCTCAGACGCGGCCCCACCTCAGGATCTCGGCGAGCGATCGCGGCCGGCTCGGGCTCGCGATTATCGCCGCCGCGCCGGCGGCGAGCCCGATCGTGGCCAGCTCGTCGTCGGTGGTGAACCGGCGCCGGCGCTTTTCGGCGAAGTAGATGCTGCCCCGTGGCCGGCCGTCGATCAGGATCGGCGCGCCGACGAAGCTGGCCATCTGCGGGTGCCCGGGCGGGAAGCCGTGGCGTCCCGCCTCGGCCGTCAGATCGTGGACGCGTATCGGCCGCGGGCCAGTGAGCAGCGCGCCTAGAAACCCACGTCCCTGCGGGAGCGCGCCGATGCTGCGATGGGCGTGCTCGTCCATGCCGAGCGCGACGAAGTGCTGGAGCCGCACGCTGCTCGGATCGAGCACCCCGAGCGCCGCATAGCGAGCGTCCAGGAGTTCTCTGCCGGTCCCGAGCAGGTGGGTGAGCTCCTCCTCCAGCTCCAGCGAGCGCAGCGCATCCTCCGCGGGCGCGCGCGACTCGGACGCCGCCTCGTCCGCCGACACGACCGTGTTGGCGATCGCCGTCTGGTGTCTGCTGCTGCGCGCGGCCACCCTCGCCCTCCCCGGACGGGCATCTAGACGAGCCGAGCCGGGTCCGTGAACCCGATGCGCGCCAGTCGGCACAGACCACGAAGCCGCCACCCGAGGGGCACGCCTTCGCCAAACGTGACCTTACCACGGCCATCGAGCGCCGACGAGGCCGCGGCCTCGTCGCGATCGGTGCCGATCGACATGTATAGGAGCCGGCAGAGCGGGTAGCTACCGTCTGCATGTCTGCTGGAGAAAGGCTCAAGGGCGGCGAGCTGAACGCCGCGATCACGAGCGCGCTGGTCGGGATACACACGGAGTACCTGGGCCGCGGGCCGAAGACCGCATCGACGTTCCATTACGGCGAGGTGCTCGTCACGCTCATGCACGACGTGCTGACCCCCGCCGAGAGGTCGCTGACGCGCAGCGACCAGACCGACGCGGTGACCCAGATACGCCACCTCTTCCAGGCGACGATGGAGGACGACTTCCGCGCCGCCGTCGAGCGCCTCACCGGGCGCAAGGTGCTCGCGTTCATCAGCGGCAACCACATAGATCCCGACATCTCCGCGGAGCTGTTCATCCTCGACGAGCCGCTGTAGGCCAGCCACGGTTTGTCGGAGCGGTCTGTTAAGTTGCGCGACGCGCGCGGCCGCGCTCCCGACGGGAGTGGCGCACGCGCGTGGCCTTTCGTGACGGGTGCACGCGGGAGCTCGAGAGCTTTCGCGTCGGCTCGTCTCGCCTACAAGCACAAGGACGAAGGTCCACGCATGCCCGAGCCGCTCAAAGGCGGCGAGCTGAACGCCGCCGTCACCAGCGCGCTGGTCGGAATCCACACCGAGTACCTCGGCCGTGGCCCGAACACCGCCACCACCTTCCATCACGGCAACGTGCTCACCACGCTGATGTACGACGTGCTCACCCCGGCCGAGAAGTCGCTGACCCGGCACGGACATGTCGACGCGGTGACCCAGATACGCCACCTCTTCCAGGAGACGATGGAGGACGACTTCCGCGCCGCCGTCGAGCGCCTCACCGGGCGCAAGGTCCTCGCGTTCATCAGCGGCAACCAGCTCGACCCCGACATCGCCGCCGAGCTGTTCATCCTCGACCGGCCGCTCTGAGCGCGGTTGCGACGCCTCGGGTCGGCGCGGGCGCGAGGAACACCCGTCCTGGATTGATCGTGCGCGGCCGCACAATCGTGCTGCATCACCGTGCGAGAGCGTGTACCGGATCGGCGTTGGCAGCTCTGATAGCGGGGTAGACGCCTGCGATCAGGCCTGTGAGGCTGCCCGCGATCGGCGCGACGATGATGACCCAAAGGGGCAGCACGGGCGTCCATTGCTTGGCTGCGGTCACGGCGGCTAGTGCGGTGACGCCGAGGCATACGCCGAGAATGCCGCCGATTGTGCCGATCGCAAGGTTCTCAAGGAGGAATTGAAGAGCGATCTGGCTCTTGCGGGCACCGAGCGCGCGGCGCACTCCGATCTCTGAGATGCGCTCCATCACCGATACGACGGCGCTGTTGGTGATGCCGACGACACCAACGATCATGCCAACCCCGGCGAGCAGCACGAACAGCGTCGTCAGGTTGCCGTTGATCTGCTGCCGCAGCAGCGTTGGCTCTGGAAGGCCGGCGGCTGTCACTTGGGTCGGTTCCTGCGGGTAGAGCGCTGCGGGCAGCGCGGCGGCGACCGCGCTGGTGTAGCCGAGCCTGGTTGCGGCGATGACAGTCGGCGATTCGTGGCCGAATATGCTCGGGATCGTTGTGGCGGTGGCATAGGGAACGACAACGGAAAGCAGCGCTTCGGCGTGGCGGCTGGTGTGGCCGATGACTCCCTCGACCAGGAACGGGGCACCGTCTATCGAGACCGACCAAGGCAGTCTTGCATTGCGCATGCCAAGGATGTTCGCGGCGGCGGCGCCGATCAGCGCGACGTGTGCGTGTCGTGATTCCTGGTTGGCGTTGAACGGACGTCCGCGGGTCAGTTTCGGAGCGATCACGCCGAGCGTGCCGGGGTTGGCCGCCAGCACCGAGATCTGCCCGGCAGCAAAGGCATCGCCGGGACGGACAGGGTAGTGGCTGACTTTCGCAGTGCCTTCGGGGGGCTCCAGCAGCGGGCCGATCGCCGTCAGGCCACGTAGTCTCCGTGCGCGTGCAAGCGCTTCTGGCCTGCTGATCGCCGAGGCAACCTGCGTTCCAGCGCTGACATCTACCTCTGTGGAGATCAGCGCGTTGAAGTCCTTGTTGTTCTGGGCGTTCGTGGATGCAGTGAGGCCAAGCGTCAGTACGAAGAGCCCAACGCCGAGGACCGTGCCCAGCGCGGTCAGCAGCGCTCGCCCTGGTCGGCTGCTCGGTGCGGCGAGCGCCTCGCCGATCGTGTCGCCAGGGCTCATCCGTACAAGTTGTCTCCGCGAGGTCGCGCTGTTCCCCACGGGCTCGCGATCGTGGCGGCGTAGCCAGCTCATTGGCGGGTGTGCTCAGTCGCCTGACCGTCACCGAGCGCGATCAGCCGGCGGGCTCTCGCCGCGACCTTCTCGTCGTGGGTGACGACCACGAGCGTTATCCCGCTCTGGTTGAGATGGTCTAGCGCGTCGAGCAGGTGTTCGGCGGAGCGGGAGTCGAGGTTGCCGGTCGGCTCGTCGCAAAGCAACACCGGTGGCTGGCGCACGAGCGCTCGCGCGATCGCCACGCGCTGCCGCTCACCACCTGAGAGCTTGCCTGGCAGCGCCGTGGCTCGGTGTGTCAGGCCGACCTGTTCGAGGCCGGCGAGCACCGCGCGGTGGCGCTGGCCAGCGGGTGTGTGGGCGTAGCGCAAGGGCAACTGAACGTTTTCGTAGACGGTTCGGTACGGCAGCAGGTAGAAAGCCTGGAAGACGAAGCCGATGTAGGCGCCACGGAGGGCACTGAGAGCGGCGTCGTCGAGCTTGGCCGTGTCGGCGCCTTCGACGATGACGCTGCCCTGGGTGGGGCGCACAAGGAGCCCAAGGACGTTCAACAACGTGGACTTGCCTGAACCAGACGGTCCCATGATCGCGAGGTGATCGCCTGACCAGATCGCAAGGTCGGTCGGCAGTAGCGCGCGGACCAGCAGCTCATCGGTGTTGTAAGTGCAGGCCGCCTGCCGAAGCTCGATCGCGGCCGTCGCGCGGTTCAGCATTGAATCAATCAGGGATGACAACTTCTTCGCCCGCGCGGAGAACTTCGCCTGGCTGGGGTGTGACGGCAACGTTGCCGGCGGCGCTCACACCCTGCCTCACGGCCACACGCCTCGAAGTGCCGTTATGTCGCACGCTCAGGTATTCGCCGCCGTCCGCGCCTATCTGGACGGCCGAGATCGGGACGACTAGAACGGCGTGATGGCTGCTCACCCGGATGATCGAAGCGTTGACGCTCACCCCCACGCGCAACCCAGCCGCGTTGACCGGGAACGCGATGATCACCTTCGACCCCGCCTGAGACCCGGACGCTTCTTTGGCGCCAGAGGACCCCGATTCTTCGCTGCCCGACGACGATGAGCCACTGCTCGACGAGATCACTCGTTCGATGCGCCCTCGGACACGCGGCCCGCCTTCGCTGCCGGTGAGCCAGACGGTCATTCCTCTACGCAGAGTTTCGGCGAGTGCCGGTTCAACCGTCACATCGGCGATCGGGCCGCCGCTGCTCAGATCCAGCAGTGGGCTGCCACCATCAAGACGCTGCCCGATGGCGACATGGAGCGCCGACACCGTGGCCGGCAGGCTCCCTACGTAGACAACGCTCCACACGGGCACCATCGCCGCTCTCTCTGACCGGGCGCGCGGCTTGTCCCGCCGCCGTTCAGAGCCCGAGGAGCCCCCGCCCGCAGCCGGGGTGTTCGACAGCGGCGCGGCGTAGCCGTGGGCGCGATAGAGCGCCGCGACCGCTGCGGCCGTAGAGACGCCATAGATGCCTTCTGGATCGCTCACCGCGAAGCCTGCGGCGATGAGCGCCGCTTGCAACTCAGCCACGTCCTTGCCGGCATCTCCGATCTGCAGGTCCCTGTAGGCGGGCGTTTCGCCGGCGAGCAGAAATATCGGCTGACCGGCGACTTCTACCAGCACATCGCCGTCGTGGGCGCGAGACCCGACGTGCCACGGAAAGCCGGTAATGACGGGTTGAGCGCCAGGCGCGGAGAGCTGCGGCGACAGCGGAGTCACGGGCGTGCCTGCGGGGAGCGTGATCGATCCGCTGGCGTCAACCGATTCGACGAGCCGTTCATGACGCACCGCCACCGTTGTCGGCGGCTCGGTGACGTGCTGCGGGAGCGAGCCTGCTCCACCACGAACAGCCGTGCCGGCCCAATACGCCAGCACCGCAAGACCGATCGAGCACGTGAGCGTGGCGACGAGCACCCGTCGCCCGCGATGCCTGCGGCCTTCACGTGCCAGGTCAGCCCGCTCGTCTTGCTCCAAGGGAGGACGAATGGGACGTGTACGCTGCTGCAAGCTCACGTCTAGCGTCCAGCGGCAGCGAGGACCGCTTGCGCCTTGTGGCTCGCCCGCGCCCGCGCTTCTAGAATGCTGACGAGCAGCCCCTCATATGGGCCAGCGATCCGAGCAGCGAATCGCTGTTGCAGCGCAACCGAGGTCTGCGCAAGGTCTGACTTGTATTGGCAGTGAGCATCGGCCATTGCCACCTTGACTTCTTGAGCGCGTTCGGCGGCGCTCACGGGGCCTGTGGCGTTCTCCTCGTGAAAGAGCATCTCATTGGGGACGTTGTATGGTTCGCTGACCCTGTCGCCCGTAGCCTCATGCATACAGGTAGACCAGCGCCGCGATGCCGAAATGAACGACGGATCGCCGCGCACGTCATGGGTCACGGCGAGATCCAGGTCCTCCGGCAGGTATCCCGCTTGGACGGCGAGCAGTCTGCTCCCATAGAGCGTCCGGCTTGCTTCGGCGAGGCATCCTTCGGTCGTGTAGCTGTGCTCGGCGATGCCAGCCACGGTGAATCTACCTGTTCGACCTTTGCCGCTCAATGCCGCTTCATAAGCCCGCTGGTGAGGCGAAGGCGTCGGCTGCTTGGTGCCGGCGGGCGACTCGACATGGACGTGCGTGCCGTCAAGCGCTTCTCCGGGTGGGTGTTCACGCCGCGAGGCGATGCCGAACCCAAGTTCCTGCGCGGCCCTGAGCGTGCTCGCCTCCGGCGGAACGGATGCTGCTTCTTGACTGCTCAGAAGCGGCGAGATACCTGTCTGTGATCTCTGTGGCAAGGGAGGCGGTGAGACGTAGCTGAAGCCCTTTCCTCGCATGCAATTGCCTGTAAGCAGGATTTCGGCGTCCTGCACTTCGGCTTCACCCGCCGGATCTGCGTGGGAGGCCACGATCAGGCTGACGACTTCCTGGGAGTGCGAAGAGAGGGTCGTGCTGCCGCCCCCGCACGCGCTGAGCACGGCGCCCGAAGCAACAGCGCCAACCAAGACCAGCGCGCGCAACCAGATTGCCGGGCTTCGTGAACTTGAGCGCATCAATGATCCTTGGTCGGTTGATTCGTGGCCGTCGGGGCGTTCAGCGGGGCCCCGTCCCCTGGCATCCCTGCATCTCGATTACGGTGCCGTGCGGCAGCTCGCTACGTGAAATCCGGCGCGTACGATCGACCGTGGCAATCGCAGCCCGGAGCTGGCGATCGTTGAGCTCGCGGCTGCTGCTGACATATACAACTCTTGGGGTGAAACGACTCGCGCTGGCCCTGCAGGTGATGCCACCGAAGCTGCGCGTGACATGCCCGCCGCTGACACGGTAGACATACGGGCGCGTTGCCGAGCATTCGCCATGCTGACATCCCGTGAATCCCATCACAAAGATCGGGCCGCTGAAGGGCGCACCGGGTACGCGTGCCGCTGTCGCGCCTCCCCCCAAATCGATCAGACCAAGCGCCTGCCCGGCTGCCAGCGCCGTGCCGGACATCGCCATCAGGGCCGTCGCGCCCAAAGCCGCAACCCGTGCAGTCTTCACGCGACGGCGTCGGCGGCGATGGTCGCGCCAGATCGCCTTCCCCAACTCGACCTCCAGTGCGCGCATGCGCGCCGGGAACGGGCTCACGGCCGACCTCCACCGGCTATCGCCGCGCGCAACGCCGCCAGCCCTCGAAAGACGCGTGTGCGAGCCGTCGCAGGCGCACACCCCATTCGGAACGCAGCATCGTCAAAGCTCAATCCCTCGATCACGCGGAAGCCCACCGCTCGACGCTGGTCCGGTCCGAGCGCCGCGAAAGCCTCTATCACGGCGTCGCTGAGGGCGGATGCGTCGAGTCGAGCGGGCACGTCCTCGATCCCGCCGTCGCTGTCCGCGAACGTACTCATACCCAGCCGTCTGCGTCCTGCCGTCTCGACTGCATTGGCCCGGTAGTACTTCTGCAACAGGTGACGCGCGATGCCGTACAGCCAGGCGCCGCCTGCATGCTCGTCCTCACCGCGAAAACGCCGCACGCCACGCCATGCCTGCGCGAACGTCTCGGCGACCAGGTCCTCCGCTACGGTCACGTCGTGCGTCTGCGCAAGCAGCCACTGGCGGAGCAGCATCGCATGACGCCGAAACAGCGCCTCGAAGGCCGCTGGATCGCCGACGGCGGCCCGAATCAGCTCCGCATCGCCGCAGTCCTCATAGCCGTTCCTCGATTGCTCCATCATCTAGATAGTTCCCTCAGCCCGAAAAACGTTCCCACACGACGCTCGCCAACGAGCCGGTCCTCTTCGCCGACGTGGCGGCCGAGCCATTCGGGCTCCGACCGCCACACACCAGTGGACTGCGGCCGCGTCATAACGACGCCAGCGCAGTGAGTCGGCCGCTGTACGCTTGCGGAGATGCTGGATTTCGCGGCCTACCTCGAGCGGATCGGCCTGAGCGCGGACGAGCGTCCGACGCTGCCGGCGCTGCACCGCGCGCACGCGACCTCGATCCCGTTCGAGAACCTCGACCCGCATCGCGGCATTCCGGTGTCGCTTGCCCCGGAGGATCTCGAGCGAAAGCTCGTGCGCGAGCGGCGCGGCGGCTACTGCTTCGAGCAGAACCTGCTGCTGGCTTCGGCGCTCGAGCATCTCGGCCTCACGGTCGAGCCGATGCTCGCCCGCGTGCGCCGTGGCGCGCCACCGGGAGCCGTGCGCCCGCGCAGCCATCTCGTGCTGCGGGTGAGCGATCACGATGGCCGCCGCTGGCACGCCGACGTCGGCTTCGGGCTCGGGACGCTGCTCGACCCGATCCCGTTCGGCCCGGACGGCGCGCACGAACAGTCCGGATGGAGCTTTCGAGTGGTCGAGGAAGGCCCCGAGCTGGTTCTTCAGACGCTCACCGACGGCTCATGGTCAGACCTGTACGCCTTCTCCCCGCAGCCGGTCCCACACGTCGACATCGAGATGAGCAACTGGTGGACGTCCGCCAACCCACAGTCGCTGTTCGTCTCCGGACTGGTCGCTGCACGCCACCATCCAGACGGCCGCCGCGAGTCGATCAACGACTGGAGCGGGCCGCTCGAGCTACGCGTGCAATCGCCCAGCGACGTCCAGGTCTCCCAGCCGCCGCGCGAGACGATCCCGGAGCTGCTCGCCGAGCGCTTCGCCCTGCCGGGGTTCGCGCTCGGCGCCGACGGTCGTCTGCGGTGATCTCGCCCGGAGCTCATTGACGGCATCCCATTGAGGCGACACGATCGCCATGCGCCGGCCGCCAGATCGATGACATCGCCACTGATCTCCTGCGAGTAAGAGCAGACGCGCGACCGAGTGGCTTCTCGCCGGCGACGGCCCTCAGCCCAGATCCGCGCGTTCCGTCCCAGCACTGAGGATGTTTGGGAGCATCAGCACATGACAGCCACACAGACAGCAGCGCCGACAGTGCTCCGTGCCCGGGCAGGCAGACGCCTCATCCCATCGCGCCGGTGTGCGGGGGTTGCTTTGCTCAACGGACGCGGGGTGACGGCGCTACCAGCGGGAGCATCGGACTCCGCGCCGTGCCGGTGTTCTCCGTGACGCGCCGTCTGGCGGCCAGCCATGCGAGGATTTCGCTTCGGCCGAGGTCGAAGCCGATGTGAGGTAGACGTGCGATCAGATCGCGTGCAAGTTCGAGACAGAAGCGTTCCGCTAGCGCAGGGTCGGTGGCGGCGTCCCAGAGAATCGCGCGCGCTAGCTCCCGGGCTCCTGGGCCAGCTCGTCCCCATGTGAACGTGACGAAGGGGTCGGTGCCACGGTGGCGCAGCATCCTGCGGCTGCCATCGTCCTCAACCCAGACGTGGCGTCCCCACCAGTCCGCCAACCCGACGTATCGGGTGGTCTCGGGTGTCACGGAAGAAGTCGATGATGCTGTTACGATCGGGTCGAGAGTCATTTCCGTTGACCACCAGTGGTGAATGCGACTGTTTCCGTCCAGTTGTAGCTGCCGTAATAGTCGCTTGCTGGTCCGGTGGTGAACAGCGGCCCGATCGGTCTGCTGCCGGGTTTGCCTGTGCGAGCCAGGAAACCACTGCCGGTGGCGCCAGCCTGGGTGAGCTTGCTGCGTATGAACAGCACCCAACGGCCCCCGCCGGTTATCCGTGGGCTCTCGTCGCTGGCTCCAGGTGGGGGAATGGTCAGACGGATGCGGGTGCCGTTGTGTGTAGGGAACAGTTCGATCGAGCGTCGCTCCTCGCCGGCGTGCCATTGGCGGTTCGGTCCGGTCGCAGTCGCGAGCAGTCGGCCTTCTGGTGCGCAGGAGGGCGAGGCGGCGCTGCGGCTGCCTGCGGTCAGGCTTCCGGGCTGCCATCCATCGATGGCGTAGGCGCTGGCCAGGCGCTTGTTGAGCGTTGCTTCGCGGCCCCCGCCGGTGACGAACACGATGCGATCCCCGCAGGTCGTGACCGCATTCTGACGAACGGGCGACAGGGTCGAGAGCGTCACCGGGCCGCGATGGCCAAGCCTGATGAGCTGCAGCGGCAGCCCGTCTTCGGCCAGCGAGGCCGAGCCGTAGCGGTTGACCCAAAACGCGAGCGCTTTTTCGCCCGGCGCGAACTGCGCAAGTTGCAGCTCTTGGGTGCCGCGCGGGGCGCGGTAGGCAAGCGCCGGCAGGGGATGAGAGGCACTCAGGGTCCAAATCGATGCCGACTCGGATGCGCCGCCTGCGATGCGTGAGACGGCGATCGTGCCGTCGCGGGCGGTCGCGATGCTGTTGGCACCCCATCCATTGGGCAGCAGCGATTGCGGTGTCTGCCCGGGCCTGCCGAGCACTACTCCGCCGCCGTCGGTGATCCCAGTGAGCGTGTCGCTCTCGCCGACCCATTGCCATGCGATCGTGGCCAGGCCGAGCGGTCGCACGATCTCGCGCCGGTCCAGGCTGGCGACCGTGCCTTGTCCGTATGCGACCCAGCGGCCGTCGGCGCTGAAGCGCACAGGCGCCTGCGCACCATGGGCGATCAGCGTTCTTATCTCTGTACGGCATGTAGCGATCGGTGCGGTCTGCAGCGCGCCACGACGGATGAATGCGGCCTGCCCGAGCGTCGCGGCGGGCCTGCCCCCAGCGCATCTGGGTGCAGGTTGCACGGCCGGCGCGAGCGCCGGCCGTGCGCCTGCTTTCCCGCGTTGCTGAACCTGTAGGCCCGAGGTCACACCGCAACCAGCGAGCAGAAGGACGGCTGCGAGGATCGACAGTCGGGCCAGCACCGCGCGCAGGCTACGGCTCAGATATTGCGGTTTTATGGAGATCGGGCAACCAAACGGTGACGATTGCGCCGCCGTGGACATCATTTGCGAGGATCATCTGCGCGCCGATCACGCCGGCTTGCGCGGCGGCAATCGCAAGCCCGAGGCCTGTCCCTGCGGTTCGTGCGCTGGAGACCGAAGCGAAGCGTTCGGTGCCATGCGCGAGCATCTGTTCCGAGAAGCCAGGGCCGTGATCGCTGACACGCACGCGACGATCGGCGATATCGACAGTGACCGGCGGCCGGCCGTGGCGGCACGCGTTCTCGACGAGGTTGGCGATGATCCGCGCAAGTCGACGAGGATCGCTGACCGCTCGGCCTCCCGGGCCGCAGATATGCACCGGCTGCTCTGCGCAGACGCTGCGGGCGAGCGCGCCAAGATCGACCTCGCAGCGCTGTGAGCTCTCCACTCCCGCCTCAAGTCGCGAGATCTCAAGCAGATCCTCGACCAGACGCGCCAGCCGCTTGGCGCGATCATGCACCATTCTCGCGGCCTCGCTGTCCGCCAACAGCGCACTGGAGGCCAGCAGCCCGCTGACCGGTGTGCGCAACTCATGCGCCACGTCCGCGGCGAAGCGTCTCTCACGCTCGATCCGCGCCTGCAGAGAGTCAGCCATGCGGTCCACCGCAGTGGCGAGCGCCGCGACCTCGTCGCGACCGTGCATGCCGATCCGCGCATCGGGGTCCTGCTCCCCAATCCGCCCCGCGACCCTCGCGGCGCTGCGCAGGCGCGTGGACAAGCGCCAAGCAAACAGTGATCCACCGGCCGCGATCACGAGCGTCAAGAGCACGCCGATCTCCAACAGCAGGCTCTGCAGCGCAGCCAGCGCCTGCTCCTCGCCCGCGAAGGAGCTGCTCACGAAGATCCCGCCGATGCCGTGTTGCACGGGCGCCGCGGCCCAGACCATCGCCGGATGCGCGGTGCGCAGGAAGCTCGCGAGGTGCCCGTCGCTCACCGCGCGACGCAACGCCGCTGGCGCACTTGGGTCGTTGACGCTTGCCCCGAACGCAAGCCTCCCCGTCGAGGCGAACAACGACGCGGCTATCCTAGCGCGCTGGCTCTCAAATGCACGCGCGTGCGCGGCACGATCGGTAGCGGTGCGCTCGTATACCAGCACGCCGAAGATCACAGCCATCACGCCAGCGCCGATCGCGAACGCGAGCGATATCCGCCACCGCAGGCTCACGCACGCACTGCCTTATAGCCCATGCCGCGCACGGTCTCGATCGTCTCGCGGCCGATCTTCGCTCTGAGCCTCTGAACATGCACGTCCACAAGCCGCGGATCGCCTGTCCAATCATAGCCCCACACCGACTCCAGCAACGCCTCGCGGCTGCGCACGTGGCCCGCGTGCTCGAGCAGATCGACCAGCAGCCGGTGCTCGGTCGGCGTCAACGCCACCACCTCTCCGTCTACACGCACCTCCGCACCAGCCAAATCAACGCTGACCCGCCCCGCCCGCAGCGTAGAGATACCACCCCTTGCGCTGGAGACGCGACGCAGCACCGCACGCAGCCGCGCCACCAGCACCGACACCTCAAACGGCTTGCTTACGTAGTCATCGGCGCCGGCCTCCAGCCCGCGCACCACATCCATCGGGTCGCCGCGCGCGGAAAGCATCACCACCGGCACCTCGCTCTCCGCCCGCAGCAGCCGACACACGCTCACCCCGTCCAAGCCGGGAAGCATCACGTCCAACACCACGACATCCGGGCTCACCGAAGCGAACGCCCCAAGCGCCTCCAGGCCATCGCAGGCGACCGACACCTGAAAGCGCTCCCGTCGCAGCGCAAGCTCAGTCGCACGCCGGATCACCGCGTCGTCCTCCACCAACAGCACCCGTGTCTCAGGCATCACAGCAACATTCTCGCGCCACCGCGGCGGCGCCTGCGACGACGCGCGCAGCAGGCTCCTCGCACACCGCCATCAGCCGCCCGTCACGCGGCGTTGATCGACGAAACCGCTGGGAGGATACGGCCTATGCGATCGGCGAGACCTCCCAGACGTGGTAGCCATTCTTGAAGCGCGAGACAAAGACGGTGCCTGCCGAGAGGCTCGCGCTCGGCAGCATCTTCGGGAAGCGCAGCTGAACGACCACAGTCTCCCTCTCGATCGCCTTGCCGCATTGATGCGCGACGTAGGCGCCGTCGATTTCGCCAAGCTCGGAGGTGACGATAGTCGCGTTCTTGGCGTTGATCGCTTTGAACTTCGCGGAAGCTTCGGCCAGCGCAGCTTCGGCGGCCTTCGCGACGGCGTCGCCCGGCAGGGACAGCGCCTGCTGCGTCCGCTTCGGACAGCCAAGCGCGGACTTGCCGTTCTTCGTCGCACCGCCACGCACCGGCCTCGCAGTGCTCACGGCCGGCAGCGCAAACGCGATCACGCCGGCCAACAGGGCGAGGCCACCCGCCTGCTTGGGTAGGAACGTCATTGTTTGACTCCGTTCGTCTTATTGTTTTCCTGCTTGGCAGGTCATCCCACCACGAGTCCAATGCTAGATCGCGGTTGTTGCGGTCTTGTGGAGATCCGGCAACGAGTTCGTCACGGTCCGCGCGGAGACCGCAAGGGTTGGGGTGCCTAGCGCCGAGCCTGCCAGTCCCCGCCAATGCCGAGACCCAGCGGTTTCGCGCTGGCGCCGGTCTTCGCCAGCGAGAGCGGGCGTAAGCTGCTCAGCGACCGTCTTGCAGCGAGGCTTCGGGCTCACGGCCGCGGGACAGCCATGCGCGACGCCATCGACGCCGCGGCCGTTCGCGGCGGGCCGCCGCAAACGGGAGCTGTCCAAGCACCTCGTCGGCCTCGGCATCCACGAACGCAACCGAGCTTCTGCCTCCGCAGCGTCCGACAAACAGTGCGCAAACCGCGATGCTGGCGCGCTCTGCGTAGCGGGCCTGGAAGCTGAAGAAGCGCCAACAGCCGGTCTGCCAGTGCTCCTCGGGCTCCTCATCGGCCAAGTAGGGCCTTGCCAGGGCCCATACCCGGCTAGAGCGAAGCTCCGCGACGGCAGTCTCAAAGTCCGTCGCGCGACCGCGGCAGCCACCTGCACAGACCCGGCGAACGGCGCTCGAGAGCCGCATCGAACGCAGATCTGGACTGAGCCACACGAGTACCGCGCCCTCGATGACGACCACCGCTATCGCACCGGGTTGTTCGACGAACTGTGTCCAGTCTCGCGAAGCGAGCGCCGCCAGCAGCGCCATCACCGAAAGCAGCCCGGCGCGCAGCACCGTCATCCAGGTCACACTGCCGGCCGCAAGGCCGCCCATGCAGCCACAACCCGCAGTCGGCAGACGCCTCATGCCCCAGAATGCCACAAGCGCCGCGCCGCCGAGCAGCACGGCGGCAGCGACCTGCGGCCACGGCTTGAATGCCCCGCCGAACAGGAGGCCGCCAACCAGCAACTCGACTCCCGCCAGCCCCGCGGAGACGGCAGACAGGGGCATCCACGCCGGTGTGAGGCTCGCAAGCAGCGTGCCCCGCGACTCGCGACCGAGCTCAAGCGCCTTGCCCACACCGGCGAGGACGAGGAACGTCGCCGGCCAGAGCGCCTGACCTGCCAAGACCGCCGCTGGCACGTTCACGCTCACCGTCTATCGCCTCACGGCTTCACGACAGATCTGTTGCCGGATCAATGACATCCGCGAAGCAAACGTCGACTCAATATTTAACGTTGGCGGCGATGATCCCCGCGTGCAGTTCGCCGAGAGCGGCAAACGCGCATGGCGTCAGATCGAACTTGACGCCGCTGCGGCTTTCGCAGGTCGTGTTGGACACGCAATGGACCGTCGGGCCGCAGTCCGCGACGTGGAGGTGTGGGTCTTCTTTGCCGTTGCACGGATTGAGAACAGCGACTTCATGGCCGCATTCCAAGCGCGGCAGCGAGACGCAGCAACCGCTTTCTGGACAGTACGGCCCACAGCCGGTCGTCAGCAGCGGCCACGCAAGCTGTTTTTCGTTGGCTTTGCAGTTTCCACAAGCCCCGTTGCCGCTGCCGATGCAGCTCGCGTTCCCGCCTTCTCCCGACCCACAACTGTTGACGTTGCCACAGCAAAACCATGTTGCAAGACCTACCGCGCTGCCGCTGACGGCTGGTTCGACGGCCGGCTCGCCCTCGGTCGTGAAGCTGATGAGCCGCGTCGCCGTCGCTTGCCCGGTGGCCGGATCGTGATACTGGATCACCTGCACGCCTGTCCCGACCTGCAGCATCGAGGCGTCTCCCTTGACGACACCGCGAGGGCCGTGCACCTCCGTGAGCCCCACGATGCGCACCGGCTCAACATGGCCCTGCCTGCCGCGCAGAGCGAGCTGTGCATGGCCAGTGCTCACGATCTCCGCCGGGAAACTGCTGATGTTCGCCCACAGCCGTTCGATGGCGAGCACATCTTCGTCTTCCTGTTCGCCGGTCGCGTAGAGGCAGTCGCCGGTCGTCAACGAGGCCGTGTTGAAGAGGCCTTCCTTCCACAACCTCGACGAGCTGGTGGTCCGGATGCTGCGGATGGCACCGTCGATGTCGCGCACCGTAAAAAGGCTTGAGGACTGCTGGCCGATGATTTCACCAGCGACGAAGTTCGGGTCAGGCCCTATCGCAGCTGCCGCAACGGCCTTGGCGGGCCGCGCCAATCCGGACACAACCGATCCCAGCATAGTCGTCCCGGCGGCCGTCACCGCGGCCTCCGTGAGAAAGCGACGACGTGATACCTCGGACATTGCGGACCATCCTCTCCATATTCGCCAGGTCAGGATCGACCATATTTATCACGCCGTAGCTCGCACTGGCGGCAAAGCCGACCGCGGGCGCGCGTCAGAGCGAGTAGTCTTGTTGTCTGCCAAATCCTTTTGGCAGACATGACGTTTCCGTCTGGCTGTCAGAACTCGGCGCATTCCGCTCCCTGTGGGCGATACACGCGGTCGACGACGGGGCGCCCCTTACGCGCGAGGTTGACAAGCGTTTTCAGCAGCGCCCACTCATTGGCCTATCTATGAAGATTGGCCAGCGAAGACGATTACGGCCGTGGACAAGAGGCGACGGCTGCGGCGATGGAGTCAAGCAGCGTGCGTGCAAGCGTCGCATTGCCGACGATCTCGATACCGGTAGTGTTTCTATGGAGCGCACCATAGACCCAGGCCTCTGGCAGCGCCCTTAGCCTGGCGCTTGCTCCCGCCATCTCCGGCCGATGGGCGATTACTAGTGCTCTGTTAGCTTTTTTGTAGGATTCGTGGCTGGTCCGGCGAACCCTTCTTGCGTCTGGTGATCGGCGTGAGGAGGTCGTGATGGCGGTGTTGGAGGCGATGGTGGATGGTCCGGTGGCGGTGCGCGAGCGGTT
>DAHUYQ010000023.1 GCA_027315115.1 Solirubrobacterales bacterium | reverse complement strand
CCTGCGGACTTTGGACATTATGGGCCGGGCGGCCCCGGCAAGCCGCCGCACGTCCTGCTGCAGGAGCTGGCGGCGCGCCTGCGCGCCGTCGCCGGCGCGGTCCCGGCCGCGCTGCGCTGGGTGGCGCCGATCGGCCTGCTGCTCGCGGCCGTCGCGATCGCCGTGCTGGTCTCCCGGCCGGCGGCGCCGGTGATCGCCGCGGTGGCGGTGCTGCTGGCCGGCCTCACCGGGTTGATCGGCTGGTTCGCGGGCGAGCAGCGGCGCGCCGGGCTGGAGCGGGAGATCGAGAACAGGACGACCGAGCTCAGCCGCGCGCTCTCCGAGCTGGAGGTCGCGCAGGCGGAGACCGTCAGAAGGCTCTCGATGGCGGTCGAGTTCAGGGACGAGGACACCGGCGCCCACATCGAGCGGATCGGGCGCTTCTCCGCTCTCCTTGCCACCCAGCTCGGGATGAGCCCGGACTTCTGCGAGCGCATCAGCCATGCCGCTCCACTTCATGACGTCGGCAAGGTCGCGATCCCGGACTCGATCCTGCTCAAGCCCGGTCCGCTGACCGAGCAGGAGCGTTCGATCGTCGAGACTCACACGGAGGAGGGACACCGGCTACTACGCGGATCCTCCTCCTCAATTCTTGATCTTGCGGCCTCTATCGCTCTCTCCCACCATGAGAAGTGGGACGGCAGTGGCTACCCACGCGGGCTCGCAGGCGAGACGATCCCGATCGAGGGGCGGATCGTGGCGATCGCGGACGTCTTCGACGCGCTCACATCCGATCGCGTCTACCGGCTCGCGTTCTCCGTCGAGGAGGCGGTCGCGATGATGACCGCCCAGCGCGGCAGGCACTTCGACCCGACCCTGCTGGACGCCTTCCTGGAAGTGCTCGGCAGCACCGGGCCGCAGGCGCGGATGCGGCCGGACGCCGAGCCGACGGAGCTCGTGGCGGACGCCTTCTCCCGGTATGCCGCCGCGATCGAGCGCGGCGACGCCGAGACCGCCGAGGGCGTGATCGCGCAGGCGATCGAGGACGGCATACCCGCCTCGATGCTGCACGAGGAGGTGATCGGCGCCTCGATGCGGAGGATCGGCGAGCTGTGGGAGCTGGGCGAGATCGACGCCGGCTCGCAGCAGCTTGCGACCGGGATCAGCAGGCGGATCCTGGCGACGATGCACAGGTACATGCTCAGGCACGCCGAGGCCGACCGGGAGCGCATCCTGGTCGCGGGCATCGAGGACGACGACCACACGCTCTCGCTGCAGATGGTCCACGACCAGCTCGCCGCCGCCGGCTTCCAGGCGACGCTCGACCTGGAGCTCGGCGTCGAGCAGCTCGAGGCGGCAATCGGCAGCCAGGCGCCCGAGGTGGTCGTGCTCGGCGCCAACGTCGCCGCGGCCGGTCGTGTGGCCGAAGCGGTGGTGGAGGAGCTGCGTCAGAGACACCCCTCGATCCCGGTGCTGCTCGGCGGATCGGCGATCCCCGAGGCGCTGCGCGAGCGTGCCGACGTGAGGTTCCTGCGGCGCGTCGACGAGGTTGTGCCGACGGTCGAGCAGGTGCTGGCCGCGCGCCAGGGCTCGCTCGGCTAGATTCCCGCGCGTGTCAGGCACAGCGATTGTCACCGGCGGCGCCGGCTTCATCGGCTCGCACCTCGTCGACGCCCTGCTCGCCGAAGGCAGGCAGGTGAGCGTGATCGACGACCTCTCCGCCGGGCGCGAAAGCCGGGTGGCAGAGGGCGCCAGGCTGCTGAAGATCGACATCGTCGACCGGGAGGCCGTGCTGGCGGCGTTCGCGGAGGCGCGGCCCGACGCCGTCTTCCACCTCGCCGCGCAGGCGAGCGTGACCGCGTCGGTCAAGGACCCGCTCAGAGACCTGCAGGTCAACGTGGCCGGCACGCTGAACGTGCTCGATGCGGCGGTGGCGGCCGGCGCGCCGGTCGTCTTCACCTCCACCGGCGGCGCGCTCTACGGGGACGCCGCGCCGCTGCCCACCCCGGAGAGCTGGCTGCCGGCGCCGCTCGCCCCGTACGGGGCGTCGAAGTGGGCCGGCGAGGCTTATGTCAACACTTGGTCGCTGTCTTCCGGGATTCCGAATGCGATCTGCCGGCTGGGCAATGTGTACGGGCCGCGGCAGAGCCCGCACGGGGAGGCCGGGGTGGTCGCGATCTTCTCGGGCTGCATCCACGAGGGGCGGGCGCCGAAGATCTTCGGGCACGGGAGGCCGACGCGGGACTACGTGTATGTGCAGGACGTGGTGCGGGCGCTGATCGCGAGCTCCGGGCGGCGCGGGACCTACAACATCGCGACCAGCGTGGAGACGGATGTGGCGACGCTGTGGAGCGAGCTGACGCGGATCTCGGGGGTGGAGCTGGAGCCTGAGCTGGCGGACCTGCGCGCCGGGGAGCTGCAGAAAAGCCGGCTCGACACCGGGTTTGCCGAGCGCGAGCTCGGGTGGCGGGCGGAAGTGGACATTCGCGAGGGGCTGCGGCGCACCTACGAGGCGTTGGTCAAGGAATTTCAGGGCGCGGGGGCGCAGCCGGCCTGAGTGGGGGCGGGGGCGCTGGGCCCCGGCCCCGGGCCGGGGCCGGCGCGGGTCTCGCCGGGGCTGCGCCTGCCGGTGCCGGGCGCAGGGCCTGCGGCGGCGGGGCGTCGACGCGCACGGCGGGTCGCCGGCCGCGGCGGCGCGGTCGCTTGACGCGGATCTCCTCCGCGAGCACGTAGGAGCCGATCACGACGGCGGCCGCCAGGGCCTGGGCGGCGAGCGTCTCGACGTTGGGGAAGATCGAGAGCCACAGGCCGAGCCAGCCGGGCACCGAGACGCCCAGCGGCGTCGTGCCGATCCAGCCGGCCTGCTGGAGCTCCTGCACCGACTCGCCGACCATCACCAGCAGCACGATCCCGAGCAGCACGCCGGTGACCACCAGCATGCGCTTGTAGGGGAGCTTGCTGTGTGCGACGAAGGTGACGTAGCCGATCGCCGCGGTGAAGGCCAGGCCGATCGCCACGCCCTCCAGCACCATGCCCGAGCCGTAGCGCAGGCGCAGGTTCTGCAGGAACAGCACGACCTCGAACCCCTCGCGGTAGACGGAGGTGAAGCCCAGGAGGGCGAGGCCGAGCATCAGGCGGCGGGCGGTGCGGGTGGGGGCCGGGGCCGGGGCTGCGCCGGTGCCCGCGCGCGGGCCGGGGCTCGTTGCGGCGCGCGCGCCCGTTGCGGCGCCCTGGCCGGCCATCAGGCTGCGCCGACGCCGGTTGTGGTGGGAGATCCAGCCGGTCCAGTAGACCTTGTGGAAGAACCAGTTCATCACCACGAGCAGCACCAGCACGGCGAGCAGGCCGGTCGCCGCCTGCAGGTTCAGGCTTCCTTCGCCGACGGCGGAGGTGATCGCGATCGCGATGAACCAGGTTGCCATTGTCGCGGCCAGCGCTGCCCCGGCGCCCAACGCGACCGGCTTGCGATGGGCGCCGTCACCGCCCCGGAAGCTTGCGGTGACCGCCGCGAGGACCAGCACGGTCTCCAGGCCCTCGCGCATCACCAGCAGCCCGCTGTCGAGGACGACCGCGCCGTGGCTGAGGTTCGCCGAGGGATCGGTCGGGTTCGGCGTGCCGCCGGAGGCGCTCGTCGCCTGCCAGACGATCAGGCCGAGCAGCGCCAGGCCGCCGGCCGCCCATGCCAGGCGGGCGAGGGGCAGGGTACGAAGTGATTTGAGCGTGGCCATGCGCTGGGACAAATCCAGACTGGGGCGATCGGGTATTCTTAGGGCACCCTAACACGCTTTGGGGCTGCTGTTGGGCGGTTGGGGGCGGGGGTGTCGCCGAGGGCGCTGCGGGGCTCCGGCGCCCCGCGGCTGGACCGCGGGGCGCCTCAGGCGATACCATCAAGGGCTCGCGGCGAGATAGCTCAGTTGGTAGAGCACACGACTGAAAATCGTGGTGTCCCCAGTTCGAGTCTGGGTCTCGCCATCCCACGAATCCGCTGCAAATCGGCGGTTTTCTGCTTCCGCTTCCGGAGCGTTTTCGGGGTCTTGAGGGGCGCTTTTTGGGCTTCGTGACCTTTTCGTGACCTAAACCCCGGCTCCGGGGCGGGCGCTTGGAGGCCGGTGACCTGCTCGCGGGCCTTGCGGACGAGGCCGTCGAAGCTCTTGCCGTGGCCGCGGTCGACGCGCTGCTCCAGTTGGGCGTAGACGTCGAGGGTCGTCTTGCTGTCGGCGTGCCCGACTTGGCGAACCGCTGCTTGATCGGCTGCCAGACCGCCTTCAGGCGACTGCTTGGAAGCTCTGTTGAGCGTGAGGTTCGGCAGCGCTGCGCCGATGGGTGGCGTGGAGGTCTTTGATGCCCTGGGCGCTCATCTACGCGGCATCGGCTAGCGCTCCCGCAGACACGCCTTGACGTCGCGCTTGATTAGAGCCGGTGTCTCTGGCATTGTTCGTGACTCGCGTAAGCTCACGTCGTGACCGGGCTCCCATCGCCCACGCTGGCTTGTCGATCCATCTCGCATCCGCAAGGCGCAGTCGGGGCCCCTGGGGACGATTTCGAGCCGACGATGAAAGCGTCGCGTCGTCACGTCCGTTGAGTGCAGACAAGGTGAATGGGGGAATCGTGGGGGCACGGATAAGGCTTGCAAACTGGCCCGTATGCGCGATGATCGGGCTGTTGACAGCGCTCGCGTGCGCGCCGGCGGCGCATGCGGCCGCCGGCCCGACAGACGTGATGTTCCTCTTCGACACTAGTGGCTCGATGAGCCCGGTGATCGAAGAAGCGAAGGCCGAAATGCAGGAAGTGATGAACCATCTTCGATCCACGATCCCGCAGTCGGACTTCGGCGTCGCGGAAGTCAAGGACACGGGCGAAGAAGAAGGTGGCCTGTACGCGTGGAAGCTCGATGCTCCGATCACCGCCGAAACAGGCGCGATCGTAAACGCGATCTCCGGGCTTTCGGCCGAAGGCGGCGGCGACTCCCCTGAAGCCTACGGGCGTGGCCTGTATGAGACGGACACCAACCCCGCGGTGGGATGGCGGCCTGGCGCGCGCCACCTGATCGTGCTCGTCGCCGACCAGGTGCCGCACATGGCCAACGTCAACGAAGGGATCGCCGAAGAGTTCTGGGCGCTCAATCCATTTGAAACGGGCCAAGAACTCGAAGCGGAAGCGGGCATCGCGGGCACGCAATGGAAACCAGGCGTGGACATCCAGTTCCTGCCCGACCTGAAGCGGCTCGTCGAAGACGAAAAGCCGCTGGAGATGGTCGACTATCACGACACCGAAGGCGACTACATCCACTACTGGGAACACTGGGCGGCACTGGCGGGTGGCAGCGCGCTCGAAGCCGGCGAAAACGGGAGCGAGCTCGCCGCCCGGCTGATCTCTCTGGTGGAAGCGGGCGTGCTGCCGTGCGCGAGCACTCTCACGGCCGCTCCGCCGAGCCCAAGCGCCTCCGGCGGGGCGCCGACGGCCCTCACTCCCCGCTTCCATCAGCCCGGAAGCCAGGTGACGGTGAGCGCTCCCACGGGCACCAGGTTCTGTCCTGAAGACGGGATCCAGGTCGGCGACACGACTCAGAGCGGCTTTGAAGCGTCCAGCGGATCCACGCGCGTGTTCCGGGTCCCCTCGCAGGCATCCAGCGGGATCGGGGTGGCTCAGCCTGGAGGCTCAGCCGCGCTCGTGCCCTTCGAAGTCGACAACTTCCGCTCGCCGTGGGGATTCTCGATCGTGAACTCCGCCTACACCGGGGCCGACCGGACCTACGACGCGCACATCCCGATCAGCAGAGCAGATCTGGAAGCGGTGTTCTCCAACCTCGGCGGTCCGGGCGCGCCGGCTTACGCGGAAGCCGAATCCGATGCGCGGGAAGTCCTCGAAGCAGGGCTCTGCTACGGCTTCAGCCTGTTGAGCTGGGAGCTCTACATGACCGCTCACGGCAACAGTGAGCCGCTCGGGTGGGCAAACGCGTCGGGCGGGCTCTCGCTCTCGGCTGCCACCGAGCCGATCTCGCTCGGTGAAGAGGCCGAAGGCTCCCACGCCCTGACTCACGTGCTGATGCGCGCGGCCGTGAGCCAATACTCGCCCGAAGCCGAAGAACGGTTCGAGAACGCGCCCAACCTACCCGAGCTCGCGGCCGAGCTCGACTCCGGCTTCAGCTCCGGGCGCCCCGTGCCGCTCCTGATCCACTGGAGCGAAGGTGGGTTCAGCTTCCTCAAAATAGGCGCGAAATCCGAGGGGCATGCGCTTCTTGCCTATGACTACCAACCGTCGGGCGACGGCATCAACGTCGACGTGGTGGATCCCAACGTGCCGGAGGACGTCTCCTCGCAGGCGGAAGCTTTCCCGCGCCTGCAGGTGCACGTCAACCCCGACGGCAGCTGGAGCTTCCCGGGCAGCTTCCAGCACGGCACCTACGGCGATCCGATCAGTCAAGGCGGCGGCAGCCTGCAGGCGATCCCCACGCCTCGCCTGCCAGGCGGCCTTAACCTGCCCTCGACCGAGAAACACTGGTGGGACGTGCTCGCCCCCGCCAAGGGCGACACGATCTCCTCGATCAGCTATACGCGGTCCGCAGGAAAAGGCTTCCCCGCGGATGTCAAACAGCAGTTGATCGCCGACGACGTGCCGATCGACAGGCTGCTCGTGCCATCGAGTCACAGCGAGGTCACCGTCTCGCTCTCCGGGCCCAAGCGCAAAGGGGCCGCCGCGCGACTGACCGCTCCTGGATATCTGGACGAAGTAAAGCTCGACGGCTCCAGCCACCAGGTGACGGTGCACTCCGCGACCGGCTCTCTGAGCGTGCCGGCGGCAACCAGCGGCACGGAGCTTGACGTCACGCGCGTGACCGACGGCGTGCAGCGCACCGTCCGCGTGCGGTTCTCCGGGGTTGTCAAGGACGCCACCGTCACGATGAGCCCGAGCGGGCAGGCGACCATCAGCGGTGCCGGGGGCCGCGGACACGCATCGATCACGCTGGCGACATACATGCCGGAGGGACGGCGTGCGGTCACCCCGCGCAGCAGCGTGAGCCTGGTCGGTCGCGCGAAGGTCCACCGTCACACGCCCAAGGTGAAGAGACGCCGCCACCACCGCCACGGACACCACCACCGGCGCCGGCGCGCGCGCCGGCGTCACCGTTGAGCAGCCGCGTCGAGCTGCGAGCGCATCTGTGGTGGTGGCGCGCCTCGCCGCTCGGTAGAAGCCCGTGAGCGGCATGCGGTCCCGGGCGCTTGGCGCGGGCTGCGGGTCGCGCCAAGCTCGGGGCATGTGGTTGGTGGGTCGCTCCACGCGCGTCGCGAGCGTGCTCGCCGTCGGCGCGTTCGTCGCGGCCACGTTCGCCTCGGCCTCTCGGGCGGGGCCGGCCGCGTCCACGGCGGCCACGCCGAGCCACCTCTACTGGACCAACTCGGCGACCAGCAGAGGGCCGTCGGGGCCCGCCATAGACACGGTCGCGCGTGCGGATCTGAACGGCAGCAACGTCAACAGAGACCACCCGCTCGCCAGCTTCGAGGAGGAATGAGGCGCGCGTCGGCCGCTACACCACGTAAACCACAACCCCCACAACCAGCACCAGGATCGTGCTCCAGACGATCACGGTCGCGATCAGGCGCTGGTCCAGGCCGAACGCGTGGCCCACGATCAACCCGCCGATCGCGGAGGGCATCGCCGCCTGCAGCAGAAAGGCGCCGGGGATCGCCACGCCGGCCAGCGCGACCGCGCCCAGCAGCAGCGGCGTGACCAGGAAGCGGGCGGCCAGCGCCGCGCCGACGTGCAGATTCGGGCGCTCCAGCAGCGGCGCGCCATCCTCCCGGCGCTCCGAGGAGAGGTAGACGCCGACGACCACGAAGCCCACCACGAGCAGCGCGTCGACGACCACGTGCGCGGCGCTCACCAGCGGCGCGGGGGCAAACGAGGCGGGTACGAGCAGGCCGGCGATGGCGGCCGCCAGCGGCGGGTTGCGCGTCAGGAACGCCTTCGCCCGCGCCGCGAAGGTGGGTCGCTCGCCATGCCCGAAGGCCGCCCCGATCGCGAAGCCGGCCGTGAACAGGATCGGGGTGCTGACCACCTGGTCGTAGACGACCGCGTGGGGCAGGGCATGGGCGCCGAGCAGGGCGACCGTCATCGGGTAGCCGAGGTAGGTCGTGTTGACGAGGACCACCGAGATCAGCAGCGCTCCGAGCGCAGGGCCCTCGATCCCGATCCGCCTGCCGATCGCCCACGCCAGCACGCCGGAGCAGGCCAGCCCCGCGTAGGCGACCGCGAGCCCGATGCCGCCGCCCACCGAGATGTGGATGTGGGCGAAGCTGACGTAGGCGATCAGCGGGATCAGCACGTAGAGCATCAGCGTGAGCGCTCGATGCGCGAGCCGGCCGGCGAAGGCGGTGTGGCGATCGAGGAGGATGCCGGCCCCGGTCGCCAGCACGGCGGTGAGCGCGACGAGGAGCACGTTCTCTACGCGGGCTCGCCGCGACGACGCGGCATCGAGGCAGCTGGCATCAGGGCAACGGGGAGCTCACTTGTTGTCACGATGCCCACGGGAGGCGGATGCTATTGGGCGCGCCCCGTGGCTCGGCGTCGATCGGCTCCGTCCGGCCCAGCCCGGCCCCGCTGTGCCCCACCGTGCGCCGGAGCGGCGCGCCCGCGCGCCGCCGCCACCCGCCGCGCCCTCAGCCCGCCTCTGCCCGCCGCAGCCGCAGCGGCCGCTCGGCGTGCCGCTCCTCGACCAGCAGCTTCTGCCGTGCCCGCACCAGGTGAAACTGGTTGAGCAGCCCGCGCAGGCGGCCGTCCCGGTCCACGACCGGGAGCACGCCCAGCTCCAGGCTCGCCATCCGGTCGGCGACCGGGCGCAGGATCTCGTCGGGGTACGCGACCGAGGGGGCGGCGATCATCGCCTCGCCGACGGTGCGGTGCGGCGTGTGCCTGCCGGCGAGCACCGCGGAGAAGGCAAGCGCGCCGACCAGCGCGCCCGCGTCGTCGAGCACGGGAAACAGACGCTGACGCCGCTCCGCCGAGCCCTCGCCGAGATGCGCGTAGAGGTCGCCGAGCGCGCGCTGCGGCGTGACCGCGAAGACCTCGGTGTCCATCACCTCCCGCACGAACGTCGCCTCCAGCGGGTCGACGCCGTACTCGCGCATCACGTGAAAGCCGCGCCGCGCGACCTTCTCGGTGAGGATCGAGCGCTCGAGCACCAGCACGCTGACCAGGTGCGCGACGGTCGCGGCGATCAGCAGCGCGAGCAGGCTGCTCTGGTCATGGGTGAGCTCGAACGCGAAGACGATCGCGGTGAAGGGCGAACGCATCACGCCACCGAGCGCGCCCGCCAGCCCGATCAGCGCCCACACCCCCGGGGACGCGCCCGGCAGCAGGTGGCCGATGATCCCGCCGAGCGCGGCGCCCATCATCAGGATCGGCGCGAGGATGCCGCCGCTGGTGCCGCCGCCGAGGCCGCCTGACCAGATCACGAGCTTGACCGCGAAGAGGCTCAGCAGCGCTGTGAGGCCGAGGCGGCCGAGCAGCTCGGCGTGGATCGTGCCGTAGCCGACGCCGAGCGCACGGGCATCGATCAGCCCGCCGACGCCGATGATGAGCCCGCCGATCATCGGCCACCACATCCAGTGCAGGTGTCGGCCAAGGCGCTTGAACGCATCCTCGAACCGGTAGACGGCCTGGGTCATCAGCCAGGCGGCAAGGCCAGTGGCGACCCCGATCGCGGCGGCGCCGAGCAGCGCCACGCCGGCGATCGCGGCGTGTGCCGGGATCGGGAACAGCGGCTGCGGCGAGACCAGGCCGTGGGCGGCCATCACGATCCGCAGCGCGTCCGCGGTCGCGGCGGCCAGGCCGATCAGCACCATCGAGCGGGGACGCCACTCGAACGCGAGCAGCTCGACGCCGAACAGCGTGGCCGCGACCGGCGTGCCGAAGACGGCGCTCATGCCCGCGGCGGCGCCGGCGACGAGCAGGCTGCGACGCTGGGCGGCGGTGAGATGGAAGAGCTGCCCGACGATCGAGCCGAGCGCGCCGCCGGTGAGGATGATCGGCCCCTCCGCCCCGAAGGGGCCACCCGTGCCGATGCTGATCGCACTGGAGATAGGCTTAAGGAGAGCGAGCCTCGGTTGCACCTTGCTGCCATCTATGAGGATCCGCTCCATCGCCTCCGGTATGCCGTGCCCGCGAATCTGCTCGGATCCGAAGCGCGCCATCAAGCCCACGATCAGGCCGCCCGCGACAGGGATCAGCACCGCGACCGGCCCGAGCGTGCTCGCTGCGGGCGAGCTGAGGCTGACGCTGAGGCGCTGGAAGTAGAAGAGGTTGGTGAAGAGGCCGATCATGTCCAGCAGCGCCAGCGAGACGGCCGCGCCGATGGCCCCGATCGCCAGCGCGAGCGGCACGAGCCGTAGGATCGAGGGAGTGGTCGTGAAGTCAGCGAGCCGGCCGTTGTCGGTGCCGTGGCTGGTGCCGTTGTCGCTGCCGTTGCGTGATGCGGAGAAGTCCATCGTGGCACGATGTTATCGTGGAGCGATAGTTCTCGATGATGCGACATACGCACGCCTGCTCTCCCTGCGCACAGGACTGCGGCGCTTCCTGCGCTGGAGCGAGCAGCAGGCGCGCGCCGCCGGCCTGACGCCCGCACAGCACCAACTGCTGCTGGCGATCCGCGGCCACGCCGACCGCCGCGGGCCGACGGTCGGCGAGATCGCCGACTACCTGCTGCTCCGTCACCACAGCGTGGTCGGGCTGATCGACCGCGCCGACGCCGCCGGCCTGGTCAGGCGCGCGCGCGACGCCGAGGATCATCGCCTCGTGCGTCTGCGGCTGACCGCCGACGGCGAGCACCGCCTGGAGGCGCTCTCAGCGCTGCACCTGCAGGAGTTGGAGCGGCTTGCGCTCGAGCTCCCGGGCGCGTGGGAGGGCCTGGGACCGCTGCAGCGGCCCCACGGGCTCGCGGGCCCGCCGCCTGGCGAAAGCCGCGCAGAGCGCTGATGAGCGCGGCCGCCCCCAGCCACTGGCTGGCGGAGATCGGCCCGATCGAGTCGCGGGCTCCGCTGGAAGAAGACCTCGACGTGGACGTCTGCATCGTCGGTGCCGGCTTCACCGGCCTCTGGACCGCGTACGAGCTGCGCCGCGCCGCGCCCGAGCTGGAGATCGTCGTGCTGGAGTCCCGCTACGCGGGCTTCGGCGCCTCCGGGCGCAACGGCGGATGGGTGCTCGGGGAGCTGGCTGGCTCGCGGAGCCACTGGGACAGGCTCGGGGGCGCCGAGGCCGCGCGGGCGATGGGATCGGCGATCGAGGATGCGGTGGGGCAGATCGAAGCCGTAATCGAGCGGGAGCGGATCGACTGCGGCCTGCACCGCGGCGGCACCCTGGCGCTCGCCTGCTCGGCGCCACAGATGCGGGGACTGCGGCGCGAGCAGGCGCAGAGTCTCGGAGAGCCGCCGCGGCTGCTCGACGCGGCGCAGGCCGCCGAGCGCGTGGCCGCCGCCGGCGTGCGCGGTGGCCTCTACTCGCCGCACTGCGCGCGCGTGCAGCCGGCGAAGCTCGTGCGCGCTCTGGCCGACGCGGTGGAGCGGGCAGGTGGGCGTCTGTTCGAGTCAACCACGGTGAGCGAGATCGAGGACGGGGTGGCGCTCACTCCCGGCGGCCGCGTGCGGGCCGGCGTCGTCGTGCGGGCGACCGAGGGCTACACGGCGCGGATGCGGGGGCTGCGCCGCGCGCTTCTGCCGATGAACAGCGCGATGATCCTCACCGAGCCGCTGGCGGAGGCGCAGTGGTCGCAGATCGGGTGGGCCGGCGGCGAGACGGTCCGCGACGGCGCGCATCGCTTCGTCTACCTCCAGCGCACGGCCGACGGGCGCATCGCGATCGGTGGACGCGGCGTGCCCTACCGCTTCGCCTCGCGCACGGATCGAGAGGGCCCCGTCCCCGAGCAGACCGTCGGCGAGTTGCGCGCGCGCCTGCTCTCGCTGTTCCCGGGCCTTGCCGGCATCGGCATCGAGGCGGCTTGGCACGGCGTGCTCGGCGTCTCGCGCGACTGGATGCCCGCCGTCGGGCTCGACCGCGCGCGCCGGCTTGCGTGGGCCGGCGGGTACGTGGGCGAGGGAGTCGCGGCCGCCAATCTCGCCGGGCGGACGTTGCGCGACCTGCTGCTGGACCGCGACAGCGAGCTGACCCGGCTGCCGTGGGTGCGCCCGATCGAGCTCCGCTGGCCGCCGGAGCCGCTGCGCTATCTGGGCGCCCACGGGATCTACGCTCTCTACCGCGCCGCGGACGAGCGCGAGACGCGCAGCGGCAGGCCCTCCGCGCTCGCGCGGGTCGCCGACCTGATCTCCGGCCGCTGAGAGGCGTGGCGCCTCGCGGTGCGCGTCCGGCCGCGCGATCGTCTCTGCGGTTTCTGACGGTTGAAGCACCCCGGCGCATGTGGCGAGAATCGTCCGTGAGCCTCAGCAAGCGACGATCGGGGGTGCGGCATGCCGCAGGGTCTGATCCTGGAATTCGACGGCTTCGGCCGTGAGATCTACGAAGCCGTCAACGCGCGGCTCGGCATCGACATGGAGACCGGCGAGGGGAACTGGCCGCCGGGCCTGCTCTCGCACGCCGGCGGGCCGAAGCCGGGTGGATGGGTGGTGATGGAGATATGGGAGACCCGTGAGGATCAGGCGCGGTTCATGAAGGACCGCCTCGCCGAGGCCCTCCAAGGGGGCGGCGTCTCCGGCCCGCCGAGCCGCGTCGAGTGGCTCGACCTCGCCGCTTACCACACGCCCGGGGGCTGATCGCGCCGCGCGGGCCGTGGCTCGCGGCGCGCGTCGTGGCGCCGGGCGGGCCGTGGCGCCGGGCGCCCGACCCGTGGTCCCGGCGCCCGACGCTGCTCAAAGGCGCCGCTCGGTCTCCGGGTCCGGGACGCCTTCGAAGTACCTGTCCAGCACCTGGGCGAACAGCGCCTCCTGCGGCGCCGCTCGCGCGAACAGAGTCATGGAGGAGCGAAGCTTCATCGCGTCGATCGGACCCAGGATCTGTTCCGCGGTCCTCTCGGGCAGTTCCAGCAACGCGCTCGCGCACTCGCGCAGGCGGCCCCCGAGCACCGGCTGGGCGAGGTAGGCCCTGGCTTCGTCAAGGGAGCGGATCGCGTAGGCGCGCGCGGTGGCGCTGTGGCCGAGCCCCTCGATCTGCGGGAACACGAACCACATCCAATGGCTGCGCTTGGCGCCCGCCCGCAGCTCGGCAAGCGCGCCGGTGTAGCAGCCGCCTCGATCCTGTGCCTGGCGGAAGCGATCGAGATGGAAGTGGTCGTCAGGATCCTCGGACATCGAGCGTGAGAGCCGGGGCGCAGCGGGCGCCGGCGCCTATCGTGGAAGACGAGCACATCCAAGGCACATTCGAGCATGCGCGCGACACGGAGGCGGAACATGGAGACTTGGGATGCGATCAGGGCCAGGCGCAACGTTCGCAGCTTCGATCGACGTCCGATCGCGGACGCGGATCTGGAGCGGATCCTCGAGGCGGGCCGGCGGGCTCCGTCCTCACGCAACTGGCAGCCCTGGGACTTCGTCGTGGTCACAGACCGCGACCAGCTACAGGCGCTCTCGCGGGTCTGGCAGGGCGCGGCGCACGTCGCCGACTCGGCGGCCACGATCGCGCTGATCCTCTCGACCGCCTTGGAGGGGCGCGATCATGGAATCGCGCTCTACGACCTCGGTCAGGCGACGGCCAACGTCCAGATCGCCGCCGCCGACCTCGGGATCGGCTCCGGGCACGCGGCGGTCGCCGACCAAGAGATGGCGCGCGAGGTGCTTGGTCTCCCGCAGGACCGGCGTGCGGTCTATCTGATCGACCTCGGCTATCCGGCCGACCATCCGCTCGCTCCGCTGCACAAGCCCGATCGCCGCCCGCTGCAGGACGTGGCGCACCGCGGGCGTTGGTAGCGGTCGGGAGCGGCCCGGCGCCCGCGGCCGCTCCCGCCGCCTCGGACAGACTCTACGACGCGTCAGGCCAATTGGCGGTGGCCATCTCGCCGTCCCCGTCGGCCGGCTTGGGTCCACCGACCGCCACCAGGTCCAGGCCGTCGGGGCCCGCCTCGAAGGCGCGCACGACCTCTGGTGAGACGCGCAGAAGGTCCCACTGGCGCAGCTCGTGGACCTCGTCGTCCAGCAGCACGCGACCCGAGCCGGAGACGACGAGGTAGGCCTCCTCCTGCTCGCGGTGGCTGTGCGCGAAGGGGCTGCGCATGTTCGGCGAGTAGCGGAACAGGCTGACGCCGAGATCGCGCGAGTCGATGTGCTTGCGGCCAAAGCGAGCGTCGATGCCGGGCGCGCGATCCCCGATCGAGTTCTCGACCTCGAGCAGGTTCACGGTGGCGAATCGCGACATAAAGTGTCTCCTTTTGCCAAGCGTTGTCTCCGGCGACGTGCCGGAGCTCACCGGCAACTTAGCCGCCGCGATACCGCGCGCCGGGGGTGGCGGCGAGATTCCCGCGGCCGCGCGCCATAGACTGCCGCCGGAGAGGAGCCGCGAGCCAGTCCAGTGAACTTCGCCACCGACATAGTGGAGTCGGCGCCGGCCGGCGATCTCGCGCTCGTGGAGCTCACGCGCGCCGGTGAGCGCCGCACCTGGAGCTTCGGCCAGGTCGCGCAGCGCTCGGCGGCGCTGGCGGGGACGCTCGCCGCGCACGGGGTGAGGCGAGGCGACGTGGTCATGACCCTGATCGGCAACCGCTCGGAGTGGATCTTCGCGATGCTCGCCTGCTTCCGGATTGGCGCGGTCGTGCTCCCCTGCTCGGAGCAGTTGCGCGCCAAGGACCTGCGCGCGCGCATCGACGCCGTCTCGCCCACCGCGATCCTCGCCGACGAGCGCAACCGCGCCGAGCTGGAGGCGGCCGGGGTGGGCGAGGCCGCCGTGCTGCTGATCCCCGACGATGCGCTGCTGCGCGCAGAGCCGGCGCCGGCCGTGAGCCTGGCCGCCGAGGACCCGGCGCTGATCACCTTCACCAGCGGCACCGCCGGCGAGCCCAAGGCGGTCGTGCACGCGCAGCGCTATCTCTTCGGCCAGCACGTGCAGGGACGCCACTGGCTTGCGCCGCCGCCGGGCGGGAGGGTGTGGTGCACCGCGGCAAGCGGCTGGTCGAAGTCGGCGCGCAACGTCTTCATCGCGCCCTGGATCATGGGCGCAAGCGCGCTGATCCACGATGCTCGCTTCGATCCGCAGGAGCGGCTTGCGATCCTCGCGCAGGAGCAGGTCGACGTGCTCTGCATGGCGCCGACCGAGTACAGGATCATCGCCAAGCGCGCGACGCTCGCGCCGGTGCCGGGCCTGTCCGGGCTCGTGGCCGCGGGGGAGGCGCTCAACCCGGAGGTGCTGCGGGCGTGGAAGGAGGCGACCGGGCTCGCGATCCGCGACGGCTACGGGCAGACCGAGACCGGCCAGCTCACAGCCAACCCGCCCGACCGCGAGCCGCGCCCCGGATCGATGGGCCTGCCGCTGCCCGGCGTGCGGCTGAGCGTGCAGGACGGCGAACTGCTCGCGGACCCCGCGACCGTCCCCACCTTCTTTCTCGGCTATCTCGGCGAGCCTGCGCCGCAGGGGCTCTGGCGCACCGGTGATCGCGTGCGCCAGGACGAGGATGGCTACATCTTCTTCGAGGGCCGCACCGACGACGTGATCATCTCCGCCGGGTACAGGATCGGCCCATTCGAGGTCGAGTCCGCGCTGGTCGCCCACCCGGCCGTGGCCGAGGCCGCCGCGGTCGCCGCGCCCGATGCCGAGCGCGGCGAGGTGGTGCGCGCGGTCGTGGTCCTGCGTTCTGGATACGAGGGCAGCCTGCAGCTCGCGCGCGAGCTGCAGGAGCACGTCAAGAGCGTGACCGCTCCGTACAAGTACCCGCGCGTCGTGGACTTCGTCGAGGATCTGCCCAAGACCTCCAGCGGCAAGGTGCGCCGGGCGCTGCTGCGCCAGCAGGGCGCGGCGTAGCTGTCGAGCGCGGGCGATGCGGCGCGGCGGCCCGGCCTGCGTCGCCGTATGAGATGACTGCCGGCCGCGCTGTAATGACTGCGCTGCTGCCGGACATATACGGTTGTGCGGATCGACGAGGAGAGACTGTTCGACACCTGCTTTCGCGGCTATGCCGGCCGCGTTCACGCTTTCGCGCTGCGTCGAGCCGACGCGGAGATGGCCCAGGAGGTGACGGCTGAGACGTTCCTGATCGCGTGGCGGCGGCGGGCGGAGATGCCGGATCAACCGTTGCCATGGCTGTATGGCATCGCACGCGGCGTGCTCGCCAACGAGCGGCGGGCGAGCAGGCGCCGTGGCGCGCTGCGGGCGCGGATCGCCGCGCAGCCCCCGCCGGTCGACAGCGATGGTCTCGAGGGTCGCCATGTGCTCGAAGCGCTTGCCGGCCTGCGCGAGGCCGACCGTGAGGCGCTGCTCCTGATCGCCTGGGAGGGGCTGTCGGCTCGCGAGGCGGCCAGCGTGCTGGGATGCAGCGCGGCCGCGTTCGCCGTCCGTGCGCATCGCGCTCGTCGACGGCTGGCGCGCCAGATCGGAGAGCTTGGCGCGAGCACCGAGCCGGCTCCTTCGAGCAGCTCTCTTCCGGAGGTGTCGGCATGAGGAGCAGGCATGAGGACGTGGTCGAGCGGCTTCGCGCCCTGAACCAGGTGCCGGCGCCCGTGGAGCCCGACTGGGAGCAGGTCAGCAGCCGGATTCGCGCGCCCGAGGTCGCTGAAGCCACCGGTCGGCGTGCGCGGCGTGCGCGGCGGCTGGGGTTGCGCGGCTGGATCCTCGCCGCGACGCTTGGCGTTGCGGTGACGGTCGGCGTCCTGCTGGCGATCGCCCCGTGGAGCAGCGTCTCTCCGGACTTCATCTCGAAGGGCTTTCTCGCGAAGGCGGCAGCCGCCCTGGCGCCGCAGCCGGGGGACGTGCTCTACGAGAGCTGGGAACGGATCGTGGCGCCCGAACCGGGCGGCTTCCACCCTCACGGCGCGAGGTTCGGCCCCGAGCAGATCTGGATAGACGAGCAGGCGCCGCGACGCTACCGAACGATCCTGCGGCCGGAGGTCGGGTCGCCGCCGCCGAGCAGGCTCGGCGGCGCTCGCCTGGCCGAGAAGTACGGAGTGATCGTCGGCTTCACCGGCGGCGGGCGCGGGCGCGGCGGCGCACCCGGCGCAAGCGAGGTGCTCGACGGCATGTCCCGGTCTCTCGCTGGCCGGCCCCTGGAACTGGGCGGCATGCTGGAAGACCCATCCGGCAAGCCGCTTCGGGGCGCGATCCTGCCGACCCTCACCTACCTGCCTTCGGGTCATCTGCTGCGTGCGCGAATGAGCGTCACCCTCGGCGCGGTGCTGCCGGGCCCCGGAGATGGAGCTGTCGAAGACGGCGCCGACCCGGTGAGCGTCCTGCGCGACGCGATCGTGGAGGGCAGAGCCCGTGAGGCCGGCACGGCTCGGTTCCGCGGGCGCACGGTGCTGCGGATCGACATCAGGCGGCCCGATGGCCTGCCGGCCGGCGCGCCGCCGCTGCCCGCCAACGCGCCCAAGATCCACTTCGCTCAGCCGTATGCCTACGTCGAACCGAAAACGTTCCATCCCGTGGAGATGGTCTGGGGTGGGGAGGACTACAGGTTCCTCGCCTACGAGTACCTTCCGCCCAACGCGGCCAACCTGGCGCTCGCTAGCGTTCAGGCGCAGCACCCGCACGCTCTGGTTGTCACCGAGGTCCCTGGCGCACGCGGGCGGTAGCAGCGCGATGTGCAGACCGTGTCTTGGGTTCACGACCGTGTGCTCCTGTAAGGGGCACACTCCCTCTTCCATAAGCTCTTCTGTGAGGTTAGGCTCTGGCTTTAGAAGTCTCTATAGCTTCGCCCCAGCCCTGTTATGTGAGGATCGCCCCCACCTTCATCGCCGCGGTCTTTGCCCGAGCCGGCTGAGGGCGGGACCGCGTTTTCCGCAATTCGAGGGCCTTTTTTTCCGCAACTCGTAGGCTGTTAGATCCGCAACGCGAGGGGTCTTTTTTCCGCAACGCGAGTGTGCCCGTCGAGCCGGCGCCTCGGCTGCGCGTGGCGCCTCGGCCGCCCGCCGGAAGCCCCGCGATCACCCACCGGGGCGCCAAGGCCGCCCCCGCGCGGCGCGCCTCAGCCGGCCGCCGTCGCCAGCACAGGCGCGGCCGCCGCGGCCGCCGCCGCGGATCGGCGCCGGTGCACGATCCGGGCGCGGCCGTCGCGACCGGCCGCCCAGACGATGCCTCGGAACGCCCACGGCTCGTCCGAATCGGTGGTGGGCAGCAACTGCACCCGTTCCAGCATCACCCGCAGCACCACGTCCAGCTCCATGTGGGCGAACGTGGCGCCGATGCAGCGGCGGATGCCGCCGCCGAAGGGGATCCAGGAGTAGGTGTCGGGCACCGTATCCAGGAACCGATCGGGATCGAAGCGGTCGGGATGCGGGAAGAGCTCCGGGTCGAAGTGGGTCAGGCAGGCGGCGAGCAACATGCGGGTGCCGAGCGGCATGTCGTAGCCGCCGATCTCATACGGCTTGCGCACGATCCGGCCGGCGAACGCGATCACGGGGCGCATGCGCTGCACCTCCCTGATCGTCGCCTCGCGCAGCGCCTTGCCGCCTTCGTCGGCCTCCTCCACGAGGCGGTCGAGCACCTCGGGGTGGCGGCGCAGGCGCTCAACCGCCCAGGCGAGGGTGTTGGCGGTCGTCTCGTGTCCGGCGACGAGCATCGTGACGAGCTGGTCGCAGATCTCGGCGTTGCTCATCGGGCTGCCATCCTCGTGGCTGGCCTGGACCATGAGCGCCAGCACGTCCGCGCGGTCCTCCAGGTGAGGATCCGCCTTCGCCGCGGCGATCATCTGCGCCAGAATCTCGTCGATCCTCGCCCGCATCCGCATGAATTTGCGCCACGGCGAGAAGCGGCCGAGATCGTGCTGCAGCCACGGCGTCAGCACCAGCCGGGTGCCCATCACCGTCCAGGCCGGCAGCAGCTCTTCGAGCTCGTGGAGCTGGGCGCCCTCGGCGCCGAAGACCGCGCGCAGGATCGCGCGCAGGGTGATGCGCTGCATCGAGCGGGTGGTCTCGAACTCCACGCCCTCCGGCCAGCGGTCGATCTCCTCGGCGGCGATCTCGGCGATCAGTGACTCGTAGCTCTTCATGCGCTGGCCCTTGAAGGGCGGCAGCAGGAGCTTGCGCTGCTGCATGTGCTGGTCCTCGTCGATGCTCAGCAGCGAGTGCTCGCCGAGCACGGTGCGCAGCGGGCTGCCGGTGCCGGCGTGGAGCACGGTCGGGTCGGCGCGGAACGCCTGCTTGATCAGCTCGGGGTCCGAGATGATCACCGTCGTGCCGAGCCCCACCACTTTGATGCTGAACATCTGGCCGTAGCGGCGCCGGGCGCGCTCCAGGTAGGGGCGCTGGCGGGTGCGCATCGCGAGCGTCTGCAACGCGACCGGCGGTTTGGGCCCGGGAGGCAGGCCCCGGGTCGCGGCGGCGGGCGGCGCGGCGGCGGGCGGCGCGGCGGCGGGCTGGGCGCCGGTGGTCGGCGCGTCGGCGAGATTCGTGCTCATGTCATCAGCTCCTGGATCGCGTTGCGAGCGCTGCCCGCTTAGACGGGGACGGCGATCCGGTCCTGGCCGGCGCCGGAGTCGGCGCCGCCGCCGGGACCGGCCTGCGCGCGCGGCGGGTTGGAGAACGCCATCGCATCGTCGATCGGCCCGCGCCGCAGCAGACGCACGTCCTTGACGTAGTTCTGGTGCAGCCGCCACGGCGCGCTCGGCCCCTGCTTGGGCAGCTTCTCCACGGAGCGCAACACGTACCCGGACTGCAGGTCGATGATCGGGTCCCTGGCCAGCGCCGGGTGCGGGGCCTGCGGGGTGCAGATCGAGGCGCCCTGCGCGTCCATGTGTGCCAGAAGACGGCACACGTACTGGGCGACGAGGTCGGCCTTCAACGTCCAGGAGGCGTTGGTGTAGCCGAGCGTGAGCGCCATGTTCGGCACGCCGCAGAGCATCATGCCCTTGTAGGCGACGGTGCTGCCGGAGTCGATCCGCCGCCCGTCGACGCTCAGCTCGATGCCGCCGAGCAGCAGCAGGTTCAGCCCGGTCGCGGTGACGATCACGTCCGCGTCCAGGTGCTCGCCGGACTCCAGCTCGATGCCGCTGGCGGTGAAGCGCTCGATCCTGCCGGTGCTCACCGAGGCGGAGCCGTCGGAGAGCGCCTTGAAGAGATCGCCGTCGGGAACCAGGCACAGGCGCTGATCCCACGGGGAGTAGGTCGGGTTGAAGTGGGTGTCCACGTCGTAGCCGTCCGGCAGCTGCTTTGCCACCAGCCTGCGGATCAGCCTGTTCATCCGGCGCGGCGCCCGACGGCAGAGCTGGAAGTTGAGCATCGTCAGCAGCACGTTCTTCCACCTGACCAGCGAGTAGGCCAGCTCCATCGGCAGGCGGGCCCGCAGGGCGTTGGCGATCGGGTCGCGGGCCGGGAGGGAGAGGATGTAGGTGGGGGAGCGCTGCAGCATCGTCACGTGTGCGGCACGCTCCGCCAGCGCGGGGACGAGCGTGACGGCGGTCGCGCCGCTGCCGATCACCACGACGCGCTTGTCGGACCAGTCGAGGTCCTCTGGCCAGTGCTGAGGGTGGACGATCGGGCCGCCGAACTGCTCGCTGCCCTCGAAGTGGGGCGTATAGCCTTCGTCGTAGCGGTAGTAGCCGGTGCAGGCGTAGAGGAAGTCGCAGGTCATCTGCACCGTCTCGCCGGTGTCGTCGCGCTGCGCCTGCACGGTCCACCGCGCCTCTGCGGTCGACCACTGCGCGCCGATGACGCGGTGGCCGTAGCGGATGGACTGCTCGACGCCGTGGTCGCGGGCGGTCTCCTTGACGTAGGCGAGGATCGAGTGGCCCTCGGCGATCGACTTCGCCTCCCGCCACGGGCGGAAGGAGTAGCCGAGCGTGAACATGTCGGAGTCCGAGCGGATGCCCGGGTAGCGGAACAGATCCCACGTGCCGCCGATCGAGTCCCGCGCCTCCAGGATCGCGAAGCTCTTGTGCGGCTGCTCGCGCCGCAGGTGGCAGGCGGCGCCGATCCCGGAGAGGCCGGCGCCGACGATCAGGACGTCGACGTGCTCCTGCGGGTGAGCACCGTTTTCCGGGGTCGCCGCCATCGGATAACGGACATTATCATAACGGTCGTTATCGCTATGCCCGGGTTCGAGCCGCGCCGGGGTTCGACGGCGCAACTTGTCGGCGCGCAAACCGGCACTTCAGCTTTCTTGGCGGACCTGCTTCCCCTGTCGGCGTGTCTGTGTCTTGCTGGGTGTGCGTGATTGCGCTGCACGTGGAGCCGATTTCGGCTTATGGGTTACGCCCCACATAAGCCCGGGACGCCGCGTTTGCTGACGGGGTTGCTCACGACGAGGCTGGCGCACGTCTGGTCGTGGTAGTCCTTCCATGTGAACGTTCTCGCGGCGAGCCGCTGCCCAAATCGTTCGCGGATGTCCAAGTAGCCAGAGTCGCAATGCCGATTCCATCTGGCATAAGGTCCGCCATACACGGCGCATGCGATTGGCGCGAGGAAGGCGGAGCACACCATGTCTGCCATCTGCAAACCGGCATGGTTGTCGCTGTGTCCGAACACGGGCATGTCTACTAGCCCGCAGTGCTTCGGCTCCTTCCCGAAGCGCTGGGTGAACATCGAATGCGCGAGCCTGTGGTTGTGCTGGTAGGTCTGGCTGTCAACGACGACCATGCCGCGCTCGCCCGCCGGCAACCCGGCGTCGAACGCGCCGCATATGTGCTGCAGTGCTGCACCGTGCATGCTCATATCCTGATTCTCAACGTCGAGGCGCTTCATCCAAATGCGCCCCATGATCTTTGCGTCATAGCGCTCAAGCAACGTCAGGGTGCCGTCGAGCAGTCCGACAGAGTTCTTTTTCTGGCGGACACTTGCCTTCGTCCTAAACCCCGCCCGGATCTTTGCGCCCTTGATGTCTTGGAGGATCGCATCGAGCCACCCGTGTCCCGACTGGCCGATGCTGGGATAGAAGATGCTGGGATAGAAGGTTGTCTTGAGTTCGATCCAGTCATGCGTGATCCTGGTTAGCTCGCGCTCCGGCAGCGATATACCGGCGATCACGACCACTGGTTGCTGATCATGGTTGGCTTCTGTCAGCCGCTCGGCCGTGCCTGACTCGTCCACGTAGCACAGCTGCACGTCATTGCCCCCAGAACATAGCCAGGGCCGCCATTGGCGACCCTGGAGGACGGGCGACCTTCAATGGGCCGCCCAAGCGCGGGCTTCCGCCACGCGCGATGTATGTGCCTCCCACGGTATCGCCCCACGGCGCCGACGTCAACAGCCTTCGCATCGGAATCACAACTGCCGACCATAGTCGGCAGGGCGGCTGGATTTCGGCCGGCATGACCCTGGCTCCTGGATTCAGCGCAGCTACGAGTCGCAGATTTCGAGTTCTTGGACTATGAGGAAGCCGGATCGGATCAAAGCAGTTGCGGTCTTTGAGGCAGTTCGGAGGGCAACGCGCCGGCCAGCCAGTCGGCCGCCAGCGGCAGATGGCCGGGATCGATGTGGTGAGCGACCTCCGACTCGTGATAGGAGACCTCGATCCCGCCCTGCTCCAGCAGGTCTCGCGCGCTCCTTCCGAAGGCGACGTCGATCACCCGGTCGGCACGGCCGTGCGCGACGAATGCGCGCAGCCCCGGGCGGTCGACGGTCGACGGCTGCCAGCCCTCGACGCTCGGCACGAATCCGGAGAAGATCAGCAGGCCGGCCGGGGCGGGGCGGGGCGCATCGAGCCCGAGCGCGTAGCTCATCACCGAGCCCATCGAGAAGCCACCGAGCACGGTCTGGGCCGGCGTGGTGCCGGTGCGCTCCCAAAGCTCGTCGTGGAACGCGGCGAGCGCGCCGCGCGCCGCCTGGAAGGTGTCGTGGTCGGGGTGGCCGACGCGGGGCACGACATACCAGTGAAACCCGGGCCAGCCGGGAAGCTGGAGCGGGCCTCGCGGCGCGGCCACGTGCAGGCGCTGCTCGGGGTCCAGGACGTCCGCGAGCGAGATCAGGTCGCGCTCGTCGGAACCGCGCCCGTGGTGCAGGACCAGCAGGCCCTGCGCCTGGCCGGCGGCCGGACGCTCGACAAGAGTCAAACCGCTGCTCACAGGGCACACTGTATGCGGCACCGGATGGTGCCGGCGCGGTAAGGCAGGCGTGAAGGCGGCTGTGCGCCGCGCCGCGGCGGGGCAGGCAAATCCAAGGCGAAGATCGGAGCAATGCAGATGAGCACCACGACGCTCGCGAAGGCAGGGACGTTCGAGATCGGCGGCACCACGCGCGTGACGCGCCTGGGCTACGGCGCGATGCAGATCACCGGCCCCGGCGTGTGGGGCGAGCCCAAGGACCGCTCCGAGGCGCTGCGCGTGCTGCGCAGGGCGGTCGAGCTCGGCGTCGACTTCATCGACACCGCCGACTCCTACGGCCCCTTCGTCTCCGAACAGCTCATCAGGGAGGCGCTGCACCCGTACCCGGAGGGGCTCGTGATCGCCACGAAGGCGGGGCTGACGCGCACCGGCCCGGGCCAGTGGCACCCTGTCGGCCGCCCCGAGTACCTGCGCCAGCAGGTCGAGCTCAGCCTGCGCAACCTCGGCCTGGAGCGGATCGAGCTGCTGCAGCTTCACCGCATCGACTCGAAGGTTCCGGCGGCAGAGCAGGTGGGCGCGCTGGAGCAGCTTCGCCAGGAGGGCAAGATCCATCACATCGGCCTCTCCGAGGTCAGCGTCGAGCAGCTCCAGGAGGCGCAGAAGATCGCGCCGATCGTCTCGGTGCAGAACCTCTACAACCTCGCCAACCGCCAGTCCGAGGCGCTGCTCGAGCACGTCGAGGCGCACGACATCGCCTTCATCCCATGGTTCCCACTGGCCACCGGCGACCTGGCCAGGCAGGACGGCCCGCTGCGTCAGGTCGCCGCCGAGATCGGCGCCACCCCCTCGCAGCTCGCGCTCGCATGGCTGCTCAAGCGCTCGCCCGTGATGCTGCCGATCCCCGGCACCGCAAGCGTCGCCCACCTCGAGGAGAACCTCGCCGCCGCCGAGATCGAGCTCAGCGACGAGCAGTTCGAGGCGCTTTCGGGGGTTGGGTCATAGGCGTGGCGGCCACGGCCGCGTGCGCGGTTGCCGAGGCCGAGGGAAAGCAGGCCTCCAGGGCACCCGATCCGGCTGAGCTATAAGCCACGCTTACGCGTCGGTCGCGATCGGTGACATCGCGGATCTATCCACACCACAGAAGCTGGCGAAGCTCGGCTTGCCATCGCCGAGCCCGCGGCGATCCACCTGGGGGCCATTTCAAGAGGTCGGCGAGCAGCTTCTACGCGCCGACTATCGCGGCGTTCTCTATCCGAGCGCCGCCCGGCCGGATCACCACGCGCTATGCCTCTTCCGGGAGGGCATCCCGGTCATCGGCGCCGAGCCGCAGCGCCCTCCGAGCACCCACCGGGATACACCGCCACTCCCGACGGGCATGCGGACGTAAGCGACAGCGGTTCACCCCGGCGTCCACACCGGGGCGCCCGCGCTCAGTACACAGGCGTCTCGGTGTAGGAGCCCCAGACCTTCTGGAGCGCCGAGATGATCTCGCCCTCGGAGGCGCAGGCGCGGGCGGCGTCGAGCAGGGGCGGCATCAGGTTCGCATCCGGCTTGGCGGCGGTCTCGCTCACGGCGACCAGGCTGCGCTCCACGGCGTTCGCGTCGCGACCCGCGCGAACGGACTGCAGGCGGTCCACCTGCTTGCGTTCCAGGGCGGGGTCGATCCGCAGGATCGGGGTCTGCGTCTCGTCGCCCTCGGTGAAGGCGTTGACGCCGACGACCACCCGGCGGCCGGCGTCGATCTCGCCCTGCAGCTCGAAGCTCGCGTCGGCGATCTCGCGCTGCGGGTAGCTCTCCTTGACTGCCTGCACCATCCCGCCCAGCTCGTCGATCTTGGCGAAGTACTCGTAGGCCTTCTGCTCCATCTTGTCGGTCAGCGCCTCCACGAAGTAGGAGCCGCCGAGCGGGTCGATCGTGTTGGTCACGCCGGTCTCATGGGCGATGATCTGCTGGGTGCGCAGCGCGATCCGCACGGCCTCCTCGGTGGGCAGCGCGAGCGCCTCGTCGTAGCTGTTGGTGTGCAGCGACTGGGTGCCGCCGAGCACGCCCGCCAGCGCCTCGATCGCGGTGCGCACGATGTTGTTCAGCGGCTGCTGGGCCGTCAGCGAGACGCCCGCTGTCTGGGTGTGGAAGCGCATCAGCCAGCTTCGCGGGCTCTTGGCGCCGAAGGTCTGCCTCAGCTCGCGCGCCCAGATGCGGCGCGCGGCCCTGTACTTGGCGATCTCCTCGAAGAAGTCGATCTGGGCGTTGAAGAAGAAGGACAGGCGTGGCGCGAAGTCGTCCACGTCGAGCCCTCGCTCGACGGCCTGCTCCACGTAGGTGAGGCCGTCCTTGAGCGTGAAGGCGAGCTCCTGCGCGGCGGTCGCGCCGGCCTCCCTGATGTGGTAGCCGGAGATGGAGACCGGGTGCCAGCGCGGCATGTTGCCCGCGCACCATTCGATCATGTCGCCCAGGAAGCGCATCGCGGGGTCGATCGGGAAGCACCACTCCTTCTGGGCGATGTACTCCTTGAGGATGTCCGCCTGGATCGTGCCGCCGAGGCGATCCGCCGGCACGCCGGCCGCTTCGGCGGCCACCACGTAGTAGGCGAGCATGATCGGGGCGGGCGCGTTGATCGTCATCGAGACGGTCGCCTCGCCGAGGTCGATGCCGCCGAAGAGCGTCTTCATGTCCTCCACGGTGTCCACCGCCACGCCCTCGCGGCCCACCTCGCCGAGGCTGCGCGGATGGTCGGAGTCGTGGCCCATCAGCGAGGGCATGTCGAAAGCCGTTGAGAGGCCGGTCTGGCCGTGGTCGATCAGGTAGCGGAAGCGCTCGTTGGTCTCCTCCGGGGTGCCGAAGCCGGCGAACTGGCGCATCGTCCACAGGCGGCCCCTGTACATCGAGGGGTAGACGCCGCGCGTGAAGGGGTACTGTCCCGGCAAGCCGATAGCGGCCTGCGGATCGGCGGGAAGGTCGGCTGCGGTGTAGAGCGGCTCGATCGGCTCGCCGGAGAGCGTCGTGAACGGCACGTCCCGCTCAGGTGCGGCGGCGTAAGCTTCGCGCCACTCCTGCTCGGTCAGGGGCATCTTCGCTGTAGTCGTCATGGTAGAGAGAGGATATGCCATACGATAGTCGGAGATCAAACTAAATATCTGAGGCAGCGCGAGATCCGGGGGGTCAGCAACGGAATTTCGACCCAGGAGGCAGCATGAGCACTCAAGGCGCTGTGAAGGCGATCGGCGTGGCCGGCGCCGGGTTCATGGGCTCGGGCATCGCGGAGACCGCCGCGCGCGCGGGCATGAAGGTGACGCTGTACGAGCCGCAGGATGCCCCGCTGCGGCGCTCGCGCGAGCGCATCGAGGAGTCCGTCGGCCATGCGGTCAAACGCGGCAAGCTGAGCGAGCCGCAGGCGGCCGAGCTGATCGGGCGGATCGCCTGGAGCACGAAGCTCGAGGATCTCGCCGGCTCCGAAGTCGTCGTCGAGGCCGTGCTGGAGGACCTGGCGGTCAAGCGCGAGCTGTTCACGCGCATCGACGCGGCGGTGCCCGAGGCCAAGATCCTGGCCTCCAACACCTCCTCGATCCCGATCGCCTCGCTGGCGGCCGCGACCGGCAACCCCGATCGCGTCTGCGGCCTGCACTTCTTCAGCCCGGTTCCGGTGATGGGCCTGGTGGAGGTCGTGGTCGGGCTGGACACAAGCCTTGCGACGATCGCCGCCGCGGACGCGTTCGCGGCGCAGCTTCGCAAGCACCCGATTCGCACCAAGGACCGCTCCGGCTTCGTCGTCAACTTCCTGCTCGTGCCCTACCTGATGTCCGCGGTGCGGATGCTGGAGGACGGGTTCGCCACCCGCGAGGACATCGACGAGGGCATGCGCCTGGGCTGCGGGCATCCGATGGGCCCGCTGACGCTCTGCGACTTCATCGGCCTGGACGTGCTGGAGGCGGTCTGCGACTCGCTCTACGACGAGTTCAAGCAGGCCGAGTACGCGCCGCCGGCGCTGCTGCGCCGCATGGTCGCGGCCGGTCGCCACGGACGCAAGAGCGGCCGCGGCTTCTACGACTACACGCGCGAGCGCGAGAAGACGGCGGCCTGAGACCCGCGCGGGCGCCTGAGCGCGGGCGCCTGAGCGGGGCGGGGCGCCTGAGCGGGGCGGGCGCCCGGGCGCTCAGCTCGCGGAGTCGAAGTCGCCCGCGCCTTCCCGCAGGCGGCGCAGCGTCTCGGTGATCGCATCGAGCTCGCCGCGCCGCAGCGGGGCGGTGCCGAAGGCGATCTCGTTCATCGCCCGCGTCGCCTGCTCGGCGACCTCGCGACCTCGCGGCGTGATCGTCGCCAGCGTCGTGCGGCGATCGCTGGGATGCGGTTCACGCGTGGCGTACCCGAGCTTCTCCAACCCGTCGATCAGGTTCGTGACGCTGGCCGGGTGGACCTGCAGCCGCGCGCCCATCTTGCCGAGCGGCAGCGAGCCCTTGCGGCTGAAGAACAGCAGCATCAGCGCCTCGTAGCGGGCGAAGGAGATCTCGAACGGCGCCAGCGCCTCGTTCAGCCGCGCGATCAGGATCTGATGCGCGCGCATGATCGAGGTGACCGCCGACATCGACGGCACCGGGTTGGGGCGGGTGGAGCCCCAACGTCTGCGCCACTGCCTGGCGGCCTCCGCTATCGGATCGAAACCCAGCATTTGCAGGCAGGGAGCATTCCAGATGCGGCGGCCTCAACGCCCATCGTGCTGCCCGCTGCGGGCGAAGCTCACATCCTGAACACGGGCGCCCGGCGGTCGGGCAGCGGCGCGCCGGCGCAGACGCCGAGCGCGAGACCGAGCACGCGGCGCGTGTGCAGCGGGTCGATCACGCCGTCGTCCCACAGGCGGGCGGTCGCGTAGTAGGGGTGGCCCTGGCGCTCGTACTGCTCGCGCAGCTCCGCGCGCATCGCCTCCAGCTCCTGCTCGGGGACCTGCTTGCCGGTTGCCGCGGCCTGGTCGGCGCGCACGGTGGAGAGCACCGTGGCGGCCTGCTCGCCGCCCATCACCGAGATGCGGGCGTTCGGCCACATCCACAGGAAGCGGGGGTCGTAGGCGCGGCCGCACATGCCGTAGTTGCCGGCGCCGAAGGAGCCGCCGACGATCACCGTGAGCTTCGGCACGCGCGTGGTGGAGACGGCGGCGACCATCTTGGCGCCGTCCTTGGCGATCCCGCCCGCCTCGTAGTCGCGGCCGACCATGAAGCCGCTGATGTTCTGCAGGAAGAGCAGCGGGATGCCGCGCTGGTCGCAGAGCTCGATGAAGTGAGCCGCCTTCAGCGCGCTCTCGCTGAAGAGGATGCCGTGGTTTGCGATCACGCCGACCGGGTGGCCGTGGATGTGTCCAAAGCCGCAGACCACGGTGGTGCCGTAGGCGGCCTTGAACTCGTGCATCTCGCTGGCGTCGAGGATGCGCGCAAGCAGCTCGCGCGGGTCATACGGCGTCCTGCTGTCGGGCGGGATCGCGCCGTAGAGGCTCTCCATCCCGACGGCGGGATCGCGGGTGGGAATCCGCTCCCACGCCGGCGCCGGCGCCGGGCCCAGCGTGGCCAGGATCGATCGCACGATCGCCAGCGCGTGATCGTCGTCCTCGGCGAGGTGGTCGACGACGCCCGAGGTCTTGGCGTGCAGCTCGCCGCCGCCCAGATCCTCGGCGCTTACGATCTCGCCTGTGGCGGCCTTCACCAGCGGCGGGCCGCCGAGGAAGATCGTGCCCTGGTTGCGCACGATCACGGCTTCGTCACACATGGCCGGCACATAGGCGCCGCCCGCGGTGCAGGAGCCCATAACCACGGCGATTTGCGGAATGCGCTCACGCGAGAGCCGCGCCTGGTTGTAGAAGATGCGGCCGAAGTGTTCCCGGTCGGGAAACACTTCATCCTGCAGCGGCAGGAAAGCGCCGCCGGAATCCACCAGATAAATGCAGGGCAGACGGTTTTCCAGCGCCACTTCCTGGGCGCGCAGATGTTTCTTGACGGTGATGGGGTAATAGGTGCCGCCCTTCACGGTGGCGTCGTTGGCCACCACCATCACCTCGCGTTCCTGCACCCGGCCGATACCGGTGATGAGTCCGGCGGCCGGTGCCTCATTGTCATACAGGCCGAAGGCTGCCAGCGGCGAGAGTTCGAGAAAGGGCGAGCCGCGATCCAGCAGCGCTTGGATGCGCTCACGCGGCAGCAGTTTGCCGCGGTCGGTATGTTTCTTGCGGGCTTTCTCGTCGCCGCCGAGCGCCGCTTTTACTTGCTTCTCGCGCAAGTCCGCCACCAGTTTTTCCATATGCGCGCGGTTGGCGGCGAATTCCTTCGCGTTTCTGTCGATGACGGATTTAAAAATTGGCATGTCGCGGTCCTGTTATGTCATTTTGGCGAGCGGTAGTAAATGCGCATGTCCGATCCGGGTAAAATGTATTTTAGCGCCGCCTGGCTACCTATATATACTGATACGGCGCGTTTATTGGGGTCTTTGTACCATGAGTGCAGTACCGGAGAGCAAACTTTCCACCCGTTGCTGCATCGTCGGCGGCGGACCGGCGGGCATGATGCTGGGCCTGCTGCTGGCACGCGCCGGTGTGCCAGTCACGGTGCTGGAAAAGCATGGCGATTTCCTGCGCGACTTCCGCGGCGATACCGTCCATCCCTCGACCCTGCAGATCCTCGACGAGATCGGCCTGCTGGCGAAGTTCGAGCAACTGCCGCAGCACAAGGTGCAGCATCTGAGTGGTATCGTCGGCGGGCGGGAGCAGCAGGTCATCGATTTCCGCGGCCTGAAGCCTTTCGACTATCTGGCGCTGGTGCCGCAGTGGGATTTTCTCGAGCTGCTTGCCTCCGAAGGCCGGCGTTACCCACATTTTGACCTGCGCATGCGTCACGCAGCCACCGGCCTGATCGGAGAAAACGGCCGCACGCTCGGGATACGCGCCGAGGCCGGCGGCCGGACGTACGAGCTGCGTGCGGATCTGGTGGTCGCCTGCGACGGCCGCCATTCGACCCTGCGCGAAGCAGCGGGCATGCAGGCGCGCGAGTTCGGCGCGCCCATGGACGCATTGTGGTTTCGCATGCCGCGCGAAGGCAGCGATCCGGAAGACACCTTCGGCATCGTGGATCGCGGTCATATGATGGTGCTGCTCAACCGCACCGACTACTGGCAGGCGGCATACCTGGTGCCCAAAGGCGGTGATCAGGCGTTGCGTGCAAAGCCGATCGCGAGACTACAGGATTCGATTGCACAACTGGCGGCGTTTCTCACCGATCGCACCGCTACCCTGAAGTCATGGGATCAGGTGAAAACGCTGGAGGTGCGCGTGGATCGTCTCGAACGTTGGTATCGCCCTGGTATGCTGCTGATCGGCGACGCCGCTCATGCCATGTCGCCGATCGGCGGTGTCGGCATCAATCTGGCGATCCAGGATGCGGTAGCCGCAGCCAATGCGCTGACGCCGGCCTTGCTAGCCGGTCATCCCGTCGATGCGGTCCCGCTGCGTGCGATACAGCGCCGCCGGCTGGCGCCGACCAGGTGGACCCAGGCGGTGCAGCTGCAGATTCAGCGGCGCGTGATCTCGCCGGCGCTGTCAAAGTCCGGGCGATCGCCCAGAGTTCCGAGGCTACTACGCTGGCTGCTGCGTTATCACGTGGTGCGAAATATCCCGGCGCGTATTTTCGGTTATGGATTTCGCCGCGAACACGTGAAGCTGCCGGCGGCGAAAATTTGAAACCAGTCATCAGCAGTTAAGGAAAAACGGCTCCGAGGCTACAGAAGGAAAGGGATCAGGGAGGCGACTTTGTCACGATACTGGATATAGGTTTCCCCAAACTGCTCCGTGAGCCAGCGTTCCTCGAGGCGCAGCTTCCGCCATAAGGCCGCAAGCACGATCAGCACCGCCAGCCATCCGCGCCATTCATCGCGGGCAATTGCCGTACCGATGAATCCCATTAACAACCCTGTGTATATGGGGTTACGCACCAGGCGGTACGGGCCGCTGCGGATCAGTTCATGCTCCTGCTTCAGCGTCACTATGCCGCTCCAGTTGCGGCCAAGATGGATCCGTGCCCAGACGCTGAAAACCAATCCGGCCACGATCACAACCACTCCAATCCAGTATAGGAACTCTGTTTCTGGAAACACGCGGCCACACAAGAAGCCCTCCGGAAGCGAAGGCAGCGCCAAAAGCAGCGCTGCAATAATCAATGGGACAATATGACCTGCCCGCGAAAGGACGGATTCACGGCGCGCGGCGGCTTTTACATTGCGTCCTGCCAGCCGCCAATAGATTATCCAGATCAGCCAAAGTATGAAGACAAGATTTTCGTAAATAATTCTCATAAAAATCACTTCGATAGCAGGCTTCTTAGATCATCTCGACGCCAATCGCCACGGATTCATCGCCGCCGATGCATCGGGAGGCAATGCCACGTCGTCTATTCTTTTTCGCCGTCGAAGTTTTCCAGCGACTTGAGTTCCGTCTTCGACAGTTGATTGAAGAGAACCTGCTTATCGATAAGCGCGTTGCTCAACGTATAATTATGATCTGAATAATCGATTGCAAAAACGAAATAGCCGGCAACCACGATTTTATGAGGTGCAAGCGTAAAGAAGGGCTTGCCGCAATACACCAGCGGCGAGCTGTTTTCCGGGCGCAGGCTATTAAGGCAATAGCTGCCCGCCGGGAGTTTGGCAACCGCATGACCGGAATCCAAAGCCATGTTGTACACTTGGCCGCTAGCCAAGTTCTTCACGGATACCGCGCTCACCATGTAATGTCTGTTGTAAACGTCTCCGACGGGGTTCATGGCGTTCAGTTGTGCCCCGATCACCAGCATGCTGTTGCCGGAATTGCTGCTGTCCATGGCGTTATCAGCAGCACAACCAAGCAACAGAGGCAAGAAGCAGCAACAACCTATAAAAATTGGCTTAAGAAACATAATCAAACCCTCCGCTGATATCAGCATCAAGGTGTTAACTGCAGGCTGGAATACCGCGGATGGCCCCTGAATCATGCCAGATGGCGGACCCGAACCTGCTACGCCCGGCTTTCCTCCTGGTACATCTTCAGAATGAACTCATAACATTTCCACCGCAATAGCCGTGGCTTCACCGCCGCCGATGCACAGGGAAGCAATGCCACGCTGCAGATGGTGGGTCTGGAGCGCATACAACAGCGTCACCAGGAGGCGCGCGCCGCTAGCCCCGATGGGGTGGCCCAGGGCGCAGGCGCCGCCGTTCACGTTCACTTTCGCGTGAGGTAGTTTGAGTTCGTGCATGGCGGACATGGTCACCACCGCAAAGGCTTCGTTGATCTCGTACAGGTCCACGTCATTTTCGGGCCAGCCCAGTTTTTTCTGCAGCTTGTCTATGGCGCCCACCGGCGCGGTGGTGAACCAGGCGGGTTCCTGTGCAAAGCTCGCATGCCCAAGGATGCGCGCCAGCGGCGCGAGACCGCGTTTTCTGGCCTCGCTCTCGCGCATTAGCACCAGCGCCGCGGCGCCGTCGGATATCGAGGATGAGCTCGCCGCGGTCACGGTGCCGCCGTCTTTCTTGAAGGCGGGTTTCAATCCCGGTATCTTGCCGATGTCGCAGCGCCCCGGCTCTTCGTCGGTGTCCACCACGCGTTCGCCCTTGCGATCCTTCACCATCACTGGCGCAATCTCATGCTTGAATGCGCCGGTCTGCATGGCAGCCAACGCGCGTTTCACCGATTCGATGGCGAAAGCATCCTGCTGCTCGCGGGTGAAATGGAATTTCTCGGCGCATAGCTCGCCGAAGGCGCCCATCATCTGGCCGTCGTAGGGGTTTTGCAGGCCGTCGAAGAACATATGGTCGAGAATCTGCTGATGACCCATGCGCAGGCCGGCGCGCGCGCCGGGAATCAGGTAGGGCGCATTGGTCATGGATTCCATGCCGCCGGCGACGGCGACGTCCGCGGAACCAGCGGCGATGATGTCGTGAGCCATCATCACCGCCTTCATGCCGGAACCGCAGACCTTATTGATAGTGGTGCAGCCCACGGACTTTGGGATGCCCGCAGCCAGCGATGCCTGCCGCGCCGGCGCCTGGCCGAGACCCGCCGGCAGCACGCAGCCCATGATGACTTCGCTGATGCCTTCAGGTTTGATCCCGGCGTTGGCTACGGCGGCTTTGATGGCGGCGGCGCCCAGATACGGCGCGCTTACCGGCGCGAACTGACCCTGAAAGGAACCAATGGCCGTTCTACTGGCACTGACTATGACAATCGAGTCTTGCGACATTTAGCTTGTCTCCTCGTTCAACAGGTGAGGGGCGAAGCCGGCGGCTGCGCCGCCTGTGAGGAGTGAGGCGTCAAAAAGGGGAATTTCCTTACCCCTCACTTACTTACTCCTCACGCCTCACTTCGAATTAAATAATTCCCGTCCGATCAGCATGCGGCGTATCTCGTTGGTGCCGGCGCCGATGTCATAGAGTTTGGCGTCCCGCAGCAGGCGGCCGGTGGGGTATTCATTGATATAGCCATTGGCGCCCAGGCTCTGGATGGCTTCCAGCGCCACCCGCACGGCGTTTTCCGAAGCGAACAGCAGGCAGGCGGCGGCGTCTTCGCGCGGATCCTCGCCGCGGTCGAAGCGCTCGCAGGTGCGGTAGGTGAAGGCGCGTGAAGTTTGCAGCGCCACAAACATGTCCGCGAACTTGGCCTGCATCATCTCGAATTCGCCGATGGGTTTGCCGAATTGCCGGCGTTCGCGTACATAGGGCAGCACCACGTCCAGCGCCGACTGCATGATGCCGATGGGGCCGGCGGACAGCACCAGGCGTTCGGAATCCAAGCCGCGCATCAAAATATAAACGCCCTCATTCACCTTGCCGAGCACGTTCTCCTCAGGGATCTCGCAATCCTCGAACACCAGCTCGCAGGTGTGCGAGCCGCGCATGCCGAGCTTGTCGAGCTTCTGCGCGGTCTTGAAGCCGCGCATGCCCTTCTCGACGATGAAGGCGGTGATGGACTTGGAATTGGCTTCTCTGCCGGCGGTGCGCATATACACCACCAGCACCTGCGCTTCTGGACCGTTGGTGATCCACATCTTGGAACCATTGGCGATCCATTGAGTACCGTGTTTCTCTGCATGGCAGCTCATGGAGCCCACCACGTCGGAACCGGCTCCCGGTTCGGACATGGCCAGCGCCCCGATCCATTTGCCGCTGCAAAGCTTTGGCAGGTATTGGCGACGCTGCGCTTCGCTGCCGTTGAGAAACAGATTGTTGACGCACAGATTGGAGTGCGCCGCATACGACAGACCCACCGATGCGGAAGCCCGGGAGATTTCCTCCATGGCCACCACGTGGGCCAAATAGGAAAGCCCGGCGCCGCCATAGCTTGTGGGTATGGTGATGCCCAGCAGCCCGAGATCACCGAGCTTCTTCCACAGGTCTGCGGGGAACTCGGCGCGCTCATCAATATCCGCGGCGCGCGGCGCGATCTCGGCTTCGGCAAAACGCCGCAGCGTGTCGCGCAGCAGATCCAGTTCCTCGCTGAGGTGTGTATTGATGCTGGCCAATTCAAGATCCTCTATATTGTAGGAGCGACGCTCCGCGCCGAGAACATCGCGGTCGGGCCGACCGCTCCTACAGTATTCTCAATGTCCGTTCTTGCGCCCGACGAAAAAGCGCTCATACGACTGGTTCACCGTCGGTAGTTTAACCCGGCCGATGGCGGCGATGCGCTGCTCGGCCATGCGGTCCGCGGCGCGGTAGTTGGGTATCTTTTCCCGTTCCGCCAGCGCGAAGATGTTGCCGATAATGTCATAAATGCCGGTGACCATGCGATTGGCGCGCTCCCGGTCATAGCCCTGCAATTCGATGGAGACGTTCATGAGGCCGCCGGCGTTGATGGCGTAGTCCGGCGCGTACAGGATGCCGCGCTGGTGTAATTCGTCGCCGCAGGCGTCGGTGGCCAGCTGGTTGTTGGCGGCGCCCGCCACGATCTCGAACTTGAATTGCGGAATGGTCTTTTCGTTGACGCTGGCGCCCAGCGCGCACGGCACATACACTTTGGCGTTGACGCCGTAGATATCGTCCATCTTCACGGCTTCCGCCCCCAGTTCTACGCACTGATCGATGCGCTGCTGCTGCATGTCGGTGACGAATACTTTGGCATCTGCGTCGCGCAGGTGCTTGACCACGTGGTAGCCCACATGCCCCAGACCTTGTACCGCATAACTGCATTTGCCGATATCCGTGTGGCGATATTTCTTGTTGAGGCAGGCCTTGATGCCCTGGATCACGCCCATGGCGGTGTACGGCGAAGGATCGCCGCTGCCGCCGTGTACCGGATGCACGCCGGTCACGTAGCCGGTCTCCTGGAAAATATACTCCATGTCCTGGACGTTGGTGTTCACGTCCTCGGCGGTGATGTAACGGCCGCCGAGGGATTGCACGAAACGCCCCAGGGCGCGGAACATCTCCTCGGATTTCTGCGAGGGGTCGCCGATGATCACCGACTTGCCGCCGCCGAGGTTCAGACCCGAGACCGAGGCCTTGTAAGTCATACCCCGGGACAGGCGCAGCACGTCGGTGAGGGCTTCCTGTTCGTTCTTGTAAGGCCACATACGCAGGCCGCCGAGGGCCGGACCCAACACGGTGTTATGGATGGCCACGATGGCCTTGAGGCCAGACTCCTGGTGATGGAAAAAGACAACTTCTTCGTGCCCCATCGTGTCGAGGGTGGCGAACAGGTCCATAAATCCTCCTGAAAAGGGAATATTGATTGCGGAAATCTGACGCTAGGGAAGTGGCGCGCGCGAACCCCGGCCCCGTGGGTGCCGGGCATTTTGCGGCCGGCATTACGTCATAGGCCCCGGAGGGCCGGTGTAACACGTTATTATAACCGTTTGGCCGTGCCCGCCGAACATCCAGACATACCCGTCATCCAATGGCGGCGGCGTAGGGATTGTGCAGTCCGCGGCGTCGCTTACCGATGCGCCTCATTACGGTGACCATGGATCTGACCAGCCTTAATCTCTGGAACCCCGCCATCGGCCTTGGGCCGGTGCTGGCGCTGGTCACTGCATTCTTTCTCGGCGTGATCCACGGCATCACGCCGGATGAGCATACCTGGCCCATTACCTTCAGCTATTCGATCGGCAGTTACAGCACGCGGGGCGGCATACGCACCGGGCTGCTGTTTTCACTGGCCTTCACCGTGCAGCGCGCCATTGCCAGCGAACTCGCGTACTTTGCATTTACCTGGCTGATCCCCGGGGCGCGCTGGAATTTTTACATCTATGTAGTAGTGGGCGCGGTGATGCTTATATCGGGGTATTACGCCACACACCGGCACCGGCTGCTGCATCTGTTCCACAGCCACAGCCTCGACCATTCCCAGGAGCCGCGGGCCCTGTCGAATTACATGCCGCTGGTGCACGGCTTCATCGCCGGCTGGGGCACCGGCGCCTTTGCGCTCATCACCTACACAGTGCTGTCGCCCGCCATGCCGACTGCCTATCTGGGATTCATGCCGGGTCTGTTGTTCGGCCTCGGCACCATGTGCATGCAGATAGTCTTCGGAGCGCTGGTGGGGGCCTGGATGGCCCGTCGGCGCATGGCGGATGCGGCCCGCGTGTGGGTGGCGCGCATGGTGGCGGGCCGCACCCTGTTCTGGGGTGGCATCGGATTCGTGCTGGTGGGCGGCGCCGGCATCCTGTTCCCAAACCTCGGCAATCTGGGGATCAGTACCGGTCTGCGCGTGCACAACCTTTCCCATCTGGATATCGGCTTCCTGCTGGCGGTGCTGGTGCCCTTCGGGGCCGGAGGCTACGCCATGATTCGTTCCCTGCGCGAGGTGCGCACGCGCTTCGACTGAGCCCGCAGTCCGTGGGAGGCCGCCGAGCCGGCCTCGAGCGCCAGCACGGCGCCGGAATCGGGACACCGGGAGCCGCCGGTATCGCCGGTATAATGCCGGGGTATTCAGTTTCCGAGGCGCCCATGAGCACCGTCGTTCCCAAGCCCCGCGAGGCCAAGCTGACGCAGACCAATCGTCCGCCGCTGCGCTTCGTCACGGCCGCTTCGCTGTTCGACGGCCACGACGCCGCCATCAACATCATGCGCCGCATCATCCAGAGCCAGGGCGCGGAAGTGGTGCACCTGGGCCACAACCGCTCGGTGGAGGACGTGGTGCGCGCGGCCCTGCAGGAGGACGCGGATGCCATCGCCATCAGCTCCTACCAGGGCGGGCATCTCGAATACTTCAAATACATGGTGGACATGCTCAAGGAACGCGGCGCGCCCCATATCCGCGTGTTCGGCGGTGGCGGCGGCACCATCACCCCGGAAGAAATCGCGGAACTGCAGGCCTACGGCGTGGAGCGCATCTATCATCCCAACGACGGCATGCATATGGGCCTGGCCCACATGATCGAGGACGTGGTCACGCGGGTGCAGAAGCACCGCCTGGCGCCGGAAAAACCAGACAAGGTTTCCCCCGACGACGAGATTTCCATGGGCCGCATGCTCACCGCCATCGAGGCGGGGGTGTTGTCTGAAACCGAACTCGCGCGGCTGCGCAAGCAGTGGCAACTGGCCGGCAAGAAAATCCCGGTGGTGGGTGTCACCGGCACCGGCGGCGCCGGCAAGTCTTCGGTGGTGGACGAATTGCTGCTGCGTTTCCTGCATGCTTTCCCGCAGATGCGCATCGCGGTGCTGGCGGTTGACCCCACGCGCCGGCGTACCGGCGGCGCGCTCCTCGGCGACCGCATTCGCATGAATTCGCTGCGCTCCAAGCGCGTGTTCATGCGTTCCATGGCTACGCGCCGCGCGCACGCCGCCACCAGTGAGATGCTGCACGACTGCATCGCTTGTCTGCGCGGCCAAAGTTACGACCTGATCCTGGTGGAAACCGCCGGCATCGGCCAATCGGATTCCGCGGTGGTGGATCTGGTGGATTTCCCGGTGTACGTCATGACCAGCGACTACGGCGCCGCCAGCCAGCTGGAAAAGATCGACATGCTGGATTACGCGGAGTTGGTGGTGCTCAACAAATTCGACCGGCGCGGCGCCGACGACGCGCTGCGGGACGTCAGGAAGCAGTGGAAGCGCAACCGCACGGCCTTCAAGTTATCCGATGAGCAGGTGCCGGTGTATCCCGCCATCGCCAGCCAATTCAACGATCCGGGCATCACCTGGATGTTCGTGAACCTGTGCCGCCTGCTGCGGGAGAAGAAATGGGGTCAGAGTCATTTTTCCGAAAATTCGAGCTTCGCGACCGCCGCATCGAAAAATGACTCTGACCCCATTTCTCGTTGCAATTTCAACCCGCAGGCCGACACCACCCTCAAGGAACCGCGCGCCACGGTGCTGATTCCCGGCGCGCGGGTGCGCTATCTGGCGGAGATTTCACAACAAGGGCGCGGCATCAACCAGTCCATCGAGCAGCAGGCGCAAGCCGCTGGCCGCGCCCAGCATTATTACGCAGTGCTGGGCGATCTCGGCGATGCGAAACTGCCGAAGCCGCTGGCTTTGTATGATGCAGACGATTCGCGTGCGTCCTTCGACTCCGGTGTTGAGCACCTACGCTCAGGACGAACGGAAAAAAATAAAAGCGTTCATGCTGAGCGTAGCTCGCTGCAGGCGAGCGAAGTCCAAGCGCCAAACGTTCACTCCGGGGCACCTGACCCCTCACGCCTCACCCCCCACTCTTTAATCTTGCTGCGCCAGCGCTACCAGGATGCGGTCAAGTCGCTGTCCTCCGAAGCTCTGCACCTGCTGCGCGAATGGCCGGCGCGCCTCAAGGCTATCACCGACGTGCATTACACCTACGATGTGCGCGGCAAGCCGGTCACCGGCAGCAATTACACCGAATCCCTGTCGCACCAGAGGATCCCCAAGGTCGCGCCGCCCACCTACCGGAGTTGGGCGGACCTGCTGCGCTTTTTGATGCGCGAGAATCTGCCGGGTGCCTATCCTTACACCGCCGGCGTCTATCCCTACCGCCGCAGTGGCGAGGATCCCACGCGCATGTTCGCCGGCGAAGGCACACCGGAGCGCACCAACCGTCGTTTCCATTACCTCTCCCACGGCCAGGATTCGGCGCGCCTGTCCACGGCGTTTGACTCGGTCACGCTCTACGGCGAAGACCCGGCCACGCGTCCGGACATCTACGGCAAGGTGGGCAATTCCGGCGTGTCCATCGCCACCCTGGACGACATGAAGAAGCTGTACTCTGGTTTCGACCTGTGCGATCCCAAGACCTCGGTCTCCATGACCATCAACGGCCCGGCGCCCATGATCCTGGCTATGTTCATGAACACCGCCGTTGACCAGCAGGTGGAGAAATACCTGAAGGAGGATCCCAAGCGCTGGGCGGCGGCCGAGAAACAGATCGCCTCTATATATAAGGACAAACCGCGCCCGTGCTACGCGGGTGAACTGCCGGAAGGCAACAACGGCCTGGGGCTGGGCCTCTTGGGCGTCAGCGGCGAGGACGTGCTGGAGCCGGAGACCTATGCGAAGATCGAGGCCGAAACCCTGCACACGGTGCGCGGCACGGTGCAGGCGGACATCCTCAAGGAGGACCAGGCCCAGAACACCTGCATTTTCTCCACCGAGTTTGCGCTGCGCATGATGGGCGACATCCAGCAGTATTTCGTGGAGCATAAAGTCCGCAATTTCTACTCAGTGTCCATTTCCGGTTACCACATCGCCGAAGCCGGCGCCAATCCCATCTCGCAACTGGCGTTCACGCTCTCCAACGGCTTCACGCTGGTGGAGTATTACCTGGCCCGCGGCATGCCGGTGGACGACTTCGCGCCCAATCTTTCCTTCTTTTTCAGCAACGGCATGGACCCGGAATACACCGTCATCGGCCGGGTGGCGCGGCGCATCTGGGCGCGCGCCATGCGCGAGCGCTACGGCGCCTCCGCTCGCAGCCAGATGCTCAAGTACCACATCCAGACCTCGGGCCGTTCGCTGCACGCCCAGGAAATCCAGTTCAACGACATCCGCACCACCCTGCAGGCGCTGTATGCGTTGTTCGATAACTGCAATTCACTGCACACCAATGCCTACGACGAAGCCATCACCACACCCACGGAAGAGAGCGTGCGCCGCGCGGTGGCCATCCAGCTCATTATCAACCGCGAGCTGGGGCTGAATTTCAACGAGAATCCCTGGCAGGGCAGCTTCATCGTCGAACAGCTCACCGACCTGGTGGAAGAAGCGGTGTACAAGGAATTCGAGGCGATTTCCGAGCGCGGCGGCGTGCTCGGCGCCATGGATACCATGTACCAGCGCGGCAAGATCCAGGAGGAAAGCCTCTACTACGAACAGAAAAAGCACGACGGCTCGCTGCCGCTGATCGGGGTTAACACCTTCCTGCCGCGGGAACACGCCGGCGATATCGTCACCAAGATCGAGCTGATTCGTTCCACCGAAGCCGAAAAGGTTCAGCAGATCAAGAATGTGGAGAATTACCGCGCGGCGCGCAATTCACGCGCCCCTGAAAGCCTCAAGCACCTGCAGCAGATCGCCCGCGACCGCAACAACATCTTCGCCTCGCTCATGGAGGCGGTGAAGTTCAATTCACTGGGGCAGATTTCACATGCCCTGTATGAAGTCGGTGGGGAATACCGAAGGAATATGTGAGCCCCTTGTCGGGCTGCCGGGAGCGGTGTAGTCTTACCCTGTCTTACTTGAGGGAACGGATATGGAAACCACCCGGCTTACCAGCAAAGGCCAGCTTGTCATTCCCAAGACAATCCGGGACCGTCTGCGCATGGCGGCAGGCAC
>DAHUYQ010000020.1 GCA_027315115.1 Solirubrobacterales bacterium | reverse complement strand
TCATCGTCCGCCGCGCCTACGGGTTCCACTCAGCCAGAGCTGCACTCGCGCTCATCCACCTCACGTGCGGGCCGGTCACACTCGCACTCCCATCCGAGCGGACGGCAGCGTGACTTCACCTACGATCACCCTCGGAGAGCCCATATTACCGGCGCGCGGCGGCGACGCTTCCAGCTCAACAGCTTCTCGGCATGAGAATGCGTGTGGGCATTGTGGTGGCCGCTGCGCCTGGCATCCTCAGCGCCCGGGAGGCGTTAGATGGCCGGTGACTCCGGCGCAGTGTGGCCGCGCCGGAGTCACCCGTACCGACTGTTGATGCTTCGCTTCCTGGCGCCTATTCGCTGGCTTCGACCGCGCGGGCTCCAGCGAGTTCTTGAGTCCCGTTAAGGATTGCGGTGTTGTGTCCAGCCGCGGAGGGCAGCCCAATCTCGGCGTCGACGGCGGGGTCGATTAGGAATGAGAAAAGACCGCCGCAGCCTTCAGCTCCGGGCGCGGAGAAGGAGTTGTTGACCAGCGAGTTTTTGCGTAGGATCAGCAGTTCTCCTGCGTCCTTGCTTTCCGGTTCGCCGGGGGAGCCGGTGATCGGCGTATTGGGTGGCGGTGGGCTGGTCGCACCGGTCGTCAGTTCGACAGTGACCGGATGCGCGGTGCTGCCTACATAGCAGCCACCGCCAAGGAATGCGTTTTCCAGATGCACACGCACCGGCAGCGAGAGCGCAGCGCCTTGGCGGGTCAGTGCGGCGAGTAGGTTGATTGTAGGGTTGCCTACGAGTTCGGTCGTGGCGGTGACGCCCGTGATGCCTTTGTTGATGAATTCGTTGAACAGTGTCTGCAGGAAGCCAGGCAGGAATGACGGCGCAACAATTTTCAGCAGACCGCCCGGAACGGTCTGTGGCGTCTTAGACAGCGTTTCGCCGTCGGTGGCACCGACGAATACGCCATCTCCGGTCACACCACCTTGCAGCGTGGTGGCTTTGGTTAGCGGCACGCTGGTGCTTCCGATCGCAAACTCTCCACTAGTCGTCCTGCCGTAGATGCAAGTTATGACCGTCGGGTTGCTCAACGGGCACTGTGTGAAATTGGCGAACACACCGGTTGGTGTGCCCGCCATCGCTGGTGCCGCAAGCACCAGCGCGGCCATCGGTGCGACGACCGCCGCGAGTAGCCGCACCAAACCTGAGCGGCGCGCGGAAACCTGTCTTACCATTTCAACCCTCCTAGTTAGGTTCCAGATGTATAAGAAGCGATGCGCACCGCAGTCTTTCTGTGCGCATGTCATCCGCTCTTCAATGCAAATGCGGACCGCGGCTCCCCAGAAGCCGATGGAGCAAGGTCATTCGCCACCGGCGCCTGCGGCATCCTACGGCGACACAGCGTCGGACCCTTCCACATCCGGACGCAAACTTCAAGGCCGATGCATGCGACTGTTTCTGACGCGCGACGTAGAAATGGAGACGCCATGAGAACGTCCAGCGCTCTCGGCCGCTCGGGCCAGCAGCCTGCAAAGCGGAGCGCGCCACTGGCTGTCGTACCGCTGAGTGTCTCGGCTAATTCGCTCTTAGCGGCATGCTTTGCCGCGTCGCATCACGCGCCGAGCGGGTCGGCGAGCTCCGGCTCGACGCGTTAGAAACAATTCGTTGCCCGCAATGCGGCTTGCTGGCGCCGTTTCGGGCCGCAGCGCACATGGCCTGACGGGGGCTGAGGAAAGATAAGGTGGAACGAAGAGAAGGCGACCGACATGCGGACAGAGCCGACGGCCGGAGCTGAAAGTGAGAGATGATGCGACATATAACCATTACTGCTAACGCCGCCATCCTCGCGGCCGCGGTCGCTGCGGCCGTCGGTCTGGCGGGCTGTGGTGGCTCCGCTGGAGGGAAACCGGTCGCCACCTCCCACACGTCGACCGCCCATCAGACTTCTGCCAGTGTGACCGCGAAGACGCAGTCCTCATCATCCGTAACGCGCAGCCCCGTCCCCCCGCCGCATGCCGGCGGCAAATCGAGCGCGATCAAACGAACCACCTCGACATCCACGGCCACCGCAAGTGGCTCTCCTCTGGTCGTCGTTCGCGAACATGCGTTCAAGGCATACGAAAACTGCCTGCTGAGGCATTTCATCGACCCACGGCAGACCACGCCGGAGACCAGAGCGGAGAAGAAGATCACCAACCGCTGCCTGGCACAGGTGGAAGCGGAGTTCAGCGCTGCTGCGCGCCGATGAACGACAGATTGGGCTAATCGCCGAGAAGGAGTTCGGTGGGGGCCGGCTGACCCTTTGCGAGCGCTTTGACTGACGTGATGTGAGCCCACCGCCAGCCCGATCGGCACGTCAGGTCATCGGCAGTACGCGCATAGAAAGCTGTTTTCACCCGGCTCCCACAGGGCGCCGACTCGCCGACGGGGAGAGCAACGTCTCGTTGCCGGCTTCAGTCCAGATGACCTGCTCGCGCCCTGGGCCGACGCCGACCAGTGTGACGGGCACGCGGAGGTGCTCCTCGATGAAGCGGAGGTAGTCGACGGCCGCGGCCGGCAGATCAGACATCGAACGGCACTCGCCGATGTCCTCCGTCCAGCCGGGAAGCTCGGTCAGTTCCGCCGTGGCGTGGTGAAGAACCGTCTGGTGGTACGGGAAGTCGTCGAATTCAGCGCCCTCTGCGCCTTTGTAGCTCGTGCAGACCTGGATCCTGTCGAACCCCGAGAGCACGTCGAGCTTTGTGATCGACAGCGCGGTGAGCGTGTTCAGGCGCGCCGCGTAGCGTAGGGCCACGAGATCGAGCCAGCCCGTACGCCGTGGACGCCCGGTGGTGGTGCCGAACTCTCCGCCCTTCGTTCTGATCTGTTCGGCGACGTCGTCGTGCAACTCGCTGGGAAATGGCCCGGCGCCCACGCGCGTCGTGTATGCCTTGCTGACGCCCCAAACCTCGTCGATCGCCCTCGGGCCGACGCCGGCGCCGATGCACGCCGCGCCGGCCACTGGGTTGGACGAGGTCACGAACGGATAGGTGCCGTGGTCGATGTCGAGCATCGCTCCCTGGGCGCCCTCAAAGATCACCATCGCTCCGGCGTCGAGTATCTCCCACACCAGCTTGCTGGTGTCGGCGATGTGACGCTCGAGCTGATGACCGTAGGTCAGGTATTCCTCGGTCATCGCCTTGAGGTCCAGCGACGGGTCCTTCTCGAAGGGACGCAGCGAGAGCCGCTTGGGCTCCATCGCGGCCACGATCTTCTTCTTCAGGATCTTCTCGTCCAGCAGATCCTGGACCCGGATTCCGAGGCGTGCGGCCTTGTCGGCGTAGCAGGGCCCGATCCCGCGCCTTGTCGTCCCGATCTGCAGGCTGCCGAGCTTGGCCTCGCCGGCCGAGTCGAGCAGCAGGTGGTAGGGCATGATCAGATGCGCGTTGGCCGAGATGCGCAGCCCGGAGACGTCCACCTTGCGCGCCCGCAGCGCCTCGAGCTCGTCGATCAGCACCTTCGGGTCGATCACGACCCCGTTGCCGATCACGCAGGTCTTGCCGGGGTGCAGTATCCCGGACGGGATCAGGTGCAGCTTCCACTCCACGCCTTCGCGCACGATCGTGTGCCCGGCGTTGTTGCCGCCCTGGAACCGCACAACCGCATCGCCCCGCTCGGCGAGCAGGTCGGTGATCTTGCCCTTCCCCTCGTCGCCCCACTGGGCGCCCACTATCGCGATGCCTGGCATGAGAGGAGAAGTTTAGGGGGCGCGGTGCGCGGCTGCGAGCGTCGCGGCCACGTTTCAGCGACCCGGAGCGCGCGGCGACCAGGCGCAACAGCGATCCCAGCGTCGTGCGCGCGAGGTCTCCGGGATGTCCCGGTCGATGATCAAGTCGACGCAGCTCTCGAAGAACCGCCGGCGAGCCGCAGGCGTGCGCATGCGCCCACGGGCGAGCCGCCGCCCGTTAGCATGAGCCAATGAGGCACATAACGGTCTGGCTGCTGGACGATCTCGCCAACGCGCTGGCGCGGCGCTTGTACCCGGTTTCTCACCGGGCGCGCGAGCTCCCATTCGCCGCGCTCGGCAGTAGCGGCCATACCACGACGGCCCGCGACATGGAGACGCTGCTTGCCGGCAAGTGGCGCCAGGCTCGCGATCGTTGATTCGGGGCCGCTGTGCGCGGTCGCCGATCCCGATGACGCCGATCACGCCACCTGCGCAACGACGCTCTCGCGGCCCGACCTGCGCTTGGTCATTCCTGCGCTTACCGTCGCCGTGGCCGCCCGCTTCGTCAGAGACAGGTTCGGCGCCCTGGCCGAGCAGGCATTCATCGCCGAGCTCGCCGGCTTCGAGATCGAGGCCCCACGCGGGAGGACTTGACGCGCATGGCTGAACTGGTCGAGAAGCGCACGGACTTTCCGCTCGGATGGACCGACGCATCCGTTGTCGCCATCGGCGAGCGCCCGAACGCGCCGATCGTCGTCACGCTGGACAGGCGTTTCGCGGCCGTGAAGCCGCGGCACAGGAAGGCATTCGAGTTGCTTCCCTGAACGCGCTCAGCCGAGCCGCTCAGGCAATCGCTGAGCCTGGTTGGCCTGCTCGTCTGACCGGCTCCACAACCCACAGAGCGGCACCGCTGCGAGCCGATCGCCAAATGGCACCGTGTGGGTGCCTGTGTAGAGCAGTGCTCCTGCTCTGAAGCGGCTCCCGAGCTTGTCGCGAAGGTGACGCAGACCGGCGAAGTCCTGCGCCCCGACCGTGGCCGCGCTCTTGACCTCGATGCCGGCGACCTCGCCGCTGCCGAGCTCCAGCACGATGTCGACCTCCCGCCCCACGCTGTCACGGTAGTGAAAGAGCGCAGGGGGGCTCTGTGCCCAGTCGCATTGCCGCAGCAGCTCCATCGCGGCGAACGTCTCGAAGGCGATGCCTGCGAGCTGCCCGTGCTCGGCGATCCGGGTGGCATCGGCGTTCAGGAGATGCGCAAGCAGCCCCGTGTCGGCTACGTAGAGCTTCGGCGTCTTGACGTGCCGGTTGCCGAGATTGACGTGCCAGGCCGGCAGCCGTCTGACGAGGAACAGCTCTTCGAGGATCTTGGTGTGGGCAGCAACGGTCTTGTGGTCGGCTTCGATCTCGGCGCCTATGCTGCGAGCGCTGAAGAGGTTCGCCGAGCGGGAGGCGACGATCGCCAGCAGGCGGCCGACGGCCTCGCTGTCGCGCACTTTGGCGACGTCGGCGAGGTCGCGCCCGAGCAGCGAGGAGATGTAGCTGTCGAAGAAGAGCCGCCGGCCTCGCGGGCTGCGATGCTGAGCGCCGGGGAAGCCGCCTGTGGCGATCCGGTGCGCATAGGCCGCCCGACCCACCTCAGCGGTCTCGATCTGCGGCATCTCTCCCTCCAGGAGTCGCGCAAGGAAGGTCTCGCGATGGCCGGCGATCTCGCCCTGCGAGAAAGGCGAGAGCCGGAGATAGTCGATTCTGCCCGGCAGCGCATCCGCGATCGTGGGCAGCGTGAGAATGTTCGCCGAGCCGGTGAGCAGGAACTGTCCCGGCTCGTCGCGCTGGTCGAGCCGCTGCTTGATGGCGAGCAGCAGCTCCGGCGCCCTCTGGATCTCGTCGATCACCGTTGGCCCGGTGAGCGACGCGATGTAGCCGTTGGGATCCTCCCGTGCCCCGCGCCTGTCCACGTCGGCGTCGAGCGTCAGATAGCGCGCAGGCCAGTCGCGCTCTGCGACCGCCTTCGCCAGCGTGCTCTTCCCGGCCTGCCGCGCGCCGAGCAGGCAGACGGCGCGCGCTTCGCCGAGCGCATCGACGAGGGTCGATCTGATGTGGCGTTCTACGAAGGCGGAAGGCATCGTCGGTGGCACTGCAGCCGGCCGCATCCAGCGGACGGCAACGCCATCACTATAGCCTGCAGATGGGGAATCGTCGGCCGGCAGATGGGGAATACTGCGCTAGCAATTGGGGAATGGAGCCCGGGCAAATGGGGAGTCGCAGGTCCGTGATCTCGGAAAGTCGGCGCCGGCAACTCGGAAAGCGTGAGGGGCCATCCCCACCTCGGCGTAACATCGCCTACGTGTTGACCGTAGCCGAGGCCGCCGGTCGAGTGGGCCGCAATCACGAGACCATCCGTCGTTGGATCCGCTCAGGACGACTGCCGTCGCGTCGCGTCGGTCAGCGCCGTGAGATCGAGGATCGGGGCCTGCGCCTGATCGGAGACGAGCTGTTCCCCATGGCAAAGTTGCCAGACCAGTGGCAGATCGGAGACGACGGCTCACTCGCACGGAACCTGGTTGCGGCGCTGCATCGCTCCCGCAGCGGCCACCGGCGGGCATCCTCGGGAAGACTTCAGGTGGCTGGTACGATCGATGCGATTGCCACGAGCACACGTCCAGACGAGCTCGATGAGTTGCGCTCGAAGATTCGAGCAGCACTCGACAGGATCGGCTACGAGCACGCAGGACTCGCCTTGGGTGGGTGGAGAAGACCCCTGAGGTAGCGGAAGTCCTAGTCAGTGTGGCCCTCCCGAAGCCTGGCGAGCAGGGTTGGGACCGCGGGATGACGAACGCGATTCGCCAAGCTGTCCGCGCCACTGCGGTCGAGGCCAGACAAACGATGCCGTTGCTCGTCGTCACGACGCGCATCACCCAAGCGGAAGACGATGCCTGAGGGGCAGCCGGGGGACCATCTCGATCCGACGTTCCTGCTCGACCAAGCAACGCGCCTGACGGCAAGCGACGTTTCTGGCCACCGGTCGTCGATTGACGCTCGCAGGGCCGCATCCGCCGCGTATTACGCGGCCTATCACGCGGTCACGCGTGAGGTCGCACGTTCGGAGATGGTTGCCTTCACGGCGTGAGGTGGCTGTCACATAAGGCCATGTTCGACGCCGCTCGGCTCGTCTCTCGTCTCGGCCCTGTGGAGACGCGTGATCCCGGGTCTGACCCGAGCGAAGTCCGTAGCCGCGCCATCTGGTCGATCTTCCAGGAGGCTGGCGGTGCAGGGCAAGACCTGCTCGAAGTCATGGATACGCTGCTGCTCTTGAGGTTCGCCCGCGAAATCGCCGACTATGATCGCGTCAGAGATCTGCCGAGGGCTGAAGCGCAGGACCTCATCGAGGGGGCGCGTCGCGTCGCTGAGTTCTTCGCTTTGGGCACTTCGCGTCGCGACGATCCGGACGCGCGCGCGTTCCTCGCGCTCGTAGCTCTGAAGGCGCAGAGCGGTGGACCCCGCCGGCGCCCTGCCCCCACCCCGGGCCCCGCTCAGGGCAGCCGCAGCTCCTGCCGGCGGTCGGTGCCATAGAGCGGCAGCGGGTCGCCGCACATCTCTACCAGGCGCGAGACGGTGCGCCGGCCGATCTGCTCTCCCAGCGCCTGCGGGTCGAGGTTGGTCGTCATCACGATCGAGCGGCTGTCCTCGTAGCGGGTGTTTACGATCGAGTAGAGCTGCTCCAGCGCCCAGTCGGTCCGGCTCTCGGCGCCCACGTCGTCGACGTGCAGCAGGTCGACGGAGCAGAGCCGGTCCAGGAAGCCGACCACGCCCTCCTCCTGCTCGATCGACTCGCGGATCAGGTTCAGCAGGCGCGGCAGCGAGTAGATCGCCACGGAGTGGCCGGCCTCCAGCGCCGCCCGCGAGATCATCATCGCAAGCGCGGTCTTGCCGGTCCCGACGTCGCCCATGATCCAGACGCCGTTGCCCTGCTGCAGGTTCTCGGTGATGCGGGTCGCGAAGCGCCGCACCACCCTGATCTGCTCGGGGAAGGACGCGAGCATGTCGCCCTCGAGCTGCTCGAAGGTGAGGCTCGCGTAGCGGCGCGGGATGCGCGCCTCCAGCCGCGTCGCCCGTGCGCGCGCGATCCGGCCCGCGCGGCAGCGGCAGTCCGAGGCGGTGTTCGTCTCCTCGTCGACGACGAAGCCGCTGCCGTCGCAGAGGCCGAACGGGCAGGCCTCGCCGGCGGTCGCGCGGTCGCGCTGGTCGCTCTGATCGGGCTGCTCGCTCACTGCGCGTAGCGGTCGCCGGCGTAGTTCATGAACTTCGGGTATTCCTTCTGGAAGGTGAGCGTGACGTCCCCGGTGGCGCCGTTGCGGTGCTTGGCGATGATCAGGTCCGCCTCGCCGGGCCGCTGGGACTCCTTGTCGTAGTACTCGTCCCTGTAGATGAACATCACGAGGTCGGCGTCCTGCTCCAGGTTCCCGGACTCGCGCAGGTCGGAGAGCTGCGGGCGCTTGTCGGGCCGCTGCTCCACCGCGCGGGAGAGCTGGGAGAGAGCGATCACCGGCACGCGCAGCTCGCGCGCGAGGATCTTCAGCCCGCGCGAGAGCTCGCCGACGGCGGTCACGCGGCTGTCGTAGCGGCTGTCGGTGCGCATTAGCTGCAGGTAGTCGATGATGATCAGGCCCAGGCCGCCGGGCGCCTGGGTATGCAGCCGCCGCGCCTTGGCCCTGATCTCCAGCATCCCCACGTCGCTGGAGTCGTCCACCCACAGCGGCGACTCGGCCAGGCGCTCGGAGGCCTTCAGGATCTTCGGCCAGCGCTGCTCGGAGACACGGCCCTTGCGCAGCTCCTCGCCCTTGATCCGTGCCTGCGAGGCAACGAATCGCTGGGCGAGCTCCGCCTCGGCCATCTCCAGGGAGAACAGGGCGACGGGCCGGTTGTGCTCTACGGCCGCGTTCTCGGCGATGTTGCAGACCAGCGCGCTCTTGCCCATCGCGGGGCGGGCGGCGATGATGATCAGGTTGCCTGGCTGGAAGCCGCCGGTCATCTCGTCGAGGTCCTTGAAGCCCGACGGGGTGCCGGTCAGCGCGGTGCCTTCGATGGAGAGGCGGTGCAGCTTGTCGAGCTCGGTGTGCAGTACCTCCTCGATGCGCCGGAAGTCCTGCTGGCGGTCGTCCCTGGCCACCTCGAGGATCGCCTTCTCGGCCTGCTCGACAAGCTCGCGCGGCGCGGTGCCGGGGCTCAGCACACTGCCCTGGATGTCGTAGGAGGCCGAGAGCAGCCGCCGCAGCAGCGCGTTCTCGCGCACTATCTGGGCGTAGCGGCGCACATGCCCGGCGGCCGGCACCGCGGCGGTCAGCTCGTCGACGGCGGCCTGGCCGCCCACCTGCTCCAGCCGGCCGCTCTGAAGCAGACGGTCGGTGACCGTGAGCACATCGACCGGCTCGTTCTCGTTGTAGAGCGCGAGCATCGCCTCGTAGATGTGGCCGTTGCGCTCGTGGTAGAAGTCCTCCGGTCGCAGGCCCTCCTCGATCACCAGCGCGTACAGCGAGCGGTCCGAGAGCAGGATCGCGCCCAGCACCGAGCGCTCGGCGTCGAGGTTGTGGGGGGGCACGATCGACGAGCTTCCGCCCGCCTTCCCATTCCCCGTGGCTGCCGCCTGGGCGCCGCCGTTTGTCGCCGGTGTGCTCATCGCGTCATCGCGAGTCTACGGCGCGCGCTCGCCTACGGGCGCCCGCCGCGGGCGCCCGCCAGCGGCGCGTTCTCGCAAACTCGGCGTCTTGAAGGACATGCCCTCCATCATACGAACATATGTTCGTGTAGAATCGGCGGATGCCCGCACGCCAACCGACGGACGCCATCAACTCCGCGCTGGCCGCCGCCCGCTCCACCGAGGCGCGCCGGATTCGCGACGCCGTCCACGGCGAGGCGGTGCTCGGCGTCTTCGGCGAGGCCGAGGTGGGCAAGACGCGCACGATCCAGCAGGCGCTGGCGGGAGCCGGCCTGCGCGTGCTGCGTCTGGATCTGCGGTGGGCGGCGGGTGAGACGCATGCGGCGTTCCTGCTGGCGGGCGAGATGGCGCGGACGCTCGCGCCGGACATGGAGCCGGCGCGGCTTGCGCGGCCGGGCCCGCTGTCGCCCGAGGTAGAGCGGGCGCGCTCGCGCCTGGTCGAGACGCTGGGCGGCGGGGTCCAGGAGGCGCTGCGCCGATGGCCCTCGGGCCGCTACCGGTGGGCTGCGGCGCTGGAGAGCCTGGAGCTGCTCCTGCACGCGCACGAGGCGCTGCTGTGGATCGACCACCTGGAGGCGCCGGGGCTGAGCTTCCGCCATCCGCTGAACCTCGAGCAGCTCCTGTGGAGCCTGAGCGAGATAGTGCAGCGCAACGACGGGCTGAGGCTACTGATCTCCGGGCGCGAGGCTGCGAGCCCCGAGATGGACGGGCCGCGAGCCGCGTTCTGCGGCCAGGGCGGGCGGATATCGCTCCGCGCGCCGGATGCTGCCGCCTGGCGGCAGGTCGCCGAGCTGCTGGGCGCTTCTCCCCGGCGCGCCGAGGAGCTCGCGATCCTGACGGGCGGACACCCGCGGACGATGGCGCGCGCGATCGCCGCGATCGTGGGTGAGCAGACGCCCGCCTCGGCGCAGGCGCTGCTGGACGAGCTTGCCGTCGCCGACGACGGGCTCACGGAGCGCGCGCTGGAACACGCCCGCTCCCTGCATCGGCTCGGCGGCCAGGTGCTCACGCAGGCGGCGCTGGGCCAGCGTCCCTATGCGACGGCGCAGCGGGGCGCCGCGACCACCCAGGACCTGAGCAAGGCGCTCAAGCGCCTGCGGCTGGCTGGCCTGCTGCGCCACCAGGAGCGCTGGAGCGTCGTCGATCCGCTGCTTGCGATGATGCTGCGGGCGCGCAGCGCGACGGAGTCGCCCGCTACTGCTGCGCGACGACCATGGTCTTGACCGTGGCGGTCACGCCGTCCACGACTTCGACCACGACCATGTAGGTGCCGAGGTTCTTGATCGGCTCCGGCAGGAAGACCCTGTGCCGGTCGAGCTTCAGGCCGCGCGCGTCCTTGATCGCGGTGGCGATGTCCTGCGGGCCGACCGAGCCGAAGAGGCGGCCGTCGGGGCCGGCCTGCGCCGAGATCGTGATCACGGTCTTGCCGAGCAGCGCCGCGTTCTCCTGCGCCTTTTCCTCGGCGTACTGGGCGGCGCGTTCGTCTGCCATCTGGCGCCTGCGGACGTCTTCGATCGCGCCCTTGGTGGCCGGCTGAGCCAGCTTGCGCGGGATCAGGAAGTTGCGCAGGTAGCCCTTGGAGACGTCGACGACGGCGCCCTTGGTGCCCAGGGGCTCGACGTCTTGGAGCAGGATCGCGTCAGGCATCGGCTGTCTCTAGCGTTCGCGATCGCCGCGGTCGCGGCGCCCGCTGGGGCTGTCGTCGCGGCCGCCCTCGTTGACGTAGGGCAGCAGCGCGAGCGTCCTCGCGCGCTTCACGGCTTTCGCGATCTGGCTCTGATGCCGGCGGCAGGCGCCCGTGATCCGTCGCGAGCGGATCTTGCCCTTGTCGGAGATGAAGCGACGCAGCGAGGCGATGTCCTTGTAGTCGACCTGCTCGATCTTGTCGCGGCACTGCGGGCAGGGCTTGCGCCGGCCACCCGACTGGATGCCTCGCTTGTCCTTCCGCCTGCTGCTGCTGGGCTTGCCGCGTCCGCGTGCCTTGGCCATACGGAGTCGATCCTCGCTGTTCTTCGCTTGCTCTGGGGTCTAGAAGGGAATGTCCTCGTCGGCCATCGAGCCGACGGGGCTCGGCTCGAAGTCCCGCTGATCTACCGGGACATCGCCGCCACGGGAAGCTCCCGACCCTGCGAATCCGCCTCCTGAGCCTTCTTCGCGCGAGCCTAGGAACTGCACCGAGTCGGCGATTATATCGATTGCCGAGCGCTTCGCGCCCTCCTGGGTCTCCCACTCCCGCCATTCCAGGCGCCCGTCGATCGCGACCGGCCGGCCCTTGGCCAGGAAGCGCGAGCAGTTCTCGCCCTGCGGGCCCCAGACCTTGACGTTGAAGTAGTTGGGCTTGTCCTCCCATTCGCCGGTCGACCCGTTCTTGCGCCGCGTGTTGCACGCGATCCGCAGCTCGCAGACGGAGGTGCCGCTGGGCAGCGCCCGCAGCTCCGGGTCCCGAGTCAGGTTTCCGGTGATGATCACCCTGTTGATGTTGCTGGCGGCCACGGCTGCTCCTCTGCTTTCTTCGCTGTCTCTATGCCCTCGGTCTGTGCGCGTGGGGCCTCGCTCCGCGGTGAGCGGATCGTCTCCGAGTCTAGAGAGCGGCTAGGCGGCAGCGCCGGCCTGCCGGCGCTGCGAGTCCGCAGTTTGCCGAGGTTTTCGCGGCGCCAGGCGCGGCGAGCAGGGCCGCGAAAACCTCGGGCCGCCGCGCGAGCGCGGTCCTCCGAGCGCGGTCCTGCCAGAGCGGCTCAGGGGCCTACGTCCCAGAGCGCGCTCAGCGGGAGCGCCCACAGCCCCGCGCCGAATGGGAGCGCCTGCTCGCCTGCGTAGAGCACGACGCCGGCGAGCAGCCGCCGGCGACGCCGGCGAGCAGCCGCCGTCCAAGACGCTGCCGTAGGTAGGTCACAGCCGACAGCGCATCGTTGACCAGCAAGGGTGAGGGATCACCGACAGCACATTGTTTCCCGGGGTGATGAGTGGTAGCTGGGCCTCTCGTGGAGCGGAGCCCGTAGGGCGCAGCGGAATGAGAGGCCCCCCAGCGCC
>DAHUYQ010000033.1 GCA_027315115.1 Solirubrobacterales bacterium | reverse complement strand
GACGCGATCTTCGAGCGCAGGCGACCGACGTGCACGTCGATCGTGTTGGACCCGATGGCGTCCGACTCGTCGTCCCAGACCTGCACCGCGATGGTGCGTCGCGTGACCACCGAAGGCGCTCGACGCAAGAGGAGCTCCATGATCGCGAGCTCCGTAGCGGTGATCGGCACGGGGACGCCGGCGACGCTCAGCTCACGCGTACCGGGGTCGAAGCACAGGTCGCCCACCTCGATGAGGGGAGCCACCGTGAGCGCGGGGCGCCGCTGGAGGGCGACGAGGCGCGCCAGGAGCTCGTCGAAATGGAAGGGCTTCACGAGGTAGTCGTCGGCGCCGGCGTCCAGACCCTCCACGCGCGACTCCAGCGCGTCCCTGGCGGTCAGGATCAGGATCGGCACGTCGTCGGACTCGCGCAGCGTCCGGGCTACGTCGATGCCGTCGATCTGCGGCAGGCCGAGATCGAGGATCACCAGGTCGGGCGCGAAGGAGCGCCCCTGCTCCAGCGCGGCTCGTCCATCCGGGGCGACGCGCACGTCGTAGCCCTCCATGCGCAGCGAGCGCTGCAGCACCTGGGCGATCTCGTCGTCGTCCTCGACGACGAGCACTCTGGGGGATCGAGAGTAGTCGGTCATGCTCGCAACGATGTGTACAGACTCCCAGTAAAGCGATCGTAAGGGCTTGTCCCGGGCAGGGGACAGGGCCGCGGCGTCGAAGTCTGCGCCGAGGATGCCTGCCAGCACGAAGCGAAGAAGCACCGCGGGACGCGGCTCCAATGCCCGCGTCCCCGGCCGCGGGCGCGGCCGGGGACGCAGGCGCACGCCCGCGGAGCGCCTGGCGGGATGGTTTGGGATCACCGGCCTGCCGACCCTTCCCGTGCTCAACCAGCGCCAGCGCGACGTCCTCGGCCTCGCGCTGCTTGCCGTGGGGGTGTTTCTGGGCTTCGTGCTCTATGGAGGCTGGAACGGGGGCAGCGCCGGCAAAGCCCTCGCAGGGGCGCTCGGCTTCACGGTGGGCGGCGCCAGGATCCTTGCCCCGGCGGTGGCGATCGCGGCGGGCGGCGTGCTGCTCTGCGCGCCTCTGATGCCGCCGACCAAGCCGCTGCGCACCGGCTCCATCTCTCTCTTCTCCTCGATCATGCTTGCTCTCGCAGCCGGCACGCTGGGGATCAGCGCCGGCCAGAGCGCCACCGGCTCACACTGGTCGGCCGGCTTCCTGGAGCACCGCGGCGGGATCTTCGGGCAGGCGATCTACGAAGTGGCGCACCGCCTCGTGCAGCAGGTCGGAGTGGACATCCTGGTCGTCTTCCTGCTGCTCGCCGGTCTCGTGCTGCTGACCGGCGCCTCGATCGCGACGGCTCTGCGCACGGCCGGCGGCGGCCTGATCGACACCACGCGCGTCGTGCGCCGGATGGCGAGCGGCGATCGGCCCGCGGGCAGCTCCGCGCGGGCGGTCCGTCGGGAGCCGCCCCCGATCGAGCCACAGGAGGCGGAAGGGTGGCCGACCGCGCGGCGTGGCGTCGAGCAGGACGCCGAGATCGCTCCGCCCGACCCCGAGCCGGAGAAGCTGGTCGTGCGCGCCACGCATGTGGAGGCGCCCTCGCTGGATGGGATGACGCCGGACTCCGATCCCTGGGAAGAGGAGGAGCCGGTGGACGCGCGCGAGGAGGAAGAGCCCGAGCCCGAGCAGGCGCTGGAGCCCGCGGCCGGCCCGCAGCTCGCGATCGACCCGGAGAGCCTCACGCCGCAGGGCCGCCTGCGCGAGGTCGTCACGGGCGACCCCGACTTCGTCTGGCGGATGCCCGAGCCGACCAAGGTGCTCTCCCGCTCCGCGGCCGACCAGTCGGCGCCCGACGTCGCCGGCCAGCAGAAGACCGCCGCCTCGCTGGTCGAGGCGCTCGGCCACTTCGGCGTGCAGGCGAAGGTGATCGGCACCGTCGCCGGGCCGCACATCACTCGCTACGAACTGCGTCTGGCCCCCGGCATCAAGGTCGGCAAGGTCGCACAGCTCAAGGACGACCTCGCCTACGCGCTGGCGGCAACCGACATCAGGATCCTCGCCCCGATCCCCGGCAAGCAGGCCGTCGGGGTGGAGGTGCCAAACGCCAAGCGGCGGATCGTGCGCCTCGGCGACGTATTCCAGGAGCCGCCGGCGGACTGGTCGCCGCTGACCGTCTGGCTGGGCAAGGACATCGCCGGCAAGGCGATCGGCGCCGACCTGGCCAAGATGCCGCACCTGCTCGTGGCCGGCACCACCGGCGCCGGCAAGTCCGGCGCCATCAACGCGATGCTCTCCAGCGTCCTGCTGCGCGCCAACCCGCACGAAGTGCGGATGGTGCTCGTGGACCCCAAGCAGGTCGAGCTCAACCACTACGAGTCGATCCCGCATCTGCTGACGCCGGTGATCACCAGCCCGAAGATGGCTGCCAACGCGCTGCAGAACCTGGTGCGCGAGATGGAGCAGCGCTACGGGATCATGTCGCTGGCGCGCACCCGCAGCCTGGTGGAGCTCAACCGCGCGCGCGAGCAGCGCGGCGAGCCGCCGCTGCCCTACATCCTCTGCGTGATCGACGAGCTCGCGGACCTGATGATGGTCGCGCCCGCCGACGTGGAGGACTCGATCATCCGCCTGGCGCAGAAGGCGCGGGCCGTGGGCATCCATCTCGTGCTGGCCACGCAGAGCCCGCGCGTGGACGTGATCACCGGCATGATCAAGGCCAACGTGCCATCGCGTATCGCTTTCGCTGTCTCCAGCCAGACCGACTCGCGGGTCATCCTCGACCAGAACGGCGCCGAGTCGCTGCTCGGGCAGGGCGACATGCTCTTCTCGCCGGTCGGCACCTCGCGGCTGCAGCGCATCCAGGGCGCCTACATCGACGAGGCGCAGATCGCCAAGCTGACGGAGATGTGGAGGCGGCAGGGCGAGCCGGAGCTGCGCGAGGAGCTGCTGGAGGAGGTGGAGTCCAGCGATGCGGACGGCGGCGAGCCTTCCGACGAGCTCGACCCCGACGAGGACCCGCTGCTCTCCGACGCGATCAGGCTGGTGGCCGAAATGCAGACGGCGTCGACCTCGATGCTGCAACGCCGCCTGCGGCTCGGCTACACGCGCGCGGGCCGCCTGATCGACATGCTGGAGCGGCGTGGCGTGATCTCCGGCTATGAAGGCTCCAAGCCACGGCAGGTTCTGATCAGCGAGGGGGACGTGCCCCGCGTGCTGGCGGCCCTGCAGGAGGCCGCCGCAAAGCCTGAGCCGGCGCTTGCGGACAGCGGCTCTGTCTCCACTCAGACCGATTAACCACTAGCCTTCTCTGAGGAGATGCCCGAGATCGGTGCAACGCTGCGCGAGGCGCGCATGCGCGCGCGTATCGACGTGTCTGAGATCGAGGCTCAGACGAAGATTCGGGCGCGCTATCTGCGCGCGCTGGAGAACGAAGAGTGGGACCTGCTGCCCGGTCCGACCTTCATCAAGAGCTTCCTGCGCACCTACGCGGGCGCGCTGGGCCTCGACGGCAAGGCGCTGGTCGAAGAATACCGCGTCAATTTCGAGCATTCGGGCGAGCAGGAGATCCAGCCTCTGAGCGCCCAGCGACGCCGCGCGCGCACCGGGGGCGAGGTTGGGAACAGCTCTCCCGGCGGTGGTGGCGGCCCCTCACGCGGCTACATGATCACCGTCGGACTGGTCGGCCTGCTGATCGTGATCCTGATCATCGGCCTGCTCACGCGTGGCTCCTCGCCCAAGAACGACGCCGGGTCGAGCTCCGGCCGGCACTCCGGCCGGCACATCTCCAGCGCTCAGCACCCAGATCGGCAACCGCGCCATGGCGCAGGGTCGCGCCCGACCGCCGGCGAGGTGAGCGTCTCGCTGGAAGCGACCGCCCCCGTGTGGGTGTGCCTGATGAACGGCGCGCAGCAGAAGCTGATTCCCGGAGTCGACCTGCAGCCGGGTCAGAGCAACGGCCCGTTTCACGCCAAGCGCTTCGAGGTGACCCTCGGCAACGCCTCGGTGAACCTGACAGTCGACGGCAAAGTCGTGAGCGTGCCGACATCCAGCACAGCGATCGGCTACCTCATCACCCCCCGCGGCACGAGCACGCTGGCGCCCGGTCGCGGGCCGACCTGCGCATGATCCGCGCAGGCATAGTCGTCACCGGCACGGAGGTCCTCTCCGGCGCCGTCACCGACCGCAACGGCCCCTGGCTTTCGCGCGAGCTGTACGCGCTCGGGGTGGAGGTGGCCGAGATCGTGATCGTCGGCGACCGCCCATCCGACATCGAGCAGGCGCTCTCGCTGATGGAGAGCCAGCGCCTGCAGCTCATCCTCACGAGCGGCGGCCTGGGGCCCACCGCGGACGATCTCACCGTGCAGACCGTCGCACGCCACCTCGGCTTGGAGGTCTTCACCGACGCGGAGCTGGAAGGCCGCATAGAGGAGATAGTGCGGCCGCTGCGCGCGCGCCGCGGCGTCGACGCGGAGGCACTGCGGGCCGGCAACAGCAAGCAGGCGACGATCCCGCGGGGCGCAGCGATCCTGGAGCCGGTGGGCACCGCCCCGGGGCTCGTGATCGCGGCGGGTGGGCCGGGCCGAGCCGATCGGGTCGTGGTGGTGCTCCCGGGCCCGCCGCGCGAGCTGCAGCCGATGTGGCGGCAGGCGGTGGACGTGGAGCCCCTGCGCGGGCTGCTCGCGGGCGCCGAGACCGGTCAGCTACGCACGATGCGCCTCTTCGGAGTCCCGGAGTCCCAGCTCGCGCAGACGCTGCGAGCGGCGCAGCGAGACGGCGTGCGGCTGGACCTGCTGGAGGTAACCACCTGCCAGCACCGCGGGGAGCTGGAGATAACGACACGCCTGCGGGACGCCGATGCCGGCATCTACGGCGCCTTCGAGGAGATGATGGCGGCGACCCATCCGGAGGAGCTCTTCTCGACCGACGGCAAGAGCGTCGACGAGCAGGTCGCGGCGCTGCTGTCGGGCCGCTCGATCGCGATCGCCGAGTCCTGCACGGGCGGGCTGCTGGCCGCGCGGCTGACGGACGTCCCCGGCTCCTCGCGGTACGTGCGCGGCGGGCTCGTGGTCTACTCCAACGAGGCGAAGGTGGCGCTGGCCGGCGTCCCGCAGGAGCTGCTCGTGGCCCACGGCGCGGTCTCGGAGCCGGTCGCCGCCGCGCTGGCGCAGGGCGCGCGGAGCGCGCTGGATGCCGAGATCGGGGTGGGCGTGACGGGCATCGCCGGGCCGGGCGGCGGCACGCCACAGAAGCCGGTCGGGCTGGTGTGGCTGAGCGTCGCCGGCCCCGGGCAGCAGACGCTGACCAGGTCGGTGCGGCTGCCCGGCGGGCGTGCGGAGGTGCGAGAGCGGGCGGTGACCGTGGCGATGCACATGATCAGACGCGCGCTGCAGCATCAGCGCCAGGGCGTGGCCGCCGCATAGAGCGCACGGCGCTGAGCGCCGGCGCCGGCCGATGCGGCCACTACCATCGATGACGGGATGTCCCATCCTGCCACCGCGCGCCTGTTCATCGCACTCGACCTTCCGAGCGAGCTGCGCGACGAGCTGAGCTCCTGGGCGCGCTGCGCGCTGCGCGCGGCCGCCGGGCATCCGCCGGCCAGCCCCGAGCGGCGCTCCAGGCGCGGGCGCGGGGCCGAGCACCGTGCCACGGGCAGGTCGCACGGGATCAGGGCCCTCGATGCGGATCTGATGCACGTGACGCTCGCTTTCCTGGGCTCGCGGCCAGTCGAGGAGATCGGCTCTCTGAGCGCGGTGCTGGAGTCGTGCGCGGCGCCGGAGATGGGGGAGGTCTCGGTCGGCGCGCCGCTGTGGCTGCCGACCCGCAGGCCGCGCGCGGTGGCCGTGGAGCTGCACGACGACTCCGGGGCGCTGGAGGCGCTGCACAGGACCCTGGAGCAGGATCTGCGGGCGGCCGGGCTGTCCTCGGAGGCGCCCACGCGCGGGGCCGCTCATCGCGCGTTTCGGCCGCACGTGACGGTCGCCCGTCTGCGTCAGGGCTCGGTGCCCGGGGAGCGGACGCTGGAACCCACTCCGCGACGCGCGTTCACGCCGCGGCGGCTGGTGCTCTACCGCTCCTGGCTCTCGCCCGACGGCGCGTCCTACGAGCCGCTTGCCGGCAGTGAGATCGCGCCCGCCATGGAGTCGCTCTGAGGTCTGGGCGGCGGCGGCGCAATACGAACAACTGTTCCGTCCGGGGCGACCTCTAGCTTGTGCCGGGTAACCCGATCCGGAGGAGCCAGTCATGCCCGTCACCGACCAGGACCAGGAGAAGGCAGCCAAGGCGCGCGACGCGGCGCTGAAGGGCGCCCTCAGCCAAATCGAGCGCGAGTTCGGCAAGGGCAGCGTGATGAGGATGGGGGACGAGGGCGCGCAGGTGCGCGTTGAGACTATCCCCACCGGCGCGCTCTCCCTGGACATCGCGCTGGGCATCGGCGGCGTGCCCAAGGGCCGCATCGTCGAGGTCTACGGACCCGAGTCCTCCGGTAAGACCACGCTGATCTACCACGTGATCGCCGAGGCGCAGAAGCTCGGCGGCGTGTGCGCCTTCATCGACGCCGAGCACGCGATGGACCCGATCTACGCCCAGACGATCGGCGTGGACATCGACGAGCTGCTGGTCTCACAGCCCGACTACGGCGAGCAGGCGCTGGAGATCGCCGACATGCTGGTGCGCTCCAACGCGATCGACGTGGTCGCGATCGACTCGGTCGCGGCGCTCACCCCAAAGGTGGAGCTGGAGGGCCAGATGGGCGACCAGACCGTCGGCGCCCAGGCGCGGATGATGTCCCAGGCGATGCGCAAGCTCGCCGGCAACCTCAACCGCTCCGGCACGCTGTGCATCCTCACCAACCAGATCCGCGAAAAGGTGGGGGTGATGTTCGGCTCTCCGGAGACCCAGCCGGGCGGCCGCGCGCTGAAGTTCTATTCCTCCCAGCGACTTGACATCCGCCGCATCGAGACGCTCAAGGACGGCACCGAGGCGGTCGGCAACCGCGTGCGGGTGAAGGTCGTCAAGAACAAGCTCGCCGCCCCGTTCAGGCAGGCCGAGTTCGACATCGAGTTCGGCAAGGGCATCTCCACCTCGGGCTGCCTGGTCGACCTCGGCATCGAGCACAACATCATCAGCAAGTCCGGCTCCTTCTTCTCCTACGGCGAGGAAAGGCTCGGCCAGGGCCGCAACAATGCCAAGGCGTTCCTGGACGAGCACCAGGAGATCGCCAGGGAGGTCGAGCGCAAGATCTACGCCGCGCTCGGCATGGGCGCGGAGAAGATCACCCCGATCGAGCGCCCGCCCGCCCAGGCCGCCTCTCAGGCCGGCGCGGAGGCTCAGGCGGCCGTGCAGCAGGCGGCTTGAGCGGCAGGTCTCGGCCGCCGGCCTGAGCGGAGGTCTCGCCGGCGGCCCCGCCCCGGCGGCCTTGCCGGCTCTCGCCGGCGCTCACTCGTCTTATGCCGGGTGGGCGCCGGCGGGCCGCATCTCCACGACGAGCTCCGTGAGGGCCCGCGCGGCGGGCAGCGACGCGGTCGCCAGGCCCGCCACGGAGATGCGCCGGCGCATCTGGATCCCCGCGAGCGGGCGCGCCACCAGCGTGCCGAGCGACAGCTCGTTCGAGATCGTCGTGCGCGAGATGATCGCGACCCCCAGCCCGGCGGCGACAGCCGTCTTGATCGCCTCGATCCCGCCGATCTCGGCGGCCAGCCGCAGCGAGCCCAGGTCGAGGCCCGCGGCGGCGAGATGGGCTTCCGCGACGCCGCGGGTGCCCGACCCCGGCTCCCGCAGGATCAACGACTCCACCGCGAGCTGATCGGGCGGAACCTCCCGCAAAGCCGCGAAGCGGTGCTCGCGAGAGGCCACCACCACCAGCTCGTCCTCCAGCAGCGGGCTGACGGTGACGCCGGGATGCTCGGCCTCGTCCTCGATGTAGCCCACGTCCGCAGCGCCCGAGAGCACCGAGCGGATCACCTGGGAGCTGTTCTCGAGCTCCACATGAAGGCGCAGCTCGGGATGGCGCGCGCCAAGCGCCGCGAGCGCGCCGGGGATCATGTAGCTGCCGACCGTGAGGCTGGCGGCGACCCACAGATCTCCCGCGATCAGGCCATGCGCGGCCGCGACGGCGCGTTCGGCCTCAACGATCGGGCCGAGGATCGCATCCAGGCGCTGGTAGAGCGCCGCCCCCTCGGCCGTCAGCGCCACGTGCCGGCGCGAGCGCTCCAGCAGCGCCACACCGCCAAGCTCCCGCTCCAACGCGGCGATCTGCTGGCTCACCGCGGACTGCGAGAGATGCAGCGACAGCGCCGCGTCGGTGAAGCTCAACCGCTGCGCGACAGCGCGAAAGACGATCAGACGCCGCGTATCCACAAAACGCAGGATAGATCAGAGTTGCTTATGAGCTTACCACGCATCGGCATTGGGATCGCGGCCCTCCGCGGGCAGTATCTCCGCATGGATTCAGCGACGAGCACGGCAACCGTAGAGACCTGCGTCACGCCGGCTCGCCCGTGGAGCGCGGCGTGGCTCAGGCTCCGTAGACCGCCGATGCTTATGCAAGCGGTGATCGCGTCCTGTGTGCTGGCGGCGGTGGCCACGCCCCTCGGGTCGCTGCTGCCGCTGATCGGGGCGCCGATCATCGCGCTGGCGATCGGCATGGCGATCGCGACGATCGCGCCCGCGACGCCGTTGCGTAGCGGCCTGGCCTTCACCAGCCGCTACGTGCTGCAGACCGCGATCGTGCTGCTGGGCGCCACGCTCGATTTGCCGCAGGTCGCGCGCGTCGGCTCGCAGTCGCTGCCGGTGATGCTCGGCTCGCTGGCGGTGGCCCTGCTCGGCGCGCTGCTCTTCGGGGCGCTGCTGCGCGTGCCCGACCGGCTGAAGGCGCTGCTCGGCGTGGGCACCGGCATCTGCGGCGCCTCCGCGATCGCGGCGGTCTCCGGCGTGCTCGACAGCGACGAGCGGGACGTCAGCTACGCGATCTCCACGATCTTCGTCTTCAACCTGATCGCGGTGCTGCTGTTCATCCCGCTCGGGCACCTGCTGGGGATGAGCCAGCGCCAGTTCGGGCTCTGGGACGGCACGGCCGTCAACGACGTGTCGTCGGTCGTGGCGGCCGGCTACGCCTTCGGGCACGCCGCCGGCGCCTACGCGGTGATCGTCAAGCTCGCCCGCACCTCGATGATCGTCCCGATCTCGCTGGGTCTGGCCGCCCTGCGCGTGCGGCGAGAGCAGGGCGGCAGCGTGCGCCTGCGCCGGATCGTGCCCTGGTTCCTGCTCTGGTTCCTCGCGGCCTCCGCGGCTGACACCCTCGGCCTCTGGGAGCCCGCCCTGCGCACAGTCTTCTCGCACGCCGGCCTGGCGCTCACGACGGTCGCGCTGGCCGCGGTCGGGCTGAGCAGCGACCTGCGGCAGCTACGCCACACAGGCGGCCGGCCGCTGGCGCTCGGCGCGGCGGTGTGGCTGTCCGTGAGCGTGACCAGCGTTGGGCTGCAGCAGGTTGTGGGGTGGTAGCCGTCCGCCACGCTCCGGCTACGCTTCCGAGGCGATGCAGAAGTCCTTCGACCTGACCATGTAGTTCTGTAAAAGCATGACCGTCGGCAGAAGACGAATTGGCCCGCGGCGCCTCGGCGATCGGACGATGTGGCACGTAAGGACTCACGAGCTAATTATTGAAGGGTTTGGGGTGGGGGTGTAGAAACTGTTGGTGTGGTTGATGAGGCGGCGATCGCTGAGCGTTATGAGTTGTTGAGCACCCAGCGGGTGTTGGATGAGCGCAGCCGGCGTTTG
>DAHUYQ010000058.1 GCA_027315115.1 Solirubrobacterales bacterium | reverse complement strand
CGCGGGGCCAGGGGGCATCGGGGCCGTGGGCGCAGGCGCCGCACTGGCCGCGGGCGCAGGGGCCGCAGGCGTCGGGGCCGCAGGCGCAGGGGCCGCAGGCGCCGCACTGGCCGCGGGCGCAGGGTCCGCACTGGCCGCGGGCGCCGCCTCCGAAACCTCCGTCGAAGGCTCCGCCGCGCGTGGCGTCGTGATCTGGACCGCGGCCGGCGCCGCGGGCATGCCTCCCGCCTCCAGGCGTTCGATCCGCGCCAGCAGCGCCTTGGTGGAGGGGTCCACCTCCGGGCGAGCGGCCTTCAGCAGCGCCAGCTCGAGCTGGGTGCGGGCATCGCCGCCCGCTCGCATCGCCTCGGTCGCGGCCGCAAGCAGATCGAGCAACCTGACCACGCCGGCCTGGGGGACGCGCATCGCCTGCTGCGCCAGCCGCTCGTCGGACTCGGGGGTGAGCGAGAGCTCGGCCGGCACCTCGCCGAGCACCTGCACGACCAGCAGCTCGCGAGCGCGAGCTTCCAGGTCGGAGGCGAACGCGCTCGGGTCGCGCCCGGCGCTCACGCAGCTCTCCACGCACGTAAGCGTCTGACGGGCGTCCCCCGCGCTGACGGCGTCGAGCGTCGCGGCGATCAGCTCCGTGTCGGTGACCCCCAGCACCGCCAGCACGTCGGCAAGCGCGATCTCGGAGCCGCTGTAGGTGACCAGTTGCTCCAACGTCCCCAGCGCATCCCGGAAGCTCCCGCCCGCGGCGCGGGCAAGCGCGGCGAGCGCCTCCGGCGGGATCGAGATCGACTCCGCCTGCGCGGCCCGCCGCAGCACCTCGGAGACCTGCTCGACGCTGGGCATCTGGAAGTCAAAGCGGTGGCAGCGGTCGACCACGGTGGCCGGCACCTTCTGCGCCTCGGTGGTCGCGAGCACGAACACCGTGTTCGGCGGCGGCTCCTCCAGCGTCTTCAGGAACGCGTTCCAGGCCGCCGTGGAGAGCATGTGCGCCTCGTCGAGGATGTAGACCTTCGTGCGCCCGGACAGCGGCGCGAAGGCGACGCTGTCGCGCAGCTCCCGGATGTCCTCGACCGAGTTGTTGGACGCGGCGTCCATCTCGATCACGTCCAGCGAGCGGGCCTCGGCGATCGAGACGCACGACTCGCAGACGCCGCAAGGCTCCACGCCGGCCCCGCGCTCGCAGTTCAGGCACGCCGCCAGGATCTTGGCCATCGAGGTCTTGCCGGTCCCGCGGGAGCCGACGAACAGGTAGGCGTGGTGGACCTTGCCCGCCAGCACTGCGTTGCGCAGCGTTCGCACGACCGGCTCCTGGCCGACGACGTGGTCGAAGGTCCGCGGCCTGTGCCTGCGGTAAAGCGACCGAGATTGCTGGGGGGAGGACTGCGTGGCGCTCGACACCGGAGACCTGAGTCTATCCCCGCGCCTGCCCTGTCCGGATCGGGCCGGCGCTCCGATCGGCAGCGTCGATCGGGCCGCGATCGAGACGCGCCCAAGCCCGCGCCCGCACCCCGCCCTCAAGCGGTCGGAGACATTGCGGACAGCGGACCGTGCACCTCGCCTCGAAGTCTCTGCGCCGGGGCCTTGCGCCGCCTGCCGCTCCGGCTCGGGAGCTCCCGTCGCGCCTGCCGGTGACCGCTTAAGGCTGCTTCCTTCCGGACCTGACCTGGTTCACGGGCCGACACCGCACGGGACCCGAGCCATCGACGCGCCAGCACGACGAGGCGACCCGGAGCAGGACCCCTCAGAAAGGAGTTCAGCCCCGCTACAGCGGATTGCGGGTGCAGGGCACCGCTACCTCCCCGCCTAGCACGGTCCACCTCGATCGTAGCGCGCGCCTACACCGTCCGGTAGTCTGCCCCGCCGTGTACACCCTGAAAATCGAACCCAACGGACTGGTAAGGCACATGCTCACCGACCACAGGCGCAGGGGCGCGCTGGCACTGGCCGCGCTCGCCGCTGCGGGAACGATCGCCGGGTGCGGGTCCTCCAAGAATTCGAGCGAAATCGCACCAGGGAACGAGAATCCACAGGCCACCGCGGAAGCGGAAAAGCTCGAAAAGGCCGAATCGAAGACGAGCACCAGCGCCACGAAGGCCGGCGCGACCGTGCAGACGCCGACCAGCGGCCCGCTCTCAAAAGAGCCGACGGTGACGCCGCCGTCGGGGCCGGCGCCCACCAAGCTCGTCACCAAGGAACTGATCAAGGGCACCGGCGCCGAAGCAAAGGCCGGCGCGTCGGTGACCGTCAACTACGTCGGCGTGCTCTACAAGACCGGCAAGGTGTTCAACGCATCCTGGGAAACCAAAGAACCGTTCACGTTCGTGCTCGGCAGAGGCCAGGTCATCCCAGGCTGGGACAAAGGCGTGGTCGGCATGCGCGTGGGAGGCAGGCGCGAGCTGATCATCCCGGCCGACGAAGCCTACGGAACGCGTGGATCGCCGCCCGCGATCCCGCCGAACTCGCCGCTTGTCTTCGTCGTGGACCTGCTGGCGGCCTGACCGTCGCGGCGGCCGTCCCAGGGGCGGCCGCCGATCGCCGGTCCAGGGGCGGCCGCCGATCGCCGGTCCAGCAGAGGAGATTCGCGGATGGCGGGGCAGCCGATGACACAGGCTTCCGGTAAGACCGGCCTGCGACGCAGGCCGGTCGCGATCGCTGCCGGTCTGCTCGCCACGGCGGCGATCGTCGTCACGATCGTGATCTGGCAATCGCTGCCCGAGAGCCACACCGCCACCGAACTCGCGCTGCAACGCTCGCAGCTTGCTCTGATCAGCCGCCAGCTCCTGCCGCTGGAGCATGCGGCGCAGAGCGAGGCTCTCGCCGCGCGGGCGACCTGGCCGTCGATCGCGGCGGGGCTGCCTGCGCATCCAGGTCCGCGCCTGGCCGAGCGGGCCGCCTCCGCGAACGCGGCGGCGCAGGCGCTGCCGACGCCCGCCTTCGTCGAAGTCCGCCACGAACTGGTCGGAGCCGGTGAGCGCATCGCCGCGACCTTCGCCGACTTCGAGATGCTCACCCGGCGAAGCTGGGCGCACGTCGACCAGGCATTGGGTGCGCTGCAGCACGGCCCGGCCTCTGTCGCGAGCTTCGAACGCGCGAACGCCGGCCTCTACATCAACAGCATCTACGACGCCCACTTCGAGGCCTCGATGATCGGGGAACACGTCCTGAGCACCTACCGGCGGCTTGGCGGTCCGCAAGCGTTTGGCTCCTCCCTGACGCGCGCGCAGGTGCACTCGATCTACGTCACGTTCTCGCCGCAGACACTCCGCCTGGCGCCACACCTCTGGAAACAGCTTCTCGCCGAGCGCCCCGGCGTCGGGTGATCCACCCGGACGCGCGCGGGCCACGGTCGGACCGCGTGGGCCGGACCGCGTGCGGGGCCGACCCCCGCGCGAGCCGGGCCGAGCGCCG
>DAHUYQ010000051.1 GCA_027315115.1 Solirubrobacterales bacterium | reverse complement strand
GTGCGGCGGGCGCGGGCGGCACGCAGGGCTCGACGGGCGGCGCGGGCGGCACCGGGGCTACGGGCGGGCTCGGCGCCGGGTCCGGGTCCGGGTCCGGGTCCGGCACAGCTCCCGGATCGGCCACGACGCCCGGGTCGAGCGCCGCGACGGCCCCCGCCACCACGACCACCGCGAGCACCACCGCGACCGCCTCCACCGCGGCGCCTGCGGCTCCGACGGGCGCGGCCGGCGCCGCGTCCTCCGCTCACGGCGGCTCGACGACGACCTCGACGCCGGCGATCGCGCTCGCGGCGCTGGCGGCAATCCTCATCCTGCTCAGCCTTGGCTGGGCGCTGGCGCGCGCGTTCGCATACGAGCCATCGTGGATGCCGGCGCTTCGCCACTCCTTCGCGGAGGCCGGGCTCAGGGTCTCGGCGACGTTCGCCGAACTCGGCGACTGGCTGCGCATAGGTCGCTGACAGGGCCAAAAGGCTGCTATTTGCGGCCTACAATGAGTGAAGGAAGCGTCCTGTCCTCCTCGTCCAGCCTGCGCACGTCTTTCCGTCCGAGCGTCGCGCAACGATGCTCGACCCCACAACACCGCTTCCAACGGACGCCGCAGGAGGAAGACCGATGGATCAAGCCACGCAGCCCGCCACCGTAGAGCAGACAGTTGCAGGGCAGGCGATGCGCGTGAAGCGCGTCTTCAGCACCCCTGGCACCGACCCGTTCGACACCGTCGAGTGGGAGGTGCGCGATGCCCGCATCGGGCACGGCGACCGCATCGCCTTCGAGCAGAAGGAAGTCGAGTTTCCGAAGAGCTGGTCGCAGAACGCGACCAACATCGTCGCCCAGAAGTACTTCCGCGGGCAGATCGGCCATCCAGCCCGTGAGAGCTCGGTCAAGCAGATGGTCGGCCGCGTCGCCGGCACGATCGCCACGTGGGGCCGCGAGCGCGGCTACTTCGCAAGCGATCAGGACGGCGACGCCTTCCAGGACGAGCTCACGCTGATCCTGCTGCACCAGCTCGCGGCGTTCAACTCGCCGGTGTGGTTCAACGTCGGCTTCGAGGAGAGCCCGCAGTGCTCGGCGTGCCAGCCGTACCACGCGCTGGTGAGCACCCCGCACGGCATGGTCCCGATCGGCGAGCTGGTCGAGAACGATCTCGTGGGCCACGAGGTCTACGACGCAAATGGCGTGACGCGTGTGGTGGCTACCAAGGCCAACGGCCGCAAGCAGGTCCTGCGGGCCAAGCTGCGCAACGGCAGCTTCGTCGAAGCTACCCCGGACCATGTGGTCAAGGCGGTCGCAGAGCGTCGCACCGAGCCTGCGTGGCGGCGCATGGACCAACTGCGCGTGGGGATGAGGATGCATCTCCATCCCCACCGCGCGAAGGTCTGCGACCCGGTGCGCGTCGCGGTTGGTGCAGGTGGAGCCGAGGCGGCGCTCGAAGAGCTGGCCGGGGTCGACCGCGTGAGGGTGGCCGAGGCGGCGCTGGCGGGTTGGCTGCAGGCGGACGGGTTCGTGGGCCAATACGAGGAGGGGACCAACCGCTCGCTGACGATCGAGTTCCAGGTCGCCAGCGATGACGAGTTCGCGTGGGTGATGGAGAACCTCGACGTCGCCTTCCCCGACGCCCACCGCAAGGTGCGGGAGGCCGACACCGATCACGTCCGCGTCCGGCGCATCCGCCTCTATGGAGAGGTCCTGCGCGAGTTCGTCGAATCGTGGGGACTGCTCGCGCGCGGCGTCGAGATACGAGTGCCGGCTCGTCTATACAGCGCTTCGCATGACGAGGTAGCCGCCTACCTGCGCAGCATCTTCCAAGCTGACGGCTATGTCAGCGTGCGTCGCGACCATGGCGGCGAGAGCGGGCGCATCGCCTTTGCCGTGATCGGCGAGCGTTGGACCGAGGGCGTCCAGATCCTGCTCGGCATGCTCGGGATCTACTCCCGCCGCACGCACAAGCGCGAGTCGCGGGCAGATCGTCACGACCTTCACGAGGTTGCGATCTCGATCGGGTCGGAGCGCACTCGCTTCGCCGAGTTGATCGGCTTCGTCGACCATCGCAAGCAGCGCAAGCTGCTCGAGTCGCTGGAGCTGCGCAACCCGAAGCGCTGCCCCGACCTTCGCGAGGAGGAGATCGTCGCCATCGAAGACCTCGGCGAGATGGACGTGTACGACATCCAGACCGAATCTGGCGAGTATCTCTCCAACAACGTCGCAGTGCACAACTGCTTCATCCTCTCGGTGGAAGACACGATGGAGTCGATCCTGGAGTGGAACACCAAGGAGGGGATGATCTTCCGCGGCGGCTCGGGCTCCGGGATCAACCTCTCCAACATCCGTGGCTCGATGGAGCCGCTGGCCAAGGGCGGCACCGCATCCGGCCCGGTCTCCTTCATGCGCGGGGCGGACGCCTGGGCGGGCACGATCAAGTCGGGCGGCAAGACGCGCCGCGCGGCCAAGATGGTCGTGCTGGACGTCGATCACCCCGACATCCGCGAGTTCATCAACTGCAAGGCGCAGGAGGAGGACAAGGCCCAGGCGCTGCGGGACGCCGGCTTCGACATGTCGATCGACGGCGACGGCTTCCTCTCGATCCAGTACCAGAACGCCAACAACTCGGTGCGCGTCACCGACGAGTTCATGCGGGCGGTGCAGGAGGACGGCGAGTGGCGGCTGATCGCGCGCGCGACAGGGGAGCCCGTCGGCGAGCCGGTCAAGGCACGCGAGCTGATGGCCGAAATCGCGCAGGCCGCCTGGCGCTGCGCCGATCCCGGCGTGCAGTACGACACCACGATCAACCGCTGGCACACCTGCCCAAATTCTGGTCGTATAAATGCTTCTAATCCGTGCTCCGAGTATATGCACGTGGACGACTCGGCCTGCAACCTGGCGTCGATCAACCTGATGAAGTTCCGCCGCGCGGACGGCAGCTTCGACGTGGAGAGCTTCGAGCACGTCGTCGACGTGGTGCTGCTCGCGCAGGAGATCGTCGTCGGCCCCTCCAGCTACCCGACGCAGGAGATCGGGGTCAACGCGCGCGCGTTCCGGCAGCTCGGCCTCGGCTACGCCAACCTCGGCGCCTACCTGATGGCCGACGGCCTGCCCTACGACTCCGACGCCGGCCGGGGCATCGCGGCCGCGATCACCGCTCTGATGACCGGGCGCGCGTACCGCTGCTCGGCGCAGGTCGCCGCCGGACTCGGCCCCTACGAGCGCTACCCGGAGAACCGGGAGGCGCACAACGCCGTGATGCGGATGCATCACGCCGCCGCCTACGAGATCGCCGAGGAGACCTGCGCCGACCAGGGCCTGCTCGCCGCCGCGCGCCGCTCCTGGGACGAGGCGGTGGAGCTTGGCGAGCGCTTCGGCTACCGAAACGCGCAGGCGACGGTGCTGGCGCCCACCGGCACGATCTCCTTCCTGATGGACTGCGACACGACCGGCGTCGAGCCCGACTTCTCGCTGGTCAAGTACAAGGAGCTGGTCGGCGGCGGGCAGATGACGATCGTCAACCGCACCATCCCGCTCGCGCTGGCCACGCTCGGCTACGACGACCAGCGGATCGAGCAGATCGAGGCCCACGTCGCCGAGCACGGCACCATCGTCGGCGCGCCCGGCCTGGCCGACGAGCATCTGCCCGTCTTCGACGTGGCCGTCGGCGAGCGCGCGATCTCCCACATGGGCCACATCAAGATGATGGGCGCGATCCAGCCCTTCATCTCCGGCGCGATCTCCAAGACCGTCAACCTGCCGCAGAGCGCCACCGCGCAGGACATCGCGGACGCCTACACGCAGGCGTGGAAGCTCGGCGTCAAGGCGCTTGCGATCTACAGGGACGGCTCCAAGACCGCCCAGGCGCTGCGCACTGACGCCCAGAAGGAGGCCCAGCAGCCCGTCGACGTGGAGGCGGTCGTCGAGCAGGCCGTCGCCAAGGCCCTTGCCGACGCCGGCCCGGCGCGCAAGCGGATGCCGCGCGAACGTCAGTCGATCACGCACAAGTTCTCGATCGGCGGGCACGAGGGCTACATCACCGCCGGCAAGTACGAGGACGGCACGGTCGGCGAGATCTTCCTCACCGACATCGGCAAGGAGGGCTCGACGCTGCGCGGGATGATGAACTCCTTCGCGACGGCGATCTCGATCGCGCTGCAGTACGGCGTGCCGCTGGAGACGCTGGTGCAGAAGTTCAGCTACATGCGCTTCGAGCCGGAGGGCATCACCGGCAACCCGGAGATCCCGTTCGCGAAGTCGATGCCCGACTACATCATGCGCTGGCTGGCGTCGCGCTTCCTGGACACCGACGCCCAGGAGGAGCTCGGCATCCTCACGCCGGAGGTCAGGGCGCGCAAGGCGGCCCAGGAGGCCGGCCAGGCGATGCTCGCCTCAGACACCGCCGGCCCCAGCGCCGCCGCCCAAGCATCCAGCGTCGCCGCCCCCGCCGCCAGCGCGATGACCGAAACGCCACCGGTCGTGCCCGCGAAGCTGCAGGGTCTCGATCTGGGACCGGCGTGCAGCCAGTGCGGAGGCATGATGCAACGGACGGGGTCTTGCTACACGTGCAGTAGCTGCGGCAACAACACCGGCTGCGGCTGACGGCCGATGACACGGCGCATGTCGGCGTCCTCGGTCGCTCGCGTACTTCCGTACGCCACGCTCCCTGCGTCCTTGACCTGCTTGGTCCTCGGCGGTCAGGGGCGCGGTGAGTGATCCGCGGCATCCCGCTGTCCTGACCGGCGGGTGCCTCTGCGGGGCGGTTCGCTTCGAGGTGAGCGGGCCGATCCTCTCGGCCGGCTACTGCCACTGCACGCACTGCCAGAAGCGCACGGGCACCGGGTCCTCGGCCAACTGCCGGGTGGCGCAGGCGGACTTCCGGCTGCTGGAGGGCGCCGAGCTGCTGAGTTCCTACCAGCCGCCGACAGGCGTGCCGAAGCTGTTCTGCTCGCGGTGCGGGTCGGCTCTGTTCAGCGGCGACCCGCTCTCCGATCAGGAGGTCGCGATCAGGCTCGGCTGCTTCGACCGGGACCCGGGGATCAGGCCGCAGTTTCGGCAGTTCGTCGATTCGGCCGCCGCGTGGGAGCCGGTGCCCGACGACGGGCTGACGCGCTACCCGCGCTCGCGCTACGCCTGACGCGCAAGCCCGCCGGCCGCTCGTGCTCGACCGCCGCTGCCCACGGGATGCGCGGCGGTCGCAGGTGGCCGTCTGCGTGCGGGCCAACGCCGGACGGCTGCTGGGCCACCTGATCCGCCAGGAGAACCTCCGCACCGAGCTGGACGCGGCGTTGATTCGGCGTGAGATTCCGTGGGCAGGATCACAGCCAGTACGTCGCCTATGCGGTCGATCGCGGCCGTCGCGAGGCAGAACGGTAGCGGCGGCAGTCGCGCACGGCCCTTCGCCACCGCGCGTCTCGGTACCAAGTACGCAACGGACCCGAGGCAATGTCGCGATGTGTCGCCTCCCGGCACCGACGATGCTGGACGCATGTCTACTTCAATGCCGGGCCCAAGAGCACCTGAGCCCTACCCCGTCCAGTTCTTCGTCGAGTATCCGGACCGGCCGCTGTCCAGGCTCACGACCCTGCTGCGCATCTTCACGATCATCCCGATCGCGATCGTCGCGGGGACCATCAACGGCGCAAGCTACGAGGTGGGCGCCAAGTACACGATCGTCGCCGCCGGCGGGCTGCTGTTCGCGGGGCCGCTGCTGATGATCCTCTTCCGCGAGAAGTACCCGCGCTGGTGGTTGGACTGGAACGGCGAACTGCTGCGCTTCCACAACCGGATCGGGGTCTACGCGGCGCTGATGGACGACCGCTATCCCTCCACCGACGAGATGCAGGCGGTGAGCCTGCAACTGCCGCGTCCCTACGCCGACAGCGAGCTCAACCGCTGGATGCCGTTGGTGAAGTGGCTGCTGGCGATCCCCCACTACATCGTGCTGGGGGTGCTCTCGATCGGCGCGGTGATCGCCGTGATCATCGCCTGGTTCGCGATCCTCTTCACGGGGCGCTTCCCGCGCGGCCTCTTCGACTATCTCGTCGGCGTGGGCCGCTGGTACAACCGCGTGATCGCCTACGCGGCGATCCTGGTCACCGACCGCTACCCGCCGTTCCGGCTCTCGCCGTAGCCGGGAGGTGCGTCAGCTCTGGCTCGCGGCGCGGTCCAGCAGGGCGTCGTGCGCGTCGGAGCGGCCGAGCATGCTCACGAAGACCGCGGCGAAGGCGATGCCGAAGACCAGGAACTCGATGAAGCACATACCGGCTCCGGCGAGGTGCTGGTCGGTGGCGGCGGAGATTCCGTAGGAGCGCGGCGCCATCGCGTAGAGCGGGTACTCGAGCTTGTTCAGCCAGGTCAGCGGCAGGCAGACGGCGGCGGAGGCCAGCCGGGTGAAGCCGAGCATCCACAGGCGCTGGCCGTTGCTGCGCAGGCGCGCGCGGGGCAGCGGGTCGACGATCAGCCACCAGACCGCAAGGCCCGTGTAGAAGAGCGTGCCGTGCTCGACCGCGTGGACGAATGGGTGCTGAGCGGCGTAGTCGAAGACGCTGGGGACAGCCCAGCCGAGCGTCGCGACGGCCCACAGCGGCAGCGCCACCCAGGACGAGGTGATCGTGGAGACCAGCCGGCCGTAGCGGCCGCCCGGGGCGATCGCGGCCAGCGCCTTGCGCGGCAGGCCCAGCGGCAGCATCGGCGTCCGCAGGCCGAGCACCAGCAGCGCCGGCGCCACGTCGGAGAGCAGCACGTGCTGCGCCATGTGCGCCGAGAGCAGCCAACCGCCGCCGATCGCGTCCAGCGGGGAGCAGAGTGCGACGACCAGCGCGATGATGCCGAGCGCGTAGAAGATCCAGTGGCCCGCGCCCACCGCGTCGGAGCGGCGCCGCGCCCGCCGGTAGGCGTTCACGTAGAGGCCCACGGCGGCCACGAGCATCGCAACCACCCACGGTTCGAACGTCCACGCGCCCCAGCCGGGAGGTTTGCCGCCGGACGAGCCGGTGGCGGCGCCAGTGCTGTGGTGGTGGGCGGCAAGCAGGGCCGCGACGTGGTGTGTTGCGACGGTCATGCGCGGAATCCTATACCTGCTCGACCGGCGGCGTTGCGAGCCTGCGCGGCCAGGCGCGGCGGCGGGCGCGGCGGGCGACCGGGCCGGCGACCCGCGCGCCGCGGTGGGTTCGAGCGGGGCTCATCTCCGCGCCTTGAGCCGGCTCAGGTGTAGGACGCGGGTGGCGCGGGATCGTGCTCGGCGTCTTCGATCAGCGCCAGCAGTGCGGCGCCGCTGGTGCCGCCGAGCACCCGCAGGCGCGGCAGCGTGTAAGGATCGCTGCTGGGGCCGGCCCAGCCGGGGACGACGGTCGTCGAGCCGAGGTATCCGGCTTGCCTGACGGCCGCGATCACCGCTGCGTCGTAGTGGCCGGAGGGGTAGCAGAACCAGCGCACCGGGACGTGGTAGCGGCGCTGGATCGTCCGCCTGGAGATCGCCACCTGGTAGTGCAGCTGCGAAGGGGTGAGCGCGATCAGTTCCGCGTGGCTGAAGCCCTGCGTGTCCAGTTCCCAGCCCGCGGAGATCAGCCCTCTGATCTGCTCCTGGGAGAGCCCGCCCTGCGAGGGAGGCAGGCCCGTGAGCTGCATGTTCTCGACCGCCTTCCAGCCGAGCTTGCTCAGGACCGGCAGCGCGTTTGAGTACTGGGACTGGTAGCCGTTGTCGAAGGTGATCACGACCGGCCTCGCGGGCAGCGGCGTCCCCTGCTGCCAGTGGCGCCAGAGCTGCTGCAGGGTCACCGCGTGGAAGCCGGCTTTGGCCAGCGCTTGCATCTGTTCCGAGAACTCCGGCGCCGGTACGTAGAGGCCCGGGAACGGCGCGCCGGCGGGAGGCGGGTTGATCACGTGGTACATCAGCACGGGCGCCGAGACGTCGCGAGCGGCGGCGGGCACGCCCGGCGGCAGGGCGCTTTCGCTCCCGTCGTGCCGGGCATGCGATCCGCGCGTGCGGGAGGAGCCGCCACGCCGGTGTGCCCGAGCGGTCGATCCATGTGCGGAGGAGCCGCCTTTGGAGCCGCCGGCGATCGCCATGATCGCGATGACGACGGCGATCACGAGCGCCAGGCCGCCAACCGCCAGGATGCGCCTGCGCCGACGCTGGGCGTGACGCCGGCGCTGCCTTCGCGCCATCCGCCACTGGGGATCGCTTTCCCTCTGGTCTGGTCGCCTTTCGCTTCCCATCCGCGGCTTCATGATCCCGCACGGTTGCTCTGTGTGCGCCCGTCCGCGTCCGGCCCGCGCCCGTCTGTCACGATCGGAGATACGCCCGCGCCCGATCAGCGGCCCACAGCCCGCGTGCGCACGCACAAGCCGGCGCGCACTCGCCGGTACGCGAGCGCGCGAGGCCGTCCGGGGCATCACGCCCGATCGCGCCCTCGAGGAACCAAGCCCGCGCAAGCCGCAGACGACCGCCCAGCCGCTCAGAGCGCCCGATGGCTCGCTATCTGGCTCCCGCGAGCTTCGCCTGCCCCGGGGCGCCGGCCTGCGGGCCGGCGCACGATGTTCTTGTGGCTCAGTTCAGGCGCTTCTTCAGAGCGCTCGCCGCCGAGAATTTCGCGCTGTTGCTTGCCGCGATCGCGATCGTCTCGCCGGTGGCGGGGTTGCGTCCCTCACGCGCGGCGCGCTTGCTGACGCTGAACTTCCCGAATCCCGCGAGCGAGACCTCGTTGCCGCCGGCCAACTGGTTGGAGACCACCTCGAGCGTCGCGTCGAGCGCCTGGCGTGCCTGTCCGGCACTCAGACCTGTCCGCTGCGCAATCTCGTCCGCCAACTCATTCTTCGTCATCGCACCCTCCTGAAGGTGTGGTCGATCGATGTAGGCTAGCGGCCGGACAGGACGGCTTGTCGTCTCAGGTCCGCTGCCGTGCGCCGTGCAGCCAGTTGAGCGCCTGCGCGGCGCTTCGACGGGGAGAGACCGGATAGAACGCCGCGGCCACCGTGCCCTGGTCGCAGATCAGCGTCAGGCGCCGGAAGCGCCGCACGCCGAGATCGTTGAAGGTGGGGAGCGCGAGCGCGTCCGCCAGGCGGCACTCGTGGTCGCTGATCAGCGGGAAGGGCAGGTGCTCGCGTTCGGCGGTCGCGGCCTGCGTCTCGTGCGGCTCGCTGCTGACTCCAGCGATCCGGGCGCCCGCGGCCGCGAAGTCGAGTGCGTACTCGCGGAAGTCCGCGCGCTGCACCGCGCAGCTGCTCGGCTGCGCCGGAGAGTGGCCCGGCGTCGAATCGTCGCCTGGATAGAGGTAGACGACGGCTCGTCCTGCTGACAGTTGTGTGAGCCCGCTTTCGCTCCCCGCCGTCGAGGGTAGGCGAAGCATCGGCAATGGCATGCCAACGAGGTGCTCCATCGAGCGCATCCCGTCACCTGCTCCCTTCCTAGTTCCAATCCCTCGACCTATCTTGGCAACAAACCATAACGAAGATTGGAGGAACAGGCCTTCTTGGCCGAAAAGATTCAAACAATGAACACACTCTGACCTTGTGCGGCGAGGCATTGAACAAAACGTTTTGGCAGCGATGGCTGCGCGGCGGTGACTGCGCGATATCGTGCGTGGATGCGGTCTTCTGGGGTGGTCGACGTCTGGGTGGCGGACCTCGATGCAGTGTCTACAAGCCTGCTCGGCGTGCTCTGCCGGGCGGAGCGCGAGCGCGCCGGTCGGCTGCTGGACGAGCGCCTGCGAAAGCGCTGGTCGGCCTCCAGGGCGGTGCTGCGCGCGTTGCTGGGAGACGCGATCGGGGTCCATCCCGCAGCACTCCAGCTCGAAGTCGGGGCGCATGGCAAGCCGCGCGTGAAGTGTTTCCAGGATGAGGCTCCGCGCTTCAACCTCTCCCATTCCGGCCCGCTCGCGGTCTACGCGATCGTCTGGGATCGCGAGGTGGGCGTCGACGTCGAGGTCCTGGACGAGCGGCGTTCCAGAGCGCGCAACGAGGTCGCGATCGCCAGGCGGCTGCTTGGCGTGCAGGTCGCGCAGCGGCTCCAGGCGCTCGACGGCGCCGCGCGAGAACGGGAGTTCCTGGCGGCCTGGGTGGTCCATGAGGCGAGCGTGAAGTGCCTCGGGCACGGGCTCGACGCCGTCGAGGTCGAGGAGGGCGCCGGGCGCTCGGCGCCGGCGCCGGAGGCGGAGTCGGGCGCGGGCGGCGAGGCTTCAGGCGCCGAGCGCCTATGGGTCACCCCACTGGAGGTGGGCCCGCGAGCGTCCGCCGCGCTGGCGCTGCGCGGCGGCGAGGCCGACGTGCGGCTTCGGCACTGGGGAGAGCGCTGAGGGACGGCTGAGCCCGAGGTCGCCGTCGCGCTTCGCGCGGGCTCAGCGTGACTCGCTGCTGTACACGAACGGCAGCTCGGCGGCGATCTCGCTCAGGCGCGGCGCCTGCCCGTCACGCGGCGAGACGCTGAGCTCGATGCCGGCCGGCCACTGGATCGCGATCTCGGGATCGTCCCAGGCGATGCCGCGTTCGAGCGCGCCGTCGTAGTAGCCGGTCTGCTTGTAGGCGACGTCGGCGATCTCGGAGAGCACGCAGAACCCGTGCGCGAAGCCGACGGGCACGTAGAGCAGTCGCATCGAGACGTCGTCGAGCTCGAAGCCCTCCCACTCTCCGTAGGTGGGCGACCCGCGACGCAGGTCGACGACGACGTCGAGTATGCGGCCCCGGCCGCAGCGCACCAGCTTCGCCACGCCGGCGCCGACCTGGAAGTGCATGCCGCGCACCACGCCCCGATCGGAGCGTGACTGGTTGTCCTGCACGAACTCCTCGCGCTCGGGGATGCCGGCGGCCGCATGCCACTCGCGGCGGTAGGTCTCGCAGAAGAACCCGCGATCGTCGCGGTGGACGGCGGGCTCGATCAGGACCGGGCCGGAGATGCGGGATGTGAGTACCTGCACGGGGGCTGACCCTATCGCGGCCGCGGGCGCGGCGGCGACGTCCGCGCCGATTCTCGACCCGCGAGCACGCTGCCGTGGCTTCAACCGCCGCAAACGCGCTGCGATGGTGCTAGTTATAGTAGCGCCAATGAACCGAGCAAAGGAGAGAGCAATGCCCGTTGTGTCGCTTCGCCAAAGGGGACGCCAGCTTGCGATCGCGGTCGCTGCGAGCGTCCTCGCCGCCGGCGCTCCGGGGGTCCTCGCCGGTACCGCGCAGGCCCATGCCAAGCACCGGGGACGCCCGGATGGCGCTACACATCGACATCGGTCGCACAGGCGGCATCGCCACGCTGTGCGCTCCAGCGCGGCGGCCGCCCCCCTGGCGTTCGACATGCGCCTCTCACCGACCTTCGAAGTCGGGCAGGCGGGCTGGAACGTCGTGGTGCAAGAAGACGGCAAATTCGGCGGCAGCACGGGGATCGGCGTGATCCACCCCTCGACGCCTCTCGTCAGCGTCTCCGCCACCTCCAAGGGTGGGTCGCACGAGTCGACGACGACCGTGGTGACGCTTCCCGAGGTGGCCGCCGTGCAGGTCGAAGGCGGCACGCGCGTGCCCACCGAAGCGCTTCCGGGCCTTCCCTTCGGCCTGCGTGCGGCACGTGTGGTGAGTCCCTTCGAAGAACCTGAAGCCCTCCCGGGCTCGCATGCAGGCCACGTGCGCCTCATCGAGCCGATGGTTGCGCTTGCCGCCAACGGCGAACCGATCCCGCAGTCCACCTCCAGGGAAACGCGGGAAACCCCGTTCCAAGGGACCGTGCACAAGTGGAGCGCCCCGGGCAGGGAGCCGCAGGGCTCCTGCGAGCTGCATGCCGGTGGCGCTGGGGTGAGCGCCGAGAGCGGGGTCGTGCTGGGCGACGTGCGGCCCTACCCCGGGCACATCTTCGGCGATGCGTTCCTGCCCTGCAACGCGACGGTGTACTCGTTGGGAGGACAACGGCTGCGGGCCTACGTGCTGCTCGACGCCGCGAATCCGGGCAGCCTCCCGGCCGGGATCCCGGGCCTTTCGCCCGTGCCCGGCGTGCCCGGCGTCTACAGCGGGGAGAGCGGCTTCTATGGCGGCCCTGGCGAGCTCACGGCGCGGCGATCGGGCGGCGCCTGGGTGGCCGTCGAAGGCGCGGAAGCACCTGAACGGATACAGCTCCTGGAAGACCTGTCGGCCACGGTCGAGCTGTAGAGCGGCGGCGGCGCGCCGCGCCGCGAGCGCGTCTGAACGGGCGCTGTCCTGATCTCGGGCTTCGAGTCGGGGTAGCGCCCGGATGAGCTTCGGGCGTCAGCGCGCGTCGGAGCGTCAGCCCTTGAAGGTCGAGGCCCCGGAGTCGCCGAACGGCTCGTCCCGCGCGCGTACCGCCTCGCGGAAGCCGCGCTGTTCTGCCAGCGCCTGGAAGGCGTAGCCCTCCCTGGTGTGGCGCGTGATGCCGTCGAAGACGGTCCCCAGGATCTGCGTCGTGTGCAGCCCCTGGTTGCTGAGCGACTGGTTGACGAGCAGCTTCATCATCTGAAGCTGGTTGACGGGCACCTGTGCGATCCGCTGCGCCAGCGCCTCGGTCCGTTCGTCCAGCCGCTGCGGCGCGGGAGCCTCGATCGCCAGGCCCCACTCCAGCGCCTCCGCGCCGGAGAGCGAGTCGCCGGTGAACAGGAGGCGCTTGGCGCGCTGGGCGCCGAGCCTGTAGGCCCACATCGAGGTGGTGGGCGATCCCCAGACCCGCGCGGGCGGGTAGCCGATCTTCGCATCGTCGGCGATCAGCAGAAGATCGGAGCAGAGCGCGAGATCGGTGCCGCCGGCCACGCAGAACCCGTGGACCTTGCAGAGCACGGGCTTGCTGCAGTGGAAGAGCGACATGAACACGCGCACGTTGCGGCTCATCGCCGAGTAGTCGAGCATCGGGTCCCACGGCTCGGAGGGGTCATGGTTGGGGAGCCGGCCCTCGGCGCTCCACACAAGGTCGTAGCCGCCGCAGAATCCCTTTCCGCGGCCGGAGAGCAGCAGCACGTGAACCCCCGCGTCGAGGTCGGCCCGCTCGACCGCGGCGGCGAGCTCCGCCAGCAGCGAGGGCGTCAGCGCGTTGCCGCGCTCTGGACGGTTGAGCGTCAGCCGGGCGATCGGCCCGGTTACCTCGTAATCGACCTCGGACATCGCAATCGCTCTCCTTTCCGCCGTTGCTGCGGTTGTTGGTTGGCTGCCGAGCCCACACGACGCACCCTAATGCGGAGGGGCGATCGCGAACGTCGGCGATTGGGAGGATGCGCGCAGCAATCGCGCTGCCGGGACGTCCTGCGCCGGGCGGCGCCGCAGAGGCGGCGGGCCGGCGGCGGCTCGGCAGCCTGCGCCGCGAATGTGTCCGGCGCTCAGATTTCCGCTGTCCGTCGACCTGCTGCGGCGCTTGTCACGTCAGGCCACCGCTATTCAGAAACGTTCCCGTTTTCGCGGGAGCCTCACGCCTGACCGGATACAGGAATGTCGCACATAAATTGGACGTTCTGATACGGTCGGCCGCCGATGGGACCTGCGGCTCGCTTGCATGCTCGTTCTCCGGGCATGGCGTCAGTCGGCGTTCACGGGTCGGAGACGCCGCTGGGCTCGGCCGACGCGGATCGGCTCACGCAGGGGCAGCGATCTCGGGCGATGGCGGCGATGTCGCAGATCCTAGCCGAGCGTGGCGTTGCCGGCGCGAGCGTCGCGGCGGTCTGTGACGGGGCGCTGATTTCGAGGGCGACGTTCACCAGCCTGTTCGGCTCGCCGCAAGGGTGCGTGGACGCGTTGATCGTGGACTTCGTCGATCGTGCGACGGTTGAGATCCAGGCTGCCGCAAGCGCTCAGGACTCCTGGATCGAGGCGGTGATCGCGGGCCTCCAGGCACTGCTGCGGCTGCTCGACAGGGAGCCCGCCGTGGCGAGGGCCTGCCTGCTGGAGCCTCATGCGAGCCAGGCGCTTGCGATGCGGCGCTGGCCGCAACTGGCTGAGCGCGTGGAGCGAGATGCGGCGCCAGCACGCGCCGGCGCCAGTGGAGAGGGTTTACCGGCTCGGCTCCTTGCCGAGGCGACGCTCGCGACGGTGATATTCACGTTGAGCGCACGTCTGCTGATGGCGCAGGCGCCGCCCTTCTCCGGGCTGTTAGAGGACCTGACGGCGCTCGTCGTGCTGCCGTGGATGGGGCAGGCGGCGGCCGGGAGCGCGATGCGCATGGCCGGCAGCCGCCAGGATCGGGCTGCGGAGCCGGACATCCCTCACCCGTCCCGGCGCCGCGTCTGCTGCCGCCTGCGCTGCGACGCGCGAACGCGCACAGGGCGCGAGGCGCGCTCGGATACCTCGCCGCGCATCCCGGCGCCAGCAACAAGCAGGTCGCCGCCGCAGTGGATGTTTCGCATCTTGGCCAGATCTCAAAACTGCTCGGCCGCCTTGAGGAGGCGGGCCTGCTGCGCAAGCGTGCCGGCGGCGCCGGCCGCCCAAACGCCTGGAGCCTCACCGAGGAGGGGGAGCGCGCCGCACGCGCGCTGGACGGGCTGGACGAGGGAGTCGGCTGAGTGGCATCCGTCCGGGCTGCGGGTGGCGGTGGTGCGGCCCCCCCCCGACGGTCGGCAGACTCTCAGTGGTGCGTGAGCATCAGACGCACACGAGTCCACAGCCGTCGCAGAGCCTGGTCTTTGCGCACGCCAGGCCGTGGCTGTTCCCAGGCCGGCGGCTTGCCGTAGAGGAAGCGGGGGCCGTGGTCGATCTCTGGCATGCCGAGTCCTGGGGGCGGGGGTCCCGGGTCGAAGCGCGTCTTGATCGGATGCTGTGCGTCAGGGACGGCGGCGAGCTTGCGGCTGCGTGTCCATGGTCTTCGGAGGGTGCGGCGCTGCTGCGGCTGCTCCCAGGCTGGCGGCTTGCCGTAGAGGAAGCGGGGGCCGTGGTCGATCTCTGGCATGCCGAGTCCTGGGGGCGGGGGTCCCGGGTCGAAGCGCCTTGTCTGCGGATCGGCCATCTCAGCGCAGGGTAGCAGCGAGCACGATCGACCAGCAGACCATTTGCGCCATCAGGCAGAGGGCGGCCAACATGTAGATGCGGTCCAGACCCGAGAGCTCGCGATCGTTTTCGCGTCCGTAGGCTGCGAGCCACGCGATCACCTCTGCAAACGCGCGGGCGTCGCCATCGCTGTCGAGCAGCAACCCGTACACACTCTGAGCATCGACAGCGAAGATGAGCCGCCGCTTGGCCGTCAGCAGGTACACGCACAGGCTCGTCGAGGCTGCCAGCGTCGCAAGCGCCAAAGCGCCGGGCGCTCCGACGCCGTGGTTCGCCTTGATCGCCGCCCCGCCGAAGATGGAGGCAATCAGCGAGCAGGCGGCAAGCATCACGCCGCTGCGCAGCCGAAGCTGCTCGACCTCGCGCTGCTGCAGGTCGAGCGTGCGCAGCGCCGTCTGCAGGCTGAGCTTGGCGATCTCCTCGTTGGCCATCCATTGATCATCCTCATCGCTTGGGATGGGACGCCGCGAATGCGGCGCGGGCGCGGCGTCAACTCTGCGTGCCCTCGGGCCGGTGGATCGCCGCCTGCAGTCCGTCTGGCCCGAGCGCGATCAGCCGGCTGCTCTGGATCAGCTCGCCGCCGCCGCTGCCTCCAAGCGCGAGCTGGCGGAAGGCGAGACCGTGATGGGCGAGCCCATGGAGATGACACGGAATGCCACCCCAGGGCGTCGAGGTCGCGGCACCACCTGCAGAATGTGCTCAGCGCGAGCGGGTGGACCAGGTGAGAATCGGTGCGTCTATGTACGCCTCGTCACCTGCGGCGCGAGAGCGCCCGAAGTACCCGGTGCATATATCGGGAGGCCTTCTGGCGCAGGGTTTCGCGGGGCGGCGGCGGCCCGGCCCACCAAGGCCGTTTGCCCCTCAGCAGCCGAAAGGTGCCGCGCGACTCCGGCATTCCTGGGTACGGAGGATCAGGAATCGGCAGTTTGCGATATGGCGGTGAGGTGGGCATAGCTCAGCCGATCCTAGCAATCAGAGGGAGCGCCCAGGCGGCGAGTTGCAGCAGCAGGCAGAGACCTGCGGTGAGATAGGCGCGGTCCAGTACGGCGATCGCGGTTTCGTTTTCACGCGCGAATATCGTCAGCCAGACGACGATCATCTCGTTTGCGGCAACGTCACCGATGTCTGCCAGATACTCGTACGTATGCATCGCGTCGAGACCGAAGGTGAGATCTCGCTTGCCGGCCAGGACGTAGACGCAAAGTCCCACGGAGAGGACCAGCGCTGTGAGCGCGAGAGCTCCCGCGAGTCCCACGTTCACGTTGTGCCGGATTGCTTCGCTGCCGAACACGGAGGCGATCAGGCACGACGCGCCGAGCAGCACGCCGGTGCGTGCTCGCAGTTGCTCGACTGCGCGCTCTTGGATGTCAAGTGCGCGCAATGCCGTCTGACGGCTGAGGTTCGCGGTCTGCTCGTTGGCCAACCACGGATCATCCTCAGCGTCTGGGACGGGAGCCGCGAAAACGGGCGGGCGGCGTCAACTCTGCGTGCCGGCGGGCCAGTGGATCGCGCCTGCGGCTCGGCTGGCCAGAGCGCGATCAGCGCCGGGCGCTGTCGGTTGCTTGCGACCAGTGCCGACACGCTTTCAAAGCAAACGGGACTTCCGTTTGAAAGCGTATGCATACCCCTCGTCGTCGCCGTCGACGTGGTAGAGCGGCCCGTCGCCCCGTGAGAACAAAGCGACCGAAGTGCTCTTCAGAGAGGTGGCGTCCCGGCCTGTATGGAGGATGAAGCCAACCGTCGCGCGATCCTCGTCGTGAGCGACCCGCTCGTTGACGGCATTGACGTAGAGGTCCAGCCGCGGGGTCTCTCAGCGATGTGGGCGCACGACACGCCTGCGCGTCGGGAGAGCGCGGGCCAGCAGTCCTCGTAGGCCCCGGCTGTTGGCTTCGCCTGGTGTCGGCTGGTCCCAGGATTGGGGCTTGCCGTATAGGAAGCGGGGGCCGCGTGGACCCTCGGGCCTGCCGAGCCCCGGCGGCGGGGGCCCCGGATCGAAGCGCTCTTTCACCGGGCTTTGCATCTCAGTGGAGAGTACCAAGGGCGAGCCAACCGATGAGCTCCTTGAGCGCCCTGCTGCTCGGAGTCGAGGATCGAGAGTCCGTGTCCGCGTGGTGCCGCGCACTGGGTAGGGCGCGACTTCTCCCGTCAAGCGGCAGCGGCCAGCGCCGGCTCGATGGTCGCGGCGCTCACGTGCTCTGGTGGGAGGGTGAGAGTCAGCATGCCGTCGCGCGCCAGCAGGTGTCGCACATTGACGAGCACCATCCCGATCACAGCGCCGGACTGGTCATAGTCGATGGCGTGGCCCTCGGGGGTCGCGATCGTGCGGTGGGGCTGGCGAGGCGGTCCGATGCTCAGGTACAGCACGTCGCCGCGCTCATCGTACCCGTGTTCGTCGAAGGTTATGCCTGCGATTGTGACGGTCATCGGTCTGTCTCCGGCGGTTTCATGGACGAAGGCGGTCACGACGAACGTCGGAGTCTCGTTGGAGTCTACGACCACGCGCAGCCACCGCCGCGAGTCGAGACTCTCCGATAGAAGCGCTCACGACCGGCCACCACGTCGTCTTCGCGGCGGTCGGGGCGGGCGACCGTGTCGAGAATCGCGTCGAGATGGATGAGCATCTGCGGGCGGCGCCTGCGCAGGTGGCCGATCGTGCGGTCGTCCAACAGCACCTCGCGGCCATCGGGATCTCTCGTGCTGGCAATCCCGCCGCTCACAGGCCATCCTCATTGCCGCGGGCCCCGCTGGTAGAAGGCTGCGCGCCGGGCGGCGCCGGCGTCAGCTCCGCGGCGGCGGGCCAGTGGATCGCGGCCTGCGGCTCGGCCGGCCCGAGCGCGATCAGCCGGCTGCTATGAGCCGGAGCGTGTCTTGGCGAGCGCCCTCAGCGATGGGGCTGCTCGAGGCGCCTGCGCGTCGAGCCAGCGCGGGTCAGCAGTCCTCGCAGGCCGTGGTGTTTGGTTGTGCCTGCTGCCGGCCGTTCCCAGGAGGGGGGGCTTGCCGTATAGGAAGCGGGGGCCGGGCGGGCCCTCGGGCATGCCGAGGCCTGGTGGCGGCGGGCCTGGGTCGGAGCGCCTCTTCTGTCGATCGCCGGCCGCGGCGGTCGGCGTCTGGCGGTTGCCGGTCAGCAGTGCTCGTAGGCGGTGGCGTCTGGTTGTGCCTGCTGCTGGTCGTTCCCAGGAGGGGGGCTTGCCGTATAGGAAGCGGGGGCCGGGCGGGCCCTCGGGCATGCCGAGGCCTGGTGGTGGCGGGCCTGGGTCGAAGCGCTTCTTCTCCGGGCTTTGCATCTCAGTGGAGAGTACCAAGCAGCATGACCGACCAGGAGACCATTTGGACCATAAGGCAGAACGCGGCGTAGACGAAGACGCGGTCGAGGCTCCAGAGCTGGCGGCTGTTTTCACGTCCAAAGGCCACGAGCCAGCCGATGAGCTCCTTGAGCGCCCGGTCGTCGTTGCCGGTCTCCCGCAAGAGCTCGTATACGTCCTCGGCGTCGAGGGTGAAGGTGAGCCCGCGCTTGGTGAGCAGGAGGTACACGCATAGGCTCGTCGAGATGGCCAGCGCGGCGAGCGCCACCACTCCGGATGCGCCGAGGCCGTGGTTGGCTCTGATCGCCGCCCCACCGAAGATGGAGGCGATCAGCGAGCAGGCGGCGAGCAGCACGCCACTGCGCAGGCGAAGCTGCTCGACTGCGCGCTCCTGGATGTCGAGCGTGCGCAGCGCCGCCTGCATGCGTGGCGCGAGGCTATGACTCGACGTCCTTTGAGCCCTCCGCCAGCTCGCGTGCCCGGCGGGCGGCGAACTCGGTGACCTGCTGCTCGACGCGCCGCATTCCCATCATCTCATCCTCAAGGCCACCCGTGACCTGGGCCTCCTCGCCCGCCATCACGACGCCCCGCTTGCCGACGGTGTAGCGAGTGACGGCTATTGGCGTCGAGATGCCCTGCAGCGTAAGGTGAGCGACCGCCTCGTCGCGGCCGGCACAGAGGATGAAGCCAACCGTTGCGCGATCCTCGTCGTGAGCGATCAGCTCATTGACAGCGTTGACGTAGAGGTTCATCTTGCCCGCGAACTCCGCGTGGAAACGTCCAAGCTTGAGATCAATGACCACGAAGCGACGGGTTGGATGGTGGTAGAAAAGGAGGTCGAGGATGATCTCCTCACTGCCGACTCGAAGCGACTTCTGGCGTCCGGCAAAGTAGAAGCCCTCTCCCAGCGCGAGCATGAAGCGCTCGATGTCCAGCAACAGCGCCGCTTCCAGGTCGCGCTCCTTGGACTTGTCTGCCAAGTGGACGAAGTCCAAGATCACCGGGTCGCGCGTGATCCGTTGCACGGCCTCCGCGTCGTCGGTCGCCAGCGTTTGATCGAAGTTGGTGATCGCTGTCGCCTGCCGCTCATGCAGGCGACTTGCAATATGGTGTTCCAGCTCCGCTCCGGACCAGCCGGCCGCACGGGCGGCATACCAGTCGCGTGTAGGCCGGTCGGAGAGCTTGTCGAGCAGCAGCGTGACGTGGGCCCATGGCAATGCTGCAATATCGGACTGCAGCATTTCCCGCTCGGGCCACGCGGCAGCGAATGCGCGCATGTAGCGCAGGCTCCTCACGGAGAAGCCACGCGCTCCAGGGAACGCCGCCCGCAGGTCCGCAGACAGCCGCTCGACGACCTTGGGGCCGCCCCGTCCACGGCGATCGCCCTCCTCGGCCTGGCGTCTCAGGATCTCTTGGCCGATCTGCCAGTAGACGTCGATCAGCTCCGCATTGATGGCTCTTGCGGCACGCGCCTGGGCGCTGCGGATGCGTCCCTTGATGTCCTCGAGGAACTCCTCGTAGCTGCGCGCCGGCTCCGGCGCGTCGGCCGATGGATAAGCGGAGAGGTAGGACATCTGCTGAGCATCATCCTCAGCGTTTGGGACGGCACGCGTGAAAACGGGTGGCGCGGGCGTTAGCTCTGCGCGGCGGCGGGCCAGTGGATCGCGGTCTGCAGCTCGGCCAGCCCGAGCGCGATCAGCCGGCTGCTCTGGATCGGCTCGCAGCGGCCGTCGCCGTCGAGCGCGAGCCAGTGGACCTGCTGCTGCTCGGGGTCGACGATCAGGATCTCCTGCACGTCGTGTGCTGCGTAGAAGGGCAGCTTCTCCCAGGTTTGGTCGCCTGCCGAGAGGATCTCGACCACCAGCGGCGCGGTGTGAAGCCAGACGCCTTGGGCATCGGGATTGAGCAATCCGCCGTCGGGCACGCGGTAGTCGGTCTCTGAGTCGCCGAGGTTGAACTCGGCGACGCCGGCGTGAGCCCTGGCTCCTGAGCTGTCAGGCGGCTGCTATGAGCCGGAGCGTGTCTTCGGGGAAGGACATGTTTTCCTCGTGCAGGATTTCTCCCAAGGGGCCGCGCGTGGGGATGCGGACCACGACGTACTTCCGCGTTCGGGGGCCGTAGACCTCTTCGACTTTTCCGACGATCTCGCCCAGGCCCCAGGGGACGGCCACCTTGTCGCCGTACTTGATCCGCGTTCTGCGTGTCCTTGCGTGTTTGGTTGTCGTTGCCATGTCGTTCACCAAGGATGCTCTCGATCGAACAGGCGGGCCAGTTGGCTCGACGTCTCAGCGTCAAGGTTAGCCGCCAGGGCGTCGAGGTCGCGGTGCCATCTGCGGAATGTGCCCAGCGCGAGCGGGTGGCCCTTGGCCCGGAGGGCGGCGAGCTTGACGTGATCGGAGTGCGCAAGGCCGTTGCGCGCATCGTTGAGCAGCGCGAGCGACTCGTTGTGCTTGGCGGTCCGCTCGTCTCGATGATGCAGCTCGCGCCAGACTTCGAACCCGAATCTGTCGAAGTCGCGGCCGATCGATCCGGGGTGAGCGTTGCCTCGTTCCAACTCCCGACCTTTGACAAGCTGATTGCGAACCACCCGCTGGGCAGTCGGACTGGACGGGGCGATCCATGCCGCGAAGACATCGCTGGCCTGATCATGCAGGTCGCGCGCAAACCCTTGAAACTCGGCTGCGAGACGCAGGATCAGGGCATCGTTGAGGGCGGTGGTTTGCCAGCGTCGACCAGGACCTGGCCCTCCCACCAGCTTGTGGGCATCGAGCAGGTCATCGAGATGCTTCCTGCGTTCCTCTCGCCAGATCTCGAAGGCGGTGCACGCCCGGCGGGGCGAGGCGCCGGATGATCTGGTCGTCAGCTTGGCGATCTGCTGTGAGCGCATGCTCGCATCATCCACATCGTTTGGGATGGGATCCGCGAAAACGGGTGGGCGGCGTCAGCTCTGCGCGCCGGCGGGCCAGTGGATAGCGGCCTGCAGCTCGGCCGGCCCGAGCGCGATCAGCCGACTGCTCTGGATCGCTTCGCTGAAAGCGCATGTCCGCATCATCCACATCGCTTTAGCGCCGTCTGCGCCTTGGCTGCCGCCCGCGTGCTCAGCCGGCTGCTGCTTGGGCGGGCAGAGTCAGGCCGGCGTGTCCGTCTCACCCGTGCGTGCTTGGGCGAGGACCGTCTTTGCGAGATTGCTCTATCCGGTCGAGGGCACGCTTCACGGCTGCCTTCTCGTCGGCATCGAGCGGGTAGCCGTACATCACTGCGGCTCGACCGAAAAGGCTCCGGTCACGCGTCGTCGAGTCAGACGTGGCGTCCGCGGGCACCGCTGCCGGCGACTCATCGCGCTTTGCGTTCTTCGATCTATGCATGCGATCCGATTGTAGGCGTGATTCGGCCGGCATTGGGTCCTCCTGTCAGGTTCGCGTCACGCACGCCGATCAAAGCGCCGAGCATCGAGATGCAGGCCAGTCCCGCGAGAAGCAATCTGTAGCTCCACTGGAGCCCGTTCGCCTTCGAGCCGGCGCGGGAGCGCTCGACCGCGAGGGCGTCGATCAGACCGGCCATCGTGCGACCTTGGGTCAGCGTCTTGGGCGCGTATATGTATTCGGGCAGCGGGTACCTTTCGACTTCGGCAAGGCTGAGCGTCGCGGTCTCTCGTGGACGCAAGACGGTCCTGATGACGACCACCACGCTGCCGACGAGCGACGTCAACGCCACGACGTAGAGGGCGAGCGCGATTCCCTTCCACGGCGCGCTCCACTCCCCGGTGAGCCCGCCGTGTCCGAGCGCGGTGCTCAACGAGACTACGATCCCGACAAATCCCGCCAGTCCAACGCCCCGTGCGATGAAGCTCTGATCGCGAGCGTTCTCCTCATCCAGGAGATGGCGGACGGTTTCCAACAGAGCATCGACAGCCGCCTCTGTCTTGGAATCAAGAAGCTTCGCCGGCAGCGAGTCGCCGTCGGCCTCATCTGGTGACCAGTCGCGTGGCATGCTGAGCATCATCCTCAGCGTTTGGGATGGGATCCGCGAAAACGGGTGGGCGGCGTCAGCTCTGCGCGGCGGCGGGCCAGTGGATCGCGGCCTGCGGCTCGGCTGGCTCGAGCGCGATCAGCCGGCTGCTCTGGATCGGCTCGCAGCGGCCGTTGCCGCCGAGCGCGAGCCAGCGGACCTGCCGCTGCTCGGGGTCGACGATCGGGATCTCCCGCACGTCGTCGGTGGTGTAACGAGGGCCACAGGCTCGCGCAGAGCGCCGCACGGCCTGCGGGCGCATGGCGAGGTCGCTCGAGCCCGACGTGCGCTGGTCAGTGGCCTCGCAGTAGCCTGCCGAGCCGGTGCATCCAGCGCCATGGCGCCCGCTGCTCGCGTGGCTTTGCCGGCGGGCGCTCCCACCACGGCGGCTTGCCACTGAGAAAGCCGCCGCGCGACTCCGGCATCCTTGGCGGGGGACCGAACTTTTGCGGAGCGGGCATGGTCAATACACCGTACCAAGGAACGCGATCGCCCAAGACGCGAGTTGAAGCATCAAGCAGATCGTCGCGGCAAGGTAGATGCGGCTCAGGATCGCAATCCCCGCCTCGTTGACGTCCGTGCATTCGGCGAGCCACACGAGCAGCCGCTCATGTACCGCTGTATCGCTCGGCGCATCGCGCAGGCGCTCGTACGTCTCCCGAGCATTCAGGTTGAAGGCAAAGCTCTGCTTCGGGATCAAGACATAGACGTAAAGCTCGATGGAGGCCGCCATGGCGACCAGGCCAAGGACGCCAAAGGGACCGAGTCCGTTACCGCGTTTGATCGCCTCCCGCCGAAGCAGGAGGCGAACAGCGAGGAGGCCGTGAGCAGGGCGCTGGTGCGGGACCGTAGCTGATCCGTCGTGGGCGCCTGGATGGTTGCCGAGCGGTGGGACCGCCTACACCGAGAGCGGTTCCTTATCTTTCGGGGGCTCCGTGGGTGATCTGCGGTGAGGTGAGCGTGGTGGGTGGCGTGGTTTTGTTGGCGTGAGCAGGCTTTTTTCGGTGTTTGCGGGTTTTTGGGAGGGGTGTGGGCGACGCGCACAGGCTCTGACCGTAGGTTC
>DAHUYQ010000050.1 GCA_027315115.1 Solirubrobacterales bacterium | reverse complement strand
CGCGGGGCCGCAGCGTGCCGCGGCGCCGCGCGCGGACCGGCGCCCCGCCGCGGCTCAGTGGCTCTCGAGCACGCGGTCGATCAGGCCGTACTCCTTGGCCTGCTCGGCGGTGAAGAAGCGGTCGCGCTCCATGTCGGCGTGGACTTCCTCCGCGCTGTGGCCGGTCGCTTCGGCGTAGATCTCGTCGATGCGCTCGCGCTGCGCGAGGATCTCGCGGGCGTGGATCTCGATGTCGGTCGACTGCCCTTCGAAGCCCGCGGAGGGCTGGTGGATCAGGATCCGGCTGTTTGGCAGCGCGGCGCGCTTGCCCTTGGCGCCGCCGGCCAGCAGCAGCGACCCCATCGACATCGCGATCCCGACGCACATCGTCTGGATGTCGGGCTTGATGAAGCGCATGGTGTCGAAGATCGCGAGGCCGGCGTAGATCGATCCGCCCGGCGAGTTGATGTAGATCGAGACGTCCTTCTCGGGGTCCTCAGCCTCCAGGTGCAGGAGCTGCGCCACCACGAGGTTGGCGACCTGGTCGTCGATCGGGCTGCCAAGAAAGATGATCCGCTCGTTGAGCAGCCGCGAGTAGATGTCGAATTCGCGCTCGCCGCGCGCGGTGCGCTCGACGACCATCGGTACCAGTGCCATGGATCCAGCCTACAGGTTCACGCCGCGCATGCCGGCCTCGTCGTAGCGCTCGCCGGCCGCGAGCGGAAGCGCGTCGAGGATCCGCTGCGCCTCCCGATCGTCGAGCGAGACCTCCGCGGCGGCCAGGTTCTCTTCGAGGTAGGAGACGCGCTTGGTGCCCGGGATCGGCACGATGTCCGCCTCGCGGCTGAGCACCCATGCGAGGGCTAGCTGCCCGGGCGTCACGCCCTTCTCGTGCGCCAGCGAGCGCACCGCGTCGGCGATTCTCCTGTTGCTCTCCAGGTTCTCGCCTGTGAAGCGCGGACCGAAGCGGCGGAAGTCGCCCTCGTCGAGCTCATGCGGCGAGGCGAAGCGCCCCGCCAGGAACCCGCGCCCCAGCGGCGAGTAGGCGACCAGGCCGATCCCCAGCTCTTTGAGGGTCGGCAGGATCTCCTGCTCGATGTCGCGGGTCCACAGCGAATACTCGGTCTGCACGGCGGCGATCGGGTGCACGGCGTGCGCGCGTCTGATCGTGGCGGCGCTCGCCTCCGAGAGACCGAGGTGGCGGACCTTGCCCTCGGCGACGAGCTCCGCCATCGCGCCGACGGTCTCCTCGATCGGCGTGCTCGGGTCCACGCGGTGCTGGTAGTAGAGGTCGATGTGATCGACGCGCAGGCGCCGCAGCGACGCCTCGCAGGCGCTGCGCACGTAGTCGGGGCTGCCGTCGATCGAGCGCGTGGGCGGGTTGCCGGGCGCAAGCTTGATCCCGAACTTGGTCGCCAGGAACACCTGCTCGCGCCTGTCCGCGATCGCGCGGCCGACCAGCTCCTCGTTGGTGTGCGGGCCGTACATGTCGGAGGTGTCCAGGAAGTTGCAGCCGAGATCGAGCGCGCGATGGATCGTCGCGAGCGACTCGCGTTCGTCGGCTCCGCCGTAGAAGGCGGACATGCCCATGCATCCGAGGCCGATCTCCGAGACCTCCGGCCCGTCGGGTCCAAGCGTGCGTCGGTTCATCGCGATCATCCTTTCTCGACCATGCTCATCGCCAGCCTACCCATCGATCCCCATAATTCCCCTAGGCGATGTTTCCGCTGAACCTGCCCAACGTCCTCACCGTGCTCCGCATCATGCTGGTGCCGGTGCTGGTCGTCGCGCTGCTGGGAAACACTCCCTCGGGCGACGTGCTGGCCGCGGTCGTCTTCGCGCTCGCGTCGCTGACCGATTTCGTCGACGGCTATCTGGCCAGGGCCAGAGACTCGATCACGACCTTCGGCAAGCTGATGGACCCGCTCGCCGACAAGCTGCTGGTGATCGCCGCGCTCGTCTCGCTGGTCTCGTTGAACCGGCTGCCGGCCTGGGTGGCGATGGTGATCATCGCCCGCGAGCTGGCCGTCACGGTGCTCCGCCTGGGCGCCAGCGGCGCCGGCGTGGTGATCGCCGCATCGATGCTCGGCAAGGTCAAGACATCCCTGCAGATCGCCGCGATCCTTGCGCTGATAGCCGTCAACGGACACCCGCTGTGGGTGATGCTGCTCGTCTACCTGACCGTCGCGGTCACGGTCGTCTCGGGACTCGACTACTTCTTCGGCATGCGCAGGCGGCTGGGCGAAGCGGACGAGGCGAAGGCGAAGGCTGACGCGCAGGCCAAGACGAGCGCCTGAGGCCCGCGCCCGCGGCGTGCCTGGGCCCGCGCCCGCCGCGTGCCCGGGCCCGCGCGTGAGGCTCGCGCGGCCACGCCCGTGCCCCGCGCCCCGCGGTCTACGCCGGAGGGCTGCTCAGCCAGTGCTCGAGCGTGGTCTGGAAGGCGGTCGCCTGGCCCGTCTCGATCTCGCTGCGCAGCTCGCTGAGCAGGCCGTGGCGCTCGGCGACGACGTTGTGCTGGTGGATCGTCTCGAGGTTCTCCTGCCGAGCGGAGAGAAAGCTCGCGCCGTCCAGCTCCGGCAGCCCGGCCACCACGCCGGCGATCATCTCCCGCACGCAGTCCTCGACGAAGCGGGGGCGCCTGTGCGCCTTCTCGACGACCTCGACCTCGTCGCTGCGCTTCATCAGCTCGTAGATCTCCGACGACATCGACTGCTCCACGATCGCCAGCAGCGTCGCCGCGTCGATCTCCATGTCGCTGTGCTCGCGAAAGCCGATCTGCAGCGTTCCAAGGCCACGCTGGTTGTGGGTGGCCACCGGCACGTGCTCGAAGATGCGCTCGATCTGCGCCTCGCTGAAGTCGTCGGCAAGCAGGCGCTCGCGCGCCCTCGCGGCGACCAGCTCCTGGGCGCATGGGCAGGCCGTCATCCCGGTCGCAGAGACGCCGACCAGCCGGCGCGTGCCGTGCTCGTAGGCCACCGCCCTGCCGTGCAGCGTGTAGATCTCCTGGGTGCTGACGCCGGAGACGGGGGCGGGCTTGTGCTCGGGATAGCGGGCCTGGATGGCGACCTCGGCGCGCAGCGCCCCCTGGCGCTCGCGCACGAGCTCGGCGATGTGCTTGGCGAGCGTCTCGGCCCTGAAGGGCGCCTCCCCGAGCACCACCTCGCCGATCGCCTCGTTGACGACCTCCTCGAAGCGCGACATGTGGGCGCCCTTCTGGTCGGAGGAGAGGTCGACGAAGCACTCCAGGCGCGCGGAGTAGAGCTCGTCGCCGATGCGCACGACCTTCTCGACGCCGGTCACGCCGACGCGCGAGAGGCCGACCCTGATGGCAGGCGTCCGAGCCTGCACGTCCCCCCCACGCACCTGCGGGGAAGCGGTCTGTGGACGCATTGTCGTCTGCACTGCCATTCAGCGTATCGGACACCGCGAGAGGTATCGCGAGCGCCCGTCGGCGCCGTCGAGCGCAGCCGCCAGATGCGATCGAAGCGCAACCGTCCTGCTCGCCGTCAGATTCTGGTATCACTCCGCACATACCCACAAGGCAACCGGCGCACATGCCGGTTCGCGAAGGTCAGGAGGGTGCGACGGCGGCGAGGGGCCGCTGAAGCCGCAGGGGACATACGACGGTAGGAACTGTGGCAGGACAGGAGCCGGCGCGAGCAGGGTCGCTTCGCCGGTGGACGCTGGATGGAAGGTGGGGGTTCCGAGTTGACTGATCGTGTAGAGGGCGTGCTGTCGATGGAGACAGCCGTAGTGGAGATGGACGAGATGCGGGCGCTGATCGCCGAGGGCCAGGAGAGGGGCTTTCTGAGCGCCGAGCGCGTGAGCGCCGCCATAGAGGACGCGGAGCTCAGCAGCGAGCAGGGACGCGACCTCTACAGCTATCTGGAGGAGCACGACATCGACGTGCTCAGCTCCGAGGCGCAGAGCAGCGAGGCGGCCGCCGAGCGCGCTGCCGCCGCGACCCGGCAGGCACGCGAGCAGGAGCGCCAGGAAGCGGAGGCGGTGGACCCGAGCCTCGACTCGCTGCGCCTCTACCTGCGCGCCATCGGCCGCGTGCCGCTGCTGACCGCCACCGACGAGGTGCGCCTGGCCAAGAGGATCGAGCGTGGAGACATCTCGGCCAAGCAGCACATGGTCGAGGCGAACCTGAGGCTCGTGGTCTCGATCGCCAAGGGATACATCGGTCGCGGCCTGACGCTGCTCGACCTCATCCAGGAGGGCTCGCTGGGCCTGATCAGGGCGGTCGAGAAGTTCGATCACCGGCGGGGGTACAAGTTCTCGACCTACGCCACATGGTGGATCAGACAGGCGATCAGCCGCGCGATCGCAGACAAGGGCCGCACGATCCGCATCCCGGTCCACATGGTCGAGCGGATCAACAAGGTGGTCTACACAGAGCGCCAGCTTCTGCAGCGATTCGGGCGCGAGCCCACCCCGGGGGAGATCGCGACCGAGCTGGAATGCAGCGCTCAGGACGTGCGCGAGATCCTGCGCATCGCGCAACAGCCGGTGTCACTGGAGCGACCGACCGGAGAGGACGAAGACGGAGAGCTGCAGGACTTCGTCGAGGACGCCTCCGCCGAGTCCCCGTTCGACATCGCCTCAGAGGCGCTGCGGCGCCAGAGCGTCGCGCGCGTGCTCGCCTCGCTCCCCACGCGGGAGCGAGAGGTGCTCGAGATGCGCTACGGGCTGACCGGGGGAAGAGCGAGGACGCTCGACGAAGTCGGGCGTGCCTTCAGCATCACGAGAGAGAGGGTTCGTCAGATCGAGAGCAGGACGCTGAAGAAGCTGCAGACGCTGCCCGAGGCGCAGCCTCTGCGCGAGGCCTGCTGAGGCGGGGGTTGGGACGATGGGCGGCGCGGCGCCTGGGGGCGTCGCGCCGGCGTCCAAGGGAGCGGGGCTGCCGGGCCCGCCGCGCACCGCGGCGTGACCCGCGCGGCGCGGCGTGACCCGCGTGGCGCGGCGGACGTCCCTCCGCGCGCCGCGCGAGCGCCCCGCAGGCTAGACTGCGACCCACGGCGGCGGGGTTCCCGAGCGGTCAAAGGGGACGCGCTGTAAACGCGTTGGCTCTGCCTTCGCAGGTTCGAATCCTGCCCCCGCCATTCGTTTCGATACCTAGGATTACGCGCCCGCGAGGCGTGTACGCCGACGTCATCGTCAGAAGCGATGATGGCCCGCTCGCTGCTGCCGGTCGAAGGCGTCACCGGACGCCGGCATCGGCCTGCACGCTCAGCAGGCTGTCGAGAAGGCGATCACGGCCGTGCTCGCATACATGGAAACCGAGTTCCCCTTCATACACAGCCTCAAGGAGCTCAGGGAGTTCGCGCAGGAACACGGGATCGAGCTGCCGGCGACCCTCAACGACGTGGACGCCCTGACCCCGTTCGCCGCCGCCGAGCGCTACGGAGCCGAAGTGCCGCTCACGCTCGACCGCGACCAGGCACTGGGCCACCGAGGCCATCGCATGGGCTCAGACGATCGTCCAGCCGACGGACTCCGCGTCTGGCCAGTCCCCTGCCCGCCGCCAGGCCGTGGATAAGGCGAGACCGTCCTCGTGGCGGAACCTGATTTTGGATATGCGACGCCTCACGTCGCATATCGCAAGCCACCTACCAACTGATGACAGCCGGGGCGCGTGATCTTCGCGCGCCCCGGCTGCGTTGCTCCGCGTCGCGGTCTCTCTAGTGAGCGTGGTGCGGGCGCGCGTGCTCCAGCCGGCGCACGTAGCCGTGCATCCACCCGTGGTAGCGCGGCAGCTCTGCGAGGTACTGCTGCAGGATCACGCCTGCGAGCACCTTGTAGCCGAGGTCGGTCGGGTGGATGTCCGGTTTGGCGGTGCACATGTTGGTCAGCAGGCAGATCGTCGGGCCTTCCTGCGCGCCGCCCGGGTTGAACAGGGGCAGCGGGTCGGCGAAGCCGGCCTGCACGGCGGCGGCGGCGTCGGCCATCACTTCGTTCAGCCGTTCGGTGAGCTGGTTGGCGCCTTCGAGGGTGCTGCCGAACGGGTTGTAGAGGCCGAGCACGACGATTCGCGCGTGCGGCGCCGCGCCGCGCAGGTCGCCCAGGATCAGACCCAGGTTCCTACCCACCTCTTCGAAGAGCGCGGGGGCGTGTTCGAGGATGCACGCCGCTTTGAACGTGCAGACCTTCTCCACGACGCCCAGCGCGTCGTTGGCGCCGATGTCGATCGTGATCGTCTTGACCCTGCCAGGGTTGGCAGCCAGATACGCCAGTGCATCTGAGAGCTGCGAGGAGGCCGGCCCGCCGACGTAGGGATGGTGCAACGGGTACGCGAGCTGGTATTCGCATGGCCCCTTGATCATCGATTCGGTCGTCTCGCCGGGGCACCCGTCGTTGACCACCTGCAGGTTCGGTCTGAAGAGACGCAGCGCCTGGGCGAAGTCGTTGACGTAGCCGGTTTCGAAGGCGCTCGGGCTCTCCAGCGGCAGGTTTTCTTCGAACCGCTTCTGCGAGTACCCGAAGGCGAGCGAGTCGCCGAGCGCGAGATAGGTCTGCGGCGTCCGCTGCGCGTGATCGCCGCGACCGTGGCCGTCGAAGGCAGCCGCGCTCGGCGCCGGCAACAGGACGTAGAGCAGGACGACGATCGCCGCCGCGAGCAGGGCCGCCAGGCCCCAATGCCCGATCGCACGGCGAGAGCCACTTCTGAAGACCATCGTTCCTCCCTTCGATGGAGCCGGCCCGCAACCGCGTCGCGGACGCGGGCCCGCTCATTTGTTATCCCCGGCTTTCTGCTCCTCAAACAAAGGGTAGGGGGATTGTCTCCGGCCGCAGGCCGGGATCGTCTGCCGGCGCAGGCCGGGATCGTCTGCCGGCGCAGGCCGGGATCGTCTGCCGGCGCAGACGCACCTCTTCAGGGCGTCGCCCCGGGCGGCTTGGCCCTCAGCCCTCAGCTCTCGGGCGGCTGCTCGCCGACGTAATAGTCGACGGCCTGATCGAGCAGGAAGATCTCGCGCAGCCCGCCGCCGTCCGGGCGCCGCTCGGCGGCAGAGATCTTGCCCGAGTCGGGATAGAGCACGATGTCAGGCTCGCCGTTGGTGCTGAGGGAGAGGAACCGCACCGTCTCCTGGGTCCGGTTGACGATCTGGTGGGCGCCGTCCTGTCCCCGTAGGAAGGAGACCACCTCGCCCTGGGCCAGCTCGCGCCACCCCTCCGGCGTGCGCAGGCTCGGGCGGCCCTCCAGCACCACGAGCATCTCCTCCTCCCCCACATGCCAGTGATACGGGTAGGCCGCCTGGCCGGCGGGCACCTCCCACAGGCTCAGACCCAGTCGCTGGCTGCCGGCCTGCTGGCTCACACGAGCGCGCCGGGCGATGAACCCGGCGCGCTCGCGCGGCTCGTCGAAGAGGGGGTCCTCGATGCTGGGCACGCCTTGATCCTATTGGCAGAGCCTCAGGGCGCGCATTTCGACGAGCTCGTCAGCGTCAGTTTCGCGCCCGTGTCGTAGAGGAACTTCGACTTGACGGTGAACTTCTTTTTCGCGCACACGCCGGCGGTGACGAAGGCGTTCTTCCCGCTGCCCGCCGCTTTGACTTTCAGGGCAAGCATCGTGATGACGATCTTCAGCCCGCCCGAGGTGATCGACGGCACGTTGGCTGTCAGGACATTGCCTTTTATCTTGCCGTGCAGCACGAGCGTCTGGCCGACCGGACCTGAGGGGGTGAGCAGGAACTTCAGCTCCCCCGCCCCCACGAACGCCTGTGCTTTCTCGGGGATCTTCGGGAACACCGGAGCGCCGTTGGCTTCCGCGCTGCCCGTGCCGATCAGGCTCTTTTTCGGACAGGCCGACCCGCCGGTCGCCCGCAGTTCGGTGTCCGTCGCCCGGCACTGCTTGACCGCTTTGCTTTTGAAGTTGAACCTCGTGTTCTTCGGGAAGACGACAGTGAGCGTCTTCAGTGCTCGGGGCTGCCCGTTGGGAGCTCCCGGATCCGAGGATTTGATGCTGGCGTTGAAGCCCGTCGAGGCACCCTCTTTGGTGGCCGTGAGCGTGATCTTCGAGCTCTGTTTGAACTGCGCGCTCGCGATCGCGACGCCGACCGCGCCGACCGTCAGCGCAAAGAGAGCGACGATCGTGAACCAGACCTTGCGCATCGCTGTCCTCCTTCGGTTGGGATGCCGCCGGAGCCACGAGGAGGGCGATGCGCACCGCCTCGATCCGGCTCTCTGAGACTCTAGGGTCGGTCGTCGGGTAGGCGCATCGTGGCCTGACTCCCATCGGAAGTCGTGGCGCTCTGCTGCTCCTCGCTCCGTAGTTGCGCGCATCCGGGCCACCATCCGCGATCGCCGAGCAGCTTGGCGGCGATCGGCAGCACGAGCGGACGAGCGACCAGCGCCGCCAGCGCGGTGGCCAAGGCGATGCCCACCGCGAACTGCCGGACCGCGCTCAGTTCCGAGGTGGCAAACGGGATCAGGACGGCCACGGAGAGCACGCCGGCCAGCGCGCACCCGCCGGCGCCCGTGAGCTCTCGCGGCATCCGCGGCTCGTCCTGGCTGGCCGCGGCAGCGGCCCGAGCGTAGGCGGCTCGCCGCCGGCGCAGGTCCGCCAGCGCGGGAACCAGAAAGGCCAGGCTCACACCGAGAGCCGCCGCGAAGATCCCGATCTCCGAGATCGGATCGAGGTGGCCCGGCCCGCCGAGCGGCGGCGAGCCGCCGCTGAAGAGCAGCGTGAGCACGCCGAAGCTCGCAGCCACGACCAGCAGCGCGAGCGCGGTGGCCATGAGGGCCGCGCCAAGCGCCAGCAGCCCAGCGGCCAGGACGAGCAGCACGGCCAGCAGCGCCCCGGCGATCGCCCACCAGGCGCGGCTTTCGCCGACGCTCGTGAGGTCGCCGAGGTTGGCGGCCGGACCGCCCAGCCCCGTCGAGAGGTGCTGCTGATGCCCGAAATGCGCGATCTGCCCGCGCACGTGCTCGCCCAGCGCCACCGTGCGCGGGTCGCCAGAGACGTAGCGTGAGATCACGGCGATCTGCCCGGCGTTGCCGCCGCGCGAGACGTTCAGCGTGAACGCCGCCGCGTTGCTGGCCTGCGGCGGGGCGCCTTCGATCGCCGCCAGCACGAAGTAGCCCGAGCTGAACAGGCCGGGCGAGTCGCGTTGCAGTTCTTCGAGGTCCTTGGGGGACGGCAGCTTGCCGCTGAACTGGGCGACCCCGGCCTCCAGCAGTCCAAGCCCGCCGACCAGTTCGCCGACCGGCCCGACGCCGCCCGCGAGCCCGCTCTGCAGTTCGCCGGCGCCGCCCGTGAGCAGCCCGAGCCCGGCCTCCAGTTCGCCCGCGCCGTCCTGCAGGCGCACAAGGCCCGAGGTGAGCTGGCCGCCGCCGGTCGCAAGCTGCTTGATGCCCGCGGCGAGCTTCGCGTTGCCGGCGCGCAGCTTGGCCAGGCCGTTGCGCAGCTTTTCGGCGCCGCCCAGCAGCTCTTTCATGGCGGTGTCCAGGAACCCCTGCTGGAGGGCCAGCGTCGCCGCGCGTTCTGAGGCCACCGTGGCGTCTCCCTGCGCGCCGGCCAGACCGCCGGAGACGCCCGCGACCGCGGCCGACGCGGCGCGCACCGCGTCGAGCGCTTCGGCGTAGCGCGGATCGGAGCGTCCGCTGGTCATCCCTTCGAGCGCCTGGGTGCTGCGTGTCAGGTCCCCGCCCGCGCCGTCGGCCTGGCCCTTCAGGCTCCCTATCGCCGAACTGGTGTTAGCGGTGAGGCCCTTCAGTTCTTCGGTCGAGGGCAGGCTGGAGTGCACGGGCGCCCCGACCGAGCTGACCCCGTCGTAGAGTTCGACGGACCCGGCGAGTGCCTGGGTGGCCCCGTCCTTCAGTGCCCTGGCGCCGGAGAGCGCCTGTCCGAGACCCGCCTGCAGCATCGCCGAGCCGGAGTGAGCCTTGGCCAGGCCGCCGTGGAGCTGCGCGGCGCCCGACTGTGCGGCGCCGGCGCCGCTGTGCAGTTCGCCGGCGCCCGAGGCGGCCTGCCCCAAGCCTTCCTGAAGCTGCCTGGCTCCCGCGCCGGCTTGGCCGAGGCCGGCCAGCAGGCGTCCCAGTTCCCGTTTGCCGCCGCTCAGAAGCTGACCCGATTCGCGCAGCGCGCGCGGCAGCTTGCCAAGCGGCTTGGTCTGGCCGCTCAGCGTGCCCGGTCCGCTGACCGAGGCCACGGCCTGTGGCTGGGCGAGCTGCTGCTGGAGCCCGTCGATCTGGAGCAGCGTCACCGCGGTGGTGAGCGGCCCGCTGGAGCTCGCGAGCACCACCGTGTAGGGGGTCGGCCAGCCCTTGCCCATCGTGGCCGCCACGGCTTCGTAGGAGGCTCGCGCCTTGTTGGCGGGAGGAAGCTGCTGGATGCCAGGCTGACCTGTTTTCAGGGTCAAGACCGGCAGCGCGATCAGGATCAGCGCCGCGGTGGCGATCGGCGCGATCACCGGCGCGGCGGCGGATGCACGAGCGCGAGCGCCTGCGCCGGCAAGCCGCGCGCCGGCCGCCGCGAGGAACGCCGGCATCGGCAGAGTCCAGGTCGCGCGGCGGCCGAGCAGCATCAGCGCCGCCGGCAACGCGACCCCGGCGGCGATCGCCGCTGTTGCGCCGCAGAGCAGCACGCCCAGACCGACCGAGACGATCACCTTCGTGGGCGCGATCGCGCTTGCCACCAGCAGGGCGGCCACCAGACCGGCCCCCGCCAGCAGCACGCCCCGGCCCTCCTGCTCCAGCCCACCGGTGCGAGCGCCGTCGCGGTGCAGGCGGTCGAGCATGATCATGCCGTAGGCGCCGCCGAGCGCAAGGCCGCTCATCACGCCAAGCGTGACCGCGACGCCGTCCACCGCGAAGAGGCCCTCCAGCAGCGCCAGCAGGCCGAGGCCCGAGAGCGAGGCGGCAGCGGCCAGCACTGTCAAAAGCGCGGCCGCCACAGGCGCGCGCAGCAGCACGAGCGAGAGCAGCAGCAGCACGCCGACGGCGATCAGCCCGTCGCGCCGGGCCACCGACAGCGACTCTTCGCGGAGCGCCCGGTCGATCGAGGGCTGGCCCGTCACGCTGGCGTGCACAGGCCCGCTCACGTGCGCGTCAACCACCGCTTCGAGCTTCGGCTGCTGCGCGATGGCCTGCGCTTCGCCCATCTGCAGGGACACGAGCACCATCGCGGCATCCGGCGAGGGCGCGAGCCCTTCTGTGCCCGCCGGGGCGTTCCAGGGAGAGAGCACGCGCGCATGCGGCTGCTTGGCCAGTGCCGCCACGAGGCCCGGCCCCTGTGATTGGAGGCTGTGCGGGGGGCCCTGCAGCAGCACAGGCACGAGCTGCTGCGGGCCGAACCGCTCTTCGGAGAGCTTCTGCGCGGCCGCGGCGCCGGTGCCGGGCGCCACGACGACCGTCGGCGAGAGTTTGTCGGCGACGCTCACGCCGAGCACTGCGAGCACCGCGGTCACCACCGTCCAGCAGGCGAGCACGACAAGCGCGCGACGGGACTCCGGCCTTATCCGCCGGAGCGCTCGTCGGCTCGGCTCCACGCCACCATCCATGTTCGGCTCCTCCACGCTGTTGCGCTTGGCAGTGGGGACGCTAGGTCAGCCGCCGCCGGGCGCCATCGGGGACAGGTGCCGTTTTCAGATGCGTAGAAAGGGCGTACCGCTCATGTCAGCGCCGCGATCTCCGTGTCTTTGGCGAGCACGCGCCGGCCGGCCAGCATCGCCGCCTGCCAGCACACCGCGACGGCGCAGGCCAGGGCGAACGCCCAGAGGGTCCCAAGCGAGTCGAGCGTGAGCGCGAGCACGAAGCAGAACAGCGCGTATGCCGCGTAGCCGAGCACCAGGCCACCAGACAGGCGCACCACCTCGGGGTGGCCGCGCTGGGCATGGGTGAAGGCCGCGAGCACGCTCGCGAGCACGGGGAAGGGAGCCAGCAGCCCGCTCACCTGCGGGCCAAGCCAACCGGACGCCGCGGTCAGTGCGAGCACCAGCGCAAGCGCGCTGAGGGCGCGCAGCGGCAGATCGAAGCTCGGCAGGGGTGGCAGGGCTCCCTCGGCGGCCTGCCGCGCGGCGCTGGGGAGCAGCATGCGGGACACCAGCATCGTCAGTGCCATCACGAGCAGGGCAAGCACCGGGGACGCCGTCACGAACGTGAACAGGAAGGTGAGCAGGGCGAAGGCCGACCAGCCGGCAAGCAGGGTCAGCCACCATGGCCACCAGCCGGCCAGGCGCGCGTAGAGCACCACGAAGGACATCAGCGAGATCAGCCCGAGCAGCGTCGCGGCAGATGCGTGCGCCGCGAAGCGGTCGCCGTGCGCCAGCGCATAGATCAGCAGGATCGGAGCGCCCACGACGGGCAGGCCGCCGAGCATCCCCCCGACCCATATGCCGAACCGGCGGCCGGCCAGCGAGGCGATGACGACGAAGCCGGGGGCGAGCAGCACCTTGACGGCGAGCAGAGTCATTTGCGGATGATTGCGTAGTCGGTGTGGCTGGCGCCGGGCTGCCGCGCGGAGGGGTCTCGCGCGGAGGGGCCGCGCGACGCGCGCGGAAGGGCCTCATGCCCCGCCGACGCGCGCACACGCGGGGCGCGGCCGGCCCCGCGCTCAAGGCCGCTCGCGCGCCCAGCGCCGCACGGCCGGCGAGAGCGCGATGCCCTCCCGTAGCTGCGGATCGGGCCGCGGCGTCCCGGCGGCCAGGCGCAGCGGCACCACCCCGGCCCAGACCTCGAGCGGCATGTCCGGCGGATCGTCGAGCGGGGGGCCGCTGCGCACCTTCGCCGAGCACTCCTGCAGGCTCATCGCCAGCACGCTGACTCCCTTCAGTTCCTTGGCGGTCGGCGGGCGCACCTCCGCCCAGCGGCCGGGAACGAGCCGTTCGGTGAACCGCTCGAGCGCGAGCAGCTTCTCCGACTCTGCCTCCAGCAGCCGCGCGCTGCCGAGGATCATCGCCGAGCGGTAGTTGACCGACTGATGAGCCGCCGAGCGGGCCAGCACGAGGCCGTCGAGCAGCGTGACGGTCAGGCAGGCGGGCGCGCCGGCGGCGAGCGTGCGAATCATGCGGCTCGCCGCGGAGCCGTGCACGTAGACGGTGTCTCCCACGCGCGCCTGCAAAGTGGGGATCGCGTAGGGCTGTCCGTCGTGCGTGAAGGCGAGGTGGGCGACCAGCGCCTCGTCGAGGATCGCCTCGACGATCTCGCGCTCATACCGAGCGCGCGCGGGCATCCGCCTGACGCGGGTGCGCCGGCTGGGCGGGGCAGGTGGGCTCGAGTCTGCGCCCTGCTGCTCTGCGAGGGGCTTCGTGCTCATGTGGAGACCGAGCATAGGGTGGCGTTGGCCCGTTTGGAAGGGCCACTTAGATGCGAGAATCATGGTCCAATCGATCTGCATCTCGACATCCACCAGGACAACGCCGCGGGCTCCCTGCGCAGCCGCGTCGAGACCGCGCTACGTGAGGCGATCCGCGGCGGCCGGCTGGCCCCGGGCACGCGCCTGCCCTCGACGCGCTCGCTCTGCACGCAGCTCGGAGTCTCGCGCGGCGTGGTCTCGGAGGCGTATGCGCAACTGGCGGCCGAGGGATACCTCGAGACCCGCAGAGGCGCCGGCACGACCGTGGCGGGCACGAGCGCGCCCAGGCCGAGCGCCGGCGGGCACCCGGAGCGCCTGTCGCGGCTGCGCTACGACCTGAGCCCCTTTCGACCGGCGTTGAGCGCCTTTCCCCGCGCCGCCTGGCTTGCCGCGCTGGCGCGGGTCTCGCGCCAGGCGCCGGACGAGCACCTCGGCTATCCGCCGCCCGCCGGGACGCCGGCGCTGCGGGAGGCGATGGCCGGATACCTGAGCCGGGCGCGAGGCGTCCAGGCGACGCCTGAGCGGATCCTGATCTGCTCGAGCCTGCGCCAGGGAATCTGCCTGCTCTGGAGCGTGCTGGCCGAGAAGGGCGCGCGCGCCGTCGCCGTCGAGAGCCCGGGATGGCGGGGGATCGCCGAGACCGCGCGGGACTCGGGCCTTGCGAGCGTCGGGGTGCCGGTCGATCGTCACGGGCTGCGGGTGCGGGAGCTGGAGGCGTTGCGCGTCGACGCGGTCGCGGTGGCGCCCGCTCACCAGTTCCCCACGGGATCCGTGCTCTCGGCCGATCGCCGCAGCGCGCTGGTGCAGTGGTGCCGGCGGACCGGCGCGATCGCGCTCGAGGACGATTACGACGCCGAGTACCGCTACGACCGCCGTCCACTGGGCGCGCTGCAGGGGCTCGCGCCGGAGGTCGTGGTCTACGGAGGATCGGCCAGCAAGTCGCTGGCCCCCGCGATGCGCCTGGCCTGGATGGCGCTGCCGGAGAGCCTTGCGCCCGCGATGGCCGCTCTGCAGCGCCTGCGCGGGGGGATGCCCGCGCCGCTTCTCCAGCTCGCCTTCGCCGACCTGATCGAACGTGGCGACCTGGACAGGCATCTGCGACGCGGGCGCCGGCTCTACAGGGCGCGTCGAGACGCGCTCCTGGAAGAGCTGGACAGGCAGCTTCCAGACCTCCGCGTGATGGGCGCGGCCGCGGGCCTGTTCCTGACGCTGATGCTGCCGCCCGCCGTCGAGGAGAGCTCGGTGCTCGCCAGCGCTCGCGGCAACGGCCTGGCCCTGCAGCCCCTCGGCGGCAGCGAGCCGGGGATCGTCGTGGGATACGCCAATCTCGACCAGGCCTCGGTGCCGCAGGCCGTGAAGCTGCTCGCCCGCAGCATCGGCTCCGCTCGCCCCGACGCCTCCGCTCGCCCCGACGCCGGGCAGAATGTCACGCCATGATCGTTCCCGAGCTGGTGATCTTCGACTGCGACGGCGTGCTCGTCGACAGCGAGCCGATATCCAACGGCGTGCTGGCGCAGATGCTGAGCGAGGAAGGGCTTGCGATGAGCATGCCGCAGGCCCGCGCCACGTTCCAGGGGATGCGGCTCGACGGAGTTCTGGCCGAGGCGCAGCGCCGGCTCGGGCGCAGCCTGCCGGCCGACTGGATCCAGAGATACGAGCAGCGCCGCAGCGTCGAGTTCCACGCGCGGCTGCGTCCCGTGGCGGGCGCCGCGGAGACGGTGCAGCGAGTCGTGGATGCTGGGATCGCGGTCTGCGTGGCCTCCCAGGGCAAGGTCGAGAAGACGACCCTCTCGCTGCGGCTCACCGGCCTGGATCGTCTGTTTGCCGGCGAGTCTCTCTTCTCTGCTCACTCTGTCAAGGAGGGAAAGCCGGCGCCCGATCTCTTCCTGCACGCCGCCGCGACGATGGGCGCCGCGCCCGATCGATGTGCGGTCGTGGAGGACACGCCGTCCGGCGTCCTCGCGGCGGTTCGCGCCGGCATGCGCGTGCTGGGCCTGGCCGCCGATTCGGACGAGGACGCGCTGCGGGCCGCCGGCGCCGAGGTGATCGACTCGCTGCACGAGCTGCCCCCGCGGCTCGGGCTGGGCTGAGCGGCCGGGCAGCGGGCGCGCCGGCCCGCGCGCCACGGCGCGCCTCTCTTGGCAGCAATCGTCCGCTGCCTGTCATTGCGGACAGCGCCGGCATGCTGGAACATCGTCGGCATGCCGTCTTGCACCGAGCCCCGCGCTGTCGCAGAGCCCCGCCCTGTCGTGAAGCCCCGCCGTGTCGTGATCCTGGCCTTCCCGCAGGCGCAGATCCTCGACGTCACCGGCCCCAGCGAGGTGTTCTGCCTCGCGGAGCGCGCCGAGCGCTGCGGGCAGAGCCGCGGCTATGCGGTCGAGCTCGTCGCGCCGCGCGCCGGGGATCTGCAGAGCTCGGGTGCGCTGCGCCTGGTGGCGGACCATGCGATGCAGGGCTGCCGCGGGCCGATCGACACCCTGCTCGTCGCGGGCGGGCTCGGAGTCCGCGATGCGATCCGGGACGGCGATCTGATCGGCTGGCTGCAGAGCGCGGCGCAGCGCTCGCGCCGCGTGGCATCTGTCTGCACGGGCGCCTTCCTGCTCGCGCGGGCGGGCCTGCTGGAGGGCAGGCGCGCGACCACCCACTGGTCGGCCTGCGAGCGACTCGCGCAGGCTTACCCGTCGGTGCAGGTGCAGCCGGACTCGATCTTCGTCCGCGACGGCGACGTGTACACCTCGGCGGGCATCACGGCCGGGATCGACCTCGCCCTGGCTCTGGTCGAGGAGGACCTCGGCTCGCAGGTCGCGCTGCGGATCGCGCGCATGCTCGTGCTGTTCATGCGCCGCCCCGGCGGGCAGGCTCAGTTCAGCAACGCACTCACGGCTCAATCGGCCCAGACCGGCGATCTGCGCGAGCTGCAGGCGTGGATCGCCGACCACCTGGACGACGACCTCTCCGTGGCGGCGCTCGCCGAGCGGGCGTTCATGAGCCCGCGCAACTTCGCGCGCGTGTTCGCGACCCAGACCGGCCAGACGCCGGGCCGCTACGTCGAGGCGCAGCGGATCGAACGGGCGCGCAGCCTTCTGCAGAGCGACGGGCACACGATCGAGGGCGTCGCGCAGGTCTGCGGCTTCGGCACCGTGGAGACGTTGCGGCGCTCCTTCTCGCGGCGCCTGGGCGTCAGCCCGAGCGATTACAGGCAGCGTTTCAGGGAGCAGCGATGAGGATCGCGATCCCGATCTTCGACGGCTTCACCGCGCTCGACGCCGTCGGCCCTTACGAGGTGCTCTCGCGGCTGCCCGGCGCCGAGGTTCTCTTCGTCGCCGAGCAGGTCGGCCTCAAGCGCACGGACACCGGCATGCTCAGCCTGCAGGCGACGCACGCGCTGGATCGGCTGCCGCATCCCGACGTGCTCGTGGCTCCCGGCGGGCCCGGCGTGCGCGGCCTGCTGGATGACGAGGCGCTGCTCGGCTGGATCAGGGCCGCGCACGAGCGCTCGACCTGGACGACCTCGGTCTGCACCGGCTCGCTGCTGCTGGCTGCGGCCGGCGTGCTGAATGGCCAGCCCGCGAGCGGGCACTGGCTGGAGATGGAGACGCTGCGCCGGCTGGGGGCGCAGCCGACACAGGCGCGGGTCGTGCGCGCCGGCAAGCTGATCACCGCGGCCGGCGTCTCGGCTGGAATCGACATGGGCCTCACGCTGGCTGCGCTGATAGCCGACGAGCAGACCGCGATGGCGATCCAGCTCGCGATCGAGTACGACCCTCAGCCACCGTTTCACAGCGGCTCCCCCGCAAGCGCCCCGGCCGATGTGCTGGCCCGCGTGCGCGAGGCGGCCGCGCGCCGGGCGCGCGGGGGCGCCTGACGCCGAGGCCCCGTCGCCGGGCTCTTGCCGGTGCGTGACGCCCCGCCACCCGGGGGCGCATGCCGGCGCTCGACGCCTGCCCCCACCACCCGGGGGCGCATGCCGGCGCTCGACGCCTGCGCCCCGCCTTTACGCCGTCTCGCCGGCGCTCGCGCGCCAGATCGCCGGCGGCGGGCTCCATCGCCGCAGCTCCTCCAGCAGCGTCGCGGCATCGCTTTCGACGAGCAGGACACTGCGATGATCGGCCCGCAGGAAGCCGTCCGCTCCGGCCCTGTCGAGCTGCGCGAGCAGGCTGTCCCAGTAGCCGGCGACGTTCAGCAGGCCACATGGCTTGGCGTGGATGCCGAGCTGGCTCCAGGTCGCGGCCTCCAGCAGCTCGTCGAGCGTGCCGAGGCCGCCTGGAAGCGCGAGGAAGGCGTCGGACAGCTCGCTCATCGTCGCCTTGCGATCGTGCATCGAATCGACGGTCCGCAGCTCGGTGAGCCCGCCGTGGGCGACCTCCCGGCGCGCCAGGCCCGTGGGGATCACGCCGATCGCCTCGCCGCCCGCCTCCAGCACCGCGTCGGCGACCGCTCCCATCAGGCCGATGCTCGCGCCCCCGTAGACGAGCCCGATGCCGCTTGCGGCAAGCAGCTCGCCGAGCTCGCGCGCGGCGCGCGCGTAGATCGGATCCTCACCCGCGCTCGCTCCCGCATAGACGCACAGCCGTCTCATCGAGGCGCAAGTGTACGGACCCTGCCCTCGCCGACCCCCGACCCCCGAGTGTGTCCTCTGTCCGCAAATGTAACAGGAGTGTTCCAGGAGCGTAACCGCACTGTCAAAACTGCTCCATCTTGCTGAACGACCACCCAGGCGGCTGGTAGGAAGGATAGACAGACAACAAGACGCGCCAAATCGCGCCGCCGAACGCCGGCGGTGCAGGCGAGACCAAAGGAGGAAGCGATGATCGCCACCGACTCGGCAGCACCGGGCGACTGCCGCGAGCAGCCACGAAGGCACATCAGCGAGCGGGAGACCGCGCGCACGATCCTCGGCCTGCTGCTCGGCGAGCAGCACCCGTGGACCCGCGTGGAGCTCGCGCGCGAGCTCGGCGGCCAGCGGATCGACGCGCACGACGCGATCGAGAACCTGGTCTGCAGCGGCCTGGCCAACAGCGAGGGCGAGATGATCGTCGCCTCGCGCGCCGCCCGCGCCTTCGACGAGCTCGAACCCTGAGCCGATCGATGTCGCGGGCAGCGAGGGTGCGCTGGGGGGCGCATCCCTCGCCGCAGCCTGCCCCTGCCCAGGCCCGCCGCCCGTCCGCGCAGCCCACCCTCGCCCACGCCCGCCTCCCATGCGGGTAGCGTTCGCAGGAGTCGTGACGGGTGGCGCAGACGCACCACCGATCACCCAAGCCCCGCGACGCGCCGCGCGTTGCCCGGCAGCCGGCGCCCCTCCAGGATCCTGTCGGCGGTTCCGTAGGAGACGGCCTCCGCGGCGGTCATGAACTTGTCGCGCTCCATGTCCACGTGCACTCGCTCCCGCTCCTGGCCGGTGTGCTGCGTGAGGATCTCCTCCAGTCGATCGCGCAGCGCGAGCACGTCCCGCGCGTGGATCTTCACGTCCGCCGAGTGCCGACCCGGGCGCGCTGTGGGCCCGAGCGAGTCGCTCGTCCGCAGCAAGAGCTGGCGAATGACCGCCGAGCGATACAGAGCGGAAAAGCCGCAGAGGCGCAGCCCGCGTGCCTGCGATCATGAGATTGCAGGCGCAGTGAAGGTCGTCTCCCTTCGAGAAACCGATCGAGTGAGGTCGAGTTGACAGACGCGGACACATCCCAACCCGAGACAGCGGCCAGCGCCGTCGTGCCGGCCTACCACCTGCTCCTGGATGCCCGGGAGCGCACGATCGCGACCAGAGCGGTGCGTCTGCTGATCTCAGACGAGGCTCACCATCCGGAGATCAGGAAGATCGCGCGCGAGGTTCTCTCCGAGCTCGAACGAGAGCCGCCGCCGGGGGAGCAGCTCACCGTGCCGCTCAGCCCTCCGGGGATGAAGATCACCCACACGGCGGTCAAGCTGCTGCTCGACGATCTGCGACGCGAGCAGGCCGACGAGCAGCGCACACTGCGGGCGATTCTCGACAAGCTTCCCGACGAGCACGCGATCCGCGCGATCCTGATCGAATAGCGCTTCTCGCCGAGGCGCCCGCGCGCAAGCCCCGCGCCGCGCGGCCCGGCGCCCACGCATGCCCCGCCCCAGGGGGCGGGGCGCCCGGCCGGCAGACGGCCGCCGGGCGACCCCACACTCCCTCTCGAAGGCGAGCGACCGATCCGCGAGGCACAGGAGCCTGTCCCACGCGCTCAGATCAGTAGCTGGCTCGTGCGCAGCGCGGCACGCGACACCGCCACCATCTCGCCCTGCACGTGCACGACCCCGCAGCGCTGAAGGCTCGCCAGCGCGTCGCGGACGTCGTCGGCGTCACCGATCTCCTGCTCCACATCCGGCCGCCACCAGACTCCCGTGGACTCCTCGTCCATCAGCATCAGAACAATCGCCTGTTCAGTCGCTTCCAGACCGAGCCCGCGTGAGTATGAGCCGGTACCTTGATCCTGCATGGGAAGGGCCCTCCTTTCCGTGCCAAGGCCCCTCGCCAGGCGCAAACTGGCGAGGGGCCACTCGCAACAACGTGTAGACAAACAGCGTAATAGCCGGAACGCCCGCGAAGATCAATCCCTATCGCGAAACATTCGGCGTCAGGAATGCTCACGGCCTGGAAAGGCTCGGGGCCGGCCAACGCCGACGCGATCCTCACCAGCCGCGACCACGCACGACCGGCGCGCGGCGAAGCGCAGGACCACCCGCATACCCCCTGGGGGTTTCTTGATAGTGTGCGTGACGACACCCGCTATGCGGCGTCCATGCGCCCGGCTACCAAGGAGCGATGACTGCGATGAGCGACCGTGCCTCCCAGCTTCACCAGATCGCCGACCAGCAGGTCTCAGAGCTGATAGAGCTGATCAAGACTCGGGAGAAGGCGGCGCTGGCACTTCCATGTCCTGGCCGTAGCAAGCTCGGCGACGGCACGGTGGCCGCGTGCGCGTCCCATTCCGCGGAGAACTACGTGAGGATCGCAGCGTTCGTCTCCGGCGCCGAGCAGAGCTCCGGTTCCGACCATCGCGGCATCCGTCGGCATCGCCGGGGCCTTGGCCTGCTGCGCCGTCTCCGCGGCCGTAACGGCGGAGGCCGTCTCAGCGGAGGCCACCAGCCGAGCCGGCATGGTGCGATCCCCGGCGCCGACCAGGTCGACCGCGACGATCTGCTCCGGCGGCTGTCCGCCGGGCGTGAGGCTCTCACGGCGATCACGGGCTTGCGCGACGATCAGCTCGACGCGGTCCCACCTGCCGGCGAGATGAAGTTCTGCGACGGCAAGCGCAGCCGCGAAGAGATCGTCGCGAGCCTCCTGCAGCACCAGCGTCATCAAGTCGACGCGGTCAGGAACGCGCTCGGCACCGCGCGCGCGTCCGCCTCCTAACGCGACTGCGGCAGCTTCGCGGTGGCGCTCCGCGCCGCGGGATTGGAGGGCGGCGGGACCATCGGCCCGATGTCCCCGTCCGGCGCGGCGTCGAGGTCTACGATCACCGGCGCATGGTCGCTCGGCCGGCTGCCCTTGCGCGCCTGGCGGTCCACCCATGCGGCCTTCACCCGCTCCGCCACGCCGGCGCTGGCGAGCACCAGGTCGATGCGCATCCCGAGATCGCGATGGAACATGCCCGCGCGATAGTCCCAGTAGGTGAACACGCGCTCCTGCGGCCAGCGGTCGCGGACCACGTCCCTGAAGCCGAGGTCCCGCAGGCTTGCCAGCGCCGCCCGCTCGGCAGGCGTGACGTGGGTGTGGCCCTCGTATGCCTTGGGGTCGAAGACGTCCGCGTCCGCCGGCGCGATGTTCATGTCGCCGCACACCATCGCCTCCTGCGAGCCGGCGGCGGCGAGCACCTCGCGCAGCGCCGCCAGCCAGGCCAGCTTGTAGCGGTAGTGATCGCAGCCGGGCTCGCGCCCATTGGGGACGTAGACGCTGTGCACCCTGATCCCGCCGCAGGTGGCGGCCACCGCGCGCGCCTCCGGGTGGGGAAAGCCGGGCGCTCCCTCCAGGCCGAGCACCACGTCCTGCAGGCCCACCCGCGAGAGCAGCGCGACGCCGTTCCACCGCACCTCGCCGTGCAGCGCGAAGCGATATCCGCGCCGGTCGAGCTCCTGCCCCAGCATCTCCTCGAAGGCCTCGTTGCCGAGCTTGGTCTCCTGCAGGCAGACAACGTCCGGCTGACGCTCGTCGAGCCAGGGCAGCAGGCGCGGCACGCGCTGCTTGACCGAGTTCACATTCCAGGTGGCGACCCGCACCGGGCCTACGCTATCGAGCGGGCGAGCCGGGGCGCGGCCGCGGCTGTGGCCGCGGGGCCAGTCTGGCGGCGACGCCCGACGTAGCGTTCGCGAGCGGGATTCCACGGCCGCCTCTCGAAATGATTGGGCAATGCAAGCCGAGCGCATGCGCCCCAGCGCGGTCACACATCGCCAACTGATGATCTTCGCCCGCCGGATCGGGATCCTGCTGACGCTCGTGATCGCGCTGCTGCTGCTGGGCGCGCTCGGCCTCTGCCTCAGCGAGAAAGTCGGCTTCTGGTACGCGTTTCGCTGGGCGCTGGACAGCGCCGCGACGGTGGGCGGCTTTCACCAGCCGCACACCCTGTTCGGCCAGATCGTGCAGGTCGGGCTGGTGGTGCTCGGCGTCGGTACCCTCTTCTACGCGCTGGCCACGGTCGCCGAGCTGTTCGTGGCCGGGCACCTGGCGGACCTGCTGCAACTGCGGCGCACACAGAAGATGATCGACTCGCTCTCAGACCACCACATCGTCTGTGGCTTCGGCCGCGTCGGGCGCCAGGTCGCACGCGACCTGCAGGCGGCCAACGCCGACTTCGTTGTGATCGACGCCAACGCCGAGAACGGCCAGCTTGCGCAGTCCCTAGGAATCACCTTCATAGAGGGTGACGCGGCCGATGACACGGTGCTCCTGGAGGCCGGCATCGAACGCGCCCGCTCGATCATCGTCTGCGCCGACTCGGACGCCAACAACGTCTTCATCACTCTCACCGCCCGCGAGCTGCGCGGCGACGTCGCGATCGTCGCGCGCGCCGCGCTGGAGGACACCGAGAAGAAGCTCAAGCGCGCCGGCGCCGACCGCGTGATCTCTCCGTACAAGGCCAGCGGCATCGAAATGGCACGGCTGGCGCTTCACCGTCAGCTCAGCGGCGTGGTCGACGTGGACGCCCAGTACCGGATGGAGGAGATCGAGGTCGGCGAGAGCTGCGAGGCGCTCGGCAAGACGGTCGGCGACATCCGGGGCGGCTCGATCATCGTCGGCCTGCGACACGGTGAGGACTTCCGGCCGCAGCCCGCGGGCGACACCACGCTCCAGGGCGGCGACGTGATCGTCGCGATCGGGACGGCCCCCGCGCTGGAGCGGCTGGAGAGCCTGCTCGAGAACCAGCGCCGTTAGGCGGCCGGTCCCGCGGCGGAGTCCGAGGCCGCTGCCGCGGCCGGACCAGAGGCGGAGTCCGCGGCCGCTGCCGCGGCCGGACCCGAGGCGCGGTCCGCGGCTGCGCCCGCGGCGGGTTCCGCGGCCGCTCGCGCGCGTGCGATCAGGTCTGCCAGCGGCTCGATCTGGCTGCCGGCTGGCGTGAAGTTCGCCGGAGCGAGCCACGCTCGCATGCCGTCCGCGATCACCGGCCAGTCCTTGTCGAGAATCGCGAACCAGGCCGTGTCGCGGTTGCGTCCCTTGACGACCTGGTGCTGGCGGAAGATCCCCTCGAAGGTGAAGCCGAAACGCTGCGCCGCGCGACGGGACGCGGCGTTGAGCGAGTCGCACTTCCACTCCAGACGCCTGTAACCGAGATCCTCGAAGGCGTGTCTTGCGAGCATGTAGATCGCTTCCGTGGCGGCGGCGGTGCGCCGCAACGTGGGCCCGAACCAGATGTGGCCGATCTCGATCGTCCCGGCCTCCGGGGCGATGCGCAGGTAGGAGGCCCAGCCCAGCGGACGCCCGTCGCCGTTGCCGCCCGCGTCGCCGACGAGGGTGAAGTAGAGCGGGTCTTCCGATCCCTGCGCCCAGGTCAGCGTCGCAGCCAGGTGGCCTGCGCTCTCGTAGGGACCGTCCGGCAGGTATGTCCAGATGCTCGGGTCGCCGGAGGGAGGATGGGAGAGCGCGTAGAGAGGCTCGGCGTCCAGCGCCGCATCGACCGGGCGCAGCAGGATGCGCGACCCGCGCAGCTCGGTGCGGGCAGGCCGCTTGGCCGCCGTCCATTCCACACGCTCGCCGAGCGGCCGCTGCGACGGAGCGCTCATCCGCAATGCCGGGTCGGCGTCACCTTGCGGATGCTAGGGAAGATCTTCCGGCATGCTCACCGTGGCGCCATGCGCAGCGCCCCGTCGAGACGGATCACCTCGCCGTTGAGCATCTGGTTGGCGACGATGTGCGCCACGAGATCCGCGTACTCGGCTGGCCGCCCCAGCCGCGGCGGGAACGGCACCGTGCGCTCCAGCGACTCCCGCGCCTTGTCCGGCAGGCCCGCGAGCATCGGCGTGTCGAAGATCCCGGGAGCGATCGTGACGACGCGAATCGCGCTCGCAGCCAGCTCGCGTGCGGCCGGCAGCGTCACACCGACCACGCCGGCCTTGGACGCCGCATAGCTGATCTGGCCGATCTGACCGTCGTAGGCCGCGATCGAGGCGGTGCTGACGCAGACTCCCCGCTCCCCGCTCGCGTCGGGCTCGTTGGCCGCCATCGCCGCCGCCGCGCACCGCAGCACGTTGATCGTCCCCACCAGGTTGACCATCACCACAGAGCGAAACGCGGAGAGCGGTTTGGCGCCCTCACGGCCAAGCAGCTTGCCCGGCGTGCCGATGCCCGCACAGTTGACCGAGATCCGCAGCGCGCCAAGCTCACCGGCCACGCGAACCGCGTTCTCCATCGAGTCCTCGTCGCTGACATCCACACCCACACCCACACCGCCGACCTGGTCGGCGACGCTGCGTGCCCGATCGGCGTCGAGATCGGCCACCACCACACGCGCGCCGTCCGCCGCAAGCCGAGCAGCACTCGCGGCGCCAAGCCCGGAGGCCCCACCGAACACGATCGCCACTGCGCCCTCTGTATTCATCTGCCTCCCAACCGGTCTCCTCGCTCTCCGCCTCGCGCTTTCACGCCGGCGGCGTGCCCTCTGTATATCCAAATCGCGGTCCCAATCGCGGCTCACCCGCGAGGCACACGGGTGAGCGACCGCTTCGGAGCTACAGCGGCGGGACCTGGTTGTCGACCTGAGTGCCGTGATAGAGGTGGTCGTGGCCGCGGCACGCTGCGGGGAAGCGGAACTGGACGCTGTCGCTGCGCACGCCGTTGTAGCTGGCGAACAGCGTCACGCGCCCCACGGTCCCGACCGTGCATCGCGGGTCGGTGCTGCTCTTCACGCGCACGACGATCTTCATGATGTTCCCGGGCACCCCCCACATCACCGCGTAGTGGGAGTGGTAGACGAGATGGCGCTCGACGGTCATGATGATCAGCCTGTCGGGCTGGCCGCGATAGCGGTTGACCTGGCAGAGGATGCCGGAGACCGTGTTGGCAGCCAGGTCGATGTTGCCGTGCCCGCGCGCGTAGCTGCCGGTGGGGCCGGTGATCGGCGAGCCCGTGTGAAAGCCCCACGGCGGTATCCCGCCCACGATCGGGATCTGGGAGCAGTACTGGACCGTCCTCCCGCTGGCTGTGCCGGAGGTGGCGATCAGCGCCAGCAGGAGCGTCAGCGCCACCGCCCAAGATCCATGTCGCCGCGCGAGAGCCCGCATGTCGATCTCATCGGAGGCTTGGCCCGATCGCATTAGCCGGCAGGCGCGCGCTCGGCGGCCGCCCCGCCGGGCACCCCGCGCCCACCGCTCACTCGTGCAGCAAGGGCGCGTATGAGATCCCGACGATCAGCCCCTCCGGCGAGAGCGTGCGTGCGACCGTCTGGCCCCAGGGCTCCTGGCGAGCGGGATGCAGGAGCTCGTAGCCGGCGGCCCTGAGCTCCTCGCCGGCGGCCGCCACGGCGTCCGCGTCGGCCACCTCGAACTCGATGCTCGCCTGTGGCACAGGCCGGTCGGCCGGCCACTCGCTCGTCCCGAAGCACGCCTGCGCCGCCTCGCTCAGCGGCCATACGCCGAAGTGCTTGGAGCCCTCGATCTTCTCGCTGTGGAAGTAGTCGCCCTGCCCTTCGAGCGGCAGGCCGATCACGTCAAGGTACAGTCGCCTGCTCTCCGTCGGGTCGGCGGCGATCACGGCTACGCTGGCAATGAACTCGATTCTCATGCCGTCCATGCAAGCAAGCCAAGCGAGCGCCGTCTTGAACGAAACGGACTCGTATGGCTATCGCGAGATCGCGGCGCCGCCCGAGCTGCGCGGCGCGCTGGCCTGCCTGTGGGTCAGGCGCGGCTGCGGAACGACGGTCCGGGTGGTTCCAGACGGCTGCACGGACGTCGTATGGCGCCAAGGGATGAGCGCGATCGTCGCCGGACCGGACACCGGGCCGTGGCACTCGCACACCGAGCCCGGCGAGTGGATCATCGGCGTGCGCTTTCTCCCGGGAGCGGGCGGCCCGGCGCTCGGAATCCCGCTGTGCGAGCTGCGCGACCGCCGGGTCGAGCTCTCCACGCTCGGCCTCGACCCGCGTGAAGAGCTGCGCGGCGAGGCCGACCCTCAGCTCGTGCCCCACCTGCTCGCCTTGGCAGCGGCGCGGCTGGTGAACGCCGGACCGCCGGACCGCACGGTTCATGCGGCGGTCGGACGTCTGCGAGATCCGGCTCAGCGCGTGGAGGCCCTGGCCGCCGATCTGGGGTTGAGCGAACGCCAGCTTCGACGCCGCTTTCTGACCTCGGTCGGCTATGGCCCCAAGACGCTTCAGCGCATCCTGCGCCTGCGCCGCTTCATGGCCGGCGAGCGCGACGACCTCGCTCGCGCCGCGTTCGACGCGGGCTATGCCGACCAGGCGCACCTCGCGCGCGAGTGCCGCCGGCTGACCGGGCTGAGCCCGAGCCGGCTGGGCTGAGCGACGCGACGGACGCGCGCGGCTGCGGGCCTGGCCGGTCTATCGCTCGGCGCCGACCGAGGGCTGCAGGTTGCGCACGCGGCGGCCTATCTCGCGGTCCTGCGGATAGCCCACCGACTCCCAAAACGCCGCGGCGACCTCATCCTCGTGCCCAACCAGGGCCGTTATGCGCAAGGCCCCCTGCCTGCGCAGGCGCTCCTCGCCGGCGCGCACGAGCGTCAGCCCCACGCCGCGGCGACGGTGCTCGGCGAGCACCGCGAGCCGGTACATGTTCCCCCGCCATCCATCGAACGCGGCGATCAGCGTGCCCACGAGCGTGCCGCCCGCGTCGGCCACGAGCACGCTTCCGGGCGCGTGGGCGAGCAGTCGGTGGATGTCCTCGATTCGATCGGCAGTGCTTGCGTGGGCGCTGCGCGCTCCGTGCCAGAGCCCGAGGATCGCTTGCCCGTCGGCTGGTCGCGCCGCGCGGATGGTGTAGTCGTGGTCGCTCAAGCGGCCACTTTAGCCCGCGACCGGGCTGCGGCGTGCGCCGGCTTTCGGAGCATCCGACCGCGCCTCGCGTGCAGTCGGACCACTGAGGGCCGGCGTGCGCCCTTGGGGCTCTATTGAGCGCTGTCTGCGTTACGGCCCAGGAGCGCCTTCTCATCGAAGCCAGGCCACGTCGGGTCTATGCCCTCGCTGCGGAGCAGATCGGCCTGGACCGCGAGCACGTCCTCGGCTCGCTGCCCCTTCCCAAGCGTGTAGCCGGCCGGAGGGGTCAGCCGCTCCACCCGGTCACCCTCTTGATCATCTCGTATATCTCGTCGTCGAGCCATGATGGCTAGCCGGTTGCTCGTCGCTGGCGCCGTGCCATCAGAAGTGCGTAGGTCTCAGCGACCAGATCATGCGTGTACTGGCTACGACGATATCCGGCTCGGCGGATGGCCGCGCAGCCAAAGGCCCACCGGCCGGTCGCCCACAGTGATGCCTGACACATCGAACATGTCCGTGGGCGCGCGCGTGGTCTGGCTGGTCTCGAACGCGGGCTCTCAGCCTACGAGCGCTTGGCGCGCTTGGCCGTAGCTTCGGTGCTGCGACGGCTGCGCGGCTTGGTGAGGCTGTCGATGCTGGCGGCGGCCTTGCGGGAGCCCTTCTCGAAGGCCTTCATGACGTCTTGGCGCAGCGGTGCCCGGTCGGCGACTACCCGGAGTCCGTGGGAGTTGGTGCTTGTGAGCGGGCTGGTCACGCTTTGATTGTACGCGGTGGGACCGGACGGATCAGTCCCAGAACCGCACAAGCCGGTCGTGCAGGGCGATGTCGATCGTCTTGCGGGTGCCGGGGGCGCGTCGCTCAGCCTGGTCGAAGATCGAGTCGCCGGAGGGCGTTGTGGTCGTGAGCGTCGCGGCGCCGACGATTATGCGCTCGCGCTGCTCGGGTCGGCTCCAGACGAGCGGGATGCCGCGGACCAAGCGCCAGCGGCTGGCGTAGGTAGTAGTGCTCTGTTAGCTTTTTTGTAGGATTCGTGGCTGGTCCGGCGAACCCTTCTTGCGTCTGGTGATCGGCGTGAGGAGGTCGTGATGGCGGTGTTGGAGGCGATGGTGGATGGTCCGGTGGCGGTGCGCGAGCGGT
>DAHUYQ010000043.1 GCA_027315115.1 Solirubrobacterales bacterium | reverse complement strand
TACTCGAAGCGGTTCCGGTCATCGCGCCCGAACTGCGCCCGATGGTGCAGCTCGACGGCGGCCGATTCGCCACCTCCGATCTCAACGATCTCTATCGCCGCGTCATCAATCGCAACAATCGCCTCAAGCGTTTGCTCGATCTCAACGCGCCGGAGATCATCATCAAGAACGAAAAGCGCATGCTGCAAGAAGCGGTCGATGCGCTGATCGACAACGGCCGTCGCGGCCGCGTGCTGCGCGGCGCCAACAACCGCCCGCTCAAGTCGCTCTCCGACACGCTCAAGGGCAAGCAGGGCCGCTTCCGCCAGAACCTGCTCGGCAAGCGCGTGGACTACTCGGGCCGCTCGGTGATCGTCGCCGGGCCGAGCCTGAAACTGCACCAGTGCGGCCTGCCGAAGATCATGGCGCTGGAGCTCTTCAAGCCGTTCATCATGGCTCGGCTGGTGGAGCGCAAGTCCGCGCAGAACATCAAGGCGGCCAAGAAGATGGTCGACTCGATGATCGGCGAGGTGTGGGACGTGCTCGAGGAGGTCATCCACGAGCACCCGGTGCTGCTCAACCGGGCGCCCACCCTGCACCGCCTCGGCATCCAGGCCTTCGAACCGCTGCTGGTCGAGGGCAAGGCGATCCAGGTTCACCCCCTGGTCTGCCACGCCTTCAACGCGGACTTCGACGGCGACCAGATGGCCGTGCACCTGCCGCTCTCGGCGGAGGCACAGGCGGAGGCGCGCATCCTGATGCTCTCCTCCAACAACATCCTCTCGCCGGCTCACGGCGCGCCGCTGGCCACGCCCACCCAGGACATGATCCTCGGCGCCTACTACCTCACCTACGGTCCCGAAGCGGACGAGCTCGACGGCAAGCGGGAGCTGTTGACGGAGGGCAAGTGGCCGAGCGACGAGCCGCGCCCGCACGTCTTCAGGACCGCGCAGGAGGCCGAGCTCTCCTACGAGGCCGGCGTCGTGAAGTTGCACGACATCGCAGAGTTCCGGCCCTTCCAGCGTGATGGCGGCCATCTACTGACCACGGTCGGGCGGATCATCTACAACGACCGCATCGAGCGGGCGCTCGCGGAGGCGCTGGGCGGCGAATTCGACCCGAGCTCCTACGTCTTCGTCAACCAGTCGATGAAGAAGCGCGACACCACGAGGCTGATCGACCTGCTGGTCCAGAACTACGGGGCCACGGCGATCTCGCTCGTGCTCGACGCATTCAAGGACCTCGGGTTCCAGTACGCCACCAAGGCGGGGATCACGATCTCCAAGAACGACGTGGTCGTGCCGCCGAGCAAGCCGCAGATCCTCGAGCGCTACGACCACCAGGTCGCCGAGATCTCCGACCAGTACGACATGGGCCTGATCACCCAGGAAGAGCGCCACGAGGCGGTCGTGGACAAGTGGAACGCGGCCACCGACGAGGTCGCGGAGGCGATGATCGCGAACCTCGAGACCCTGAACCCCATCTTCATGATGGCCAACTCGGGCGCTCGCGGCTCCTTCAAGCAGATCCGCCAGCTCGCGGGGATGCGCGGCCTGATGGCCAACCCGAAGGGCGAGATCATCGAGCGGCCGATCAAGTCCAACTTCATGGAGGGACTCTCCGTCCTGGAGTACTTCATCTCGACGCACGGCGCCCGAAAGGGACTTGCCGACACGGCTCTGCGCACCGCCGACTCCGGCTACCTGACGCGCCGCCTGGTCGACGTGGCTCAGGACGTGATCATCCGTGAGGCCGACTGTGGCGCCAAGGAGCACATCGACGTCGCCGTCTACGACCCCGACGGGGTGCCGCTGGAAGTGCTCGTCGGGCGGATCGCGGCACAGCCGATCACGACCAAGCGTGGCCGCGTGCTGGTCGAGCAGGGCGCCGAAATCGGGCGCCCGGAGCTCGAGGAGATCGGCAAGGCGTTCGCCGAGGACCACGAGAAGGGCGTCAAGGTGACCGTGCCGGTGCGCTCGGTGCTCAAGTGCGAGGCCGTCAGCGGCGTCTGTCAGGCCTGCTACGGCCGCTCGCTGGCCACCGGCCAGCTCGCTCAGATCGGCGACGCGGTCGGAATCGTGGCGGCACAGTCGATCGGCGAGCCGGGCACGCAGCTCACGATGCGCACGTTCCACACCGGCGGCGTCGCCGGCGCGGACATCACGCACGGCCTGCCGCGCGTGGTGGAGCTCTTCGAGGCACGCCGCCCGAAGGGCCTTGCCAAGATCGCCGAGCAGGACGGCGTCGTCTCCATCGAAGAGACCGACAAGGCCCTGACGGTCGTGATCACCGACGAGGCCGGCGAAGAGCACCGGCACGCCTTCCCGCGCCGCACCCGGCTCTACGTGACCCAGGGCGAGAAGATCGAGGCGGGCAGGCAGCTCAACGAGGGCTCGCTGTACCCGCACGAGCTGCTGGCGATCCGGGGCCGCACCGAGACCGAGCAGTACCTGGTCAAGGAGGTGCAGGAGGTCTACAAGTCGCAGGGCGTGGACATCAACGACAAGCACGTGGAGCTGATCGTGCGTCAGATGCTGCGCAAGGTGCGCGTCGACCAGAAGGGCGACACCGACTACCTGCCGGGCCAGTTCGTCGATCGCTTCGAGTTCGCGAAGGTCAACGACGAGATCGTGGCCAAGGGCGGCGAGACCGCGCAGTTCGAGGACATCATCCTCGGGATCACGAAGGCGTCGCTGAACACCGACTCCTTCCTCTCCGCGGCCTCCTTCCAGGAGACCACGAAGGTGCTCACCGACGCCGCGCTGGAAGGCAAGACCGACCGGCTCAACGGCCTCAAGGAGAACGTGATCATCGGCAAGCTGATCCCGGCCGCCACGGGCCTCAAGCGCTACCGCCGGATCGAGATCGAACCGGCCGAACCGCTGCCCCGCGCGATCGACGAGGTCGGCCTGCTCGACCGCGAAGAGATCGAATCCGAACTGGGCATCGGCGAGGGCGAGGGCGACGGCGGCGGTGATATCAACCGCGCCTTCGACGACGATCTCGCCTCCCTGGAGCAGATGGGCGCGGGCGCGGCGGACACGGGCTTCGCCGAGGAGCTCGCCGAGCTCGAGGTGCCGGAGGAGGCAGCTCCCGAGGAGTGACCTTTCGCGAGGGGCGCGCAGAACCCGCGCGCCCCCGCGAGAAGCCTGCTAACCCTTCTGGCAGGCGCATGGCAGGTAACGACCTGACACGTCGATCGCTGCTGGCTCTGACGGCCGGCGCCGCTGCTGCAAGCGCCGCGGACCCCCGAGGCTCGCTGGCGGCGGCGCTGCGCGGCCAGATCCCCACGCTCGGAGCCGGCAAGGTCGCCGGCCAGGCGCCGCCGCGGCTGTTCACCGTCGGCCTCGGGTCGCCGCGCGCCGGCGTGAGGACCGTCCAGGCGCCCGCTCGCTTCGACCTGGCGGGGCTGGCCTGGAACGCCCCGGCGGCGGCGCGGATCGAAATCCGCACCATGCGCGCCGACGGTCGCTGGGGCCACTGGGCGCAGGCCGCCGCCAACGGCCACCAGCCAAGCGGCGCCGAGGCGGCCGCCCAGCGCGCGGGCGATCTGGTCGGCGAGCCGGTATGGGTCGGAGCCTCCGAAGTCCTGCAACTGCGGCTCGCCCAGCCCGTCGAGGGGCTCGCGCTGCACCTGGTCGACGCCGCCGCGCCGAGGCGTGGCCGCGTCGCGGCGGCGGTCGCCGCGTCGCCGCTCGCCTCCCCGGTGCTCGACGCCGGGCCTGGCCAGCCGCCGATCATCGCCCGCCGGGCCTGGGCCGGCGGCGACTCGCCCCCGCGCGTGGCGCCCGAATACGGGAACGTGCAGCTCGGCATCGTCCACCACACCGAGAGCCCCAACGGCTATTCGGCGGCGGAGGTGCCGGCGATGCTGCGCGCGATCTACGCATTCCACCGCTTCGTGCGGGGCTGGAACGACATCGGCTACAACTTCGTGATCGACCTCTTCGGTCGGATCTTCGAGGCTCGCGCAGGCGGCATCGACGAGCCCGTGGTCGGCGCGCAGGCCGGCGGCTACAACGCGCTCTCGACCGGTGTGGCGGTGCTCGGCGACTTCCAGGAAACACCGATCTCCAAGGCCGCCGAGCAGGCTCTGCAACGGCTGCTCGCCTGGAAGCTCTCGCTGCATGGCGTGCCGGCACAGGGGCACGTGGAGGTGCGCGTCGACCCGGCGGGCGCCGTCTACAGCCGCTTCCCCGCCAACGCGCTCGTCAACCTTCCACGCATCGCGGGTCATCGCGACGCCGATGCCACCGCCTGCCCCGGCAACGTGCTCTACGGCGAGCTGGCGGCGATCAGGCACGGCGCGGCGGCACTTGCCGGCACGCCGGCCAGGGCCACGATCGAGCTGGCCTCGCCGAGCCTGCTGGCCGGCCGGGTCCTCCAGCTCGACGGTAGCCCGATCGTCGGGGCGCCGGTGCAGGTGCAGCGGCGCACCGTCTCCGAGCGCGGCCAGGCGGTGCTGGAGCGCACGCTGGCAAGCGTGGTCACCGACGCCGAAGGCGACTGGACGCTGCCGGCGAGCGTCACGCATCCCCAGGTACTGCGGCCACGGCACATCGGACGCGGCAAGCACCGCCACCCGGCGCCGGAGCCGATCACGGCGCTGCGGGCGCTCTGCCTCGGCGGCGCCGGCGTTCCCGCCACCGTCTCCGCGCCACTGGAAACACAGGGAGACGTGAGCGTCGCCTCGGCGGAAGAAGCGACGGGCGGCGCCTAATCGCCGCCTGCCCATGCCAGCAGCCGCTCGGCGTGCGCCTCGGTCAGCCCGACCGCCGGCTCGGTCGCGACCAGCAGCGTCGGAGCGGCGCGGTCGCTCGCCCACTGCTCACAGGACCGGTCGAAGGCGTCGTCCACCCACGCCAGCGCGCGATCGCCCGCATAGGCATCGACGGCCGCGAGCTTCCAGTGGGCGCGCATCGAGGATCCTGCGCCGCTGCCGCGCGTGAAGCGCAGGAACGGCAGCGGCCCCGGCAGCCCCAGCAGATGCGGCAGGTGATCGTTGGCGCGGTCCTCCCAGCCGCTGGCCCATGCCAGATCGAAAGCGCCGGCCAAGCGGGCGATCAGCGGCGCCGCCGCGCCGGAGATGAAGTGGGGGAGACCTTCGATCGCATGGAATCTCCCAGCGGGAGGATGCTGCGCCGGGAAGCCGAACAGCGAGATCACCCCGTCGATGTCGAGCAGCAGCAGGGGCGACCGCCGCGCCTGCTCGGCCTCACGCAACCCACCCGGTTTCTTTAGCTCCCGCACATGCATCACCCGCTAAGGTGCCCACTTCGCGACAGGCCGGTCAAGCAACCGCAGCCGCGAGCCGATGTAGGCAGGGCCGCAGACTAGCGGCCTCAGGGGGGCGCACCAGAGCTCGCGGAAGCGCCCAGCGCACCGGCCACCCACCCACGGTCCAAACCAAAGACAGACATTGGCACTCGCACCCGGAATCCTGCTCGCCCTCGCCTGCGCGGTGGTCGCCAACCTGGCCTTCTTCCTGAAGTACAGGGGCGCCAACGCAGTGCAGCGGGTCAGCCCCGCCCACCCGCTGCGCTCGGCCAGGCAGCTCTTCGCCTCCAAGTGGTTCACGCTCGGCATGATCGTGGCGGCCGCGAGCTGGGGCCTGCACGTGGCGGCGCTCGCGCTCGCGCCGATGTCGGTCGTGCAGGTCGCTCTGGCCGCCGGCGTCGTGCTGATCGCGGTGATGGCCGACAGGCTCTTCGGCTTCAAGGTCGGCGGGCGCCAGTGGGTCGGGCTCTGCCTGACCGCGGCTGCGCTGGTCACCCTCGGCGCGACGCTGCCGGCGATGCACGGCTCCCACTCTCGCTTCTCCTCCCCGGCGATGATCGGCTTCGAGGCGGGCCTGTTCGGCCTCGGCGGCCTGCTGATCATGGGACCGCGCGTGGGCGGCCGCGTCGAGCACCACGGCGTGATGCTGGGCGCGGCGGCAGGCGTCCTCTTCGGCGTCTCTGACACCGCGATCAAGGCCCTGACCGGGATCATGGGCGCCCACGGCGCGCCGGCGCTGCTGAGCAGCCCGTGGCTCGCGGTCGCGATCGCCGCCTCGGTGCTGGCCTTCTACGCGTCCGCGCGCGGCCTGCAGGATGGGGAGGCCGTGCCCGTGATCGCTGTCACTGGGACCGCCGCGAACATCGCCGGCATCGCCTCCGGGATCATCGTCTTCGGCGACCCGATGCCCGGCAGCGCGGCCGGGATCGTGATGCAGGGGCTGGCCTTCGTGCTGGTCATAGTCGCCTCCGCGCTGATGCCCGCGCCGGTCCGCTCGGCGCGCGTCTCGGCGGCCTCCGCGTAAGGCCCGTCCACATCCATTCGTGGGTCGCGCCTGCGAGGCCGACCTCTCACTGCTACCATCTCCAACCCGATATGCCGACTACCAGCCAGCTAGTGCGCAAGGGGCGCGTCGCCCCCAAGAAAAAGGTTTCGACTCCCGGCCTCAAGTCCGGGAAGGGACGCAAGAAGAAGGTCGCCGCTCCTCAGCGTCGCGGCGTCTGCACTCGCGTCTACACGACCACCCCGAAGAAGCCGAACTCCGCCCTCCGAAAGGTCGCGCGCGTGCGCATCTCCGGCTCGGCGGAAGTCACCGCCTACATCCCCGGCGAGGGCCACAACCTGCAGGAGCACTCGGTTGTGCTCGTGCGCGGCGGCCGCGTCAAGGACCTGCCGGGCGTCCGCTACAAGGTCGTGCGCGGGGCGCTTGACGCCGCCGGCGTCAGCGACCGCAAGAAGGCGCGCTCGCAGTACGGCGTGAAGAAGAAGTAGCCATGCCACGTCGCGCAGCCGCCCAGGTCCGCACGCTCGAGCCGGACCCCGTCTACCACTCCAAGCTGGTCCAGCAGATCATCAACAAGGTGATGCTCGACGGCGAGAAGTCGATCGCCGAGCGGATCGTCTACGACGCGCTGGCCCTGCTCGGCGAGCGCGGCGACAAGGAGCCGCTGGAGATGCTGGAGACGGCGATCAAGGCTTTGACCCCCACCCTCGAGGTCCGCTCCCGCCGCGTCGGCGGCGCCACCTACCAGGTGCCCGTCGAGGTTCCGACCCGCCGCGCCCGCACGCTGGCGGTCCGCTGGCTGGTCCAGTACGCGCGCCAGCGTCGCGAGAAGACGATGGCCCAGCGGCTCGCCAACGAGCTGATGGACGCCTCCTCGCAGCAGGGCAGCGCCTACAAGCGCAAGGACGACATCTACCGCATGGCGCAGGCCAACAAGGCCTTCGCGCACTACCGCTGGTAGGTCTTCAGACCGACCGGCGCATGCGCCGGTGACCGGACCCCACCCACCCGCGCATGTTCGGCCGGGCGTACCTCATGCAGCCGCGTGCTGCCCTGCCCGCTGTGTGACCGATGCACACTTGAACAGAAACAGTTCGGCACCTAATCTTTCGGGACCGAATGTCTTCTGTCGTTGACACCTCGCTCGCTGACCGCGGGCCCGCCGCGACCGATCGGATCGAGCGTCACGTATGGGTGATCGCCGGCGTGGTGATCCTCGGGATGGTCATGTCGATCCTCGACACGACGATCGTCAACGTCGCGCTGGACACGCTCTCCAAGGATCTCGCCAGCCCGATCTCCCAGGTGCAGTGGGTGGTGACCGGCTATCTGCTCTCGCTGGGGGCGGTGATCCCGGTGACCGGCTGGGCGGCCCGTCGCTTCGGCGCCAAGCGCGTCTACCTGATCTCGCTGGTGCTCTTCACCGGCGGATCTGCCGCCTGCGGCTTCGCTCACAGCCTCGGCACGCTGGTCCTCTTCCGCGTGCTGCAGGGCGTCGGCGGCGGCATGATCATGCCCGTCGGGCAGATGATCATGGCTCACGTGGCCGGCCCGCAGCGGATGGGCAGGGTGATGGGCGTGATCTCGATGCCAGCGATGCTCGCGCCGATCCTCGGCCCGGTGATCGGCGGGTTGATTCTGCAGAACCTGCACTGGTCCTGGATCTTCTTCGTCAACGTGCCGGTCGGCTTCCTGGCTTTCGCGCTGGGCTGGCGGATGATCCCCAAGACCGAGTCCGGCGAGGCGGGGCGCCTGGACGTGGTCGGCCTGGCCCTGCTTTCGGGCGGGTGCGTGGGCGTCGTCTACGGCCTCAGCGAACTGGGCACCGGCGGCGGCATCGGCTCGGCGGGCGTGATCGGGCCGGTGATCGTGGGCCTGGCTCTGGTCCTGCTATTCGGCCTGCACGCCCCGCGCGTGCAGCGGCCGCTGCTCGACCTGAAGCTCTACCGCAGCCGCGTCTTCGGCGCCGCGTCGTTGACGACCTTCGGGCTCTCCGCCGCGCTCTTCGGCGCGATGATCCTCGTGCCCCTCTACTACCAGCAGGTGCGCGGGCAGAGCGTGATCCTCACCGGTCTGCTCAACGGCCCGCAGGGGATCGGCGCGCTGATCGCGATGCCGCTGGCGGCGCGCGCCGCCGAGCGCTTCGGCGGCGGCCGCGTCGCCCTGCTCGGAGTCTCGGTCCTGTGCCTGACGACGCTGCCGCTCGCGTTCGTGGGTGTACACAGCTCGATCCTGCTGATCTCGCTGATCCTGCTCGTGCGCGGGAGCAGCATCGGCCTCTCCTTCATGCCGGCGATGACCGTCGCCTATGCCTCGCTGCGACGCGACCAGATCTCCGACGCCACGCCGCAGATGAACGTGCTGCAACGGGTCGGCGGCGCGATCGGCACCGCGATCCTCGCGGTGGTGCTGCAGCGCGCCGGCGCCGCCGCCGTCGCGACCGGCCACGCGCTCGGTCACGCCAACTCGGCGGCGCAGGCCGCCACGCTGCACGCGACGCTCGGCGAGCAGCTCGCGCACGCCTTCCAGACCTCCTACTGGTGGGCACTGGGCATCGCCGTGCTCTCCCTGGTGCCCTGCCTGTTCCTGCTGCGGGCTGAGTCCCCCGGCGCCAAGCGGGGCGCCGAGAGCGCCCTGGACGCCGGCGTGGAGCCGATCGGCGCGTAGAATCACCGCGCCCATGTCGCGCACGGTGCGTAGCGTCCAGGAGGAGCAGGGCTCGCGGCTGAGTCCCGCGGCCGGCGCGCTTGCCGAGACGTTCCGGGAAACGATTCGCGAGGTGATCCGGCTGCGCGGGCGCGACACCCATCTTGGTGGCGCGGAGCTCAGCTACGCGCAGCTCGGGCTGCTCAGCGAGCTCTTCACGCGCGGGGATCTGCCGGTCGGCGAGCTTGCCGCCGCGGCGCGGATCAGTCCCGGCGCCGTGACCGAGATGCTCGACCACCTGGCGCGGGCCGGTCACGTCGAGCGCGCGCGCTCCCCCAGCGACAAACGGGTCGTGGTCTGCCGTCTGACCCCGGAGGGGCGCGCGCTCGTCGAAGCAAAGCGCGAAGCCTGGGAAGAGCGCTGGCGTGATGCTCTGGAGGGGATCCCCGACGGCGACCTGACCACCGCGGCCGAGGTGCTGCGAGCATTGCAGCGCGTCTTCGCGCAGGAGCCTGGATGCGACTCGCAGAGCGCGCATCCCCGCTGAGCGGAGCGCTTTTGACTGCGGACCGGCCTCTGCTATAGTCGCCGGAAGTCCGCGGCCAGACGCGCCCACGTGCGCGGCGCCGGCAGGAGAGCGCAAGATCAGATGGAGACCCTGAGCACATAGCGACGCACACCGGTCCACAACGACCAGCAGCGCGCGTGGGCCCGAGGGGCCCCATTTTTTTGCCCGCCACCACCCAACACCAGACCTGAAGAGCAAAAGCGATGCCACGCAAGTTCACACTGCAGAAGACGCGCAACATCGGGATCATGGCCCACATCGACGCGGGCAAGACCACGACGACGGAGCGCATCCTCTACTACACCGGCCGCACCTACAAGATGGGCGAGGTCCACGAGGGCGCCGCGACGATGGACTGGATGGAGCAGGAGCAGGAGCGCGGCATCACCATCACCTCCGCCGCCACGACCGCGGAGTGGAAGGACAACCGCATCAACATCATCGACACGCCCGGCCACGTCGACTTCACGGTCGAGGTCGAGCGCTCGCTGCGCGTGCTCGACGGCGCGATCGCGCTCTTCGACTCCGTCGCGGGCGTCGAGCCCCAGTCCGAGACGGTCTGGCGCCAGGCGGACAAGTACCACGTCCCGCGCATCGCCTACATCAACAAGATGGACCGCATCGGCGCCAACTTCGAGGGCGGCGTGCAGACGATGATCGATCGCCTGGGCGCCAACCCGGTGCCGATCCAGCTTCCGATCGGCGCGGAGTCCGACTTCCTGGGAGTAATCGACCTGGTGGAGATGAAGGCGATCATCTACAAGGACGAGCTCGGCAAGGAGCAGGAAGAGACCGACATCCCGGCGGAGTACGAGGACGCCGCCGCCGCGGCCCACGAGCACCTGCTCGAGGAGGTCTCAAAGCACGACGACGACCTGGTCGAGCTGATCCTGGAGGAGGCCGAGATCACGCCGGAGCGCCTCAAGCAGGCGATCCGCAAGGCGACGCTGGAGATCGCCATGACTCCCGTGCTGTGCGGCTCCTCCTTCAAGAACAAGGGCGTGCAGCCGCTGCTGGACGCCGTGATCGACTACCTGCCATCGCCGCTGGACGTCCCGCCGGTGACCGGCACCGAGCTGGTCAAGGGCTCCGAGGAGGAGCGCGAGATCACGCGCAACGCCGACGACTCCGAGCCGTTCGCGGCGCTCGCGTTCAAGATCATGGCCGACCCCTACGTCGGCAAGCTCACCTACTTCCGGGTCTACTCCGGCAAGCTGGAGAGCGGCGCGCGCGTACTGAACGTCAACTCCGGCCGCACCGAGCGGATCGGGCGCATCCTGATGATGCATGCCAACGATCGCGAGGAGGTCTCCGAGGTCCACGCGGGGGACATCGCCGCCGCCGTGGGCATCAAGCAGGTCGTGACCGGCGACACGCTGGCCGCGCCCGACGCGCCGATCCGCCTGGAGCAGATCGAATTCCCCGAGCCGGTGATCAAGGTCGCCGTGGAGCCCAAGACCAAGGCCGACCAGGAGAAGATGTCCGTCGCCCTGGGCCGCCTGGCCGAGGAGGACCCGACCTTCCAGGTCAAAACCAACGAGGAGACCGGCCAGACCGAGATCTCCGGCATGGGCGAGCTTCACCTCGAAGTGCTGGTCGATCGCATGAAGCGCGAGTTCGGCGTCGAGGCCAACGTCGGCCGCCCGCAGGTCTCCTACCGCGAGACCGTGCGCGGCAAGGCCGAGAAGATCGAAGGCCGCTTCGTCCGCCAGACCGGCGGCTCGGGCCAGTTCGGCGTGGTCTACATCGACCTGGAGCCGGCTCCGGGCGAAGGCTTCGAGTTCGTCAACAAGATCAAGGGCGGCGCCATCCCGACCGAGTACATCCCCTCGGTGGAGAAGGGCTGCGAGGAGGCGCTGGTCAACGGCGTGAAGGCCGGCTATCCGATGGTTGACATCCGCGTCACGCTGGTGGACGGCAAGTACCACGACGTCGACTCCTCGGAGATCGCCTTCAAGATCGCCGGCTCGCTGGCGTTCACCGAGGCGGCCAAGCGCGCCAAGCCGGTGCTGCTGGAGCCGATCTTCGCGGTCGAGGTCGTGGTGCCGGAAGAGTTCCTCGGCGACGTGATCGGCGACCTTTCGCGCCGGCGCGGCCGCGTGGAAGGCCAGGAGCTGCGCGGCAACGCGCTTGCGGTCACAGCCAAGGTGCCGCTGTCGGAAATGTTCGGCTATGCCACCGATCTGCGCTCCAACACCCAGGGGCGCGCGACGTACACGATGCAGTTCGAGGGCTACGAGGAGGTCCCGCCGAACATCGCGGAAAAGATCGTCGAGCAACGCAGCGGAGAGCCCGTCCCCGCCTGAGATGACCGTGAGCACTTCGCGATACTGCGTCCTCGGTCGCTCGCGTACGTCCGTACGCCACGCTCCCTGCGTCCTTGTCTCGCTCGACTCACGGCCATCTCAGGGTCCGGGTTCGTTGCAGTCAAGAGCCAGTCAGCAAGCAAAGAAGACCGAAGTCAGATAGATTTTCCGGTTCGTCCCGACGGGGGCGGGCGTCCAAGCTAATACAGGAGCGAATTCAAAGTGGCGAAGGAGAAGTTCGAGCGCGATAAGCCCCACGTCAATGTCGGGACGATCGGTCACATCGATCACGGCAAGACGACGCTGACCGCTGCGATCACCACGGTGCTCGCGGAGAAGATGGGCGGCGAGGCCCGCAGCTTCGAGGAAATCGACAACGCTCCTGAGGAGAAGGAGCGCGGGATCACCATCGCCACCTCTCACGTCGAGTACCAGACGGAGAAGCGCCACTACGCGCACGTGGACTGCCCCGGTCACGCCGACTACGTCAAGAACATGATCACCGGCGCCGCGCAGATGGACGGCGCGATCCTGGTGGTCTCCGCCGCCGACGGCCCGATGCCGCAGACCCGCGAGCACATCCTCCTGGCCCGCCAGGTCGGCGTCCCCTACATCGTGGTGTTCCTCAACAAGGCCGACATGGTCGACGACGAGGAACTGCTGGAGCTGGTCGAGGTCGAGGTGCGCGAGCTGCTCTCCGAGTACGACTTCCCCGGCGACGACATCCCCTTCATCACCGGCTCGGCGCTGAAGGCGCTGGAAGGCGACGAGGGCTACAAGGCCAAGATCGTCGAGCTGGCCGACGCGCTGGACACCTACATCCCCGAGCCCGTGCGCGAGCTCGACAAGCCGTTCCTGATGCCGGTCGAGGACGTCTTCTCGATCACCGGCCGCGGCACGGTGGCCACCGGCCGCATCGAGCAGGGCATCATCAAAACCGGCGACACCATCGAAATCGTGGGCATCCACGACTCGACCTCCACGGTCGTCACCGGCGTCGAGATGTTCCGCAAGATCCTCGACGAGGGTCAGGCGGGCGACAACGTCGGCTGCCTGCTGCGCGGCACCAAGCGCGAGGAGATCGAGCGCGGCCAGGTGCTCTGCAAGCCGGGGTCGATCACCCCGCACACCAAGTTCAAGTCCGAGGTCTACGTCCTGAAGAAGGAGGAGGGCGGCCGCCACACGCCGTTCTTCACCGGGTACAGGCCTCAGTTCTACTTCCGTACAACCGACGTGACCGGCGTGGCCAGGCTCCCCGAGGGCGTCGAGATGGTGATGCCGGGCGACAACGTCACGATGGAGATCGAGCTGATCCAGCCAATCGCCATGGACCAGGGCCTGCGCTTCGCGATTCGCGAGGGTGGCCGCACGGTCGGCTCCGGCGTGGTCAGCGAGATCATCGAGTAGCACAGGCGGGGCGTCTGTCGATCTTTCACAGACGCCCCTCTTTTTTGCCGGGAAGCTGATTCCCGGTCCAGCAGGCAGATACGACGAATAGGCAGCCGCCGGTCCGACACGGCTAGGGGCGGACTCCCGGACAGAGGGAATCCGCCCTTTCTCTCGGCTTCGGACCGGCCGGGCGGGGCCTCCAAAGCGCAGACCGCAAATAGCACAGCAGAAGCACCGGACAACTACCGCGAACAGCACCAACTTCATCAGGACAGACAGGCTTCAATGGCGCCAGCAACGCAAAACAAGATCAGGATCCGCCTCAAGGCGTATGACACCTCGGCGATCGAGTCGGCCGCGAAGGAGATCGTGGAGACCGCGACTCGCACGGGTGCGAGCGTCTCCGGGCCCGTGCCGCTGCCAACCGAGAAGAACATCTACTGCGTGATCCGCTCTCCGTTCAAGGACAAGGACTCGCGCGAGCACTTCGAGATCCGCACGCACAAGCGGCTGATCGACATCCACCAGCCCACCCCAAAGACGGTGGACTCGCTGCAGCGGCTGGACCATCTGCCCGCCGGCGTGGACATCGAGATCCGGCTGACCACCTAGTGACGATGCCAGCGATCCTTGCCAAGAAGCTGGGGATGACCCAGATCTTCCTCGACGACGGAAGCGTCGCGCGCGTGACCGTGCTGGAGGCCGGGCCCTGCCCGGTGACCGCGGTCCGCACGCGTGAGCGCGACGGATACGACGCGGTGCAGCTCGCCTTCGGCGCCACGCGCGAGCGGCGCCTGACCAAGCCCGAGCTCGGGCACCTGAAGAAGGCCGACGCGCCGCCGATGAAGCACCTGGTCGAGTTTCGCCAGCAAGAGCCGACCGAGCTGAAGGTCGGCGAGACCGTCACCGCGGAGGCCTTCGAGGCCGGCGGCAAGGTGAAGATCTCCGGCACCTCCAAGGGCAAGGGCTTCCAGGGCACGATCAAACGCCACGGCTTCAAGCGCGGCCCCAAGTCCCACGGCTCGCACAACGTGCGCGCCCCGGGATCGATCGGCGCCTCCGCCTTCCCGGCCAGAGTCTTCAAGGGCCTGCGTGGGCCGGGTCAGACCGGAAACGTGAGGATCACGCAGCGCGGCCTCACGATCGTCTCCGTCGACGCGGCGGAGAACCTGATCCTCGTGCGTGGCGCGGTGCCCGGGCCGCGCGGCGGAGTCGTGGAGGTGCGCAGCGATGGCTGAGGCCCAGATCCTAGGTGCCACCAAGAAGGTGAAGCTGGACGAGACCGCGTTCGCGGCGCGGTTCAACGAACCCCTGGTGCACCAGAGCGTGCGCGCCGAGCAGGCCGCGCGCCGTCGCGGCACCGCCGCGACCAAGACCCGCGGGATGGTCTCCGGCGGCGGCGCCAAGCCCTGGCGCCAGAAGGGAACTGGCCGTGCTCGCGCCGGCTCCAGCCGCTCTCCCATCTGGACCGGGGGCGGTGTGACCTTCGGGCCGCAGCCGCGCTCCTACACCTTCAAGGTCAACCGCAAGGAGCAGCGCGCGGCCCTGCGCAGCGCGCTCTCCCTGCACGCACAGCGCGCCTCGCTGGCGGTGCTCGACGCCTCGGCGTTCACCGAGCCCAAGACGCGGCAGGCACGGGAGCTGCTGGCAGGGTGGGCCCCCGCGCAGAAGGGCGCCACGCTGATCGTGCTGGATGCCCAGGAGCGCGACGCGGCGCTGTCCTTCCGCAACCTCGCGCAGGTCGCGGTCCTGACTCCCGAGAACGTGGGCGTCGCGGATCTGCTGCGCGCAGCGAACCTCGTCACATCGCAGGCCGCGCTGGACGCCCTGACCGCCCGCGCGGTCGGAGCTCAGCGCGAGACCGACGAGCCCGCTGCGCAGGCGGCCGACACGGAGGAGGCCTCCTGATGGATCTCGCCCAGGTAGTGATACGCCCCGTCATCTCGGAGAAGAGCTACGTGCTCTCCTCCGCAGGCAAGTACACCTTCCGCGTGCACCCGGACGCTCACCGCACCCAGATCCGTCAGGCGGTGGAGACGATGTTCGACGTGAAGGTCGTGCAGGTGCGCACGATGAGCGTCAAGAGCAAGCCCAAGCGCCGTGGCGTCACGCGCGGCCGCACGCGCGCCTGGAAGAAGGCGATCGTGGAGGTCGCAGCGGGCCAGAGCATTCCGATCTACCAGTCCTTTGAGTCTGTGGAGAGCTGAGATGGCCTTGAGCGCTTCGCCATACTGCGTCCTCGGTCGCTCGCGTGCAAAGCACGCCACGCTCCCTGCGTCCTTGTCTGACTCGACTCACGACCATCTCAGGAACTAATCGTGCCGATTCGCAAGCCAAAGCCAACCAGTCCGGGACGGCGCTTCGTCTCCTATCCCGACTTCGCCGAGATCACGAAGTCCGAGCCGGAGAAGTCGCTCACCGAAGGCCTGAAGAAGAGTGGAGGGCGCAACGCCCACGGCCGCAAGACCGCGCGTCACCGCGGCGGCGGCGCCAAGCGGCTCTACCGGCGCATCGACTTCAAGCGCCGCAAGGACGAGCTGCCGGCGAAGGTCGCCGCCATCGAGTACGACCCCAACCGCTCCGCCTACATCGCGCTGCTGCACTACGCCGACGGGGAGAAGCGTTACATCCTGGCCCCGCAGCGGCTGAACGTCGGCATGACCGTGCGCTCAGGCGATGAGGCCGACATCGCGGTCGGCCACTGCCTGCCGCTCTCGCGGATGCCGGTCGGCACCGTCGTGCACTGCGTCGAGCTGCAGCCCGGTCGCGGCGCTCAGATGGTGCGCTCAGCCGGCGCCTCCGCACAGCTCATGGCCAAGGACGGCGAGATGGCCTCGCTGAGGCTGCCCTCCGGCGAGATGCGGCTCGTGCGCGCCGAGTGCAGGGCGACCGTCGGCGTGATCGGCAACGCCGACCACCAGAACGTGAAGGTCGGCAAGGCCGGTCGCAAGCGCCACATGGGCGTGCGCCCGCAGACGCGCGGCACCGCGATGAACCCGGTCGACCACCCGCACGGCGGCGGCGAGGGCTCCACCACGCCCGGTCGTCACCCGGTCACCCCGTGGGGCAAGCCGACGCTCGGCTACCGCACGCGCAAGAAGAACAAGGCCTCCGATCGCTACATCGTCCGCGGGCGGCGGCGTGGAAAGGGCAAGGGCAGATGAGCCGTTCCAGCAAGAAGGGGCCGTGGGTGGAAGAGCGCCTGCTGGCCAAGGTCAACAAGATGAACGAGGAAAACCGCCGCCAGATGATCAGGACCTGGTCGCGCGCCTCCACGATCTTCCCCGAGATGGTCGGGCACACGCTTGCCGTCCACGACGGCCGCAAGCACGTGCCAGTCTTCGTCAGCGAGTCGATGGTCGGCCACAAGCTCGGCGAGTTCGCTCCCACCCGTCAATTCCGCGGTCACGCCGGCTCCGGAAAGGTTCGTTGATGGCCGAGGAGAAGCAGCCCGACGCCCCGGAGGAGCCCAAGGACGCCGCGCAGGCGGAGCCTGAGGCCGCCGGCGCGACGGAGGAGCCCAAGGCCGCCGCCGAGCAGGCCGAGGAGGCAGCGCAGAAGCCCAAGCGCCGCCGGACCACCAAGGCCAAGGCGGCGGATGACGCCGAGGAGGCCGAGGAGGCCGAGGAGGCGACCGAGGCCGCCGCGGAGCAGGGCGAGGCCTCCAAGAAGCCGCGCCGCTCGCGGGCCAAGAAGGCCGAGCCTGAGGCTGGCGCCGAGCAGGCCGCCGCCGCGGAGGCCGACGCGGAGCCGACCGCGGAGGCCGGCGAGCCGGCCGCCGAGGAGAAGTCCAAGCCGCGCCGTGGCTCCCGCGCCGCCGAGAGCGAGGCTCCGGCGGAGCCCAAGTCCGCTCCGCGCGCCGCGGCTGCGCCCCGCGCCGGCGGCTCCGTGCGCGTGGTCAGGGCCCAGGCCCGCTACGTGCGAACCTCCGCGCGCAAGGCCCGCTTGGTCTGCGACCACCTGCGAGGCAAGTCCGTCGACGAGGCACGCGCTATCCTCGCGTTCAATCCCCGCGGAGTCGCGCGCGACTGGAGCAAGGTGCTGGAGTCGGCGATCGCCAACGCGGAGAACAATCACGAGCTCGTCGCCGAGGACCTGGTGGTGCGAGAGGCATTCGCCGACGAAGGCCCGACGATCAAGCGCTTCCAGCCGCGGGCGAGGGGCAGGGCGTCCGCGATTCGCAAGCGCACCAGCCACCTCACGATCACACTCGCGCCCGAGCGCCGCTGAGCGAGCACAAGGCAAACCGGACTTCAGAGAGACGACAGGCAAGCATGGGACAGAAGGTTCATCCAGAGTCGATTCGCGTGGGCTACATCCACGATTGGAAGTCGAACTGGTTCAACGAGCGCAACTTCGCCGAGTACCTGGCGGAGGACATCAAGGTGCGCAGGCATATCGTGGACAGGCTCGCCCATGCCGGCCTCTCGGACATCACGATCAAGAAGAACGCCAACGAGCTCGAGGTGAACATCCACACCGCGCGCCCGGGCATCGTGATCGGCAAGTCCGGCGCCGAAGTGGACGCGCTGCGGCGCGACCTGCACAAGATGACGGGCAAGCAGATCAAGGTGAACATCCTGGAGATCAAGCGCCCCGAGCTCGACGCCAAGCTCGTCGCCCAGTCGATCGCCGAGCAGCTTCAGAACCGCGTCGCCTTCCGTCGCGCGATGAAGCGCGCGCTGACCAGCGCGATGCGCTCCGGCGCCAAGGGCGTGAAGGTCCAGGTGTCCGGTCGCCTCGGCGGCGCCGAGATGGCGCGCACCGAAACCTACGCCGACGGACGCGTGCCGCTGCACACGATGCGCGCCGACATCGACTACGGCTTCTACGAGGCCCGCACCACCTTCGGCCGCATCGGCGTGAAGTGCTGGATGAACAAGGGCGAGATCATGCCGGAGGGCTACACCGGCGCTGACCTGACCGACATGAGCGCGCCGGTCGCGCCGAGCAGCGAGCGCGATGGCCGCGAAGGCGGCGGTGGACGCGGACGGCGTCGCGACGGAGGCGGCGGTCCGGGCGGGCCTGGCGGCGGTCCGGGCGGCGGCGGTCGTGGCCGTGGCGGTCGCGGCGGTCGTGGCGGGCGCGGTGGCGCCGGCGGCGCCGGTGGCGCCGGCGGGCCCGGCGGCGGAGATCGCAGCGGCCCGCGCGGAGGGCAGCGCTGATGCTCGCCCCCAAGCGCGTCAAGCACCGCAAGCAGCACCGCGGCCGCAGGGCCGGGAACTCGCGCGGACAGGTGAAGGTCCAGTTCGGCGAGTACGGCCTCAAGTCGACCGAGGCGGGCTGGCTGACAAACCGCCAGATCGAGGCTGCTCGTATCGCGATGACCCGCAAGATCAAGCGTGGCGGCAAGGTCTGGATCAACGTCTTCCCTGACAAGCCGGTCACCAAGAAGCCGGCCGAGACCCGCATGGGCTCCGGCAAGGGCTCGCCCGAGGGATGGGTCGCCGTGGTCAAGCCCGGCCGCGTGATGTTCGAGCTGGCCGGCGTGCCCGAGCCGCTGGCCCGCGAAGCGATCCAGCTTGCAGCGAACAAGCTGCCCGTCAAAGCCAAGTTCGTGCTGCGCGAGGACTAGAGAGGCCCTTGAGATGAAGGCAAAGGAGATGCGCGACCTCGCCCGGGACGAGCTCGCGGAGCAGATCACCACACTGCGCAAGGACCTCTTCGGGCTGCGCTTCGCCAACGCGACCGGCGAGCTCGAGGACACCGCGAGCGTGCGACGCACCAAGCGCGAGCTGGCGCGGGCTCTGACGATCGCGCGCGAGAACGGCTACACGATCCTGGATCGCTGAACGGCACACGCAGAGATTTCGACCACCACCAAAGCAAGAGCGACATGGCAGAGACAGACGAGAACGAGCAGGCTTCGGAGGAGCAGGGCGAGCAGCAGGCGCCGGAGACACCGGCCGCCGCGGCAGCGCCCGAGCAGCCCGCCGAGCCGCAGGAGACGCTCAGCTCCAAGGAGCGGCGGCGTCGGACGCGCTCGACCCACAGCGGTCCTCAGGGCAAGCCGCGCTCCGCGCAGGAGCGCCATGAGCAGCGCCTGGCGGAGCGTCGCCAGAAGGCCAAGGCACGCACCCTCCGTCGCGGCCAGGAGCGCGAGAAGGCCGCCAAGGCGCCCAAGGGCCCAGCGGCCGCCGAGCTGGCGCCCGTGCACGAGCCCAAGCGCGGCGCTCCCAAGGAGCGCCAGGGCGTGGTGGTCTCCAGCAAGGCCGACAAGACGATCACCGTCCGCATCGACGTCGCGCGCCAGCATCGGCGCTACGAGAAGACCGTGCGCAGCTCGACCACGCTGCACGCGCACGACGAGAGCAACGACGCCAACGAGGGCGACGTCGTCAGGGTGGTTGAGAGCAGGCCGCTGTCGCGCACCAAGCGCTGGCGGCTGCTCGAGGTACTGGAGAGGGCACGATGATTCAGAACGAGACCAGGCTGCGCGTCGCCGACAACACGGGCGCGCGCGAGATCCTCTGCATCAGGGTCAAGGGCGGCTCGCGGCGCCGCTACGCCCACGTCGGCGACGTGATCACGGCGACCGTCAAGCAGGCCAGCCCGCAGGGCTCGGTCAAAAAGGGCGACGTGGTGACGGCGGTGGTGGTTCGCACCAAGAAGCCCTTCGGGCGCGAGGACGGCACCTACATCGCCTTCGACGACAACGCGGCCGTGCTGATCGACGACCAGAACAACCCGCGCGGGACGCGCGTGTTCGGGCCCGTCGCGCGCGAACTCCGCGACCGCAACTTCATGAAGATCGTGTCCCTGGCGCCCGAGGTGATCTGATGGCAGCTCGCGCGACACAAGCCCCTCGCCGCCCGATGCGCGTGCGCTCCGGCGACGAAGTCCAGATCATCTCCGGCAAGGACCGCGGCAAGCGCGGCAAGATCCTGCGGGTCGAGCCGGCCAAGCAGCGCGTCTACGTCGAGGGCCTGAACATGGTCAAGCGCCACATGCGCCCGCAGACCGGAGGCGCACGCGGCGAAAGCACCGCCGGCGGCGTGATCGAGCGCGAGGGCCCGGTGCACGTCTCCAACGTGATGCTGATCGACCCCAAGCAGGGCAAGCCCACCCGCGTGCGCGTGGAGCGCACCGACGGACGGCGCCAGCGCATCACCAAGCTCTCGGGAACCGGACTGGACTGAGCAGATGGCAACGCAAGCACCAACAGCTCGCCTGAAGACGCGCTACCTCGAAGAGGTGCGCCCGAAGCTGATGTCGCGGTTCGGCTACAGCTCGGTCATGCAGGCGCCCAAGATCGAAAAGGTCACGCTGAACATGGGCGTCGGCGACGCCAAGCAGGACTCCAAGGCGCTGAAGGCCGCCCAGGAGCAGCTCGCGACGATCGCCGGCCAGCAGCCGAGCATCCGGCGTGCGCGCAAGTCGATCGCGGCGTTCAAGCTGCGTGAGGGGATGCCCGTCGGCGTCTCGGTGACGCTGCGCGGCGAGCGCGCCTACGAGTTCCTGGACCGCCTGACCTCGATCGCGATCCCGCGGATCCGGGACTTCCGGGGCCTCTACCCCAAGTCCTTCGACGGGCGCGGCAACTACTCGATGGGCGTGCGCGAGCAGATCATCTTCCCGGAGATCGACTACGACGCGATCGACCAGATCCGCGGCATGGACATCACGATCACCACATCCGCCAAGACCGACGTCGAGGCGTTCGCGCTGCTCGAGGGGCTGGGCATGCCGTTCTCCCGCCAGAACCGTCCCGCCGGCTTCGACGAGCAGCCCGCCGACCAAGAGGAGCAGAGCTAGATGGCAAAGACGGCACTGCGCGTCAAGCAGGCGCGCCCACCCAAGTTCAAGACGCGCGCATATACTCGCTGCAACCGCTGCGGACGGCCGAAGTCGGTCTACCGCAAGTTCGGGCTCTGCCGCATCTGCCTGCGCGAGCTTGCCCACAACGGCCAGATCCCAGGGATGACCAAGGCATCCTGGTGAGGGCCCCCCTCCCAACACTTCAAAGACCCACAGCCAAGCAAGAGACGCCATGTCGATGACCGACCCGATAGCGGACTTCCTGACCCAGATCCGCAACGCGATCCACGCCGCCCACGAGACGGTCGAGATCCCCTCCTCCAAGCTGAAGGCCGAGCTTGCGCGGATCCTGACCGAGCAGGGCTACATCGAGTCCTGGTCGGTGCATCCGCGCTCCGACGGCCGCTTCGGCGAAGTGATCGAGATCAACCTCAAGTACACCGCCGAGCGCCGCTCGGCGATCTCGGGCCTGCGCCGCGTCTCGCGCCCCGGCCGTCGCACCTACGTCGACGCCGGCAGCATCCCGAAGGTGCTCGGCGGCATGGGCACCTCGATCCTGTCCACCTCCCACGGAGTGATGACCGGTCACGACGCCAGGCTCGCCGGAGTCGGCGGCGAGGTCATCGCCCAGGTCTGGTAGCGAGCATGTCCCGAATCGGAAGAAGACCAATTCCGGTGCCCTCCGGCGTCACCGTCACGATCGAGCCGGAGACGGTCAGCGTCAAGGGCCCCAAGGGCGAGCTCTCCGAGCGCGTGCCGCGCGCGATCGAGGTCGTCCAGGAGGGCGAGGAGCTGCGCGTCAGCCGCCCGACCGACCGCGGCGACCACCGCGCGCTGCACGGGCTGGTGCGCTCGCTGGTGGCCAACATGGTCCAGGGCGTCACCCAGGGCTACGAGAAGCGCCTGGAGATCCAGGGCGTCGGCTACCGCGCCCAGATGAAGGGCAAGGACCTCGAGCTCGCGGTCGGCTACTCGCATCCGGTGCCGATCCCGGCGCCCGAAGGCATCGAGTTCGAAGTCCCGCAGCCCACGAGGATCGTCGTGAAGGGCATCGACAAGCAGCTTGTCGGCGAGACCGCGGCGATCATCCGCAAGCAGCGCCCGCCGGAGCCATACAAGGGCAAGGGCATCCGCTACGAGGGCGAGTACGTACAGCGAAAGGTCGGTAAGCGCGCATGAGCGTCAAGACGAAGCCTCAGCAGCGCCTCAAAAGGCGCCGTCGCGTGCGCGCGAAGGTCTCCGGCACCGCCGAGCGCCCGCGCGTCTCGGTGTTCCGCTCCAACCGCGGCATCTGCGCCCAGGTCGTCGACGACGTCGACGGCCGCACGATCGCGGCTGTCAACTGGTTCGAGCCGGACCTGCGCAGCCTCGACAAGCTGCAGCGCACCCAGCGCGCAGGCGCGCTGCTCGCGGAGCGTGCCGGCGCGGCCGGAGTCAAGCAGGCCGTCTTCGACCGCGGCGGCTACCAGTACCACGGCCACGTGCGCGCCTTTGCTGAGGCGCTGCGCGAAGCCGGAATCCAGTTCTAACCCGCTACCCTCACACACTTCATGCGCCAAGGCCAAGCAGCAGATCGTTCAGTCAAGCCCACGGGACTCGACCTCCAGGAGCGGGTCGTGGAGATCAACCGCGTCGCCAAGGTGGTCAAGGGAGGCCGGCGCTTCTCCTTCACCGCGCTGGTTGTCGTCGGCGACGAACGCGAAGTGGTCGGCGTGGGCTACGGAAAGGCCAACGAGGTACCGCTCGCGATTCAGAAGGGCGTCGAACGGGCCAAGAAAGACCTCTTCCGGGTCCCCAAGCACGGCTCGACGATCACCCACCAGACCACCGGCGTCTTCGGCGCTGGCAAAGTCTTCCTGAAGCCGGCCGCCCCCGGCACCGGCGTGATCGCGGGCGGCGGCGTGCGCGCGGTGCTCGAGCTCGCCGGCATCCACGACATCCTCTCCAAGAGCCTCGGCACCCAGAACCCGATCAATCTCGTCAAGGCGACCGTCGCCGGTCTGCGCGAACTGCGGACCCCCGACGAAGTCGGCAAGCTGCGCGGGCTCTCCATCAACAAGGTGCTCGGCCTGACCGAGCAGCCGACCGACGGCTCGGCCGAGGGCGAGTCCAGCAATGGAGCCCCGCCCGCCCCGCCCGCCGAGCAGGTCGCCGCCGCCGAGTCGGAGCCCGCGGCCGCGACCGCGTCCGCGGGCGAGTCGGAGACAGCGCCGGCCGCGGAGGAGCAGTCCTGATGGCGACCCTCCAGGTCACCCAGCGCCGCTCCCGCAACGGCTCAGACAAACGCCAGCTCGACACGCTGCGCTCGCTCGGCCTGCGGCGGATCGGCCACACGGTGCAGATCGAGGACTCCCCCCAGGCCCGCGGCATGCTGCACGCCGTCAGGCACCTGGTCGAGGTGCAGGAGGACAAGGATCGATGACCCCGTCAGCCACAGAGACAGAGACAGAGAAGGCGGCGGAGAACGCCCCGGAGCGGGTCGGCCTGCACACCCTCAAACCGGCCCCCGGCAGCCGCAAGGCGCGCAAGCGGATCGGTCGCGGCGAAGGGTCCGGCACAGGCAAGACGTCCGGCCGCGGTCAGAAGGGCTACGGCTCACGCTCGGGCGCCAAGCGCAGGGAGCGCTTCGAGGGCGGCCAGATGCCGATCCACATGCGGATGCGCAAGCTGCGCGGCCCGCACATGAAGAAGTCGATGCCCTTCGAGCCGTTCCGCACCCACACCCAGCCGGTGAACCTCTCCGATCTGGAGAAGCGCTTTCAGGAGGGCGCCGAGGTGACCGTGGAGGCGATGAAGGCCGCCGGTCTGGCCACCCGCAAAGACATCCCGGTCAAGGTGCTCGCCAAGGGCAGCCTGAGCAAGCCCCTGACCGTCCACGCGCACGCGTTCAGCGCCGCCGCCAAGAGCGGCATCGAGGCAGCGGGTGGTGCGTGCGTAGTGGTCGAGAGCTAGAATCGGGCCTCCGGTCCGCTGACGCGGCGCCTACGGGGAGGGCTTCCCCGCGGGCTGCCCTGAGCCGGCGACCGGCTCGCTAAAGAGGCCGACACCCAGGACCATGCTCTCAACCATCCTCAGCGCGTTCCAGGTCAGGGACATCCGCAAGAAGCTGCTGTTCACGGCGGCGATGCTCATCGTCTACCGACTGGGCGCGCATCTGCCGGTGCCAGGGGTGAACCTCAAAGCGGTCGACTCGATCCAGAAGCAGTTCGGCGGCACGAACATCCTCGGTCTGCTGAACCTCTTCTCTGGCGGCGGCCTCTCCAGGATCGCGCTCTTCGCGCTGGGCATCATGCCCTACATCACCTCCTCGATCATCCTGCAGCTCCTGCAGGTGGTGATCCCCTCGCTGGAGAAGCTCTCCAAGGAAGGCGAGGTCGGACAGGCGCGAATCACCCAGTACACGCGCTACCTGACGGTGGGCCTCGCCTTCGCCCAGTCGATCGGCTACGTCTTCCTGTTCCGCTCGCTGCAGGCATCCGCTGGCGAATCGGTGGTCAGCAAATTCGACGTTCCGCACGTCTTCCTGATCGTCATCTGCCTGACGACCGGCGCGGTGCTCTTGATGTGGGTGGGCGAGCTGATCACCCAGAAGGGGATCGGAAACGGCATCTCGCTGCTGATCTTCGCGTCGATCGTCTCCCGACTGCCCTCCGGCATCCAGGCCTGGTGGACCACGCAGGACCAGGTCTTCAAGGTGATGATGCCCTTCATCGTGCTCGCCGTCGTGGCCGGCATCGTCTTCGTGCAGGAAGGCCAGCGCCGCATCCCGGTGCAGTACGCGCGGCGCGTGATCGGGCGCCGCATGAGCGAAGGCGGCCAGACCTACCTGCCGCTGCGCGTGAACATGGCGGGCGTGATCCCCGTGATCTTCGCCGCCAGCATCATGATGATCCCGCCGACCGTCGGCCAGCTCGTCAAAGCGCACTGGGGCCGCGAAGTGGCCGACTTCTTCACGCCCAACGGCTGGCAGTTCGTGGTCGGCCAGTCGCTGTTCATCATCATCTTCACCTACTTCTACACGGCGGTGACCTTCAACCCCGTCGACCAGGCCGACAACCTCAAGAAGTACGGCGGCTTCATTCCCGGGGTCAGGCCAGGCAGGCCGACCGCCGAATTCCTGGATCGCATCCTGGCCCGGCTGACCTTCCCTGGCGCGTTGTTCCTGGCCGCCGTCGCGGCGCTGCCGACGATCCTGATCGCCCGCACCCACACCAACCTCGCGATCGGCGGCACCTCGATCCTGATCGTGATCGGCGTGGCCCTGGAAACCATGAAGCAGCTCGAGGCGCAGCTCATGATGCGCTCCTACGAGGGCTTCTTGAAGTAGCGGGAGCCGCGCGCGTATCGGTGCGCGGCGGGTTTTCCGACACGCCCGGCCGGGAGCGGATAGGCTGCGCTGAAGGTGTCCGAGCTGAACGTGATCCTCCTCGGCCCTCCCGGCGCTGGGAAGGGCACGCAAGCTGAGCGGCTGCAGGCCGACTTCAAGCTTGCGCACATATCGACCGGCGACATGCTGCGCAAGCAGGTCGCCGATGGCACGGAGCTCGGGCGCGAGGCCAAGGGCTACATGGACAAAGGCGAGCTCGTCCCCGACGAGGTGATCATCGGCATGATCCTCCAGCGCATCGAGGAGCCCGACGCCCGCGAAGGCTTCCTGCTCGACGGCTTTCCGCGCAACGAGAGCCAGGCCGACGCCCTGGACGCCGCGCTACGCGAGCGCGGCCGGCGGCTGAGCGGCGTGCTGATGATCGAGGTGCCCGACGACGAGGTCGTGCGGCGCCTCACCGGCCGGCGCGTCTGCGTGAAGAACCCCAGCCACATCTACCACGTCGAGCTCGATCCCCCCAAGCACGAGGACGTCTGCGACCAGGACGGCTCGCGCCTGATCCAGCGCGACGACGACAAGGAGGAGACGATCCGTCGGCGCCTGGAGGTCTACCACGGACAGACCGCGCCCCTGATCGACTACTACGACCGCACCGGCCTCCTGCGCCGCTTCGACGGCACGCGCTCGCCCGACGAGGTCCATGGCCATCTGCGCGCCACGGCCGCGACGCTGCGGCTGGAGGACCAGCTCTAACTCTCCCGCCCCCCGAGGGCGGCCCGCCGCAGACCGCGCGCCGCCTGGACCGCGCGCCGCCCGGACCGCGCGCGGCAGGCCGGGCGCCGCGCCCGGCGCCCGCGAGGCAGCGGCAGTCGCGCCCAACGCCAATGGCTAAGCTCAGCAAGTGATCGTCAGGAAGAGCCCCGAGGAGATCGAGAAGATGGCCGCCGCCGGCGCGGTGCTCGTCGCCACGCTGCGGATGCTGGAGGGGATGGTCAAGCCGGGCGTCACCACCGCGCAGCTCGATGCCGCGGCCGAGCGCTTCATCCGCTCCCGGGGGGCGATGCCGACCTTCAAGGGGTACAGGGGGTTCCCGGGCTCGATCTGCGCCTCCCCCAACGCGATGGTCGTGCACGGCATCCCCGGTCGCTACAAGCTCTCCGACGGGGACGTGATCTCGATCGACGTGGGCGTCACGCTCGACGGCTGGGTCGCCGACGCCGCCCGCACCTTCCCGGTGGGGAGGATCTCGCCGGACGCGCAGCGGCTGCTGGAGGCGACCAGGCGCTCGCTGATGGCGGGCGTGGAGCAGTGCGAGCCGGGCAACCGAGTCGGAGACGTGTCCCACGCGATCCAGCAGGTCGCCGAGCGCGACGGGCTCTCGATCGTGCGCTCGCTGGTGGGACACGGCGTGGGGCGCGACATGCACGAGGACCCACAGGTGCCCAACTACGGGCGGGCGGGCCGCGGTCCGCTGCTGCGCGAGGGGATGGTGCTGGCGATCGAGCCGATGACCACGCTTGGCGGCCCGCACGTGCGGATGGGCTCCGACGGCTGGGCGATCTACGCCCAGGATGGCTCGCTGGCCGCGCACTTCGAGTTCACCGTGGCGATCACATCCGGGGGACCGCGGATACTGACTCCCTGGCATCGCAGCGACGATCTTGCGAAGGCGCCCACCGGAGCGGCGGCGCCCGCCGCCGCGCGCCCGTAGATGCTAGTATGCGATGTCCTGCTCGCGCGGGGAGTTCGCGCTGCGAGCGTGTGTCGACGCGGTGCCGCTGTCAGGGTCGGCGGCCGGTGCCGGGTCTCAGTGACGAGCCGAAAGGGATCATGAAGGTAAGACCGTCGGTAAAGCCGATGTGCGAGAAGTGCAGGATCATCCGCCGCCACAAAGCGGTGCTCGTCATCTGCCAGAACAAGCGTCACAAGCAGCGGCAGGGCTAGGTCACGATGGCACGCATCGCGGGCGTCAACCTGCCACTGAACAAGCGCGCCGAAATCGGCCTCACCTACATCTACGGCATCGGTCGCGCAACCTCCAAGCAGCTTCTGGCCGAGCTGGGGCTGAGCCCGGACACCTACATCCGGGACCTGACCGAGGATGAGGTCACACGCCTACGCGACGCGATCGACCGCCAGCTCACCGTCGAGGGCGACCTGCGTCGCGAGCGCTCCCAGGACATCAAGCGCCTGCAGGAGATCAACTGCTATCGCGGTCAGCGCCACCGTCGCGGCCTGCCGGTCCGCGGCCAGAAGACCAAGACCAACGCGCGCACCCGCAAGGGCCCCAAGCGCATGCAGGTCGCGGGCAAGAAGAAGGCGGGCAAGAAGTGATCGATCCGCACGCCTCTCACGGAGCTCTCGTCTGATGGCCGCCCCCAAGCGCGCCAGGGGACGGCGCAAGCCCAAGAAGAACATCCCCGTGGGCCAGGCCCACATCAAGACGTCTTTCAACAACACGATCGTCTCCCTGACGGACACGACGGGCAACGTGATCGCCTGGGAGTCGGCTGGCGGCGCGGGCTTCAAGGGCTCGCGCAAGTCCACCCCCTTCGCCGCCCAGGTGACCGCCGACGCGGCGGCTCGCAAGGGACTGGAGCAGGGGCTGCAGAAGGTCGAGGTGTTCGTGAAGGGGCCGGGCTCTGGCCGCGAGACGGCGATCCGCTCGCTCCAGGCCGCCGGCCTCGAAGTCACCGGCGTCAAGGACGTCACGCCGCAGGCACACAACGGATGCCGGCCGAGGAAGCGGCGCCGCGTCTAGCGGCCTCGCGCGGCAGGTAGATCTCTCAAGGCGACAAGAAGCGAGCAAGAGCACACGAATGGCACGAGACACGGGCGCACAGTGCAAGCAATGCCGCAGGGAGGGCCAGAAGCTCTTCCTGAAGGGCGAGCGCTGCCTGACCGACAAGTGCGGCGTCGAGCGCCGCTCATATCCGCCGGGCGAGCATGGCCGCGGGCGGCAGAAGCAGAGCGAGTACAGGGTCCAGCTTCGCGAGAAGCAGAAGGCCCGACGCTACTACGGGGTCCTGGAGAAGCAGTTCCACGGCTACTACGTCAAGGCTTCGCGCCAGCCGGGCATCACCGGCGAGAACCTGCTCGCGCTGCTGGAGTGCCGCCTGGACAACGTGCTGGTGCGGCTCGGCTTCGGCGCCTCTCGGCGCCAGGCGCGCCAGCTAGTGCGCCACGGACACTGGACGGTCAACGGTCGCAGGGTGAACATCCCCAGCTACCAGGTCAAGCCTGGTGACGTGATCGCCATCGCCGCGGGCTCGCCCGCGACGCAGGTGGTCAGGGACGCGACCGAGCTGACCGGCCAGATCCCCGCGTGGCTGCAGGCCGATCACGAGTCGCTGACGGCGAAGGTGCTGCGCAGGCCGGAGCGGCGTGAGGTTGCCGCGCCGGTGCAGGAGCAGCTCATCGTCGAGCTGTACTCGAAGTAATCAACTTTCCCCGCGCCGTGCCCGCTTTCGGGTCTCCGGCGCGCCCACAGTCGGCGTCCCCAGGCGCCGGCGCCAGACCAAACCACAGAGGACCCTGATGCTCGACTTCCAAATCCCCCGGATCACAAGCGAGTCCGTCGACGACAACCGCGGCAACTTCACGATCGAGCCTCTCGACCGCGGCTTCGGCTACACCTTCGGGAACTCCCTGCGCCGGGTGCTGCTCTCCTCGCTGGCCGGCGCGGCGGTGACGAGCGTGCGCATCGAGGGAGTCGCCCACGAGTTCTCCACGATCCCGGGGGTCACCGAGGACGTCACCGACATCGTCCTGAACCTGAAGGGCATCGTCTGCCGGATGCACTCCGACGCGACCGAGGTCGAGGCGCCGCTGGTGGTCACCGGCCCGGGTGAGATCACCGCCAAGGACATCGACCTGCCCGCCGGCGTGGAGATCCTCAACCCCGACATCCACATCGCCACGCTGGAGAAGAAGACCAAGCTAGAGCTCTACATGACGATCGGCCGTGGCCGCGGCTACCGCCCCGCGGACGAGAACAAGTCGCCCGACCAGCCGATCGGCGTGATCCCGATCGACTCGATCTTCTCGCCGGTGCGTCGCGTCGCCTACGCCGTGGAACAGGCCCGCGTCGGCCAGCGCACCGACTACGACAAGCTCTCGCTGGACATCGAGACCGACGGCTCGATCGACCCGCAGGCCGCGCTGCGCGAGGCCGCCGAGCTGCTGATCTCCCAGCTCGCGATCTTCACCGACGCCGACCGCATCCAGGAGCTGCGGGCCACGCCGGGCGGCCAGATCGCCGGCTCCGACGGCCAGGGCCTGCCCGCCGGCGGCGGCGTCCCGAGCGGCATTCAGGGCGAGGAGTGGAACATCCTGATCGAGGAGCTCGAGCTGGGCGTGCGCTCCTACAACTGCCTCAAGCGGGCGGGCGTGCAGACGGTCGGCGATCTGATCTCCAAGTCCGAGGCCGAGCTCAGCGCGATCCCGAACTTCGGCAAGAAGTCGATCGACGAGGTCGTGGAAACGCTGCACGCACGCGGCCTGTCGCTGAGGCAGGACTGAAAGGCGCCGGCTGCTCGCGCGCGCTGCCACGGATCACTATCCTTGACCGACTCATGAGGCACCAGAAGACACGCAACAAGCTCAGCCGCGACTCGGCGCACCGCAAGGCGCTGCTGATGAACCTCTGCAAGGAGGTTCTGGAGCACGAGCGCATCCAGACCACCGAGGCCAAGGCCAAGGCGGTCAAGCCGGAGCTCGAGAAGCTGATCACGCTGGCCAAGACGGACACGCTGCACGCACGCCGGCAGGCGCTCTCCGCGCTCGCCCAGGACAAGTTCGCCGTGCACCGCCTGTTCGTCGAGGTCGCCCCGCGCTACACGGAGCGGCCCGGTGGCTACACGCGCATCATGAAGCTCGGTCCGCGCCGGTCGGATGCGACCGAGATGGTCCTTCTAGAGTTGGTCTGAAGCGCGGGGCGCGCCGCGCGCCGCGGGTGCGGTGATGGTGAGCCGGCTGACCATCGAGTACGACGGGACCGAGTTCGCCGGGTGGGCGCGTCAGCCGGGGCTGCGGACCGTGCAGGGCGCGCTGGAAGAGGCGCTGCACACGATCCTCGGCCCGCTCGACGGCGAGGGCGAGCCGCTGTCGCTGACGGTCGCGGGACGCACCGATCGCGGCGTGCACGCCTGGGGGCAGGTGGCGAGCTACCGCCACGAGGCGCTCGACCCGGCGCGCTGGAACGCGCTGCTGCCCCCCGACGTCGCGGTGCTCTCCTGCGAGCCCGCGCCGGCGGGCTTCGACGCGCGCCGCGACGCGCTCAGCCGCACCTACTGCTACCGGGTGCTGGACCGCCGGGTGCGCAGTGTCTTCATGCGCGGCAGCGCGCTGCACTGGCCGCGCCGGATCGACCGGGAGGCGCTGGCCGCATGCGCCGCCGCGCTGGTCGGAACTCACGACTTCACGGCGTTCACGCCGACCGAGACGGACCACGTGCGCTTCACGCGCGACGTGCTCGCCGCGAGCTGGCGCTTCGAGGGCGACCTGTTGGAGCTCTGGATCGAGGCGGACACGTTCATGCGCCACATGAATCGGGTGCTGGTGGGCACGATGCTGGAGGTCGCGGGCGGGCAGCGCAGCCTGGAGAGCTTCACCGCGCTGCTGGCGGGCGCGCCGCGGGCGGCGGCCGGGCCGACCGCGCCGCCGCACGGGCTGGCGCTTGCTTGCGTGCGCTACCCCTAGCGGCTTGCGTGCGAGGTCCAGGAAGCGATGATTTCCTCGACGGCGCTTGAAAAGAAGCCCTCGACTCGCTGCTCGCGAGTATCGAAGTAGCTGGAGTGGGTCTTCTTGATCGTGTCGATCGAGTCAGCGCTGAGCAAGACGACCTCGACATCGTCACGACCCCTGTAGGTCGCCTCTGCCTCGGCATAGGCCTCCAGCGCAGCGTGGTAGTCCGCGTTGAACCGATCATCAACGCTGGCCTCGCCAGCGTTGATGTCGTAGATGACCAGGAAGTGCTTGATGTCTACGTCGTCGTTGTTCATTGGGATCCTCTTACGGTAGCCGCCAAGAAGGGATGCGCCAAGTCGTAGCGCTCGATCAGACGCTGCCGGAGGTCGGTATCGGGCTCTTCGCTCTGTTCCCGGAGCGCCAGAACCTCGGACATCACGGCGTAGTATGCATGAACCTCTGCCTGACCCGCGCCGCCCTTGAAGTCGGTGCCCGCGCGGCGGGAATCGTCCTCGACCTGGTTGGCCCAGGCGTCCTGAATAGGAGTGCGCAGCTGAAGCTCTATGAGCCGACTCCTGCGGCGGATGATGAGGTGGACGGCACGGTATCCGGATGTCTTTGGCGCGGCCACGTAGTCGCGTATGCGAACTATGGTCCAGTTCTTGCGCAGGCGGCGGCTCACCGCCGTGACGGCGTCCTGATTGAGCAGGATCGCTCTGCAGCCGCCGATATCCGCCATCTGCGTGAGCTTCATCGTGGGCTCGCGGAGCAACTTGTCGACGACTGTGGGGAAGCGCTTCAGGCGCTGCGTCACGATCGGCTGACCATATGTCTTGAGGTAGTGGCGCAGGTTCGCGTTGACGGCGGTCAGAGGCGCGGCATGTAGTCCACGCCACCAGTCGATGGTCTCGATGGCGCGCCCGATTTCACCTAGCTCGTCTGGATCGGTCGGGCCCGCTCTCCCGCGCGCAGCGAGCGCAGAACCTCTGCGAGCCTTTCTCCGGCGCGGTTGACTTCGCCATTCGTGTAGCTCATCTCTGTGGGCGTCACGTTGCGGATAGAAGCGTATCGTCCGACTGGGACTGGCTTGCGATGTCTCCAGCGTGGGCGCGCTTGGGGACCGGACCGGCCCCTATCCTGAGTGGCGCATGCTCGACGTGCTGCTCACCAACGACGACGGAATCGAGGCCGAGGGCCTGCAGACGCTGCGCCGCGCGCTGATGCGCGTGCCGGACGTGCGCCTCGCGGTGATCGCGCCGGACGGCAACCGCTCCGCGATGGCCCGCTCGATCACGACGCGCAGGCCGCTGTGGGTCGCGGAGGTGCCGTTCGCCGACGGCACCGTCGGGTACGCGACCGACGGCACGCCGGTGGACTGCGTGCGGCTGGCGAGCCTTGGGCTGGTCGAGGGCTTCTCCACGCAGCTCGTGGTCTCCGGGATCAACCACGGCGCGAACCTCGGCGACGACATCACCTACTCGGGCACTGTCGCCGCCGCCCTGGAGGGGATCGTCGTGGGCCTGCCGGCGATCGCGGTCTCCCAGCAGTCCCTGGGACGCACGATGGGCTACAGCGGAGAAGGCGGTTTCTCCTTCGAGGTCGCCGCGAGCTTCGTGGCGAGGCTCGTGGAACGCCTGGAGGATGTGCCGCTGCCTCCGCAGACGCTGTTGAACGTCAACGTGCCCGCCGGCACGCCCTCCGGCGTCGAGGTCGCCACGCTCGGCAAACGGATCTACCGCGACCAGCTCAAGCTGGAGCAGTCCGAGCAGGGCCCACCGGCTCGCGCGCGGTACTGGATATACGGCGCCGATCCCGGCTACGAGGAGGAGGAGGGGACCGACCTGGCCGCCGTGGCGGCAGGACGGGTCGCGGTCACTCCGATCCACTTCGACCTCACCCATCGCCCGGGGATCGAGACGCTGCGCAGCTTCGACCTGCACGCGCTGCTGAAGCCCATGCCCGAGCAGCCCGTGTCGTGAGCGAGCAGGAGGAGGCGCCGCCTCCGCCGGAGGCCGCGCAGCGCGCCCGGGAGCTGCACGAGGTCATCGAGCACCACTCCTACCGCTACTACGTGCTCGATGACCCCGAGATCGGGGACGACGCCTACGACGAGCTGATGGACGAGCTGCGGGAGCTCGAGCGCCGCCACCCGTCCCTGCGCACCCCCGACTCGCCCACGCAGCGGGTCGGCGCCGAGCCGGTCAGCAAGCTGGAGAAGGTGCGCCACCTGGAGCCGATGCTCTCTCTGGCGAACGTGCGCTCGGAGGAGGAGCTGCGCGCCTGGGTCTCGCGGATGCGCGCCCACCTGGCCCGGGAAGGCATCCAGGCGCCCGACTTCCGCTACGTGGTCGAGCCGAAGGTCGATGGCCTGGCGATCAGCCTGCTCTACCGCGACGGCAAGCTGGAGCGCGGCGCCACGCGCGGCAACGGCGAGGTCGGCGAGGACGTCACGCACAACCTGCGCACGATCGGCGCGATCCCGCTGCACGTGGAGGGCGCGCCGCCGCTGCTGGAGGTGCGCGGCGAGATCTACATGTCCACCCACGACTTCACGGCGCTCAACGAACGCCAGGCGGAGGCGGGCCTCTCGACGTTCATGAACCCGCGCAACTCCGCGGCCGGCTCGATCCGCCAGCTCGACCCGGCGCTCGCCGCGCAGCGGCCACTGTCGATCTGGTGCTACCAGGTGGGCGTCACCGAGGGCCTCTCCTTCGAGCGCCACTCGCAGGCGCTGCAGTGGCTGCGCGACCACGGCTTTCGCGTCAACAGGGACATCAAGCTGCTGGAGGACGAGCAGCAGGCGATCGCCCAATGCGAGGAGTGGCAGTGGCGGCGCGGCGAGCTCGACTTCGAGATCGACGGCGCCGTGGTGAAGATCGACGACCTGGAGCTGCAGCGCCGCCTCGGCGCGATCGGCCGCGAGCCGCGGTGGGCGGTCGCATGGAAGTTCCCGCCCACCACCGCGGTCACGCATCTGCGCGCGGTGCACTGGAACGTCGGCAAGTTCGGCGACCTGCACCCCTATGCGGAGCTTGCGCCCGTGCAGGTCGGCGGCGTGGTGATCAAGCTCGCGACGCTGCACAACGAGGAGGACCTCGCCCGCAAGGACATCCGCCCCGGCGAGGACGTGATCGTGCTGCGCGCCGGCGACGTGATCCCGCAGGTCGTCTCGCCGGCCCCGCATGTGGTCGAGCGCCACGACCGCCCGCCCAGGCCGCTGCCGCCGAGCCGCTGCCCCTTCTGCGAGACCCCAACGATCAAGCCGGCGGCGGGCGTCTTCACCAAGTGCCCGAACGTGGCGTGCCCGGAGCGGCGCTGGCAGCTTCTCAAGCACTTCGTCTCGCGCGGCGCGATGGACATCGACGGCCTCGGCGAGAAGCAGGTCGCGCTGCTGCAGCAGCAGGGGCTGATCCAGACGCCGGCCGACTACTACCGGCTCACCGCCGAGCAGCTCGTGGAGCTGGAGGGCTTCGGCGAGGTGTCGGCCGCCAATCTGCTCACGTCGATCGAGGCATCCAAGGACCGTCCGTTCGGGCGGGTCTTGTTTGGTTTGGGGATAGAGGAGGTCGGTGAGGTCACCGGTCGCAACCTCGCCCAACGCTTCCGTGAGATCGACGCGCTGCTGGCCGCGGACGAGCAGCAGATCGCCCAGACCCCCGGCATCGGCGAGAAGATGGCCGCCTCGATCGTGGCGCAGCTCGCCGACCCCAAGATGCGGGAGCTGATCGCCGAGCTGCGGGCGATCGGCCTGCGCTTCGCCGAAGAGGGCCCGCCCCCCGGGGAGGGGCCGCTGGCCGGCAAGAGCCTGGTGCTGACGGGCACGCTGCCGCACTGGTCCCGGGAGCACGCGAGCGAGCTGATCCTCGCCGCCGGCGGGCGCGTCGTCAGCGCGGTCTCCAAGAAGACCGACTACGTGGTGGCGGGCGAGCGGCCGGGCTCCAAGCTGGAGAAGGCGCAGCGGCTGGAGGTGCCGGTGATCGACGAAGCGGGGCTGAAGGCGCTGCTCGGGCAGTAGGCAGGTCACATGCCGCAGGGCGGCGCCTGGCCGTGCGCGGCGCGCGATTCCGCCCTGCGCGAGCCTGGCCCGCCGGCCCCTCAGAGGTTGGCGATCGACTCCGCCATCGCGTCCTGGATGACGTGCGCCTCTTCGATCGCGATGTTGTCGTCGAAGAACGCGAAGGCGATCAGGTGCCCGTCGCGCGCGTCGCAGTAGCCGGCGAGGTTGGAGACGCCGGTGAGCGTCCCGGTCTTGGCCTGGCAGTGGCCTTCGGCGTAGGTGTGGCGCATCCGGTCTTGGAGCGTGCCGCTGCGGCCCGCGACCGCGAGATCGTCGCGCAGTATCCGGCCGTAGCCGGTGCCCGAGAGGTAGCGCAGCAGGCTCACCACCTGTTCGGGGGAGGTGTGGTCTTCGGGGGAGAGGCCGGAGCCGTCGAGGATGTGGGGGTGCAGCCCGAGCCCGAGCCCGGCGATCGTCGCCCTGACCACGGCGGCGCCGTCGACGGTGCTGCCGCCGCCGCCGTAGAGGGCGCCGAGGTCCTTGATCAGCGTCTCGGCGAAGAAGTTGTCGGAGGGCGGCAGCATCAGCCCGAGCAGCGTGGAGAGCGGCGGTGACTGCACGGAGGCCAGCACGCGCGCGCCCTTGGGCGTCGGCGAGCGCGCTTCGCCGCTGCCACCCGCGACGGTGACGTGTGAGCGTCCCAGGCCGAGCAGAAGCTGCCGCGCCGCGTAGGCGGCCGGCGCGTGCGGGCCGTGGAAGGAGCCGCTTTCGCCGCGGTTGAAGGCCAGGCCGGAGAGCACGCCTTCCAGCCACGGGTCGAAGGCGTAGCCGCTGGAGGGCTCTCCACGCAGCGAGTCGAGCCAGCTCTCGTCGCCGAGCACCTTGCCGGTTATGCGGTGGATGCCGTCGTGGTCGAGCTGCGCCACCAGGGTGGAGACGCTTGCGCCCTGGCCGCCGTAGCGCGCCCCGATGAACGCGCCGGAGCCGAACGTCGGATCGCCGCCGCCCCGCAGGTAGATGCTGCCCTCCCAGACGCCGCCCGGCCCCATCCTGCCGGTGCCGTAGACGGTCGTGGTCAGCCGCGCCTGCGGGCCCATCTTGATCAGCGCGGTCGTGGAGGTGTAGAGCTTCTCCACGGAGGCGGGCGGGCGAAGCTGGCCGGCGCGCTGCGAGAAGAGCGCCTTGCCGGCGGTGATGTCGTAGACGTAGGCGCCGGAGAAGCGGCCGGCGATCGCCATCTGGTGGGAGAGCGAGGCGCTCAGCGCGGCCGGTCCGCTTCCGGCCGGCGAGGCGTGCGGGGCGGCGTTGGCCATGGTGGCGAGGCTCAGCGCGAGCGCAAGCGCGCCTGCCGCTGCGAGCCGCGCCCGGCCGGGCAGCGCCATGACTCCTATTGTCCGAGCTGACCGCAACCGCACGTACAATGAAGACACATGGGCAACGTTGTCAAGCTGGAACCGTCGGCCAAGGCCAAGCCGGATAAGACCGCGCTTGTGCTCGGTGGCGGCGGCTTCACCGGAGGGGTCTACGAGATCGGCGCTCTGCGCGCGCTCGACCTGCTCGCGCAGGGGATGTCGGTCAACGACTTCGACCTCTACGTCGGCACCTCCGCGGGGTCGTTCATCGCCGCGCTGTGCGCCAACGAGATCACCCCGGAGGAAATGATGCGCGCGGTCACGCGCGAGGACGACCAGCCCTTCCGCGAGATCAACCTGCAGGACTTGCTGCGTCTGAACGTCTTCGAGCTCGCGCGGCGCGGCGTGATGCTGCCGGCCCATCTGCTCTCGCTGGGACGGCGGATCATGCTGCAGCGCGGACAGACCTCGATGATGGACCTGGTGATCGGCCTTGCCGAGGTGCTGCCTCCCGGCCTCTACAACGGCGCGGGGCTGGAGCGCTACCTGCAGCGCGTGCTGGCCGACCGCGAGATGCCGGACGACTTCAGGGCCTGCAAGCACGATCTCTACATCACCGCGACCGACCTGGACACCTGCGAGCGGGTGGTCTTCGGCCAGCCCGGCTACGACGAGGTGCCGATCTCCACGGCGGTGCGGGCCTCCACCGCGCTGCCGATGGTCTACGCGCCCGTCAGGATCGGCGATCGCGAGTACGTGGACGGCGGCATCGTCTCGACCACGAACCTGGACGTCGCGGTGGAGGCCGGCGCCAAGCTGGTGATCGTGATCAACCCGATCGTGCCCTATCGCAACAACTTCGACGAGAGGGTGCGCACGATCGGCGGCGTCAGAGCCAGGCGGATCTCCGACATGGGGTTCCCGAAGGTCGGCTACCAGGCCTTCAAGATGCTGGCGTACCGGCGCCTGCACGGCATGGCGGAGCTTTGGCAGGAGCGCTATCCAGGGGTTGACATCGTCCTGATCGAGCCGCAGGCAAACGATCGTCTGATGTTCGAGACCTCGATCATGAACTTCACCTCGCGCGTGGAGATCGCAAGGCACGGCTTCGAGTCGGTGGCCAGGCACCTCTCGGGCGAGTACGAGACCTACCGCGAAGTCTTCGAGCGCCACGGCATCGAGATCTCCGCCGAGCGCGTGCGCCGCGTGATCGGCCGCTTCGACGAAGAGACCCAAGCCGAGGGCCGCAGGCGCGGCATCCTCGGCATGGCGGCCGGCATGCTGCGCTGAGGGGGCGGCGTCGGCCGCGGTCCTGCGTCGTCGTGGCGTGGCCCGCGCGTTGCGCCGTCGGGCCTTGCGGCCGCCGCCGCCGGCCCCGCCGTCAGCTCTCGCCGCGTGCCGCCGCCTGCGCGAACGCGGCGTCCAGGGCGCTCAGGAGCCGGTCTGTGGCCGCCTGGTCGCGCACGGTGATCCGCACGTGCGAGGGCTCGCCCAACGGCGCGCCCGCGGCCACCAGCACGCCCGACTCCGCAAGACGCGCCGAGAGCTCGCCGCCCGGCATCTGCGGATGGGCGACCCACAGGAAGTTCGCTTCGCTGTCGGCGACCTGCAGCCCCCGCTCGCGCAGCGCCTCTGTCAGTGCGGAGCGCTGCTGCGCCACGACCTTGGCGCGACGCTCGACCTGACGCGAGCACGCCCGCAGCGCCTCCAGCGCGGCGGCCTGGGCGAGCTCGCTGACACCGTGCTCGGGCGCAAGCTCGGCCAGCACGCTCTCCGCGCCGGGGCCGCCGATCACATACCCGCAGCGCAGGCCGGCGAGCCCCCATGCCTTGGAGAAGCTGCGGAAGACGAGCAGCCGCGGATGGCGCTCCAGCAGCGCCAGCGAAGCGCGCTGCGCCGCCGGGTCCGCGTACTCGATCAGCGACTCGTCGAGCAGCACCGCGACCGTCTCGGGCAGGCCGTCGAGCAGAGCCTCAAGCTGCGCGGCGCCGATCATCTCCCCGGTCGGGTCGTTCGGGCTGGCAAGCGCGATCACGCGCGTGTCGTGCTCGGCGGCGGCGGCCAGCAGCGCCCGCGGGTCGCGCTCGCTCACCGGCACCGCGACGCCGTGCGCGCGCCGCGCGATCGTCGGGAAGAGCGGGTGGCTCGGCCAGGGGGTCAGCAGCGCCTGCCCCGGCCGGATCAGAGCGCAGGTCGCCGCCTGCAGCAGCTCGGAGGCCCCGTTGCCGATCGCGATCCTCTCGGCGGGCACGCCGAGTCGATGCGCGAGCTCGCTCGCGAGCTCCGATTCGCGCGGATAGCGGTGCATGCCGCGCCGGGCGACGAAGGTCACCGCGCTCACCACGTCGGCGTGCGGCGGATCGGGCCAGGTCGTCTGGGAGAGGTCCAGGGTCTCAACGCGCATCAGTTCCAGCGCTCGCTTCTCGGCGGCCTCCTGGCGAAGGCCACTGTTGATCTCCTCCTCGGTGAGCGCGTCGAACTGACGGTAGTAGTCGAGCAGGCCCATTCGATCACTGGTACTGATTGTTCGGGGCGACGCTCGAGCCGGGCCCGTGGATCAGCAGCAGCCAGATCACGAAGGCGCTGCCGCAGACCACCGCGGCCACCGCGAAGATCCGCGCGAGCGCGCCGTTGCGCTGGTCGTGCCCGGCGGCCCGGCGCACCAGGATCCAGGCGTAGTCGAGCCGGCGCAGCAGCGCCAGGGTGCCGAACAGCAGCACGCCGAGCGTGATGAACGCCGAGAGGATGCCGAGGCTGATGTTGCCGAGCGCCGAGTTGACGTGCGCGCCGACCCAAAGGCAGGCGAGCGGGATCGGCCCCCAGCAGAGCAGGCTGAGCAGCACCATCCCTGCCCACATCGCGTTGGCCAAGCCGGCGTCGGCGCGCTGTCGCTTCTCGTCCCCGCGCTCGGGAGTGCCGCGGAAGCGCAGCGGCCCAGTTCCAGGCCGCCGTCCGACGAACAGCCCACCGGTGTCACTTGGATCGCTTCGCATTCCTCAGCTCCCTTTTGTGGGGCGGTTTCCCTTCATACGCTAGCGCGGCGCCCGCGGCCGGCCAAACAGGCCTTCCTCACTCTTCATACAGAGACTCGAGCACGTCCGCGTACTTCTCGGCCACGACGTTGCGCTTGACCTTCAGGGTCGGCGTCAGCTCGCCGGTCTCCTGGGAGAGGTCGCGCGGCAGGATCGCGAAGCGCTTGACGCGCTCCACCTGCGCGTAGCGCTCGTTGACCCGGTCCATCTCGGCCTGGATCATCGCCACGACCTGCGGCTCGGTGGCCAGCGCGTCCAGGTCGCCCGGCAGCCCCTGCCCCTGCGCCCAGGGCAGGATCTCCTCCTCGTCGAGCGTGATCAGCAGCACCGGGTAGGGCCGCTTGTCGCCGTGCATCACGGCCTGGGAGACCCAGCGGCACTGCTTCATGTCGTTCTCGATGTTGGCGGGCGTGAGGTTCTTGCCGCCGGCGGTGATGATGATGTCCTTCTTGCGGCCGACGATGTAGACGAAGCCGTCATCGTCGATGCGCCCGAGGTCGCCGGTGTGCAGCCACCCGTCCACGACCGCGCCGAAGCCGGTGTCCTTACGGCCGTAGTAGCCGGAGAAGATGTTCGGCCCCTTGATCAGCAGCTCGCCGTCATCGGCGATCTTGACCTCCACGCCGGGCAGCGGCTTGCCGACGCTGCCGAAGCGGTGCTCGGTGGGCGTGGACGTCGTGGCCGCGGTGGCGGTCTCTGTCATGCCGTAGCCCTCCATCACCGGCACCCCGCAGGCGAAGAAGAATTCGAGGATCTCCTTGGCGATCGGCGCCGCCCCGCTGACGGCCTCGCGCAGCCGGCCGCCGAAGGCCGCGCGCACGTTCTTGAACAGGCGCTCGTCGGCCTCCGCGAAGGGCGCCTTCAGCTCCTCCGGGATCGGCTCGCCCCGCAGCTCCAGCTCCCTGACCTTCATCCCGACGGCCGTGGCCTTCGCGAGCTGCTCGGGCTCGACGTTGGCGGAGACCAGCGTGTAGATCTTCTCGAAGACCCGCGGCACCGAGGGCAGATAGGTCGGTTTGACCTCGGAGAGCTCGACGATGATCTGCTTGGTGTCCCCGCCGAAGTAGGCGAGCGTGACGCCGAGGTCGAAGACGACGAGCTGCAGCAGCAGCGCGAAGGAGTGCGCGAGGGGGAGGTAGAGGTAGACGACGTCTTCGGCGTTGCTGTCCAGCGAGCCGCGGTCCTCCACCATGTCCAGGATCGCCCGGTAGTTGCCGTGGGTGAGCACGCACCCCTTCGGCGGGCCGGTGGTGCCGGAGGTGTAGATGATCGTGAACGGGTCCTCGGGCTTGACCGCCGTGCGGCGCGCCTCAAGCTCGGCCGGCGCGTGCCCACGCCCGCGCTCGCGCAGCTCCTGGAGGCTGATCGCCGGCAGCGGCGGCTCGCCCGCCGGCGGGTCGAAGACGATCACGTGACGAAGGCTCGGCACCCGCTCGCGGATCTCGGCGATCTTGGCGAGCTGGCTCTCGTCCTCGCAGAAGATCGCGCAGGCGCCGGAGTCGGCGATCACCCACTCGCACTCCTCCGGCGAGTTGGTCTGGTAGATCGGGACCACCACCGTGCCCGCCTCGGTGGCGCCCATGTCGGCGTAGGACCACTCGGGGCGCGTGTTGGCCAGGATGCAGACCCGCTCCCCAGCCTGGACGCCGAGGTCGATCAGGCCGAGGCCGACCTCCTCCGCGATCCCCGCCAGCTCGTTGCAGCTCACGTCGTGCCACGCGCCGTCGCGCTTGTAACGGATCGCGACCTGCTCGCCATGCGCGGCGGCCGCCGCGGGCATCAATCCCGCGATCGTCTTGGTTGCGCTCGTGGGCGCGGTGCTGGCCTCCATGACTCTCCTCCTCGACAGGCGAGTTGAATGGGCTTGCTGGCAGTGATGTTATGCCTTCGGCCTGAAGCCAGGCCACGGCAGCGGTAAGCATCGCACGCGGGCGGGGATGCGGTCCAGCCGAGAGGGAGGACGCGCCGACCCCGACCCCGTCCAGCGAGGCGATCGGACCCTGCGTGGCTATGTTCGGGAGAGGCTTGCGCGCGGCGAGGGCGCCCCGCGTGTCTTTAGCTGCTGAGCGCTACCGGCCGTTTGCTGGGGGTGGGCTCCTCGCGGATGCTCGCGAGGAAGAGGCTCTTGTCGATGCGACCGTGGAAGACGGGCACACCGAGCTCGATGCACTTCGAGAGGACTTCCTTGCGCTCCAAGCCGGCTTCTTGCGCCAGCTCGGTGGGCGTCAGGTGATTGGCCATCGGCATCTCCTTCTGCGTTTGAGATCGTGGCTGATGGCATTTATCTATAGCGCTGCCGCCGGACGTCTGCAATGCCGGATTCCCCGAAATGTCAGAAGCGGACATTTCGCATCGCGGTGGATGGGGGATTTTGGGGCCGGCGGTCGACGACCCCTGGCGCGGACCGGCCGCTTGTGCCGGGCGCCCGCGCCCGTCAGATCGGGTTTCTGACGTCGATGAAGCGGTGGCGCAGGCCGAAGCGCTCCGCCAGGTGCTCCCCGAGCGCGCGGATGCCGAAGGTCTCGGTCGCGTGGTGCCCGGCGGCGATGAAGTGGATGCCGCCCTCGGTGGCTTCGGCCATCGCCCGCTCCGCGGGCTCGCCGGTGATGAAGGCGTCGGCGCCGGCCGCGATCGCTTCGGGCAGGTGGGGCGTGCCGGCGCCGGTCACGATCGCGACGGTCCTGACGGTGTCGGGGCCGGCGTCGAAGACCAGCGGCGGCTGGTCCATGAGGTCCGCGACGCGCGCCGGCAGGCCGTTCTCGCCGCGGGCCGGGATGCCCTCGCCGGGGAGCGTGGCGATGAAGCCGATGTGCTGGTTGCGGTGGGTCGCGAAGGGGGCGAGGTCGGTGGCGCCGAGCGCCTTGGCGATCAGCGCGTTGTTGCCGATGTCGGGATGCGCGTCGAGCGGCAGGTGGTAGGCGGCCAGCGCGGTGTCGGAGTCGAACAGGAGCTTGAGGCGGCGCTTCATCGGCGGGCCGATGGGGCCGGGGGCGGAGCCCCAGAAGAGGCCGTGGTGGACGAGGATGAGATCGGCGTCAGCGTCGATCGCGCGCTCGAAGAGCTCGACGTGGGCGCTGACGCCGGTGACCAGCGTGGAGATCTGCTCGGCACCGGGGACCTGGAGGCCGTTGGGGCCGTAGTCCTGGAAGCGGGCGGGCTCCAGGAGGCGATCGGCCTCGGCGAGGATGTCTTGGAGGGGGGTGGGCATGGGGGGCTTGTGGGCGCGGTGCGGTGGGGCCGGATGCGCATGGCGACGATAGCGCTGGGGGGCTGGGGGCGGCGGCTGGGGCGGCGCGCGGCGGCTGTTGCGGGCGGGGTCGCAGGGCGTTTCGGAGGCCCAGGTCGATGAGAGCCGGCTCAAGGCGGTGTCTGTGGGATACTGAAGGGGCGTCGGGGCGTGGCGCAGCCTGGTAGCGCGCACCGTTCGGGTCGGTGAGGTCCCCAGTTCGAATCTGGGCGCCCCGATTAGAAAGCCCCGCAAAAGCGGGGTTTTTGTGCGTCGGCGGCCCGCGAGAGTGGGGCACTCATTAGGCACAAAGCATCTGACGTGGTGGGTGCTGAACGGGAATCTGGCGTGTTTGCAGGGACTTTTCGGAGTGCGCTGCGGTGCGGTCTTTGGGTTCTGGACCAGTCAACGAGGCCGACGTACCCTTCGATTGATGCTTGGGTTGATGGTCGGCAGCAGAGAGGGGAAAGCGTGCCGCGCGGCGTGACTGCGCTCGCCAAGACACGTGAAGAGGCGATGAGGCAGGCGACGGAGGGTGTCGCCGGTTTCCGTGCGATCGATGCGCGTCAGATCGAGCTCGATGATCTTCCGCCTCTCGCGGGTGGGCCTCTGCCGACGCATTGGGCTGTGGTGGTGGAACACGAAGATCCGGAGGAAGAGGCAAAGCTTCCGCAGGACCCAGACCCGATCGATAAGTGCGAGCGTGAGACGCGGCTTCGGTATCTGACGCTGTCGGTCGATCCCCAGTTGCTCGTGACCGGAACCCACGAGGAGTTTCCCTGTCCGGAGTGCGACAAGCTGATCGTGCTCGGCTTGCCAGCGCCCAGGGACACGCGGTATCCGCAGAACGTGCAGTGCCCTCATTGCCGCGTGCCTCTGACGCGTTCGCGAAATGCACTGAAGTGGGCGGTGATCCCGCGGGCGCCGAGGCAGCCGGGAGGCTCGTGCATCTTCTGCGGCGCGTCGGCAGACAGCAAGGAGCACATCATTCCGGGCTGGATCTCCAAACGGCTCGGCATCAAAACCTTCCTGACACAGACCAGCAGCGGTGGGCGCGTCGTCCGCCAGCAGCAGCCGATCTCCTTCGCGAGCCACCGGAAGCGGATCTTCTGCACCGGCTGCAACGCCCATTTCAAGCATCTCGAGGACGCCGTGATTCCACTGCTCGTGCCGATGGCGAGGGGCTTTCACCTCGCCCTTGATCGTGAGAGTCAGCAACTGCTGGCGCTGTGGGCGAACAAGACCGCGATCGCGCTAGTCGCCGCGACGGATGGGCTGGCCGGAGCGGTGCCGATCGTCCATCGCCGGGCCGTTCGGGAAAACGCCGAGATGACGGAGGGCGTCTGGGTCGGGTTCTTCTCGTGGCGAGGCGAGCCAGCGATCGCTACCAGTCGATTCGTCTCAGCTGATGACGATCGGGCGAGCGCGTACGGCGCCGTCCTCGCGTTCGCAGGGGTCGGTTTCTCGGTCAAGGGGTTCAAGCGTCCGGAGCCCGCCGAGACGCTCGACGGCGACGTTCCGCCTTTCCGGCAGTTCTGGCCGCCGCGAAATGCGCTGATCGAGTGGCCAAGCCCGGCCACAGCGGACCGCGCCCTGCTGTCGGTGCTGATTAACTTCCCGCCTGTACGAAGGTCCTGAGCCGGATATGTGTCCCGGCACGCGAGCGACCATCAGCCGCAGCGACGGCGAACGCCGCCGTCACCGCAGGCTGCTCGCAGAGCAGAGCGCAAAGCGCTTGACGGCAAGGCCACCATCGCTACCACACCCCCACCCAAAAGAAATATCGCTTCACGGGTTGACACAGGGAGGCTCATCCGGCCACGAATCCAAACCAAGGAGGTCGTGCAGGTCACTCACGGCCTTTGGATATACCGCAGCGCCCGGCGTCTTACGGCCGACGCATGAGCTACCGTAGTCCCGTGGCGTTCGACTTCGACGAGGACTTCCGCAGGACGGTGGAGACCGGCATCGAAATGGCGCTGGAGGGCCTCACTCCAGAGGACCTCGCCAAGGTCGAGGAGAACAGCGACGCGATCCTCTCGACCGCGCTCTCGGAGGCGATCGAGGACTCGGCCAAGCTACTGGTCGAGCAGCTACATCGCGACGCGCCCGCGATGATCGAGCATCGCCGCAACTGGCACTCCGAAGTCGATAAGCACCTCGCCGAACACTGGGGCAAGGCATTCGACCTGACCGAGATGGTGATACGCGCCACTGTCGAGATCGGCGAATTCTTCTACGAGAAACACGTGCCGCCTGACGGTGAGCGCGACTACACCTTCGAGGCTCTCGCACGGCTTCTGGCTCGGGCGTGTCGTATTGCCGAGGAGGTGCTCGTCCTGTTGAAGGCTGGCTACGGGCAGGCCGGCCTGGCACGCTGGCGCGCACTTGAAGAGGTGACGATCGTCGCGGAGTTCATCACCGCGAACGGCGATGACTGCGCCGAGCGGTATTTCGCGCACGAGGCAATCGAGAGTTGGAACGGGATGGTCGAGTTCCAGCAGCACGCCGAAAGTCTCGGCGAGACGCCGTTTACCGAAGCGGAGGTCGCCGCCGCGAAGCGGCGCTATGACGATCTGATCGAACGCTACGGCCCGACGTTCGCCGGCCACTACGGTTGGGCGCAAGCCGCTCTGGAAGAAAAAGACCCGACCTTCACGAAGGGCGCGACGCTCGGCGCGATCCAGGAGAGCGTTGGAACCGAGCACATGCGCCCCTACTACCGGATGGCCAGCTACCCGATTCATGCCGGCCCGAAGGGCGTGATGTGGAGCCCTGACCAGAGGCCGAGCGACGGCCGCGAAACGCTGCTGACAGGCCCGAGCCCTGCCGGGCTCGCCGACGCTGGACACGGAACGCTGATCTCACTCACTCGCGTCCTGGCCGCGACCCTCATCTCGAAGCAGGGCGAGGCGACCGCGCTGCTGATCTCAGTCGCGATGCAACTCACCAGTGAAGCGGGCGACGCCTTCCTAGAGGCGCATCAGAATCTGGAGGCGGGCTTGCAGAGTGCAGAGGTGCCGGCGCCGGGAACCAGCACACGTCGATCCGGCTCGGTGAGCGTCAAGGTGGGTTGAGCCAGCGCCTACCGTTCGGTTGGCGGCGGGCGCTAGGCGTCAGCCCAGTGATGTAACGCGAACATCCGTGCGATCGGTGCTCTCTGGGGCATCGGCTCCGGCGGTGAGTAGCTCTTGTTCTGAGCCGAACGCACTCGCCCAGACACCCACCGAACTCGCAACCCTCTTCGCTCCGTCACGGTAAAGCGGGCGTTGAAGGGCAGCTCCGCGTGGCACGTGATCGAGCGGCGTCGTGGCTTTTTGCTCGCGTGGAAAGCGCTCGCGTGCCGCGTGCCGGGCTATGGGCTTGCTGCAAGCGTTTGGCCGCTGACGCGCTACGCTGTTCCGGGCGGTCGTATGCGAGAGCGCACCGGAGCTGAGTAGGACTGTCGCAGCTCGTCCGTTGCTGAGCGTCACCGCGGGACGAGGCCCTGCCGTAGGTCGCCGGGTAGACCTCCACTGCGAGCTGTGTCGGCGAGCGCCGGCGTTCAGCGGCCGGCTGCGCGGACGCGTCGCTGGGCCGGCTCCAGGTCGAACGATGCCGGGTCGAAGCCGCCCGTGTCCTTCAGCTCGGCATAACCCCAGAGGCCGCCGCAGTCCTCTGGCGGGCAGGCGCCTTTGCCGGTGAGGAGCGCTGGTCGTCCGTCGCCGGCATCCGGCTCCATCACCTTCTCGAGCACGATGTCGTGCTCCCAGTTGTCGCCGAAGTCGTAGGTGTAGCGGACGCGATCCTTCAGGCCAAGCTGCACCTCGGCGAGCGTCGTTGCGGCCTCGTTGATGCAGTCGTTGTCCCATTCGGGGTCTGGGACGCCGATCTGCTCGCCCTGGTACTCGAAGCTGTGCAGGTGCGTGTCGGTCCAGCCGAACGCCGCCTGGATGATCCGGTGGAGCACCGCGAAGGTGGTGTCGGCGCGGACCTGGACGCGACGCCAGACCGGCGGCTTGCTGATCCCCTTCAGCGTGATCTTCAGTTGGAGGATCTCGTCGGGCTCGATCGCCTGCGGCACCTCCAGCTCGCCGACGTTCAGCTCGCTGCGCGCGTTCCAGCCCTTGATGAAGGTGCCCAGCGCGTGCTCGTCCTCGAGGTCGACGCCGGCCGCCTTCGCCGCCAGCAGGAACTGCTTGGAGGGCCCGCCGACCGCCGGATCGAGCGCGGCCGCGCCCATCTCCTCCACCCAATTGACGATCGACTCTCGGGTCTCCTCAGCGGCCCATTGCGGGATTCCGCGCCGGTGAGCGGCGAAGCGTACCCAGGCATCGAGCGCTCCGGGCAGGCGGTCGAGCAGCTCGGGCGTCGTGAGAACCTTGCGCGGAACCCAGTCGGTCATGAACAGCTCGACGACTACCGGGCTCCAGCGCAACGGGTCGCCGCCCGTGTAGCCGGCGCAGAAGTCGATCGCCAGCGACGCCACCCAGGCCTCCGTGCCGTCGGGCGCGAAGTCGCGCCCCTCCGGTGAAGACAGGAACTCCTCGCGCAGCCTATCGCGCTCCTCGCCTGAGGGCTCGGTGGGCTCTGGCGGCTCGACCACACCCGGCGTCTGCTCGGCACGCAGGAGCGCCAGCGCCCGCCCGGACCAGAAGTCCTCGTCAACGGGTGGATCCCACGTCATGTCGGTCCGGGCGATCGCCGCGCCGATCAGTCCCGCGGCAATGCCGGGCTCAACCTGCTCCAGCTCCAGCGCGGCCTCCTCGCCAGCCGAGTAGCGACCCATCAGGCTCGCGACCTGCTCGATCGACTCGGCCAGCAGGATGTCCTTGGCAAGCCCGCCGAGGTTACGATCGATCAGCACGCCGACCGCCATCGTCTCGCCATCGGGATGGCGGCTTTCGAGCAGGACCGTGTGAGCGTCGTCGAACACCGCCTCGCTCATCACCGCGGCACCGACGACCTCCGACTCGCCGATCTGCTCGACCCACCGGGGGACCCCGGCCATCGGCGTCGAGCTGGCCTGCAGCTCCCCCGCCAAAACCCCCAGCTCGCCGTCATCGAGCTCCGCGATCGACGCCAGCGCGACCCTTGCGGCGGGATCGTCGAAGCTCGCCAGCCGCCTGACAAGCGGCTCGCCGAACAGCAGCGCAGCATCGACCGCGACCGCGTCGGGGAACGGCAGCCCGTGCCGCTGCTCGCGGAAGGTGCCCAGCAGGTGCGACGCCCACGCCTCCGCGTCGAGCGCCGAGGCGACCTCCGCCGCCGACTTCACGATCATCCGCGCGACCCGGACCTCCTCGCTCAGCGGCGCCTGTTGCGCCCGCCCGCGTTCGCGGCGCTGCGCCACCCGAGCTGGATGGCCACCGGATCCGCGTCGTCGTTTGCCGCCACTCAAGCCCCAGACCGTAGAACACGCGCAGCGGCGGTGCACCGCCAGACCCCGCAACAAGCGCCAATCCCTGCCACCAAAGCCGAGCACGGCTCGACTCAGAGCCCACGGCGGTCAATGCCGGTCTTCGATCTGCGCCCTTCTCGCCTCGAGCTCATTCAGCCGCTTGCGTAGCTGAGCCGCTTCCCGCGCGATTCCCCGCAGCTCGGTCTTCGCTTGCCAGCTACGCAGATAATCGTCGCCGAACTCCTCGACGACGTACGCCTCGAGCTGACCTCTCAGCACGCGTATGTACGGGTTACCGTGGATCGTCCCTTCGCGATACTCGAGCTTTCCAGCGTTGATGCCCTTGACGATGAAATCCGAGTCAACCCCGTACTCCTTGCGAGCCGTCACGTCGCTAAGAGTCGCTCCCTTGCGGTTCCATTCGCCGTATTCCGCCATGTCTCGCCCAATAATCCCGAAGCCCGCGGCGTAGTGCATGCCGGGCGCGGGTCTTGCGAGCTCTGGACCGTCTTGGCGCGGATGATCGCTCGCTCGATGTCCGGCGGCTCACGGAGCGGCTGGTGAGGGCATCGTGCACGGGAGTGGCACTTTCTTCCTGCTTCAGGGCGTACCGGCGGCTTTCTGATCTGGGCTTGATTATGGAAAGCCCAGTGCTATGCTGCGGCTGTGAGCAAGCGCGACGCACAGTCTGTGACGATGGCTTTGATCTCCCTGGAGGACGCTTGTGAGGCCTTGGCGAGCGGCAGCCCGAATGCGGCGCTGCGCGCGGTGCAGGAGGCCCACGAGACGCTCGAGGGCGTCGACCACACTGCGGGCGTGCCGGTGGCGCACGCTGCGCGTCGTCTCGGCGTATCAGCTCCCACGGTGCGCTCCTGGAGCGCTCGTGGCGCGCTGCGCGCGGTGCCGGGGACAAGCCCCGCGCAGATTGAGCCCGAGAGCCTGCGGGTCGTGGGCCGCGCGTTGGCGGAGCTGCGGGCGCGTGGCCGCGACCGCGAGTGGCTGCGGGCACTCCTGGAGGAGCTTGAGGATCGCGCGGCCCGCCGCAGCGCCGCGGTAAGCGAAGGTCTCGACCAGCTAGCACGCGGCGAGCTCGAAGCCGCCTGATGGCCTTCGAAGTGCTGCGCACGCGGCAGGTGCGCGACGCGGTGCAGAAGCGGATGACCCGAGCCGAGCGCGCCCGCTACGAGGCGGCACGCGATGAGCCATGCAGCGCAGCGGCGCAGGCTGGCGGACGCTGCGTGTTGAATGACCCATGGCGCCGCGTGAGAGCGGATCACGCCGACGTTCCTGAGTGTTCGCTATCGGATCTCGTCGAGGTCGTCCACCAACCCTCGATCGGCGGACGGGGTGTGACCCTGTGGGTCGGGGCCCGGGACGAGCTTCCCCATCCCGACTATGTACACCGGCATTCCCAGCCGACGCGGCTGCTGCGTACCTCGCGATGGTCGTTTGACTGCGGAAAACGCGGTGACGACGCGATCGGCATCGCCACGAAGCATCAAGCGCGTCGGGCGCGATGGACGACCATCGCTTCCGGGTGACCACGAACGAGCATCCGCGTGCTGGCTCAGTGTCCGATGAGGTTTCTGGGTGCTTGACAATCAGTTGGTGCAGCTCGGGATCGCGTCGTGCATGCGGCTATCCTTGTATATACTGGACGCATGAAGGTCGTCAAGGTCCGTCGCGTCGGCAACAGCAATGTCATCTCGATCCCGCGAGAGTTCGAGGCGAACGGCTATGCCCCGGGTTCCTCGGTGCTCGTCGAGGAGCTTCCGGGAGGCGATCTGCGGATCATGTCCACTGAGAAGGTTCGCGAGCGCATCCGCGACATCGGCGAGCGCCTGGTGGCAGAGCATGGCGAGGCGCTTGAGATCCTCGCCAACCACGACCCCGACGCTCCAAAGCGATAGAGCGGCGTCATGGCTGAGGGTCAGCCCGGCGAGTTCGAGCCGGTCTATCTCACGCTGGCAGATGTCCTTGAGCTGCACGCGCAGATCATCGGAGCAACCGCCGGCGAGGCGGCTGATCAGCTACGCAACCGCGCCGGCTTGGAGAGCGCGATCGCACGGCCGGAAACGTATGCCCACTACCAGGACGCCGATCTGGCACTCCAGGCCACCGTTCTGGCGCACGGGATCGCGGAGGGCCAGCAGTTCATCGACGGGAATAAGCGCACGGCGCTGATCGCGATGCTGGCTTTCCTTGAGGTCAACGGCTGGCGTGTCGAGGCGTCGGACCCTGAACTGGCCGACTGGATTCTGAGCTTCAGCCGAGGTGCGACTCCCGAGTCCGTCGCTGAACGCTTGGGCTCGGCGATGCGCAGCATCTGATTGGTAGCGTCGACATGAGGCTGCGGTCGTGGGCCGTCAGCCGAGTCGCGTAGGCCAGGATTGTGCGTCGTGCTGCTGCCGATGTGCGTCAGTGCGGTCGCTTGGCACGGCAGGAAGTAAGCCGCGAGCGGTCGGTGTACATCGTGAGCTGGGTCGAGGGCAGGAGAGCGAACCCGGTGTCGAGCGTGACGATGGTCTCGGCGCCGGCGGAGACGGCGGCTGCGGCGTGGGCTGCGTCGTAGGACGCCATGCCGTAGTCGGCCATGAAGGTGATGGCGGTGGCCGTAACGTCGCCGAGCGGCACCGGGAAGTGGTCCACGGGCGTCAGGAGCGCCTCGTAGCGCGAGACGGTGTCGTGTAGCAGCCGTGCGGCGCGCCGGCGGGAGCGTCCGTCGGTGCGGTGTGCTCGCCAGCGCCGACCCCAGCGTTCCTTCATGGCGATCGCGAAAGCCGTCTCGGCAAGCTCGATGCGAAGCAACTCGCTGGTGACGACCGACGCGCCACTGTCGAAGATGCGTCTGAGGAAGGCGTCACACACATCGTGAAGCGGCTGGGTTGCCAGAAGCGCCTCGACGACGAAGCTGGTGTCCAGGGCGATCGGGTCTGGCAGGGTTAGCTGCTGGTCCTCGATCGAGAACACGCCGCGTGTGAGGCGCGTGCGCCCGTTCGCCGGGCTCATCGGCGCCTACCGCGGACGGTACATCTCGCGCGTGACGCGAACGTTGACGCGAAGACCCTCGGTGGCACGCTTCAGCGCGGCCTGCTTTTCCTCGGGGGTCTTTGCGGTCGCGGGGACTCTCAGCTCGGCAAGCCTCTCGGGGCTGAGCCGTTGGATCTTCCCGTTCATCTGCGCTGGCGTCACGGATCTCATGGTATCCGCTCGTATTTTGTCAATGGGTCCGGACATCTCACGCTCGTCGTATGCAACGATGCGCCGGGGCTCGTGATCGTCCCCTCTACGCGCGGATCTTCTTCGCGAACCGCTCGCGGGCTGCTTGGCGAGACATCCGCCGTCGATAAGGATCGGTTTCAGGTTGTTTTCCTCGACGGAGCGCGAGCGGCGTCTGGCGCGGTTGAGCTGCTGGCCCTGATCGCCTTCGCCGTAACGCCTGATCGCGCACAGCGCGCCGCGCGATCGACGTGGCCGGGATGACGATGATGTTCATCTCGATCTTGACGCGGATGCGCCCGATCCCTTCGGTCGGCTGGCCGTCGAGGTAGACGTGGACCATCTGCCCGGAGCGCTGTCGGCTTGACACGGTGAGCCCGGTGTCCGCGGCGATCCTGGCAAGCGCCTGCGTGTACGGCTTGATGCCGCTGTGGGTCAAGCGAACGTAGTCGAGGTCTTCGGAGTACCGCAGAGCGGCGGGGAGGTGCAGCTTGTGCATGCACGTCCCGCCGCGCATCGCGAGCTCTCCTCCGAGCACCTCATCGCGGGCGATCTCGATCATCAGGCGTGAGAGCAGCAGGTCCTGCGCGACCTGCACCCGGTCTGGCCACGGCGCCTTTGAGCGCCAGGCGATCAGCGCGGGACGGTCGATCACAGGTCGCTTTCCACGCTGCTGTTGATCTGCAGGTTCCAGCGCGGGTCGATCTCGCCGCGGGCGGGCAGGGCGCGCACCAGTCGCGAGGGGTAGCCGCTGTCTGCCAGGGCGACGTTGCGCAGTGCCTCGAGGTCCAGATCGCCGCGGAATCGCTCGAGCAGCCAGCCAAGCCGCCGTGCCACCGCGCGTGAGCGCAAGCTCGCAAGTCGTGCCAGCGCCGCCACGTCGAGATGGCCGATCTCGAGGATCACGGTGGCGATGTTGTTCAAGCCGCCGGCGGCGTGGGGATGGACGACGAGGTCGACGAGCGTCATCTCGCGGGTCGCCAGGCGGATGCGACCGGTGTCGACCCGGCGCTCCTGCACCGCCATCTGCTCCAGGTACTCGTTTGCGTAGAAGCGCAGCCTGACCCGCTCGATGTCGCGGTCTGCGACGTGCCGCTCGACCATCACCTGAAAGAGCTGCGGCGCCTGATGGGCCGCCCCGTGCATCGCGGCCGCGGTCAGCAGGCTCACGTAGTAGCGGCGCCCGAGCGCTCGCATCATCGCGTCGATGAACAGCTCGCCGGGCAGCACCCTCCAGGAGCGGTACTCCGGCGGCACCACGACGTACAGGCCCCGTGCCGGCGAGAACATCGCTCCTCGCCGGCGCAGCCGCTGCAAGCCGGGATACACGTGCTCCACCGGCACGCCGGCGAGCTTGGCGGCCTCAGCCGCGCTGACCCAGTAGCGGCCTTCAGAGACGAGCGCGTCGGGAAGCCCCGCTATGGACGGCATATTGCGCAGTCTAACGCACAACGTTAGATAGCTCAAGGTGGCGTCTCCATGAAGGAAGCGCTCGACAGGTTCGGCCGGGTCACTGCGGCTGGCCTGCGGTCCTACCGCTTCGCCAACGTTGCGATCCACGCCTCGGTGTCGATCACGCTCGCCTGGCGTGGGAATACCTTTTCGAGCAGGACGCGGTGGACCTCGGGGTCGCCGTCCAGGCAGCCGTCTGTCAGGACGGTGAGCTCGTAGTCGAGGTCGGCTGCTTGGCGGAGCGTGGAGAGCACGACTCCGCTGGTGGCGATGCCGGCCAGCGTCAGCGAGGTGGCCTGCAGCGAGCGCAGCAGTACGTCGAGGTCGCTGCCCGCGAAGGCGCTCACGCGCTTCTTGGTGACGATGATGTCGGCCGGCTTCAGATCGAGAGCGAGATGGATCTCGGTCGCGGCGTCCTGCTCGCCCATGCCGGTGGCGGTGCCGATCGCGGAGAAAGCTCGGTTGCGGACGCTGACCTCCGGCGCGCCGGCGCGGAAGGCGACACGCACGAAGATGACCGGTATCCCCGCGCCGCGCGCGGCTGCTGCCGCCCTGGCGAGGGTGCCCAGCAGCGTCTCGGCCTGCGGCGCAAAGCGCTCGACGATGCCCCGTTGGACATCCATGATCAGCAGGGCAGATCCGCTCGCCATGCCGGGACTGTAACGGGCCGCTGAGCCGGCTACTTCCCCGCGGAGAGCGTTGACGTCACCGCGTTGAAGGCGAGCCGCATGAAGTCGCTGTGCCCCTGGAAGGGGCTGGCGAGCTGCTACCACGTGCAGGCCGGCCTGCCTGACGTTCAGCGCCGCATGCCGCGCCCAGCACCCCTCGAGCTCGACCCCGACCGCACGGCGGCCGAGATGGACCGCCTCGACCAGGGTGGTGCCGATCCCGCACATCGGGTCTGCGACCAGCGCGCCGGGGTCGCTGTAGGTCTCGATCGCCTTGCGCGCAAGCGCCGGCAGCATCTTCGCCGGGTGATGGTGCGAGGCCGGCACGTAACGGCCGTGCCGCTGCCACTGGCTCGTGCTCTGCGCGCACGGCCACACGGCCAACGGCAGATCGGCGGTCTTCCTGTCTGAGTCTGATGTAGCCAAACATTCATAGCAGGACGGAGAGACGTGTCGCTATATGAAGGTCGATTCCGGGGCGCTGGCGGTACAGACAGAGGCGTTCGCATCTTCGGTCTACGCGGTGTCGATCTGGTCGATCAGCGTCTGTATGAGGCGAGTGGCCTCCTGGACGTCGTCGATCACAAAGCTCTGCTCGGTAGCCAGTGCCCGGTACTGCGAGGGCCATGACGGCTCGACGGTAAGTCGGGGTGGCCACTGCTGCTTTTCGCGTGAGGTGAAGATGTCAAGGCATGCTGCGCGCACGTGCGCAAAGTCCGGGTCGAGGTCCGCCAGCAGCAGCAGGTCGATGAGGTCGCGAACGCGGTCGTTCTCGCGATCGGTGAAACGCTCGGTGACGGCGTGCAGCTTGGTGGCCATCTGGTAGCGCAGTGACTGGCAGGCGATCATCTCGGGGCCCGAGAGCCCGAGGTCCGTGAGGCTGAACGCACTGACGAGCTCCCGCTCGGCGGCTCCCGCCTCGGGTGCGGACGCCTCAAGCTGGACCGTCGCCCACGGCTTGGTCTTGAACGTCAGCTTGACGTCCATGCGCTGCGCAGGCGTGTTGGCGATAGCCCGCACGTTGGTCACACGAAAGGAGAAGTCCAGATGTGGCTCCTCGAGGGCGTCCTGAAGCGCCTCGACGATGTCGGTGTCGCTGTCGCAGACGGCGATGATGTCGACGTCCTTGGTCGCGCGGGCGCGCAGGCGCAACCGTAGCTCGATTGCGACGCCGCCCTTCAGCAGGAAGAAGTGGCCATCGTCGCCGACACGCTCAAGCGCGCCGATCAGCACCATCGTGCTGACCCAGCGCCGCAGTCGATCGGCCGCGATCCCTTGCTCGACGCTGAGTGCCTGTACGAGACGCTCCAGGTGCGACCTGTCGCCGGGTGCGCGTCCTCGGGGATTGCTCACACCGCCCGCCCGTCAAGGATCTCCGCGCGGAGGTCTGTTGCCTCGCGCTGGCGCAGCCAGCCATCGCGAAGTCCTTGCTCGATGGCCTGGGCGAGCAGCGAGGGACGCAGGTGTTGCTCGTGTAGCTGGCGGATCGCCGTTGCTGCTGAGACCGTCGGGATGCCCTCGAAGCTGCGGCGATTCCGGTCGGTCAGATTCTCGCGATGCAGCGCATACAGCGGCGGGATCTCGCGATGCGTCCGGTAGCCGACGGGCACCGTGACGTGGATCTTGGCGGGGTTGACGTCGCTGATGCCATAGAGCTCGAGCGCCGACTCGTGCGAGATGCACCCGCGCCCGTCCGGCCACAGCGTCGCGAGCATATATTGATCCAGGCGGCTCGGCGGAATCAGCGGCATGCGATAGATGCCGTGAGCGACGCGCACAAGCTGGCCACGGCGCGAAAGCGCGTTCAGCGTCCCGAGTGGCACCCCGAGATCACGAGCGTCCTGCCCCGTGAGGTAGCCGAAGGCCTCTGCGGCCCGTTCGGCAAGCTGGTTGTAACGAGCACCCGGCATGTACGAACATAGATATTTTGTAGCTGTTCATACGTCTGCGTCGCGTATGAACATCGACATTCTATCGCTCTTTGTACCCTACTCAGTCGTCCGGCCGCCCGCGTTCTGCAGCGGCGCGCCGCTGATTTGCCGCAGGTATCGAGCCGTTCGCGTCGTGGGCGGGGAGCTGGCCGCTCCGTGGACCGCCAGAATGAGCTTCGCTCTCGCGCCGCTGAGCATGGTGGTTCCAGCTCGAGGCAGGGGCCGCGGGTGCCCTCGGTGCAGGCGAGGCAGGCGTTGGATTCCTTTGCGCGGCTGTATTCTTTCTTCGGGCGGGAGTCGGGTGAGAAGAACCCCCAGATCGAGACCCTCATGAAGATCGCCGCGGCCACCGGCATTGAGCTCGCGATCGACATTGCGCCGGTCGGTCGAGAGCCGAAGCTCGTTGGCAAGGCGGTCAACGACGCGCCGGCGCACATCTACGCCGGCGCGCCGCTGCTGGTCGCTGCCGGCTGACCTCAACCGTTGGCCCTGATCGCGCGGTTATGCGTGGCCAGGTGGAAGCGGTTGAGCTCGGGCGCGGCGCCCGGTCGACTTGCAGTCGAACTGCTCCTGTCGCGCCGGCCCGACAGGAGCTAACCTCCGCGCATGGCCCGCCGGACCCGACTACTGGAGTCAGTCGCCTCATCGCCCATCTACCGCAAGCTCCTGGGGGCTCCGCCGGCATCTGGCGCCTCGCGCGAGGAGCGGCTGCGCTACATCCGTCGGTGCACCATGTCCTCGCTGCCTGAGGTGGCGTTGCTGTGGGTCGTCGCGCTTGGCTTCGGGCACGCCCCAACCTGGCTTCTGATCGTCTTGGGCGCCGGCACCGTTCTGGGCCTGGAGAGCGTCGCCAGTCTCAGTTGGCGCATCCGACGGGCCGGCTCTCAGCGCAATGGCGGATCAGCCGATCCAAGCTGACTTGCCTTCGGTCGCAGGTTGCCTCGCTGGGATGGGGATCTGCGCACAGCCTGACGCCAGACGGTCCGCAGCGAGCGTTTGCCGCCCGCGTCTATTGTTCGGCCCCGAATGGGGCCACCGCGCGCCAAGCGATCGCCGCAGCCGCGCGTCGCGCGACTTGCTCGGTTCTTGGCCGGACTTGGCGTTGTGGTTGCGGCTGGTGTTGCGCGGCTTCTCGGGTCGGCTCGTGCGTGTGCTGGCGCGGGATCTGCCGGTCGAGACCAACGACTTTGTCGCTGCCGGGGGCCTGCTTGTATTCGCCCGACCATACGAACAGACCAAAATAGCCGACGAGCTGAAGATCGTTCGCCTGAGCACCGGAGAGACCGTGCTGCGGCTGCGCGGGCGCTGCATGCGAGAGATCGGCGCCGTGGCTCTCGAACGCTCGGGGAGGTTCGCGCTGGTGAGCGCCGCCGGCCCCGACTCGAGCTCCTGCGCGCAGCCGCGCGTGAACGCTCTGAGGGTCGGGCAGATCGGGCATCCCGGCCTGCGCACCATCGCTAGAGACGTCCAAGTCAGGATCCCGGCCACGTCGATCGCGATGGCCGGCGGGTACGTCGCATACGGGCGCCAGACCGGCCCCGCTCGCGCCGACACGCAGGTCATGATTGCAGCGCCGGGGATCGCCCCGACACCGATCCCCGGCATGAAACCCGGCCCGGTGGCCCCGGTGGCCTTCGACGGGCACGTCGTGGCGACTTCGCACGAAAACACGGTGCAGATGGTCGCGCTGCGTAGGGGCTGACCTGGAGGGGCAGCCTGGGCCGCGCCCGCCGACCAGGCATCCTCGATGGCTGGGACCATGCGTAGCGTATTCAGCACCGAGCGTCATCGGCGCCGTTGCTGCTGCCCGGCGCTCGCAGCGGGGAGTGGTCCATTGCCAGACATGCGCGAAGTCGGTGGGTTGGGGGGGTTGGTCATCGCGGGCCTCCGCAACATATCTGTGAGGGATGGGCTCACTCGCTTTCGGTGAGCTGCCTCCCGGCCAAAGAAACCTAATCCTCTCCTAAGTGGCGCACGTCGCGCGCATACTCGCTAAGTTCTAGTGTCCCGCGCCGTAAGTTTGTTGGTTAAGTGTGGTATGCTGTGGCATGGCGAGAACTGGACGTCCCAAGCAGGTGTTGGAGTTGACTGACGCTGAGCGCGATCAGTTGGTGCGGTGGGAGCGTAGGCGCAAGTCATCGCAGGCGTTGGCGTTGCGCTCGCGGATCGTTTTGCAGTGCGCTGAAGGGCATTCGAATAAGGATGTCGCGGCGGCGTGTGGGGTCTCGACGCCGACGGTGGGCAAGTGGCGCAGACGGTTTTGCGAGCTGCGGCTGGATGGGCTCTGCGACGATCCGCGGCCGGGACGTCCGGCGACGATCACGGCTGAGCAGGTCGAACGGGTGGTCGTTGAGACGTTGGAGAGCACGCCGGAGAACGCGACGCACTGGTCTCGGGCGAAGATGGCGGAGCGCTCTGGCCTTTCGCCGTCGACGATCGGCCGGATCTGGAAGGCGTTTGATCTCAAGCCTCACCGCGCCGACACTTTCAAGCTTTCCAACGACCCGCTGTTCGTGGAGAAGGTCTACGACATCTGCGGCTTGTACCTGAATCCGCCGGAGGCAGCGGTGGTGTTATCAGTTGATGAGAAGAGCCAGGTGCAAGCGTTGGCGCGCTCCCAGCCGGCGTTCCCGATGATGCCCGGCATGCCGGAGAAGCGCACCCATGACTATCTGCGCCACGGGACCACCAGCCTGTTCGCCGCGTTCAATACCGCCGACGGGACCGTGATCAGCTCAACACACCGCCGCCACCGCACGATCGAGTTCAAGAAGTTCCTGTCCAAGATCGACAGCCAAGTCCCCGAGCACCTGGACGTGCACCTCATCTGCGACAACTACGGCACCCACAAGAGCCCCGCCATCCAGCGTTGGCTGGCCGCACACCCCCGGTTTCACATGCACTACACCCCGACCTACTCAAGCTGGATCAACCAAGTCGAGCGGTGGTTCGCCTACCTCACCGACGACCTCCTACGACGCTCCGACCACCGCTCAGTCCACGCGCTGGAGAAAGACATCCGCGCCTGGGTCGCCGCATGGAACGAAAACCCCAAGCCATTCATCTGGACAAAGACCGCCGAGCAGATCCTGGACTCCATATCACGACTTCTAAAACGAATTAACGACGCGGGACACTAGTAATGGCACTTACCAGAGGCGGCGGAGGGGAGGGGCTTGAATCTGGCGCATACGGAAATAGGCCGATGTCGCGGCCCGACTCAAGCGCGTGCCTCCCGGCGTCGCGACTGATGTCGCGCAGACTTCCCGTGCTGATGCGCGATCTACGACTGATGCAGTGCTTTGTATTCCTCGCAGAGGAACGACATTGCGGGCGAGCGGCAAGGAGACTGAGTATCTCGCCGTCCAGCGTGAGTCGGGCCGTCAAGCAGCTTGAGGCTGACTTGGGCTGTGAGCTTCTTATGCACCGACAGGGCCGCACAGGCGACCTCACCGACGCAGGCGAGGTCGTCCTTGCTGCGGGCCGAGATCTCCTTGAGCGCCATGAAAGGCTAGTCGCAGAACTTGCCGGATATGCTGAGTAATGAGAAACAAATGCATGCTACTGCCTTGCTTATCTGGCTCTCCGAGGGTGATCGTAGGTGAAGTCACGCTGCCGTCCGCTCGGATGGGAGTGCGAGTGTGACCGGCCCGCACGTGAGGTGGATGAGCGCGAGTGCAGCTCTGGCTGAGTGGAACCCGTAGGCGCGGCGGACGATG
>DAHUYQ010000041.1 GCA_027315115.1 Solirubrobacterales bacterium | reverse complement strand
GCCGCGGGCGCCAGCCGGCCGCCGGGCCGCGGGCGCCAGCCGGCCCCGCTCAGGCGATCGGGTGCTCGATCGCGCCGAGACCCTCGATCTCGATCCTGACCACGTCACCCGAGGTCAGGAACCGAGGCGGCTGTATGCCCTGCCCCACGCCCGACGGCGTGCCCGTCAGGATCAGATCGCCGGGCATCAGCGTGCAGGTCTGCGAGATGAACTCCACCAGGTCGCCGACCTTGAAGATCAGGTTCGAGGTGTTGGAGTCCTGGCGCAGCTCGCCGCCCACCCACGTGCGCAGCCGCAGCGCGTGCGGGTCCTTCACCTCGTCGGCGGTCGTGATCCAAGGCCCGTAGGGGCAGAACCCGTCCGCGCCCTTGGCGCGCGTCCACTGCGGCTCGCGCTTCTGCAGGTCGCGCGCGCTGAGGTCGTCGGCGACCGCGTAGCCGGCGACCCTGCCACCCGCTCCCATCACCACCGCAAGCTCTCCCTCGTAGTCGAGGCGCCTGACCACCTCGGGGCAGCGCACCGGGTCGCCGGGCGGCGCCGCCGAGGAGGGAAGCTTCAGGAACACGAGTGGCGCCTCCGGTGCCTGGCCACCCATCTCCGCGACGTGATCGGCGTAGTTGAGGCCGATCCCGAAGATCGCGCGCGGCTGCGGCACAGGCGCGAGCAGCTTCACCCGGGAAAGCGGGAAGGAGGGTCCGTCGGCGGGCGCGGGGGAGTCCTGCGCGAGCAGGTCCACGACGGTCGTCCGCTCGTCGGCGTATGCGACGACATCCTCGCCGCGAACCTCGCCGGCGCGGGGCGAGCAGTCGTCGTCGGGCAGAAATGTGGCCAGCCGCATCGCGCGTCAGACTATTGGCTGGCGCACGCCGGCGGCGGCGAGGCGTCTATCGTCGCAGAGCTTCCATGGTCGGCATCAAGCCACACGAGCGCACCCTCCTGCTCGCAGCTCTGCTCGCGGTCGCGCTCGCGGGGTTCGCAGACCTTCGGGCGTGGGCGGCGATCCCGCGCTTCGCCCTGGCGACGCTGGCGCTGGTCGGCGTCGCCTGGGTGCTCAGCTTCGCCACCGAGCAGGTCGGCGAGCACCTTGGCGCCGGGGCGACCGGAGTGCTGCAGGCCACGCTTGCCAACCTGCCCGAGCTCTTCGTGATCCTCTTCGCGCTGAACGCCGGCGAGCTCGTCGTGGCGCAGACGGCGATCGTCGGCTCGATGCTCGCCAACGCGCTGCTGCTGCTGGGGATCGTGATCGTGGTCGGCGCCAGGGCCTCCGGGGACGGGGTGATGCGCTTCTCCAGGAAGCTGCCCAACGACGCTGTGACGCTGCTGATCGTGATGCTCTTCGCGGTGATCTTCTCCAGCTCGGCGCTGAAGCTGAATGGCAGCGCCGGCGGCGACGTGGAGACGATCTCGATCGTGAGCGCGGTGTGCCTGCTGGCGATCTACGGCGCCTGGCTGGTCTCCTACCTGCGGCTGGGCAGAGGGGGCAAGCGGGTCGAGGCAGGGGGCAAGCGCGCAGACGCAGGGGGCAGGGGGATCGAGCTGCACGCGCGGGTCCCGATGGCGCCGGCCATCGTGCTGCTCGTGCTCGGCGGGGCCGCCGCGGCGTTCACCTCGGAGTGGTTCATCGCGGCGCTGACGCCCACGATCTCCGTGCTGCACATCTCCAAGGCGTTCGCTGGAATCGTGATCGTCGCGCTCGCGGGCAACGCCGTCGAGCACGCGGTCAGCGTCGTGCTCGCCGCGCGCGGGCGCTCGGAGCTGGCGATCTCGGTCGTCAAGAACTCCGTCGCGCAGATCGCGGCGTTCATGTTTCCGATGATGGTGCTCGTCTCGCTCGCGCTCTCCACCCGTCTGACCTTCTCGCTGCCCGCGGTCTACATCGGGGCGCTCGCGCTGATGACGATTGCCGTCTGGCAGGTGAGCGGAGATGGGGAGGCGAGCGCGTTCGAGGGCTTCGCGCTCGCCGCCCTGTACGTGATCGTCGCGGTCGTGGCGGCCTACCAATGAGAGCGCTGCTCGCAGCGGCACGGCCACTGACGCTCGTGGCGATCGTCGCGCTCGCGGGCGCGCTGCTGCTCGGGTGCGGCTCGGCCAGCCCCGGCCGGCCGCTCGATCTGCCCCGCACGCTGCCCGCCTCCCGGAGCTCCCACGTCGTGACCATCGTGCTGGAGAACAGGGAGTCCTCCGAAGCGCTCGGAAACGCCGAAGCCCCGTACATCGACGCGCTGGCGCATCGCTACGCGCTGGCCGGCCGCTACTACGGGGTCACGCATCCCTCGCTTCCCAACTACCTCGCGCTCACTGGCGGCTCGACCTTCGGCATCGAATCGGACTGCACCGGCTGCTCGGTCTCGGCCACCAACATCGTCGACCAGATGGAAACGGCGCACATCTCCTGGCGCGCCTACATGGAGGGGATGCCCAAGCCCTGTGACCTCGCCGCGGAAGCCGGCGCCTACGCCAAGAAGCACGACCCCTTCCTGTACTACCGCGACGTCGCGGGCAACCCGCGGCGCTGCCGCCACGTGGTTCCCTACGCCCAGCTTGGCGCCGCGCTTGCCGCCGGCAGCCTGCCGACCTACGCCTGGATCACCCCGAACCTCTGCGACGACGGGCACGACTGCAGCCTGCGTGCGGTGAACCGGTTCCTGAAGAGCATCGTGCCGTCCCTGCTGGCAGAGCTGGGGCCAAAGGGCGTGCTGATGATCACCTGGGACGAGGGCACGAGCAAGAGCGGCTGCTGCCGGGGGCTTGCGGCTGGAGGGCGCGTGGCCACCATCCTGGCCGGCCCCGACGTGCGCGCCGGCACCGTCTCCGGCGCGGCCTACGACCACTACTCGCTGCTGGGCACCGTCGAGCGGATGCTCGGTCTGCCGCTGCTGCGGCACGCGGCAAGCCCGGCCAACGGGCCGCTGGCCGCGCTCTTCCGCGGGGGCGCGATTCCGATCATCCGCTGAGCGCGGGGGAGGCCGCCGCGCGTCGCCACCGGACGCGCTTCGCGCACACGCCATGCGCGGAGCACTTCTGCGCGCTAGACTGCTTTTTGACCTCGCCTGGGCGGGGTTTTTCTTTCGTCCAGGCCGCCACCGACAACGCAGGGACACCTACCGCAATGGCACGTGGAGACGTCCGGATCGCTGTGACCCTCGCCTGCGAGGAGTGCAAGCGCCGCAACTACCAAACGAATAAGAGCAAGCGCAACAATCCCGACCGCATCAGCATGCGCAAGTACTGCCGCTGGTGCCGCCGCCACACGTCCCATCGGGAGACTCGCTAGCGCTTGGGAGCGCTGCCGTGAGCCGTGAACGCAGGCAACGTGCAAAGCAGAAGGCGCGGCGCAGAGGCGCCGAGGAGACTCCGGGGGAGCTCGTCCGAGCCGACGTGCCCGGGGCCCTGGACCACGCCTCCGGCGAGGCCGACGAGTTCGACGCGGCGCTGGTCGCAGGCGCCGGCGGGGTGCCCGTGCCCGAGGCCGACGTGGAGCGGGCCGAGCTCGCCGAGGAGGCAGAGCGTCGTCGCGAGCGCGCGCCCGTCGCGGAGGCGGCCGGGGGCGGCGATCGCAACGGCGGCAACGGAGCAGTTGGAAACGCTGCCGCGGCTGTGCCGGCTCCGCGCGAGGAGGCGCGCCCCGCGCCCCGCGGATCGATCTTCGCTCGCGCCGTCGCGTTCCTGCGCGCGAGCTGGGCGGAGCTCCAGCGGGTCCAGTGGCCGGACCGCCCAGAGGTCTTCCAGGCGACCGCGGTCGTGCTTGGCTTCGTCGCGGTCATGGGGGTCTATCTAGGCGCCGCCGACTGGGTGGCCCAAAAGATCATCAACTTCGTTTTGTGAGGCATTTGCGGTCTGCCTTGTCGTCGCCGGCGCCGGTCGAGCCTCCCTCTCCCTTTGTCCCATCCACACACTGAAGCCAGGAATCGCTGAATGTTTCGTTGGTACGTCGTCAACACCTACTCCGGTCACGAGAACAAGGTCAAGCAGAACCTCGAGCACCGGATCGTCTCGCTGGGCCAGCAGCGCAACGTGCGCCAGGTCGTCGTGCCGACCGAATCGGTCTCCGAGATGAAGGACAACCAGAAGATCACCGTCGAGAAGCGGACGATGCCCGGCTATGTGCTCGTGAACATGGAGCTCAACGAGGACTCCTGGGGCGTCGTGAAGGGCACGCCGGGCGTGACCGGCTTCGTCGGCTCCTCCAACGAGCCGGTGCCGCTGACCCAGGGCGAGGTCGATCGCCTGATGCACAAGGAGGTCGCGACGGCGCCGCGCACGCGCGCCCAGTTCGCGATCGGCGAGACCGTGAAGGTGATCTCCGGCCCGCTCTCCGACTTCTCCGGCGAGATCGCCGAGATCAACGACGACGCCGCCAAGCTCAAGGTCCTGGTCTCGATCTTCGGTCGCGAGACTCCGGTCGAGGTCGGCTTCGATCAGGTCAAGAAGTTGTAGGACCGGGTCGGCTCATGCCGACCCGCGGAGGGGCGCATGCGCCCCTCCGGCCAGCGGCGCATGCGCCGCTGGCTGCACGAATGACACTCTCAAGCTACCCTTCCGAAAGCTAATGGCGAAGAAGATCCTCACAACGATCAAGCTGCAGGCGAACGGCGGGCAGGCGAGCCCTGCGCCCCCGGTCGGCCCTGCCCTTGGTCAGCACGGCATCAACATCATGGAGTTCTGCAAGGCGTTCAACGCCCAGACGCAGAGCGAAACCGGGACCGTGATCCCGGTCGTCATCACCGTCTACGAGGATCGCTCGTTCACGTTCGTGACGAAGACCCCGCCCGCGGCGGTCCTGATCAAGCAGGCGCTGCGGATCGGCAAGGGCTCCGGGGAGCCCAACCGCACCAAGGTCGGCAAGATCACCCAGGAGCAGCTACGCGCGATCGCCGAGCGCAAGCTCGACGATCTCAACGCTCACGACGTCGAGCACGGCATGCGGATCATCGCGGGCACGGCACGCTCGATGGGAGTGGAGGTGGAGGCATGACCACGCATCACGGACGCAGGCACAAGGAGTCGGTGGCCAGGGTCGACCGCGAGCGTCAGTACGCGCCCGCGGACGCTGTCTCGCTGGTCAAGAGCCTCGCGGGCGCCAAATTCGACGAGTCCGTCGAGGTGCATGTGCGCACGGGCCTCAACGTCCGCCACGCCGACGAGCAGCTTCGCGGCACGATCGCGCTTCCGCACGGCCTCGGCAAGGAGGTGAAGGTCGCCGTCTTCGCGCAGGGCGCGAAGGCGACCGAAGCGCAGGAGGCCGGCGCCGACGTGGTCGGAGGCGACGACCTGGCCAAGAAGATCGAGGAGGGCTTCGACGACTTCGACGTCACGATCGCCACCCCGGACATGATGGCCATCGTCGGGCGCCTGGGCCGCATCCTCGGACCGTCGGGCAAGATGCCCAACCCGAAGGTGGGCACCGTGACGATGGACGTCAAGGCCGCGGTGGAAGCCTCCAAGTCGGGCAAGGTCGAGTACCGCACCGACCGCAACGCGATCGTCCACCTCGTGATCGGCAAGCGCAGCTTCGACGAGAAGATGCTGCTGGAGAACTACGCCGCCGTGATCGAAGAGCTCGTCAGGGCAAAGCCCTCGGCGGCCAAGGGTCGCTACCTGCGCACCATCACGCTGGCCTCGACGATGGGCCCCGGCGTGAAGGTCGATCCCAGCAGAACACGTGACATCGCCGAGGAGGCGCCTGCGACCGTAGCCGCGTAGGCGGGTCTGGAGGCGCAGTCGGCCTCCCGCTATCCTTCGCGAGCAGCTTTCCAGCGCCACAGCGGCACCAGAGACCTCCGGCAGCTTCCGCGTAAGCCCGGGACAGGAGCCAGATGAACCGAGAGCAGAAGGGTGCGGTGATTGAGGAGATCACCGCCGACATCCAGTCAGCAGAGGCGATCTTCGCGGTCGACTACAGGGGCATCAGCGTGCCCCAGGCGGCCGAGCTGCGCGCGAAGCTGCGCGAGGCGGACGCCACCTTCAAGGTCGTCAAGAACTCGCTCACCGAACGGGCGGCGGACAAGGCCGGCCGCGAAGAGCTCAAGACGCTGCTCGTGGGGCCGACGGCGCTGACCTTCGTGCGCGGCGACGCGGCGCTGGCCGCCAAGGCGATCGCCGACTACGCCAGGGCGACCCAGCTTCTGCCGTTCAAGGGCGGCGCGATGGGGACCGAAGCGCTGGACGCCGAACAGATCGTCGCGATCTCCCGGCTGCCCTCTCGCGAAGTCCTCTACGGCCAGCTCGTCGGGGTCGTGGCCTCGCCGGTCAGCGGCCTGGTGCGGACTCTCGGCGCGCTTGTGGGCGGCCTCGCGGTCGCGCTTGGCCAGGTCCGCGAGAAGAAGGAGTCGGGCGAGATCCCCGCAGGCGAGGCGCCGGCGGCGGCCGCGGAGCCCGAGGCCCCGGCTGCGGAGCCCGAGGCGGCGGAGGCGGCCGCCGAGCCAGAGGCAGAGGCTGCTGCCGAGCCGGAGGCCGCGGAGCAGGAGCCCGCCGCGGATGAGGGCCCCGCGGCCGAGGCCGAGGCAGAGAAAGCTGAGCCGGCGGACGAGGAGCCGACGGCAGAAGATGACAACCAGGCGGACGCTTCGGCTTAGTCCGAGACCGCCGAAGCGACCAAGGAGCAACGCAACATGGCAACCAGCACACAGGATTGGATCGACGAGCTGAAGGGCATCTCCGTGCTCGAGCTCGCCGAGCGCATCAAAGCGCTCGAGGAGGAGTTCGGCGTCTCGGCGGCCGCCGTGGCGGCCCCGGTGGCCGCGCCCGCGGGTGGCGGCGGCGAAGCCGGCGGCGGCGAAGAAGAAAGCTCGACCGTCGACGTGGTCCTCGTCGGTGCGGGCGACAAGAAGATCCAGGTGATCAAGGTCGTGCGCGCCGCGACCGGCCTTGGCCTCAAGGAGGCGAAGGCGCTCGTCGACGAGGCGCCCAAGCCCGTCAAGGAGGGCATCGAGCGCGAGGAGGCCGAGAAGCTGAAGGCCGAGCTCGAGGAGGCCGGCGCCACCGTCGAGCTCAAGTAGCTCACACCGGTCAGTGCCTTTTGGGGCGCACGGCATCGCGGCATCCGCCGCTTTGCCGTAGCGCCCCTTTTGCTGTAAAGTCCCCGTCTGCCGGTCAATAGCCGCAGCCGCCCAGACGGTCGGACCCGCGCCACATACGCGGTGCTCCAGAGGCGGGGTCCGTGAGCATCGGCTGCCCACTTAAGGGCGTCGATAGCCTGTGCTATCTTTGCTGGTCGCGCCCCTGGGCGCCTCCTCTGCCCGATCCTCGCCTTCCGAAGGAGTCGTTTCCTTGGCTGTAGCCGATGCTCTCCGGACGCGCCGCACCTTCGCGCGTCTGCACACGCCGCTTGACGTCCCGAATCTGATCGACATCCAACGCCGCTCCTTCGAGTGGCTCACAGACCCCGAGAAGGGCGGTCTGCGCGAGACGATCGACGACATCTCGCCGATCGAGGATTACACAGGCAACCTCGCCGTCCAGTTTGGCCAGTTCGTCTTCGACGAGCCGGTCGCCTCGCTGGCCCAGTGCCGCGAGAAGGACCTCACCTACGCCCGCCCGCTGACCGTGACGGTCGCGTTCATCAACCGCGAGACCGGCGAGATCCGCGAGCAGTCGGTCTTCATGGGCGACTTCCCGTGGATGACCGACAGGGGCACGTTCATCATCAACGGCACCGAGCGCGTGGTGGTCACCCAGCTCGTGCGCTCGCCCGGCGCCTACCTGATGGAGCCCAAGGACCGCGAGAAGCAGGTCTTCGTCGCCAACCTGATGCCGGCGCGTGGCTCCTGGCTGGAGCTCGAGATCGACAAGAAGGGCAAGGTCCACGTCCGCATCGACCGCAAGCGCAAGCTCCCCGTCAGCGTGCTGCTGCGCGCGATGGGCTACGCCTCCGACGAGGAGATCCTCAGCCTTTTCGAAAACTCCCTCTACATCCGCAACACGCTGGAGGCCGACACCGAGGCCACCCGCACGGAAGAGGGCTCCCTGATCGAGCTCTTCAAGAAGCAGCGTCCCGGTGAGCCGCCGAGCGTCGAGAACGCCAAGGCGCTGCTCAACCAGCTCTTCTTCGACCCCAAGCGCTACGACCTCACGCGGGTCGGCCGCTACAAGCTCAACGCGCGCCTGGGCCTCGACATCGACATCGACACCCGCACGCTCACCAAGGACGACATCATCGCCCTGGTTCGCGAGCTGGTGCTGCTGCCCAAGCGCCTGGGCATGCCGGAGAACCCGGAGGTCGAGATCAAGGACTACGCGGCCGAGGCGGTCAGCATGCCGCGCGAGCCCGTCGACGAGCACCTCGACGAGTACGAGCACTTCGGCAACCGTCGCCTGCGCACCGTCGGCGAGCTGATCCAGGAGGCGTTCCGAATCGGCCTCTACCGCATGGAGCGCGTCGTGCGCGAGCGTCTGACCACCGAGGACGCCGACACGATCACGCCGCAGACGATCATCAACATCCGTCCGGTCGTGGCGGCGCTGAAGGAGTTCTTCGGCTCCAGCCAGCTCTCCCAGTTCATGGACCAGACCAACTCGCTGGCCGGCCTGACCCACCGCCGCCGCCTCTCGGCGCTCGGCGCGGGCGGTCTGACGCGCGAGCGCGCTCCGATCGAGGTGCGCGACGTGCACCCGACCCACTACGGGCGCATGTGTCCGATCGAGACCCCTGAGGGCCCGAACATCGGCCTGATCGGCTCGCTCTCCTCCTACGCGGAGGTCTCCGAGCACGGCTTCGTGACCACCCCCTACCGGGTGGTCAAGGAGGGCGTCGTCACCGAGGAGATCGTCCACTACGACGCCACCCAGGAGGAGGAGCTGCTGATCGCGCAGGCCAACACGCCTGTCGACGAGAAGACCGGCAAGCTGCAGGGGCAGGAAATCCTCTGCCGCACCCAGGCCGGCCAGTACCTGACCGTCGGCCCCAAGGACGTGAACCTGATGGACGTCTCGCCCGGTCAGATCTGGTCTGTGGCCACGGCGATGATCCCGTTCCTGGAGCACGACGACGCCAACCGCGCGCTGATGGGCTCCAACATGCAGCGCCAGGCGGTGCCGCTGCTGAAGACCGAGGCGCCCCTGGTGGGCACCGGCATGGAGCGCCGCGCGGCGCTGGACACCGGCGACGTGCTGCTGGCTCGCAACGGCGGCACGGTGATCCACGTCGACGCCAACAAGATCGAGATCGAGAAAGAAGCCGGAAACCTACCCACCCTGGACGAGTACGAGCTGCAGAAGTTCATGCGCTCAAACCAGGGCACGCTGATCCACCAGAAGCCGCGCGTTGCCAGCGGCCAGAAGGTCAAGGCCGGCCAGGTGCTGGCCGACGGCTCCTCGACCGAGAAGGGCGAGATGGCGCTGGGCAAGAACCTGCTCGTCGCCTTCATGTCCTGGGAGGGCTACAACTTCGAGGACGCGATCATCCTGTCCAAGCGTCTGGTCAAGGACGACGAGCTCACCTCGATCCACATCGAGGAATACGAGATCGACGCCCGCACGACCAAGCTCGGCGACGAGGAGATCACGCGCGACATCCCCAACCGCTCCGAGGAGTCGCTGCGCAACCTCGACGACCGCGGCATCGTGCGCGTCGGCGCCGAGGTGGCCTCCGGCGACCTGCTGGTCGGCAAGGTCACGCCCAAGGGCGAGACCGAGCTCACCGCCGAGGAGAAGCTGATCCGCGCGATCTTCAAGGAGAAGGCGCGCGAGGTCCGCGACACCTCGCTGAAGGTGCCCCACGGCGAGGGCGGCGTCGTGATCGACGTCAAGACCTTCCGTCGCGAGGACGGCGACGACCTGCCGCCCGGCGTCAACGACCTGGTGCGCGTGTTCGTGGCCAAGAAGCGCAAGATCTCCGAGGGCGACAAGCTCGCGGGCCGTCACGGCAACAAGGGTGTGATCTCCAAGATCGTCGACGAGCAGGACATGCCGTTCCTGGAGGACGGCACGCCCGTGGACGTGATCCTCAACCCGCTGGGCGTCCCCTCGCGCATGAACGTCGGGCAGATCCTGGAGACCCACCTCGGATGGGCCGCCGCGCAGGGCTGGTACGACGACGGCTCCGAAGCGTACAAGCTGGCCCACGAGGGGGCCAACGGCTCCGCGCGCGGCAAGAGCGCAGGGAACATGTCAGCCAACAAGGTGTTCATCGCCACGCCGGTCTTCGACGGCGCGACGGTGGCCGACGTGGATGAAGCGCTCGTGCGCTGGCAGGACGAGCACAAGGGCGCGATCAAGATGGACGTCGACAAGTCCGCTCGCAAGGGCGAGCAGGCCTCCGGGAAGATGACCCTCTACAACGGCCGCAGCGGCGAGCCGTTCGAGGAGCAGGTCACCGTCGGCTACATGTACATCCTGAAGCTGCTGCACCTGGTGGACGACAAGATCCACGCTCGCTCCACCGGCCCCTACTCGCTGGTCACCCAGCAGCCGCTGGGCGGCAAGGCGCAGTTCGGCGGCCAGCGCTTCGGCGAGATGGAGGTCTGGGCGCTTGAGGCATACGGCGCCGCCTACACCCTGCAGGAGATGCTGACCATCAAGTCCGACGACACGGTCGGGCGCGTGAAGGCCTACGAGGCGATCGTCAAGGGCGAGAACATCGCCGAACCGTCGATCCCCGAGTCCTTCAAGGTGCTGCTCAAGGAGATGCAGTCCCTGGCGCTCGACGTCAAGGTCGTCTCCGACGAGGGCGGCTCGGCCGACATGCGCGACGAGGAGGACGACCTCCTGCGCGCGGCCGAGGAGCTCGGCATCGACCTCTCCGGCGTGCGCGGCCCGGCGGGCGGCGCGGCCGACGAGGAGTTGGAGGGGCAGGACGCCACCGACGCCGGCGCCGCCGACGAGTTGGAGGAAGGCGACGCCGAGGAGATGGGCGAGATCCTCCAGGAGGCGGCGATCGAAGCCGACGACCTGCTGCCCGAGGAGATGCCCTCCGCCGAGGAGGACGCCGAGTGATCCAGACGCGCCACAACGCCGCCGGCCCGGCTTGCCCAAGCCCGGCCGGCGGTCCCGCCACCCACACCAGCTCACACACCCTCAGCCGGAAGGCCCGCTCGTGATTGACATAAACAACTTTGATGCGATTGAGATCAGCCTCGCGTCCTCCAAGCAGATCCGCGGCTGGAGCTCCGGCGAGGTCACAAAGCCCGAGACGATCAACTACCGCACGCTCAAGCCGGAGAAGGACGGCCTCTTCTGCGAGCGCATCTTCGGCCCCACCAAGGACTGGGAGTGCTACTGCGGCAAGTACAAGCGCGTCCGCTACAAGGGCATCGTCTGCGAGCGCTGCGGCGTGGAGGTCACCCGCAGCAAGGTCCGTCGCGAGCGGATGGGCCACGTCGACCTGGCCGCGCCCGTCAGCCACATCTGGTTCTTCAAGGGCGTGCCCAGCCGCATCGGCTACCTGCTCGACATGGCTCCCAAGGAGCTGGAGAAGGTCCTCTACTTCGCCGCCTCGATCGTGACCTGGGTCGACGATGAGGCTCGCTCCAAGGACCTGGAGAGCCTGGAGGGCGAGGTCAACAAGGTGCTCGACGGCTACGCGGCTGAGCGCGAGGAGCGCGTGCTGGAGCTGCGCGAGTCGCTGGAGCGCCGCGAGAAGTACCTGACCGGCGGCAAGCAGACCGGCTTCACCGACGAAGACCACCTCTGGGCCGACTCGCTGGACGTCAACCTCGCCAAGATCTCCGACGAAGAGCGCGAGAAGCTGCTGAAGGACCTGCGCAAGACCTTCGAGGCCGACATCGCCGACACCGAGGCCTACATCGAGGACGCCGCCGAGCGGATGCGCCACGTGTGGGATCTCTTCAAGTCGATGGAAAGCAAGCAGATCGAGCACGACGAGACGATCTTCCGCGAGCTCAAGGAACGCTTCGGCTCCCCCTACGGCTTCGGCGAGTACTTCCGCGGCGGCATGGGCGCCGAGGCGATCCGCGACCTGCTCCAGCAGGTCGACCTGGAGGCCGAAAGGCTCGACCTGGAGGAGCAGGTCAAGACCTCCAAGGGCCAGAAGCAGGCACGTGCCGTCAAGCGCCTGAAGGTGGTCTCCGCCTTCATCCAGTCCGGCAACCGGCCTGAGCAGATGATCCTCGACGCCGTTCCGGTGATCCCGCCGGAGCTGCGCCCGATGGTGCAGCTCGACGGTGGCCGGTTCGCCACGTCCGACCTCAACGACCTGTACCGCCGCGTCATCAACCGCAACAACCGCCTCAAGCGGCTGCTGGAGCTGGGCGCGCCGGAGATCATCATCCGCAACGAGAAGCGCATGCTGCAGGAGGCCTGCGATGCGCTGATCGATAACGGGCGGCGTGGCCGCGCGGTAGCTGGCTCTGGCAATCACAAGCTGAAGAGCCTCTCTGACATGCTCAAGGGCAAGCAGGGGCGCTTCCGTCAGAATCTGCTGGGCAAGCGCGTGGACTATTCGGGCCGCTCGGTGATCGTGGTCGGCCCGGACCTGAAGCTGCAGCAGTGTGGCCTACCCAAGAAGATGGCGCTAGAGCTGTTCAAGCCGTTTGTCA
>DAHUYQ010000038.1 GCA_027315115.1 Solirubrobacterales bacterium | reverse complement strand
GGACCGGATTTGTGCAGTCACCGGAGACGCAGGTCTCCGGCTCCGTTGAAGCTATTTCAATGATCCGCTCATCAAGCGCGGCGTCGACTTGTCACCGGAGACGCAGGTCTCCGGCTCCGTTGAAGCACGACGGCATGCCCGAGGGTGCGCGCTGCCGCGCGCGTCACCGGAGACGCAGGTCTCCGGCTCCGTTGAAGCGGAGAGGCCGCGCGGGTAGACGCCTTCGCGCTGCCAGTCACCGGAGACGCAGGTCTCCGGCTCCGTTGAAGCTTTTCACTTTTCACTTATTATCTATCGCAGTCTGCCGTCACCGGAGACGCAGGTCTCCGGCTCCGTTGAAGCTACGGGACCTATAGTTCTTCTATCTCAAAATCGCCAAGTCACCGGAGACGCAGGTCTCCGGCTCCGTTGAAGCCGCGGCGACTATGGCGTCAAGGAGGACCCGACGCCATGTCACCGGAGACGCAGGTCTCCGGCTCCGTTGAAGCAGAACCCCACCCGATATGGTCCTCCACAACGAAAATGTCACCGGAGACGCAGGTCTCCGGCTCCGTTGAAGCCAGTTCGGATTTAGCTGACGAGACGACCTTCGAGTAGTCACCGGAGACGCAGGTCTCCGGCTCCGTTGAAGCTGCCGGCGTGGCGTTTGCCTCGCGCTATCGATCCTGTCACCGGAGACGCAGGTCTCCGGCTCCGTTGAAGCGCGCTGCTCGCAGTCGAGCTGCACGGCCGCGACGATGTCACCGGAGACGCAGGTCTCCGGCTCCGTTGAAGCACTGGCGTCCTCCTGCGGCCCAGCGCATCGGTGGTGTCACCGGAGACGCAGGTCTCCGGCTCCGTTGAAGCCGGTGAGCAGTCCGAGGATGCGGCAACATGACCTCGAGTCACCGGAGACGCAGGTCTCCGGCTCCGTTGAAGCCACACGATCACGGCCATCTTGATCCACGTCGTCCTGGTCACCGGAGACGCAGGTCTCCGGCTCCGTTGAAGCTGGAGGATCTGCGGGCGCGGATGGTGCATCTGATCCCCGTCACCGGAGACGCAGGTCTCCGGCTCCGTTGAAGCCGTTTGGCGATGAGACGGTCGGCTTGATCATTGAAGTCACCGGAGACGCAGGTCTCCGGCTCCGTTGAAGCACGGTGCGGCTGGTGTCTGGGGGCGAACTCCTGGCGTCACCGGAGACGCAGGTCTCCGGCTCCGTTGAAGCACGCGAAAGCTGTCGCAGGATAGCTGCCTTCTGCACACGTCACCGGAGACGCAGGTCTCCGGCTCGTTGAAGCATCTCGTCGCCGCGCCAGTTCAGTCTCATGGTCGTTCCAGTCACCGGAGACGCAGGTCTCCGGCTCCGTTGAAGCATCCTTGCGCGCCCGAGCCCTCCGTCTCCAAGGAGCAGGTCACCGGAGACGCAGGTCTCCGGCTCCGTTGAAGCGATGCCCAGATGGAGAGAGTGCCCTGCGGGGCATTGCGGGTCACCGGAGACGCAGGTCTCCGGCTCCGTTGAAGCCACGATCTCACGATCACGTGCTCCCGCTGCAACCAGTCACCGGAGACGCAGGTCTCCGGCTCCGTTGAAGCGTGCTTCAACGCCGGGTTCAACCGCAGGATCTCCCTGTCACCGGAGACGCAGGTCTCCGGCTCCGTTGAAGCTATCTCAACCAGGTTGTCGCCGTTGGTGTTGAGCGGGTCACCGGAGACGCAGGTCTCCGGCTCCGTTGAAGCGTCCACGTCTCCGACGACACCTGCGGTCACGGCGAGGTCACCGGAGACGCAGGTCTCCGGCTCCGTTGAAGCTGTCGCATCGGTGATGCCCTTTCTGGAGGATGGCTGTCACCGGAGACGCAGGTCTCCGGCTCCGTTGAAGCCCGCTGCCGTCCGTGAAGTAGACGCGCACGCCGGCGTCACCGGAGACGCAGGTCTCCGGCTCCGTTGAAGCCACGGCTTGATCGAGAAGGAAGTCAAGCTCAAGGGCAGTCACCGGAGACGCAGGTCTCCGGCTCCGTTGAAGCCGCTCGAGCTGACGCCGACGGAGGCGCGGGAGGTTGGCGTCACCGGAGACGCAGGTCTCCGGCTCCGTTGAAGCTCCTTGGCGGCGGCATGCTCGTGTTTACCCCGTTGGGGTCACCGGAGACGCAGGTCTCCGGCTCCGTTGAAGCGGGTCAACACGCACGACGATCTTGCGCCGTTCGGCCGTCACCGGAGACGCAGGTCTCCGGCTCCGTTGAAGCTCGTCACCAATCAGTTCGACATGCCCAAGGAACCACAGTCACCGGAGACGCAGGTCTCCGGCTCCGTTGAAGCGCGTGGGATGAGTCCGCGTTCGGCGTCGATTGCCTGTCACCGGAGACGCAGGTCTCCGGCTCCGTTGAAGCGGGCTGCACGAGTTCGTGACCGATGATCTGGATCACGTCACCGGAGACGCAGGTCTCCGGCTCCGTTGAAGCGTGACCGCGAAAGGGCGCAGCGCGACCGGCAAGCCGAGTCACCGGAGACGCAGGTCTCCGGCTCCGTTGAAGCCTGCGGAGGGCTGTCCTTGCGCTGCAGCCACTCGCCAGGTCACCGGAGACGCAGGTCTCCGGCTCCGTTGAAGCGTTGCTGCTCGACGGCTGCTGCGGGTAGGATTCGAGTCACCGGAGACGCAGGTCTCCGGCTCCGTTGAAGCCTGCAGGTCGCCGGGCTCATCCTCGGCCTCAGCCTCGGTCACCGGAGACGCAGGTCTCCGGCTCCGTTGAAGCTTCGCGCTGAGCGTCTTGCCGGCGCGCAGCTCCATGTCACCGGAGACGCAGGTCTCCGGCTCCGTTGAAGCGGGAGCGGCAGTGAGCCGGCGCCGCATTCGCAGCCTGTCACCGGAGACGCAGGTCTCCGGTGACCGGATCATCGACCTCGGCTCGACGACGAGCAGGTTGAGGTCGCTTTCAGGTCCGGCCTCGCCTCGCGCGTGCGAGCCGAACAGGATCACTCGCGCTGCTGGCGCTGCGAGCTACAGGCGACGGACCACTTCGGCAATCACAGACTCGTCGATCAAGCGCACACCGTAGCGAGGATCACCGACAACCCCGCCCTCCTGCGCGCATCCACAGGCGCGAAGACACCTGCATGCCGCAAGAGAAGTGCAGTGCGCTCGACGAGCGCAAGGCCGTTCTGCTCGCGTCGATTTCCTACAAAACGGGGCTCAGTGGCCGCGGGGTTGATCCGACTCCTGCAGCGTGAATCGGCAGCGGTTGACGATCTGCCGCACGCGCTCGGAGGTGATGCCGTAGCGCTCGGCGATCTCCCGGAGCGTGAGGTGCTCCTCGTCGCGCAGGCGCAGCATCTCCCGCGCACGCGCGCCCACTGACCCGTCGGCCCCACCCATCACAGACGCGACCTAACGCCAGGTACTTGCTCGACCGCACAGCGCCGCGTGACCGCCAGCCTGCGTCGGGAAACGCGATAGCGGCCAGCGGCACCGCGCGATCGAGACTCCGGCCGACAGGGAGCCGAAGATGATGATGTGGGCCTGCGGCTCATGGACGACGCTGTCCCAGTCGTCCACGAGCCAACAGCACCCATTGCCCTTGCCTCTCCAGCACGCCAAGACGCTCCTCAAGGGAGAGGCGATGCCCAAGCACCCCTTGGCTTTCGGGCAGCCCTTCAAGCTGCCGTCGCAGCTCGCGCTCTTCCTCCCCACGCGCCTGCTCATACCGCGAGAGCAGCTCGTAGAGCGCATCTACCCCGAGGATGCTCGCCGCGTCCATCCGCGCCAACAGTTCCTGACGCCAGCGCTCAGGACGCACCGGCGAGAGCACCCATCCCCGCGCCGCCTGCAGCCCAGCCTCGGTGACCCTGTAGCTGAACTCCGCCGCAGGAAACCGCTTGGCGCTCGACCTTCCAGCAACCGGGATGCCCTCCGCCTCCCCACGCCGCACAAGCGTCGGCAGCATCTTGTACGCGGTCGTGCTGGCAATCGGCACAAGCTCGCCAAACCGCCGCCGATAACGCTGATAAAGCTCATACGGATGACCAGGCGCCGCACTCAACAGCGCCAGCATCAAATGCTGCGCAGCACCACCAGCCGCAACCGGCGGCCCACTCGCAGGCCGCTCCCGACGCGGCACCCTCAACAACCCCCGCGCCAACAGCCGTACCGCATGCCGCGCCGGCATCGACCCAAAATCAGCGGATGCTGCGCCGCCACGCCGCTCACCAGCCAGCATCTCATACAACCGTCCCACTGTCATCCTCAAGTTGCTCGGCGATCCCGTTGGCCGCTTCGACGGCCACGCCCGCCAATGCGCGCACGTTGGCTCTCCGGGCCTGCTCGCCAAAGATGGTCAGCTCCACCGCCGCGATCACGTCGCTTACGCCAAGCACCGCAGCGGCAACGCCTGCCTCCCTCCCATCGCGGCTGATCGCATAACGCCGCTCGCAGGCATCCTCAAGCTGCTCACGCAGCCGCGCGCCCCGCTTGAGATCCCGACCCGCATAGACGAGCGTCCTTGCAGGCCAATCGCTCTCCGCCGTAAACGCCAACAACGCCAACCCCGCCGCACGCGAATGCGCCGTCGTCGACCAACGCGCCTGCCGCCCAGCCGCCTGCTCCGCCTGCCCCTCAAGCCGACTCGGCAGCCACGCCAAGTAGTCCAGCTCCTCCCCATCCAGGATCGCCAGGCTCGCCGTCAACCCAGTTCGCGCACGCATCCAGCACAGCCACGGACGCGCAACCTCCACCAGACCATCGATCCGCACAGCAGACAGACCAAGCCGCAACGCCAACCGCCCCAGCCGAAACTTGCCGCGACGACGTTGCTCCAGATACCCGAGCTCCACCAGCGCCTGCACATACCGCTGGGTGGCCTCACGCGGAAGCTCGGCCCGCTCGCTCAGCTCCGCCATCCCAAACACCGGCTCCTCCGGCGAAAAGCAGGCAAGCAGCGCAAGCCCGTGCTCCAGCGAATCCGGCTGCCGGGGCCGAGGCCGGGATGACGGGCCGTCGGCTGCCAGGCAGCACGCGATCATGGACGCCCGAGCTCGGGAGGACTGGTCTGCTGTTCCGATCACCGCCAGCGATCATGAGGGCATCGGGCCGGCGTGTATAGGCATGGTTTTGGAGTCCAAACTTTGGAAAGACCGATTTGGGTTGGAAAAACGTTCTGGCATATCGCCGTATTTGCTTCCTTGGGTGCATCGAGTAGGCTGCCTAGCCTGATGGCGAGGAGCGCGCAATCAGGCCGCACTGCGAAGGCCAAGAACCGGTCGATGAACTCGGAGGTCTACTGGCTGCTGCTCGGGCTTGTGATCGAAAAGCCCGGCTACGGGCATGAGCTCTACCAGCGCTACGAGCGCGTTTACGGCGAGCTGGCCAGGATCAGCGGCAGCTCCCATATCTATGCGGGTCTTGACGTGCTCGAGCGACGGATGCTCGTCGAGCGGTTCAGCCTCGGCGCCGAGGGGGGCCGGCAACCCAAGCCGCATTACCGAGCAACACGCGCTGGCGTCCACAGCTATGAGCAGTGGCTTGTGAAGCGAATCGACTTCGAGCGACAGAGACATGAGCTCCTGGCGCGCCAGCTAGGGGTATTTGCGCGATCTCCGGCTGTCGGGCTGCGGGTGCTGGAGCGTCTCGAGCAGCGCTGCCTGGAAGGCTCTGGGCAGGTCGGCACTCCGTCTGGGCGCCGGCTGGGCCTCCGCGATGAGCTTGTCGATGATCTTGTCAATGAGCGGCTGCGGATCGCCGTTGGCGGCACGCTGTCGTGGCTTCGGCACGCCATCGAGCGCTTTGAAGCGCTGGTGAGGAATGGGCCTCCTGGAGCTTGAACATGTCGCCAAGAGCTGCTCCAACGGCTCGGCGGTCCTGGAGGACGTCTCGCTGGTAGTCGACCCCGGGGAGATGGTGGTGGTGTTGGGCGAGAGGCGTTCGGGACGCTCGACTTTGCTCTCGATCGCGGCGGGGATAGAAACACCCGACAGCGGCGTGGTGCGGTTCGCCGGCAACGATCTCGCACGCATAGACAAGCAGGCGCTGGGCAACGGCATCGCGTATTGCCGCCGCGACTTCGGCTCCTACGCGGGGCCCACCGTGCTCGATCAAATCATCGCCAGCCAGATGGCGCGACGAGTCGAGCAGCCGATGGCGGCCATGCGGGCACGGCAGGCGCTGGAACGCGTGAAGGCCGGGCAGTGCGGCCGGCTTCGCACCAGAGATCTGAGGGGCGAAGAGACGATCAGGGTCGCACTCGCTCGTGCGCTGACTTCCGATCCGCGACTGCTGATCGTCGACGAGCCGACGATCGGCCTGGACGGACAGGAACGCGACGGCGTCTTGATGTTGCTGAGATCGCTTGCAGACGAGGGTGTGGCGGTGCTGGCAAGCGCGACCGATGGCACCAGCCTACTTGGAGCCGACCGCGTGGTGGCGCTGCGCAAGGGCAGGCTGCGCGGTCAGACGACGCCGGTGCTGGCCGAGGTCACTGAGCTTGCACACCACCGCCAAGCGCGCTGCTGAGCAGAAGGAGAGTATTGGGTTGCTTGAGCTCGAACACGTCGTCAAGCACTACCACAGCGGAGGCGAAGTCGTACGTGCCGTTGACGGCGTGAGCGTGCGCATTGAGCGGGGAGAGACGATGGCGCTGCTCGGACCCAGCGGGTCCGGCAAGACGACGCTGCTGCTGCTGATCGCAGGGCTGTTGAGACCCGATTTGGGAGCGGTGCGTCACCGCGGACGCCTGATAAGCGCGATGAGCAAATCCGAGGCAAGCGAGTACCTGCTGCGCGATGTCGGGCTCGTCTTTCAGAGCTTCCATCTGATGCCCCGCGTCAGCGCGCTGGAGAACGCGGCGCGCAAGCTGCTGCTCAGCGGGGTCGGGTTGCGCGAGGCCAAGGCACGCGCAGAGCCATGGCTTGCACGCGTTGGTCTCGCTGACCGGCTCGACTACCCGCCGGAGCAGCTCTCCGGTGGGGAGCGACAGCGAGTGGCGATCGCGCGCGCGCTCGCATGCGAACCGCGTCTGATCCTCGCGGACGAGCCGACCGGACACCTCGACAGCCAGCGGTCTCGAGAGATAGTCCACCTGCTGAACGCAGTCGCTTACGAGCAGAAGGCGTCGCTGTTGCTCGTCACCCACGATCGCGATGCGGCCGAGCTTGCAGACCGGCGCTGCGTGCTGCGCGACGGCAAGCTCGTCGACACGCAGGAGCACTCCTCTATCAACGCTTCGACAGGCAGGCTTGACAGGGTGCGGGACATGGCGTGATGCGCCTGCAGGGCCTCGTTCACTTCTATCGTTTGCGGCTGCGAATCCATGGCCTCCAGGAGCTGCTCGCGGGCGTTGGAGTCGCGATTCCAGTGGCGCTCGTATTCGCCGTGACGGTCGCGAACGGCAGCATCGAAGGCTCGGCCAGCGCGATCGTGCGCGGTCTCGTAGGGCCGGCACAGTTGCAGCTCTATACCCGTGGGCCCGCGGGATTCAGCGAACAGGTGCTCTCGCATGTAGAGCGCCTGCCCGGTGTCAGCCACGCGGCGCCGGTGTTGGAAGAGCCGGCCACCATCCAGGCGCCCGATGGCAGGCGCGCGGAGGTCACCGTCGCTGGAATGGGCCTCGATCTCGCGTCCCTTGACGGACTGGCGCACACGCTGCCGCCGGCAATGCTTTCGCGGGACGGGATCGGGCTGAGCAGGGCCACCGCCGGCACGCTTGGCCTGAGCGGCGCAAGACCGCGAGGGCAGGTGCGGATCATGCTCGACGGGATGACCAGCAGCTTGGATGTCTCTGCTGTCCTGGGCCGCGAAGCTGCGGGCGCGCTTTCACAGGCACAGGTCGCGATAATGCCGCTCCCTCGCCTTCAGCGGCTCACCGGGTCGCCTGGCCGCATCAGCCGCATACTCGTTCGCGCGCAGCCTGCGCACGTCCACGCGGTCGCAGGCGAACTTGCGCGGCTGGCCGCCGGACGACTCTCGGTCGCACCAGCCGACCAGGATGTCTCACTGCTTCGCCAGGCGCTCGGCCCAAGCAGCCAAGCTAGTGATCTGTTCGCAGGCCTGGCAGGTCTGCTGGGGTTCTTGTTCGCTTTCAACGCGATCCTGTTGACCGCGCCGGAGCGCCGAGAGGCGATCGTAGGGTTGCGAATTGACGGCACGAGCCGCGGCGCGATAGTGCAGATGACGATCTTTCAAGCACTGTGCCTGGGGATCGCCGCCTCCCTCGTAGGGCTGCTGGCCGGGTACGCCTTGGCCGGCGGCTTCTTTCACCAGTCGCCTGGATATCTGACAAAGGCATTCATGCTCGGCACGAACACCGTCGTGGGAGCATTGCCCGTCGCGGTCTCGCTTGGTGGCGGCATCCTGGCCAGTTGCCTGGCGTCGCTGGTGCCTCTCCGGGACCTGCGGAAGGGACGGCCCGTCAACGCCCGATCTTCACGGAGCCAGGGCGGCTCGATCAGGGCTGACCGCCGTCTAATCGCCATCGCGGCCGCCCTGGCTTTGGCCGCCGCCGGACTCTTCGTGTTCGTCCCGAGCGCCGCGATCTTTGCTTGCGTGCTGCTCGCACTCACGACAGTGATCGCGGTGCCTCTGATTCTGGCCGCGACGCTGTGGGCGACCGAGGCGATCGCGCTTCGCAACCCGAAACTGACGGCGCTGCCGCTGGCCGCAAACTCGCTGAAGGGCACCACATTGCGTTCGGTCGCGTTGACCGGTACAGGCGCGGTCGCGCTGTTTGGCTGCGTTGCGCTCAGCGCCTCCAAGGACGACTTGCTGCGCGGCATCTACGGCTACACGCAACACTACGCCGGGAGCGCGGATATCTGGCTGGTCAACCCGGCAGACAATCAAGCCACAAGCGATTTCCGCGCCAATGATCTGCAGTCGCGGGTCGCACGAATTCCAGGCGTAGCCAGCGCGCATACCTTCCAGGGCAGCTACCTGGACTATGCAGGCCGACGGGTGTGGGTGATCGCGTGGCCCCCAGCCAGCCGGTTCGGACTGCTGAACAACCAGATCGTCAACGGCAGCCAGCGAGCCGCGACCCGACATCTCGGGCAAGAAGACGCGATCACCATCTCGGCCGAGATCGCGGCCGAACATCATGTGGGAGTCGGCGGCCGGCTGGCACTGCCCACGCCCACAGGCAGCAAGACCTTCGACATAGCAGCGACCACCACCAATTTCGGCTGGAGCCCTGGCGCGATCCTGATGAGCACGAGTGACTATCGGCGTGCCTGGGAATCCCCCCACCCCTCGGCGATCGGCGTCACCCTCGCAAGCGGTGCTGATGCCGCCGCGGTCAGTGACGCCATCCGACACATGCTCGGCGCGAACAGCGGCCTTGAAGTCCTGACCGCCAGAGCGAGGGCGAACGCGATTGACAGGTCCGCAAGCGAAGGACTCTCGCAGCTCGGAGAGATCTCCACGCTGCTCGTCGTCGCGGCCATCCTCGCGATGCTCGCTGCGCTTGGCTCGAGCATATGGCAGCAGCGCATCATCCTGGAAGCCGAACTGTGTCTGGAAGGCGCGCATCCCGGGCAGAAGCGTCGGGTGCTGCTGCTGCTGCTGGAATCGGCAATCATGCTCGCCGCCGGCTGCGTGACCGGCACCGTGGCAGGCATCTGTGGCCAATTCGTGATCGACGGTTACCTGAGGCACGTGACCGGCTTTCCCGTCGCCCAAGCCGCCACAGGCGCCGGACCCCTGGAGATCTTCTCGGCGGTGATGCTCACCGTGCTCCTGTTCGCAACGATTCCTGGGTGGCTTGCTTGCCGCGCACCAGCGAGGCTCACCCTCGATAACAGCACGTGGTGACGAACCCGTTCTACATCACTGCGTGCGGCGCGGGCTCGGTGACCGCAATGCTCTGCCGATGAGTCTTCAAGCCCTCCTGTTTTTCTACAAGCGGAGGCTGCTTGTCCACGGTCCTCAGGAGGTGCTCGCGGGACTTGGGGTGGCGGTGGCGGTCGCACTGGTGTTCGCCGTCACCGTCGCGGCGGACAGTCTCAGCGGCTCAACCGCGACCGAGATCCGCACGATTGCAGGCCCGGCCAACCTGCAGCTTCACGCGCGCGGTCCCGAAGGGTTCGAAGAAGGCCTGGTCGCGCGAGTGCAGAGGCTTCCCGGTGTCGCACATGCAGCGGTGCTGCTCGAACAGACAGCAACGCTGATCGCCGCTCCGGGTCACCGTCTGACGGTCACAGCAGTCGGTGCCAGCAGCGACCTCGCTGTGATGGACGGCCTCGTGCGCACTCTGCCAAGTGGCGTTCTCTCGGGAGGTCTCGGTCTCAGCACGGCAAGCGCGCAGGACCTCGGGATCAGTGGCCTCGCCTCCCCGGCCCACGTCACGATGGACCTTCGTGGGCGCTCGCACCATCTCGCGGTCTCCGCGATCCTGGGCCAGAAGGCCGCTGGAGCGCTGGCTCTCGCACGAGTCGCGGTAATGCCACTCGGCCGCCTGCAGCGACTCGCGGACCTGCCGCACCGAGTCACCAGCATCCTCATCCAGAGCAAGCCGGGACGAAGCGCCGCTGTGCGCCGCGAGCTGCGGGCGCTCGTGGGCGGCCGCATCACCGTCGCCGCGGCCAACCAAGGAGTAGCGCTGCTGGACCAGGCGCTGCGGCCAGGCGAGCAAGCCGGCGCTCTGTTCGCGGGGCTGGCCGGGCTGCTCGGGTTCCTCATGGCTTGCGCCGCCATCCTGCTCACCATCCCCGAGCGGCGCGCGATGCTCGCCGATCTGCGCGTGGACGGCGCCCGGAGCTCCGCGATCGTCCAGATCGTCCTCTTCCAAGCCCTCTGCCTCGGGCTTGCGGCGTCCCTGGTCGGGATTCTCGGAGGCTGGGCGCTCTCACTCGCGTTCTTCGAAACGAGTCCCGGATACCTCTCGCAAGCATTCTCGCTCGGCGGCAGCACCGTGATCGGGGTGCGCCCCGTCGCACTCGCGTGTCTGGGTGGCGTTCTTGCGACCTGTCTTGCCTCGGTCATCCCACTGCAGGACCTGCTCCGGGGATGCTCGCTGAACGCCGCCCGTCACGAAGCTCGACAGCAAGACATGGCCAGAGAGAGAGCCGTCCACCGTCAGCTGCTTGTGATTGCCGCTGGCCTTCTCGCTTTGGCGAGCGCGCTGTTCGTGCTCGCGCCACAGGCCGCGATCGTCACCTGCGTGTTGCTCGCGCTCGCGACGATGCTTGCGGTCCCCCCGGTCCTCGACGCCGTGCTGCGAGCCGCACACACAATCGCCCTGCGCCGCCGCCGGCTCACCATCCTGCCCCTCGCAGTCGAATCGCTGCGCATGCACTCGCTGCGCTCCCTCGCGCTCACCGCGACCGGCGTGGGTGCTCTGTTCGGAAGCGTCGCGCTCGGCGGCGCGCAGCACGACCTGCTGCGCGGGCTGCACAACTTCGCGCGCGCCTACTCCGCCGACGCAGATATCTGGGTCGTCAGCCCTGGCTACATTCCCGAGACGAACGGCTTCGTGCCCGGAGGAGACCGCACGCGGATCGCAAGGTTGCCCGGGGTCGCCCGCGTGCGGGAGTTCCAGAGCGAGTTCATGGACATGGCGCACAGGCGCGTGGTGATCCTGGCGCGGCCTCCCGGCACTGGACAAGAACTGCTGCGCACGCAGATCCTCGCCGGCAAGGTCACGGCCGCACAGCGGCGCCTGAGCGAAGGCGGGTGGGCCACCGTCTCCCGGCAGATCGCCGAAGAACAGGGCGTCGGCGTCGGGCAGACGATCCAGATGCCAACCCCGACCGGCATTGCGGATTTCAGGCTCGCAGCGCTGACGACGAACTTCGGCTGGCCCGGCGGAGCGATCGTGGTGAGCACGACAGACTACAGCCGCCTCTGGGCGACACACGCTCCAACTGCGCTCGCCGTCCACCTTGCGTCTGGCACCAACGCCGCCCGGGCGCGTCAGAGGATCGACGCCGCGCTCGCCCCGCACAGCGGCCTGGAAGTCATAACCGCCGCGACTTGGCGCGAGCGCTTCGACCGCCTGGCCGGCGAAGGACTCAAGCAACTCGGGGACATCTCCACGCTGCTCGTGATTGCGGCGATTCTCGCCATGGCCGCGGCCCTGGGATCAAGCATCTGGCAGCGCCGCGTCTCGCTCGCCGGCCTGCCGCTCCTGGTCACCCGCGGCCGGCTGCGCCTCATCCTGCTCGTCGAATCCGCCCTCATGCTCGGCGCTGGATGCCTCACCGGCGCGCTGGCCGGCATCTACGGTCAGTTCGTGATCGACGACTACCTCACACACGTGACCGGCTTCCCCGTCGAACGTATCGCCACCGCCACCCGACCGATCGTCACCCTCGCGCTCGTCACCGTCGCCGTGCTCATCCTCATGTCCGTCCCCGGCTGGCTGGCGGCACGCGTCGCACCCGCACTTGGACTGAGTGACCACCCCTGACCAACGCCTGGCTGGCGGCGCCTCGCGAGAGGCCGTCACGCAGCGGCTCCGCGAGCCGCGAGAACGCACTGGGCATCGCCACCCCGAGCTGCCGTCGACGACGACACCGTCGACGCCCTGCTGCGCGGCCTATGACGCCGCCGCCCACCGGCAAGCCCAACGAAACGCCGTAGCGCGCCACCAGGCGGCACATCCCGCCTCCCATTTCCGTACTTCGCCACAGCGACCTGCATGGCATCACCACGATGTGTCCCGGCCGGCAGTACGCGACCGTTGCCAGATGGCTTATGCGATCGAAAGACCAGGAGGCAGGCAATGGGCTACGAGGAGCGGGTCAACGAGGAACGGGTCACCGGCTGGTGGGTCTTTGCGGGGATTCTGCTGCTGATCGCCGGGGTGCTCAACATCATCTGGGGGATCGCTGCGATCTCCGAATCGCATTTCGTGACAGTGAACGGCGCCCAGTACGTGTTCGGCAAACTGAACACGTGGGGATGGGTCACTCTGATCCTGGGGGCGATCGAGATCCTGGCCGCGCTCTCGCTCTTCCAGGGCGGCTCCTTCGGGCGCTGGTTCGGCGTCTTCGCGGCCTCGCTCGCGGCGATCGGAGCGCTGCTCGACATCTGGGTGCTGCCGTTCTGGTCGATCTGCGTCTTCGCGCTCTCGGTGATCGTGCTCTACGAGCTCGCCAAGACCCCGGAGCCGACCTTGCGCAGGTGAGCGGAGTCGCTCACGCGACACATCGTCTGGGCGCTCTCGACTGACTGGCGGCTATTACGCTGAGCGCCGTCATCGGTCCTCCGCGCGCCAGGAGCCCGATCCAGTGATCGGGCTCCTGTGCTTCCAGCCGCCGGGGCCGTGCTCGCGGCGACCGCCACACGAGTAGGATGGCTCCATGTTCGGGCTCCTGTTCGGCGGCAGGCGACGCTCGCCAGGGTTCTTCTACCTGCGCCTCGGCCTGATCGCGGTGCTGCTGATCGCCACCTTCGTGCTGCACGCTTCCGCGTCCGAGCTGGGGGATCTACGGATCGCGCGCATCGTCCTCATCGTCCTGTTCCTCGGTGGAACACGATTCGCGGGCGTCGCCAGGCAGCTTCCCTGGGCGCGGCGCCGCCAACCTCAGTTCGACGCCGCCGGCGAGAGCTCCGGCAGCGACTCGCCCGAGGACCGGATCTAGCTTCGAGCGGCGGCGAGACGCGGCTCGCCGGCGGGCAGGGCGCGGCCGCTCGCCTCAGCCGGCGGTCCACACGCGCATCCCGATCCGGCCGAAGCGCCACACCTTCGCCGCTTCGGCTTCGGGGACGCGCACGCAGCCGTGTGAGGCGGGGTAGGCCGGCACGTCGTGGTACTCATGGATGGCGTAGCCCGAGTAGAAGTACTGGGCCAGCGGCATCCAGCTTTGAAACGGCCTCGACCAGCTCAGCGTCAGCCGTTCGGTGACGCGGAAGCGCCCGACCGGCGTCGGCCATCCCGACCTGCCGGTGGACACGTGTATCGCGCGCTGCACGCGACCCCCGCGGACCAGCAGCAGCACCTGCTGGGAGATGTGCACCTCCATGCCTTCCGCGCGCGACCACGGGACGGGCCGCTGCGCGCGCGCGAGCGCGGCCCTGGTGCGCGCCCCGACCACGCCATCGCGTCCAATGCCGCTCCAGCCCTGGAATGCCACGACCGCATGCCAAGTCTGGATGCCGAAGGAGCCGTCGGCGGCGCCGACCGGCAGATACCCAAGCTCGACCAGCCGGTGCTGAAGCGCGCGCACGGCCGCTCCACGCGAGCCGAGCTTGAGCATCGACGCAGCGGGCGCCGCGTGCGATGCGACGGCCGCCTCTCCCCGCGCCGCGGCGCGCGCGGGCGCCGCGATCGAGCACGCCATCCCGAGGAGCACCGCGACGCCCAGCGCCACGACGCCCCTCCCCATCACGCTCATGCGGCGGCAGGCCGAGACGAGCCCCGCCCGGCCTGCCGCCGCCCTCGGCAGGGCTCCACCGTGCAGGATCGTTTCGCGACTGCCGATCACACATCGCACGCTAGACGTGGCATCCCGTGCGCACATCGCCGCCGGCCCGCACCGCCGGCGCACTGCCGCCGCACCGCGCCGGTGCAAATCACCGACCTCGTCTTCCCGTTGACCGAGCGGCGTGCTCCCCGCGCCCCGGCGCCGCTCCCGCGATCCCACCGCCCCGTTCGCGCAAGCACCGCGCCGCCGCACCTGCGAGCCTTTGGACATGAGCGACGCCGCGCTGTCCGCCGGGCCGACGACCAACGCGCCCGCGCCCGAGCCCGCACCCGCATCCGCATCCGAGCCCGCGCCCGCATCCGCGCCCGCGCCCGCGCCCGCGCCCGCGCCCGCGCCCGCGGACGCGCCCGCGGAGGCGAGCACGTCCGCTGCCCTGCAGGAGGGCTCGAGCTTCGCGGACGTCTCGCACTACTTCGCCGAGGCCGCGAACCGGCTCGGGATCGACGACGGCCTGCGCACCGTCGTGCAGATGCCCGAGCGCGAGGTCCAGGTGCAGATCCCGGTGAGGCTGAGCGACGGGCGGATGCACGTGTTCACCGGCTACCGCGTCCAGCACAACTCGGCCCGCGGCCCCTACAAGGGCGGCCTGCGCTACCACGAGCAGGTCAGTCTCGACGAGGTGCGCGCGCTCGCGGCGCTGATGACCTGGAAGACCGCGATCGTCGACATCCCGTTCGGCGGGGCCAAGGGTGGCGTGGACTGCATCGCCCACGATCTCAGCGACGACGAGCTGGAGCTGGTCACGCGGGTGTTCGTGGACCGCACCGCGGACGTGCTCGGGCCCAACCACGACATACCGGCGCCGGACGTGAACACGGGACCGGCGGTGATGTCGTGGATCATGGACGAGTACGGCAAGCTGCACGGCGACAACCCCGCCGTCGTGACCGGCAAGCCCGTCTCGCTCGGCGGCTCGGTGGGGCGCGAGTCGGCGACCGGACGCGGAGTCGTGCTCGCATTCCAGGAGGCGGCGCGCGCGCTTGACCTGCAGCCGAGCGCCACGCGGGTGGTCGTACAGGGGTTCGGCAACGTCGGCTCCTGGGCGGCGCAGATCGCGACCGAATCGGGCTGCAAGGTGATCGGGGTCTCGAACACCAGCGGCGCGATCCACTCGCAGGCGGGAATCGACCCGAACGCGCTGCTTGCCCACATCGCCCAAGGCGGCACGCTGGTCGAGTACGCGCAGGCCGCGCATGCGCAGGGCGTGGAGCAGATCACGCCGCGGGAGCTGCTCGCCCTGGAGTGCGAGGTGCTGATCCCGGCGGCGCTGGGCGGCGTGATCCACGCGGACAACGCCGGCGCGGTACGCGCACGCATGCTGGTCGAGGGCGCCAACAACCCGACCACTCCGCAGGCCGACGCGATCCTGGGCGACCGCGGCGTGCTGGTGATCCCCGACGTGCTGGCCAACGCCGGCGGGGTGATCGTCTCCTACTTCGAGTGGGCGCAGAACCTGCAGCACTTCAGTTGGGACGCGCAGGAGGTCAACGACCGTCTGGCCACGCGCATGCGGCGCGCCTACGCGCAGGTCGCCGAGCGTGCGCACGCAAACCAGACGTCGATGCGGATCGCCGCCTACGAACTGGGGATCGGCCGCGTCGTGGAGGCCGGCCGCATGCGCCGGCACAGCGGCTACGTCTAGATCGGCGCCTCGGGGCGCGGCGGCGAGCCACGTGTAGATCGGCGCCTCAGAGCGCGGCGGCGTCACGCGCGAGGCTCTCGGCGGAGCCCCGCGCGTCGCCGACGCAGACGCAGAGGCGGCTGTCTAGGAGGAGGACTCGGCCGGCGCGGCGGCCCGTCGCCTGCTGCGGCGCTTCTGCTCGCGCTCGCCCACCTGCTTGCCGATCGCGGCAGCGGTGTCCTTCAGCGCCTGCAGCGATCCCTCCAGGTGCTCGATCGCGATCTCGGGCGTGTGCGCGACCAGCCCGAGCGCGGCGACCTGCTCGCCGATGGAGTCGAGCACCGGGACCGCGACGCCCACGGTGCCCTGCTCGGCCTCCTCGCGCTCGGTCGCGAATCCCTGCTCCTTGGCGGCGGCCACCTCGCTGGCCAGCCCGCGCTTGCTCGTGATCGTCTTGGGCGTAAGCTTGGCGAGCGTCACGCTGGCAAGCTGATCGCGCAGCTCCTTGGCCTCAAAGCCGCCGAGCAGCACCTTTCCGAGCGCCGTCGCGTGAGTTGCCAGGCGTGCGCCGCGCCGCACCTGCACGCCGAGCAGGCCCTGGCCCTCGCCGATGCTCCTGGCCACGCCGGCGATCAGCACCTCGTTGTCGGCGAGCACTCCCAGCCTCACCGTGCACCCGGTCTTGCGCGCCAGCAGCCGAAGCTGCCCGTCGAGCGCTTGCACCACCCTGCTCGCATCCAGCGCTGAGGCCCCGATGTCCGCCGGCAGCAGGCTCACCCGGTAGCGCCGGGAGAGCGGATCCTGCTCCAGCATGCCAAGCGCCACGAGCGTGGTCATGTATCGGTGGACGGTGCTGCGACTCGCTTCCATGCGGTCGGCGACGTCGGCGATGCCTTGCAGCGGCTGCTCGCTGGAGAACCCCTTCATCACGAGCAACCCCGTCTCCAGGGATTGCGAGTAACGCGGTTCGGTCAAGCGAGCACCACTGCGTGATCCCATCTTCGGGCTCACATGTTCCCCCTTTCAGGGCTTGACGGCGTGCCACAGCGCATCGGCACGGATGGCCGGCCAACGGAGCGTAGACACCCCGATCCCGGGATGACTCCGCAGATCTGCGCACATATCTTCATCTGCGTTAGCACTCTGACGGTAGAAGGCCGTTGCGAATAGTCCAGTAGACGAATAGTCCCCACGTAACGTTCGACCCGTGCCGATCGTTACGCCCGAGGCGCCCGCCACCAAACTCACGAGACGGTTGGCATCGTACACATCTTTACCGTTCGTATTGCCAATCGGCGTGCGCGGAACACGGCCAGAGCGGCCGGCGCCGCTCCGCCGACGGCAGCCATCACCCGCTCAGCCACCGAACGGACGGTAGGCGTCGCGGCCTCCGGCGCGGACAGATAGGAGCCGACCATGCCGCCAAGCACGACCGTGTGCCAGCCGGCGCGAGGCAGATCGGCGGCACGGCGCGCCGCTTCCGCGGCGATCGCGGCGACGCGCTCGCACGCCTGCCGCCGGTCCTCGTAGTGCGCCACCAGGTTGGCCTGCCCGGCCGCCGCGTCCTCGGCGTGGTCCACGAGGCTGTCCAGCAGCGAGTGCAGCGAGCCGATCCACGGGAAGTAGGCATCCTGGACGGCTAGCGCCTCCTGCCGCGCGAGCGGGCCGTGGGAGGCGAGCGCGATCAGCGCGAACACCCCCAGCGAGGACCCGGCCGACGCGGCCACCTCCCACCACCGCAGACCGCAGCCCGCGGGCGTGCGGCGGGTGGCCCAGCGCGCCAGCCCACGCTGAGTCCCCTGGTCGGCCGCCAGATTGAGGGTCTGGTAGGCGACTATCCGCTGCACGAAGCAGACCGCCTCGCCGGCCACCGCGCTGCGCGAGGGCAGCGTCTCGATCGCCGTCACGCAGGAGTCGACCAGCGCCTGTATGTAGCCGGCGTCCTCGGAGCTGGCGCTGTGCGCGTAGTGGTCGATGCCGCGGTGAGCGCGATCGACCGCGCCCAGCAGCGCCAGGTGAAGCTGCCGCGCGTTCAAAGCCGGGACCTGCCGCTGATCCTCGGCGAGCGAGTCGGCGTAGTCGTAGATGGCCTGGAAGCAGACCTGCGCCCGCACGACGAGATGGCCGTGCGGGCAGGTCGCGAACGCGGCGAACGCGACCGCGCCCTCGATGTTGGACGCCTTGGTGCGCTGCACGGTCAGAGCCAGGCCGCGCAGCCGGCTGTCCGGGATCACGCCGGCACGCCGGCGCCAGCCCCGCAGCTCCAGACGCGCGCGCGGGAACACCTCGCGCCAGTAGCGCCGCGCGGCCAGGATGAAGGTCCGGGCAAGCGCATGATCGACCGCCGGATGGATGAGCGTCTGCACAGGGCGCAATGCGAGCGCGCATCCGCGCCTTCTCAGTCCACCGTGCCCATGCTCGGCGGCACGCGCGCCGCCGCCCAGCCCGGCAAGGCGACCATCGCCAGGGTGATCGCGACCACCAGTGCCAGCGCCTCCAGGATCTGCTCGCCGCCGACCGCAAACGGCGCCGGAAAGCCGGTGGTGATCGTCAGCCAGCGGTTGGCCAGCGCATGGCCGTAGATTCCGACCACGGCGCCGCCGAGGCAGCCGATGCTCACCGCCAGCAGGCACTCCAGCAGCAGGCAGCGCAGTAGCTGCCCGCTGTCGAAGCCCTGCGTCTTCATCGCCGCCAGGCGCTCGCGCCGCTGCAGTATCGCCGCGCCAAGCGCGCTTGCTACCGAGAGCGCCGCTGCCAGCAGAAGCAGCGTGGAGATCTCGCCGAGGCTGCGCAGCCCTTCACGCGCGGTCGCGTCGAAGATGCGTTCGCGCTGGGCTCTGGTCTCCACGACCAGCCCGCTGCGGGGACCGAGCGCCCTGCGCACCGCGCGCGCGCCGGCCGCCGGGCTCACCCCAGCTCTGAGGCTCACCTCCAGCGCCGCGGCCGCGCCGGTCCCCCACCAGCGGCGGTAGTCGGCTGTGCCGATCGTGATAGCGCCGGGCGCCCAACCTGTGTTGGTCGTGATCGCGGCGACCCGCAGAGACGCCTGCCCCCGCGGCGTGGGCAGCGTGAAGCGAGCACCGAGCCGCAGACCGCGTTCTTCGGCGAACCCGTCCGAGACCGCCGCCCAGCCAGAGCCACGAAGCCGCGCGCTGGCGCTGCGCGCCTCGCCGGAGAGCAACTGAGAGGCTTGGATGAGCGTCCCGTCGCCGGGCGGCCGCGCTCTGATCCAGAGCCGTCGCTTGCCCACGTCGAGCAGCGCGCCCTGATAGACGCGCACCGAGGAGACGCTCGGGAGCGCCGCGATCGCACGCTGCTCAGAGCGGGCGTCGAACGGGTCGACGGTGAGGAAGTTGTTGCTCTGCGCGACCCATACGTCGGCGGTCCCCAGGTATTCGGTGACCGCGGCATCCAGCCCGCTGGTCAAGTCGTGCCTGGTGGCGCCGATCGCGACGCTGCCGTAGATGGCGATCGCCGTGACTCCGATCAGAGCCACCGAGCGCGTCGCGGTGGACCGCAGCTCGATCGCCGCGACGGCCAGCATGCTGCCCCGCAAAGAGCGGGAGATCCGGGTCATCAGCGCAAGGGTCAGCACGAAGAGCGCCGGCACCGCGCACGGCACGGCGATCGCGAGCATCACACCCGCCAGCACCGTCAGCCCCGGCGCCGCCGCGGCGAGCACGCTCGCGCCGGCGATCAGCAGCAGCGACCCGAAGGCGAGCGTCGAGGTCAGCTCGCCAGGAATCCGCTGGCCGGGCTCGCCGGCTTCACGAAGGACCGCATCGGCGGTCGGACGAGCCGCGGTGCGCAGCGCGAGCAGCGGAGGCAGCGCGCAGGCCAGTGCCGCCAGCATGCCCGCGCCGATCGCGGCGATCACCATCCATGCGCGCACCGACTGCTGTCCGTAGACCGGGAACGCGGTCGAGAGATAGACCGGCGGCTGGTAGAAGATCGTCTGCGCCAGCAGATAGCCAAGGCTGACGCCGACCAGCGAGGCGCAGAGGCCCAGCAGCACCGCCTGAGATCCGAGCAGCAACACGATCTGCCGGCGATCGAAGCCCTGCAGCACCATCTCGGCGACGTCGCGGCGCCGCTCGGGCATCGTGATCAGCATCGCGTTGAGCGCGAGCAGAAACCCGACGATCGCGCCGATCGTGGCAAAGAGCGCGCTCGACTGCTGCAGCGGCTGCGCGGCGGCCGCCAGCACCTGGAGTTCGTGCTTGGCTGGCAGCACGTCCAGGCGGCCGCCGGCCAGAGCGCGTAGCTCCCTGGCCACGAGCCGGCTCTTGCCGGGACGCGGTTCGATCAGCACCTGCGTGACCCGTCCGCGCTCGCCGGCCAGGCGCTGCACGTATGGCAGCAGCATCACCGCCAGAGGGCTTTGCGCCACCGGGCCGATCGTCTGCTGGCCGAGCGCGACGCTCACCTGGACCTTGGTGGCGTGGCCGTCGAGGGCGAGCGTGACCTGCCGGCCGGCGCCCGCGGCGATCGATCGCGAGACCGCGAGCGGCAGGCCGAGCCCGCCCGCGGAGAGCACCGCGCCGCTGCTGAAGCTGTGCGTGGCGACGCTGTGCAGCCCGATGAGCTGTGGCGTCACTCCCACGAGCTGCACCGGCTCGGAGCCTCCCGGCCCCTCGATCATGGCGTCCTCGCGCAGCAGCGAGGCGGCCCTGGCCACCCCGGGCAGGCCGGCGGCGCGCACCGCAAGCGATTCCGGGAAGCCCTGCGCCGAGCGGGCGCTGAGCTGCAGCCGCGCTGTTCCCATCACGCCGTCGATCAGCTCTCGCGCCGAGCCGAGCACGTTGGCGTTGGCGAGCATCACGCCGAAGACGAGCGCGATCCCGATCGCGATCCCGGCGCCGGCGAGCAGCTCCTGCATCGCGTGGCGGCGCAGCCTGAGCTGGTAGATCCGCAGCGCGGCGCTTGCGCGCAAGCCGAAGATCGAGATGTCGAGGGCCGGCTCTGGAGGCCCTGTCATGGAGCGGCAAACAAGGCCAGATCCACGTCCAGCCCGTCCATCAACCGCCCGTCCCTGAGCGTGTGCACCCGGTCCGCGAATCCGCTTGCCTGCGGGTCATGAGTGACCAGCAGCACCGGAACGCCCTTCTCGTGGCAGATCTCTCGCAGCAGCGTCAGCGTCTGGGCCGAGCGCAGGGAGTCGAGGCTGCCCGTGGGCTCGTCGGCCAGCAGCAGGCTGGGATCGTTGACCAGAGCGCGTGCGATCGCGACGCGCTGCCGCTCGCCCATCGACATCTGCTCCGGGGTGTGCCCCAGGCGCTCGCCGAGGCCGACGCGCTCCAGCCACGGAATCGCGGCCGCGTGGGCATCGCTGAGGCTGTACCCGTCCGCCAGCAGCTTCAACGCGGCGTTGTCCAGCGCGGAGGCGCCGGGAGTCAGATGGAAGCTCTGGAAGACGAATCCGACCTTGCGACGACGGAAGATGACGCCCTCCCGCGAGCTGCATCGCGTCAGGTCGACGCCGTCGAAGAGCACCTGGCCCTCGTCCGGGGCCATCAGCCCGGCTGCGATCAGCAGCAGCGTGGTCTTGCCGGAGCCGCTTGGACCGTACAGCGCGACCATCTCTCCCTCCTCCACGTCCATCGAGACGCCGTCCACCGCGCTCACGACCTCGCCACCGGACTTGTAGCGCTTGACGACCCGCCGCATCCGCAACGAGCTCACCGTCCCTCCGATCCCTTGCGCGTGCGGGAGGCGGGGAACCGGATCACGTCGGCCTCGCCGGCGCGGCTGGAGCTCAGCCGCCCGTCGCCGAGCGAGAGCACGCGCGGAAGGCCCGCCAGCGCCGAGACGTCCTCGCTTGCGATCAGCATCCCCAGCCCAAGCTCGCGTGGCAGGCCGCGCAGCAGCGCGTAGAGCTCGCGCGCGTCGCTTGGCCCCGGCAGCACGGCCGGCTCGTCGATCAGCAGCACCCGCGGCTCGCGCACCAGTGCTCTGGCGAGGTTGACGCGGATGCGCTCCGCGATCGAGAGCGTCTCGATGCTCGCGCCCGAGAGCGAGCCGACGTTCACGCGCTCCAGCGCGAGCTGCGCGCTGCGATCCGCCTCCTGGGCGCTGACGCCGTCCGCCATCAGCGGCATCGCGACCTGCTCGAGCGCCCTTCTGCCCGCCGGTGGACGCCAGTCGCCGCACACCAGCGCAATTCCGCCCTGACGCCACAGGCGCGCCCGATCGTCGATCGAGGGGGCCACCCGCGAGCCGGCGAAGCAGACGCAGCCGCCGTCGGGCAGCTCGACGCCGGCGGCCACGCGCAGCAGCGTCGTCTTGCCGGAGCGACGCTCTCCCACGATCCCGCTCGCCTCGCCCGGGCGCAGGTCGAGGCTGACCTCGTCCAGCACGGCGATCTCCCGAGCGCCGTCCCTGTAGCGCTTGGTGACCCGGTCGAGCCGCAGCAGACAGCTCACGGACATTCGGCCAGATGCTCCTTGAGCTCCCGGCGCGCACGAGCTATCCACCTCATCTCAGCCTTCAGTTGCTCCTCCATCCCCGCCCTGGAGAGCGCGATCATGCGGCTGCGCCACCCTTTCGCCTCCACGTCGGCGACACGCAGACGCTCGATGACCTGGAGGCAGTCCTGCTCGTAGTTGTCGAGCTTGAGCAGCAGCGTCCGCGCGTCGCCTGGGCCGGCGAAGCCGATCTGGGCGTGCAGCTCGGAGCGCACCAGCGGCACGCGGCCGGGAGACAGCAGCCATTCCTCCAGCGCCTGCCTGGCCAGCGGCGTCGCTCGGTAGACCCGGTGCCACTCACCCGGCTTGCTCACCTCCTCGCCCTCGACCAGGCCTTCGCTTTCGAGCTGGGCGAGCAGCTCGTAGATGCGCTTGCGCTCGATTTCCCATGCCGGACCGAGCCTCATGTTCAGTCGCCCGGCGAGCGCGTAGCCGTGCCCCGGTCGCTCAGCGACCGTGGCCAGCACAGCGATCTTCGTCTGACCCCGGGGGCCAAACAGCTTCACCCTGTCCAAAGAGGCCATTGCATACCGCCCTCGAATCCGTCAAACCGAACCGCTCGGTTGGCGAATACTACACGACCCGCTGACCGGGATCGAACGGCGTTTCCTATTTTCTGGAACTTTTTTGTAGGGCCGACTTTAGCCGGGCGTTGCGCTCAGCCCTCGACCGCCGCGTAGACCTCGTCTACCAGCTTCTCGCGCTCGGGCAGGTCGAAATGCTGCTCCAGATAGCGGTCGGTCTCCTCACGCGAGTCGCCGTTCAGGGCCATGTTGAGCGCGATCAGTCGGGCGCCATCCATGTCGGTGGCACGCGCCTCGCTCGTGGGCGCGGGCACGGGTGCGGGCCGCTCGCGCGCCGGCTCGGCGGCGGGCTCGGAGAGGACGTCCGGCTCGGCGAGCGCGTCGTGCTCGGGCCCCGCGAGCGGGGCCGGGGCCGGCGGGGCTGGAGCCACCGGCGCCGGGGCAGGCGCCGCCGGGGCCGCGGCGACAGGCTCGGGCTCGTGGGCGGGCGCCGCCGTGCCCTCCGCGGCTCGCCGGCCGCTTGCGGCGTCGTAGAGCGCCGCCATGTCGCGCTCCACCGCGCCGAGGTCCTGGGCGAGCTTGCCGGCCGCCCCCCGCAGAGTCTCGGTGAGCCCGTGCAGCTCGGCGTCCATCGCCTCCACCCTGCTGCGCAGCGCGGCCGCCGCCTGGGCGACCGCGGCGATGTGGGACTGTGCGGCGGCGATCGCCTCGCTGCGCGTCTGCTGGGCGGCGAGCTGGGCCTCCTGGATCGTGCCGGCCGCCTGCCGCTGGGCGTCGCCGACGATCTGCGCGGCCGCCGCCTCGGCGGCGTCGAGGATGCCCTGCACCTGGCTCGCGGCCGCCGCGCCGACCGAGTCGCCGCGGCGCGCCTGCGAGCTCAGCTCAGCCGCCGCTACGGCGACCGCACGCAGATGCGCGTCCACGGCCGCGGGCTCATATCCCCTGCGCGCGACCGGGAAGTCGCGCTTTTCTATCGAGATCCGGTCCAGCTCCACGGCGCCCATGCTAAGCGATCGGGCCGACGGCAGCGTCGGCGTCTCCCGCCGCCAGCACGCCGCCGAGCGGCGCAGCCGCGCTCAGGCGATCTCGCCCGCCGGCGCCTCGCTGCTCTGAGCCGCATCCAGGTCCCGCCGGAGCTGCCTGATCTCGTCCCGTAGCTGCGCGGCGTACTCGAAGCGCAGCTCGTCGGCCGCTTCCGCCATCTCCTCTTCGAGCTCCACGATCATCCGTTCCAACTCGTGGCGCGGCGCGCTGGAGGAGGCGCGCTCGCGCCGGCGCCGGCGCGACTTCGGCACCTTGGAATCGCTCTGCAGGAACTCGGCGATGTCGGAGATGCCCTTCACGATCGTCTCGGGCGTGATCCCGTGCCGCTCGTTGTAGGCCACCTGGATCGCGCGGCGCCGGTCGGTCTCCGTGATCGCCGCGCACATCGCCGCGGTCTCCTTGTCGGCGTACATCAACACCTTGCCGTTGACGTTGCGGGCCGCGCGGCCGATAGTCTGGATCAGCGACGTCTCGCCGCGCAGGAAGCCCTCCTTGTCGGCGTCGAGGATCGCCACCAGCGAGACCTCTGGCAGGTCCAGTCCCTCGCGCAGCAGGTTGACCCCCACGAGCACGTCGTACTCGCCGAGCCGCAGCTCGCGGATGATCTGGATGCGTTCCAGCGTGTCCACTTCGGAGTGCAGGTAGCGGCACTTGAACCCCATCTCCAACAGGTACTGGGAGAGGTCCTCGCTCATCTTCTTGGTGAGGGTGGTGACGAGCACGCGCTCGTTGTCTGCGACCCGCTCGCGCACCTCGTTCATCAGGTCGTCGATCTGGTTGCGGGTCTCGCGCACCTCGATCTCCGGGTCCACGATCCCGGTCGGGCGCACGATCTGCTCCACCGTGCGCTGCGCGCGCGTGCGCTCGAACTCGCCAGGCGTGGCCGAGACGAAGACGAGCTGCGGCGTGATCGAGAGGAACTCCTGGAAGGTCTGGGGCCGGTTGTCCAGGGCGCTCGGCAGCCGGAAGCCGTAGTCCACGAGCGTCTGCTTGCGCGAGCGGTCCCCCTCGTACATGCCGCCGATCTGCGGCACGGTCTGGTGGGACTCGTCGATGAAGCAGACGAAGTCCTTGGGGAAGTAGTCGATCAGGCAGTAGGGGCGCTCGCCGGGGGCGCGGCCGTCGAGGATCCGCGAGTAGTTCTCGATCCCCGAGCAGAAGCCCATCTCGCGCAGCATCTCCATGTCGTACTGCGTGCGCTGGCGCAGCCGATGGGACTCCAGCATCTTGCCTTCGGACTCCATCTGCTGGCAGCGGGCGGTCAGCTCCCGCCCGATCTCCGCCACGGCCGCCTCGACGGTCCCCTCCTTGACGTTGTAGTGGGTGGCGGGCCAGATCGCCACGTGCTCGAGGTTCTCGTCGATCACCTCGCCGGTGAGCGGGTCGAAGCGCTGCAGGCGCTCCACCTCGTCGCCGAAGAAGCTCGCGCGGTAGGCGGTCTCGCCGTCGGCCGGGAAGATCTCCAGCGTCTCGCCGCGCACGCGGAAGGTGCCGCGCGAGAGCACCGTGTCGTTGCGGTTGTACTGGATGTAGACGAGCTTCGAGAGCAGCTTGTCGCGGTCGATCTCCTGCCCGCGCTTGATGATCTGCACGTTCATCTCGTAGACCTCGGGCGAGCCGAGGCCATAGATGCAGGAGACCGAGGCGACGACGATCACGTCGCGGCGCGCGAAGACGGCCGCCGTGGCGGCGTGGCGCAGTCGGTCGACCTCCTGGTTGATCGCCGAGTCCTTCTCGATGTAGAGGTCCTTGGAGGGGACGTACGCCTCGGGCTGGTAGTAGTCGTAGTAGGAGACGAAGTACTCGACGGCGTTTTCGGGGAAGAAGGTGCGGAACTCGTTGCAGAGCTGCGCCGCGAGCGTCTTGTTGTGGGCGATCACGAGCGTCGGACGCTGCACCGCCTCGATCGTCGCGGCCATCGTCATCGTCTTGCCGGTGCCGGTGGCGCCGAGCAGGGTCTGAAACTGCTCTCCCTCCACCACGCCCTGCGCGAGCTGCTCGATCGCGCGCGGCTGGTCGGCCGTCGGCGTGAAGGCAGAGTCGAGGCGAAACTCCGGCATGGCTCGCTCTACGGTAGCGGCGTCGGGACGGGTGCCTCTACTGAAGCCCGAGCTGCTTGGCGTAGAACTGCCGGTAGGTGGCCTCGGCGCTCATCACCCTGCTGACGTAGGCGCGCGTCTGCGGGAAGGGAATGTCGCGCAGCGCCAGCTCTCTGCCCTGTTCCCTGGCCTTCTGCGACCACTGATCGACGTTGGTCAGCCCGGCGTTGTAGGCGGCGACCGCCGGTAGCTGCGCGCCGCCGTAATGCCGCAGCAGATAGCTGAGGTAGTAGCTGCCGTAGGCGATGTTGACTTCGGCGTCGCCGAGATCGCTGACCGTGAAGGTCGTGCCGTGGGTGATTCGCGCGAGGTATTCCGCCGTCGAGGGCAGGATCTGCATCAGGCCCTGCGCGCCGGCTGAGGATTCACGCGGCTCGAACTTCGTCTCGGCGTAGATGACCGCGGCGATCAGCGCGGGGTCGAGGTGCTTTGCCCGTGCCTGGTGGCGGATGATCGGGACGTCGGCAAGCGGCAGGCTGTGTTCGCGCTGCACTTTCGCGGTGAGCGCTATGCCGACGATCAACGCCATGACCAGCGTCAGGACGGCCGCCAGGCGCAGCCGCCGCAGCCGCCTGGCACGCAGGCCCGCGCCGCGGCTTGCTCGTCGAGCGCTCATCTACAGAGATTGTCGAGCACGCCGGACAGCTCTCGTTCCAGTTCCTCCAGATCCCCGTCGTTATGAACAACGAAGTTTGCCCGCTGCGCCTTCTCCTCTTGCGAGAGCTGCAGGCTGTTGCGCTGGCTCACTCCGACCAGACCCCGATCCGCCGTGCGCTCCGCGATCTTGCTCTCGTCGGCCACGATCGCGATCGTGGCGTCGTACCCGCGCTCCATGCCGGCCTCGAACAGCAGCGGCACCTCCAGGACGGCGGCCCTCGGCGGAGGGCTCTGGCGCCGCACGCGCTCGATCCAGGCGGCGATCCGCTGCCCGACCAGCGGCCAGATCAAGCCCTCCAGCCATTCGCGCTGCGCAGGATCGGCGAAGACGGCCCGCGCGACCGCGCCACGGTCGATCTTGCCCTCCGGGGCGACGCCGGCGCCGAGCCGCGCCACCACGGCGTCCACGACCTCCGGCTCCTCGTAGAGCTCGTGGACCACCTGATCCGAGGAGAGCACCTCGGCGCCGAGGCGATGCAAGGCAGCGAGCGCGGTCGACTTCCCCGCGCCCATGCCGCCGGTCAACCCGATCAGCGGCACCGCCATGCTGTCGTGCGCGTCTGCCCCTACGCCTGCTCGCCCGCGGCGTCCGGCTCCGAGGAGGCTTCCGCGGCCTCCGGGGACGCCTCGGCCTCCGGCATCGCCTGCTCGCTCGCGGACGGCTCAGAGTCGGCGGCCTCGGCCTCGACCGGCGCCGGGGCGGCCTCCTCGACCGGCGCGGCGGCCTCCACCTCGGGCGCGGCCTCCTCGACCGGCGCGGCGGGCATCGCCTCGTCGGGCGCCTCCTGCGCGTCGGTCGCCTGCGCCTCCGGCTCCGCCACCGCGGCGGCGGGCTGGTCGGCGCGCTTGACCGGCAGGATCTGGTCCTCGACGCGCTTGGCCGACAGCGAGAGCCTGCGACGCTCGGCGTCGATCTCGATGATCTTCACCCTGATCTCGTCGCCGGGATGCACGATCTCGCGGGGGCTTTCAACGTGGTGCGGAGCGAGCTCTGAGATATGGACGAGGCCCTCGACGCCGTCGAGGATCTCCACGAAGGCGCCGAACGTGACGACCTTGGTGACCTTGCCCTCCAGCTCGTCGCCGACGTTGTAGGTGTCCACGATCCGCTGCCACGGGTCTTCCTGGGTCTGCTTGAGGCCCAGCGAGATGCGCTGGCGGCTGCGGTCGATGTCGAGCACCTTGACCTGAACGTTGTCCCCGATTTTGAGGACCTCGCTGGGGTGGTTCACATGCGACCAGGAGAGCTCTGAGATGTGGATCAGCCCGTCGATGCCGTCGAGGTCGACGAACGCGCCGAAGTCGACGATGTTGGAGATCTGGCCCTCCACGACAAGGCCCGGCTGCAGGCGGTCGAGGATCTGCTGGCGGACCTCCTTGCGCTCCTCTTCCAGCACCGCGCGGCGCGAGAGCACCACGTTGTTGCGGGAGCGGTTGAGCTCGATCACCTTCGTCTCGATCTCGGTGGCGAGGTATTCGTCGAGGTTGGGCACGCGCCGGATGTCGACCAGCGAGGCGGGCAGGAAGCCGCGCACCCCGAGGTCGATGATCAGGCCGCCCTTGACGACCTCGATCACTGTGCCCTTGACCGGTTCGCCGGACTCGGCGGCGGCCTCGATCTTGCGCCATGCCTTCTCGAAGCGGGCGCGCTTCTTGGAGATGATCAGCCGCCCGTCGGGGTCCTCCTTGACGAGCACGAGCGCGTCGACCTCTTCGCCGAGGCTGACCTCCTCGCGCGGGTCGACGGTCTTGCGGATCGAAAGCTCGCCGGCGGGGATGACCCCCTCGGACTTGTAGCCGATGTCGACCAGGACCTCGTCCTTGTCGATCCTCACGACGTAGCCGGAGACGACCTCGCCCTCCTCGAAGGGTTTGATCGTTGCGTCATAGTTGGGGACGATCTGGCCGTCGATCTCCAGAAGCAGTCCGTTTGATCCTGCGACCACCTTCGCCGCAGGGTTCTCTAGGGTCGTTTGCATTATCGAGCAAGCCTAGCGCAGGCCAGGTCTCAGGGCGAGCGCGGACGCCTATGATTCCGGGCGATGCCTCTGCGAGCAACCAAGCGGGGAGCGCAGCGCACCCCTCTGCAGGGCGACTGCGAGATTCTGATCTGCGGCGCGTCCTTCGCGGGCCTTGCCGTCGCGCGCGAGCTGGCCGGCTGCGGAGCCAAGGTCCTGGTGATCGACCGCTACGAGATCGGCGAGCGCCAGACCTCCGCGTGCGGGATACCCACCGACTGGCTGACTCGTCTCTCACTTCAGGACTCGCTGCGTCAGACCTTCGACGAGCTGGTCGTCCACACGCCCTGGGCCTCGGAGCGCTGGCGGCTGCCGTGGAGCTTCTCGACCTTCGACTACAGAGACATGTGCGCGCTGCTGTGGCAGCACGCCGGCCTGGCCGACGATTGCTTCGAGACCGCCAAGGTCGACGGGATCACGCGGGGACTCAGCACCCACCCGCCCGAGGGCCTCCACACCGTCCACACCGACCGCGGCGACATCCGCGCCCCTCTGGTGATCGACGCGCTGGGCTGGCGGCGGGTGCTGGCGCGCTCGATGGAGATCCAGCCGCCGAACGCGCGCCTCTCGCGCGGTCTGGAGGTGCACCCGGCGGGCTCCGGCAGCGAGATGGAGCTCTGGATCGACGCCAAGTACGTGCGGGCCGGGTATGGCTGGAGCTTTCCCGCGCGCGAGGAGATGCGCGTCGGCGTGGGCTCCTTCTGGCCCTCCCACCACGTCAAGGAGCCGACCGTGCGGCTGGCGGGCGACCTGGGCCTGCCCCCGGACGGCTACCAGGGCAACTGGATTCCCCACCAGCTCCGGCCCGCCACCGAAGACGGCGTCTTCTTCGTCGGCGACTCGGCCGGCCACTGCCTGCCGCTGACCGCCGAGGGCATCAGGACCGCGCTCTACTTCGGGATCGCCTGCGGCCAGGAGCTGCGCTCGGTGCTGGCGGGCACGCTCACCCGCGAGCAGGCGCTCGCCCGCTACGCGGCCTTCTCGGACTCCCACGAGTGGAAGTTCCGCTGGCTGCTGCACAGCCAGCGAGCGGTCGGGCGCCTGACCACCACCCCGCTGGTGAGCGCGCTCGTCAAGGGCATGGCCCGTCCGCGTATCTCACACTGGGCGTTCGACCACTACCTGAAGATCGCCCCGCCGTCCTTCGCGACGCCGCCCCGCGGCGCCTCGCCCGCGCGCCAGGCGCTCGCGAGCGTCGGCTGAGCACGCGACCCGCCGCTCGGCGAAGCTGCGAAACTGCTGCGAGACCGATGGATGACGAGGCTCCCAATCTGCGGATCAACGTGCCGCCCGACCAGGTGGCCGGGCACTACGCCAACCTGGTCGGCGTCTGGCATACGCAGCACGACTTCGCGATCGACTTCTGCGTGATCCAGCCCTTCGCCGGCGGCGAGGACGACACGATGAGCGCGCAGGTCGTCTCGCGCGTGCGGATCCCGCCGACGATCGTCTTCGACCTGCTGCGCTCGATCAACGAGAACATGGCCGACTACGAAAAGGCGTTCGGCGAAATCCGCCAGCCGGGCGAGGACGCGCCCGAGCAGGACGAGGAGATCTGAGAGCCAGCCGGCGCATGCGCCGGCTGGCGGGACCGTGCATGCACGGTCCCGGGGAGGGCCGCATGCGGCCCTCCCTCCCGACTCAAGCTCAGGCCGCCCTTGCCAGCCGCGGCGCCCCGGCTGCCGCGAGGGCCAGGCGGGCGGCCTCCACGCCGCTGGCCCACGCCACCTCGGCCAGCATCCCCGGCGCGGCGACCATGTCGCCGGCGAGATAGATGCCTTCGCCCCGGTCGATCGCGGGCCGGTCCCGCCAGCTCGAGCCGGGCATGTCCAGGGCGCCGGAGCGCCCGTCCATCACCTGGCGGCGGCGGAAGCGCTCGCGTGCGCGCCAGTCGGTCACCGCGGCGTCCATGAAGCGTTCCAGCCGCAACGCCGCCTGGTCGGGGCTCTCGCCCGGCCGGATCGGCATCTGGGCCTGGATCAGCTCCTGGCCATCGGGCGCGATCGATGGGTTGGTCGCCGAGTAGCGACCGATCCAGCCCGCTTCGTCGAGGTCGGAGACGACCGACGGGTCGCCGCGCCTGTGCGTCAGGCCGATGTCCAGGCAGAGCGTGTTGCCGCTGCTCCAGGAGAGGGTCTCGTCGCCCAGCAGCTTTCGCGCCTGGTGCAGCTCGGTGGCAATGATCACGGGCGGGTCGGGCAGCGCGTCCACCGGCGAGCCGGTCTCCACGATCACGCCCAGCTCGCGCACCCGCGACTCCAGCGCGCCGATCAGCGTGCTCCAGCCGGAGACCGGGTAGCGCACGATGCTCGGGATCGTGAGCAGCAGGCGCACCGTGCGAGACCAAAGAAAATCCGCCGAGAGCTCGCCGGGATCGTGGTGGAAGGTGAACACGCCCGCCGCGCGGGAGAGCATCTCCGCGACGCGCTCGCCGGCCTGACGGCCCGCCCACGTGCGGAAGTCCACGTCCACCGGCGCCTCGCGGCCGCGCAGCCGCAACACGCCCGGGACCACGTCCACCGGCGGCATCCGCCTGATCTGCCCGTTGATGCGCATGCGCGCGGCGGTCAGGCGCGGATTGCAGCTCTGCGGCAGGATCTTGCGCTCGCGCATCCAGGCCCAGAAGTCCCCGTCGTCGTACATCGCGTGCGGCCCGAGGTTCGCCTTGTAGGGCCCGTCGGTGCTGCGACCGCGCCCACCGAGATGCTCGTGGGCCTCCAGCAGCCGCACGTCTGCGCCCTCCTCCGCACAGGCGATTGCCGCGCAAAGCCCGGCGATCCCTGCCCCAACGATCGTGATCTGGCGCTGCATGTCTGCTCCCTTCCGGGGGAAACGTGGTCGATCTGAAAGGCACGATACGCCGCCACTGGCCTCATATACAGTGCCAGTGGTGACGCTTGAAAAAGGTCCAGTTGGGGAGGTAGATCTGCTCGTGGCGCTGGAGCGAGGACGCAGCGCTCAGCGCGCGCCGATCCACGAGCAGCTCGAGCAGGCGCTGCGCGAGGGCATCCGCAGCGGCCGCCTGCCCGCCGGCTCCCGCCTGCCCTCCAGCAGAAGCCTGGCCGCACGTCTGCAGGTCTCCCGCGGGGTGGTCAGCGAGGCATACGGCCAGCTCGCGGCCGAGGGCTACCTGACCAAAAGGCAGGGCGCGCCAGTGCGCGTGAGCCCCGCGATGCGCAGCGCCGAGCAGCACGCGCCGGCCCAGTCGCTGGCGCCGAGCCACGCCTACGACCTGCGTCCCTCCCTGCCGGATCTGGCCGGCTTCCCACGCGATCGCTGGCTACGGTCGCTGCGAGCGGCGCTGCGGGAGTCGCCGATCTCGGCGATCGGCTACCCCGACCCGCGCGGCACGCCACAGCTCCGCGAGGCGCTCGGCGACTACCTGGCGCGTGCGCGCGGAGCCGCGACCGACCCGGAGCGGATCCTGATCTGCACCGGCTTCACCCAGGGGCTCTCGCTGCTCTGCCGCGCCTTCGCCGCCCAGGGCATCTCCGCGATCGCGCTCGAGGAGCCGGGATGGCACGCGCACCGGCTGATCGTCGAACAGTGCGGCCTGAAGGTGCTCCCGATCGCGGTCGACCGGGAGGGCATCGACGTGGATGAGCTTGCGCGCAGCGATGCCTCGGTGGCGATCGTCACCCCCTCCCACCAGTTCCCCACCGGCGTGACGCTCAGCCCGCGGCGCCGCGCCGCGCTGATCGAGTGGGCGCAAGCCGCCGACGGGCTGATAATCGAGGACGACTACGACGGGGAGCTGCGCTTCGAGGGCGGCGCGATCGGAGCGCTGCAGGGCCTCGCCCCCGAGCGGGTGGTCTATGCCGGCTCGGCCAGCAAGCGCCTGGCGCCCGGCATGCGGCTGGGGTGGCTGCTGGCTCCATCGTGGACCTCCTGGAGCCTCTCGGTTGCGAAGGCCGTCGAGGACGCGGGCTCCGAGACGATCGGGCAGCTCGCGCTGGCGGACTTCATCGCCCGCGGCGAGCTCGACCGCCACCTGCGGCGGATGCGCAGCGTCTACCAGCGCCGCCGCGCGGCGCTGCTGGGAGCGCTGCGCAGGCTGATGCCGGCGGCCAAGCCGACCGGCTCGCCCTGCGGGCTCTTCGAGCCGGTGAGCCTGCCGGGCGGCGTGGACGAGCACGCGCTGCTGGCGGCCGCCGCCGCGGAGGGCCTTGGACTGGAGGGCCTGGCCCTGCATCGCTTCCATGACCGCGAGCCCGCCCACCCCGGCCTGGTGCTGGGCTACGGAGCGCTCTCAGAGCCCGCGATCGAGCGCGCCATCCACCTGATGGCAGAAACGTTCGCGCATCTTGACGTTCGTGAAACCGGTGGTAGGCTCGCGCGACGATGAGGGTGTTTCTCGCGGGCGCCACGGGAGCGATCGGCAGGCGCCTGACTCCGATGCTCCGCCAGGCCGGCCATGAGGTGGTCGGCAGCACGCGCACCCCCGCGAAGGCAGCCGAGCTGGAACGAGCCGGAGCCAAGCCGGTGGTGCTCGACGCGCTGCGCCGGGAGGCGGTCTTCGAGGCGGTGCTCGACGCGCGGCCCGAGGTGGTGATCCACATGCTGACCGCCCTGCCACAGCACCTGCATCCGCGCACCGTCGAGCGCGATCTGGCGATCAACGACCGCATCCGCGAGGACGGCACCCGCGACCTGGTCGCCGCGGCGCAGCAGGCGGGCGCGCGGCAGATGATCGCCCAGAGCGCCGCGTTCCTGTACATGCCGCTGGCCGGCGTGGCCGGCCGGCCGGCGCTGCGCGGCGAGGAAGAAGCGCTGAACTTCGAGGCGCCCAAGCCGCTGCTGCGCTCCATCAACGCGCTGCACATGCTCGAGCACACCGTTCGCTCCGCCGACGGGCTGGAAGCCGTGGTGCTGCGGCTCGGCCATCTCTACGGGCCCGGCACCGCGTTCGCGCGCGATGGCGCGATCGCCCAGAAAGTCCTGGCCCGCAAGCTGCCGGTGATCGGCGGCGGCGAGGCGGTCTGGTCCTTCGTGCACGTCGATGACGCCGCGCGCGCGGTGGTCGATGCGATCGGCGCCGATCGCGGCGTCTACAACGTGGTCGACGACGACCCGGCATCCGTGCGCCAGTGGCTGCCCGAGCTCGCCAGGGCGCTGGGCGCAAAGCCCCCTCTGCACATCCCGGCGCGGCTGGCGCGCCCGCTGCACGGGGCGGTCGCGGTGAGCATGATGACCAAGGGCGACGGCGCAAGCAACGAGCTCGCCAAGCAAACGCTCGGTTGGACGCCGCGGCTGGCGTCCTGGCGGCAGGGGTTCAGGACGGCTCTGGGCTGAAGGGGCGGCGGGAAATGGGGCGGGCTCCCTCACCCCTTCCCGATACACGCGCGCTCTTGAACATCGGCTCGTCGCGACAGCCCTCTCGACCTGAGCCAGCGACTCAAGCAGCTTGCCACGATCACCGACAAGCTGGTCCGCATGCCCAAATCGCGGCTCGCGCGCATGCAGGACATCGGTGGCTGCCGCGCCACATTCGCCGACCAGGACAAGGTCGATGCAGCGATCGCCTCGATCGAACACCGCGCGAGGCGAGGCGAGGCGTGGGAGATCGTGGACATCGACGACTATGTGACGGAGCGCCCACGCCGCGATGGCTACCGTGCCAAGCACGTGATCGTCCGCAAGCACGGGCTCCAGATCGAGATGCAGTTCCGCACCGTCGTGCAGCACAACTGGGCTGAGCTCGTGGAGAACCTCGACAAGGCGGCCGGTCTGGGGCTGAAGTCCGGGCGAGCGGAGGATTGGGCCATCGACGCTGTTGCTTCAGCAGCAATGGATATGCGACGATATGAGCTGGGCGAGATGGATCGAGCCCAACTGGTGCGCGACCTCAACTCGTCGTTGAAACCGATCCTAGACTTGACGGACGGAGTCACCATCGCATGAACGGCCCCACTAAGTACTTCATCCTCGTCTACGACTTGGCCATGCGCCATGTCGACGTGCATGAGTATGGCGCGGACATGGACGCGGCCAACGAGGCATACACACGCCTCGAGGACGAGCATGCAGGCGGCAAGTTCGAGGTGGTCCTGGTGGGGGCCGACTCGATCGAGACGATCAAGCGAACGCATTCGCCGTACTTCTCGACCGGAACCGCAGCCGAGATCATCGAGGCGTTCATCGCGTCGATCCGGTAGCGCGGGCGCCCAGCGCCCGCGTCAGCCTGGCATCGGGCGTTGCGTGGCCGCCGCCCGCGCCGCTACGCACCCGCGCCTACTTCGCTTTGAGCCAGTCCTCGCCGATGCCGATGTCGACCTCCAGCGGCGGCTCTCGCTCCCAGACGCCGCACATCTGGGACCTGACGAGGTCCTTGGCGGCGTCGAGCTCCTGCGGCGGGCCCTCGAAGAGCAGCTCGTCGTGGATGGTGAGGATCAGGCGCGTGCGCATCTTCTGCGCCACGAGCGCCTCGTGGCAGCGCAGCATCGCCAGCTTGATGATGTCGGCCGCGGTGCCCTGGATCACGGTGTTGACCGCCAGCCGCTCGCCCTGCGTGCGCACCTGGTAGTTGCGGGCGCGCAGCTCCGGGACCTGCCGCCTGCGTCCCCACAGCGTCTTGACATGGCCCTCGTCGGTCGCCTGCGCGATCGTGGACTCGATGAACCTGGCGATCTTCGGGAAGCGCCGCATGTAGGCGTCGATCACCTCTTTGGCCTCCTCCCGCGGGATGTTCAAGCGGTCCGCGAGCCCGAAGTCGGAGAGCCCGTAGACGATGCCGTAGTTGATCATCTTGGCCTTGCTGCGCATGCCCGGGTCGATCTGCTCGGCGGTCACCGAGAAGACCCGCGAGGCGGTGGCGGTATGGACATCCTGCCCGTGGGCGAAGATCTCCATCAGCGCTGGCTCGTCCGCCACGTTGGCCAGCACCCGCAGCTCGATCTGGGAGTAGTCGGCGGAGATCAGCAGGTTGCCGGGGGCGGCCTCGAAGCAACCGCGGATCTCGCGGCCAAGCGGCGTGCGGATCGGCACGTTCTGGAGGTTGGGGTTGGTGCTGGAGAGCCGGCCGGTCTGAGCGACCGCCTGCAAGAAGGTGGTGTGGATGCGCGACTGCGCGTCCACGAGCTGCGGCAGCACGTCCAGGTAGGTCTTGATCAGCGTCGATAGCTCGCGCCAGCGCTCGATCCGCGGCACGATCTCGTGCTCCTCGCGGATCGCCTGCAGCACGCGCGCGTCGGTGGAGAAGCCGGTCTTGCCTCTCCGCTTGCGCGAGAGCCCGAGCTTGACGAACAGGATCTCCCCGAGCTGCTGGGGGGAGCCGATCAGGAACTCCTCGCCCGCGAGCTGGAAGATGTCGCGTTCCAGGGCGACGATCTCCTCCCGCACGCGGGAGGCCACGTCTTCCAGGCGCGGCACGTTCAGGCGCACGCCCGCCAGCTCCATCTCCCGCAGCACCGGGATCAGGGGCATCTCGATCTCGTTCATCACCGGGGCCAGGCCGCGCGCCTCGATCTCGGAGCGCTGCCAGTCGCTCAGCGGGCCCAGCATCGCCGCCTGCGCCGCCGCCCCGGAGAGCGTGCTCGCGATGCCGCGCTCTTCGCAGAGCTCCTCCAGCGGATAGCCGCGCCGCGCTGGCTCCAGCAGATAGGCGGCGATCATCGTGTCGTGAACCAGGCCGTCCGGCACCAGGCCAAGCGACTTGGCGTCGTGTGCCACGACCGGCCGGCCGGCGCATGCGGCGATCAGCTCGGCGGGATCCTCGCAGCGGCCGGCGAGCACCTTGCCGCCGGCCGCCCCGCCGCCGGCCGCCCCGCCGCC
>DAHUYQ010000035.1 GCA_027315115.1 Solirubrobacterales bacterium | reverse complement strand
CGGCGTCGCCGGCCTGCAGGCGCTCGCCACCGCGCGGCGCCTCGGTGCCCAGACGACGGGCTACGACGTCCGTCCTGAGGTCGCCGACCAGGTGCGCTCGGTCGGGGCCGCGTGGCTCGATCTCGGTATCGAGGCGACCGGCGAGGGCGGGTACGCCCGCCCTCTGACCGAGGAGGAGCGAGCCGAGCAGCAGCGGGCCCTGACCTCTGAGACGACACGCTTCGACGTCGTCATCACGACCGCCCAGGTGCCGGGTCGGCCCGCCCCCCGGCTCGTCACCGCCGAGGCGGTGGAGGGGATGAAGCCCGGATCGGTGGTCGTCGACCTCGCCGGCGAGTCCGGAGGCAACTGCGAGCTGACCGTCCCCGGCGAGACGGTGCAGCGCCACGGCGTGACGATCGCCTCGCCGCTCAACCTGCCCGCCAGCCTCCCCGAGCACGCCAGCCAGCTCTACAGCAGGAACCTCTACGCCCTCCTCGAGCTGCTTGTCGACTCGACCGGCACGTTGGCGCCGGACTTCGAGGACGAGATCGTCGCCAAGGCCTGCATCGTCCGCTCCGGCGAGCCTCTCGTCGGCCCGACACGCTCACCCGGAGGTTCGTGAATGGGCTTCTACGTCAGTCTCGCGGTGCTCGTTCTCGCCGGCTTCGTCGGCTACGCCGTGATCTCCAAGGTGCCGAACACCTTGCACACGCCGCTCATGTCGGGGACGAACACCATCCACGGGATCATCATGATGGGTGCCATCCTCGTGCTCGGCCTCGCCGCCGGCGGGGTCTGGAGCAAGGTGCTGATCGTCGTCGCGGTGGCCTTCGGCACGATCAACGTCGTCGGCGGGTTCCTTGTCACCGATCGCATGCTCGAGATGTTCAAGCCGCGGACCAAGCCGGCCACAGCCGTCGAGGCCCCACCGCCGGGCGTTGCCTCGAGCAACGGCGCCGGCGCTGCCCCCGGCTCGGCGCCCACCTCCGCCGGCGGTCCTGGCGCCGCCCGATGACGGCGATCGTGGTGTCGCTGCCGAACTACGTGCAGCTTCTCTACATCGTCGCCTTCGCCCTTCTCATCTACGGGATGTCGGGCCTCACCGATCCGCGCAAGGCCGTCCGTGGGAACCGCATCGCGGCCGTCGGGATGGGCGTCGCCCTCGTCGCCACCCTCGTCATCCCCCACATCGGCAACTGGGGGCTCATCGCCCTCGGCATCGCCGTCGGGACCGCCGTCGGCGTGCCCGCCGCCCGGATGGTGAAGATGACGGCGATGCCGCAGATGGTGGCGCTGTTCAACGGCGTCGGCGGCGGCGCGGTGGCGCTGATCTCCTGGGTTGACTACCGCAGCCATGGCTCCAGCTTCGGCGCCCACACGGTCCATCTAGGTCTGATCGACGTCCACTTCGGCGCGGTGCCGACCTACGTCGCGATCTTCTCCGTCGGCGCGGCGATCATCGGCTCGATCTCCTTCTGGGGCTCCAACATCGCTTTCGGCAAGCTCCAGGAAATCATCCCGGGGCGTCCGATCAGCCTTGGCGCCGCCCAGCAGCCGGTCAACCTGATCCTGTTCGTGCTGGCGATCGCCGCGGGCGTGGACATCGTCGCCGGCGCCCACTCCGAACTGCTGTTCATCGGCATGCTCGTGGTCGCCGCGGTGCTCGGCAACTTCGTGGTGCTGCCGATCGGCGGCGCCGACATGCCGGTCGTGATCGCGCTGCTGAACGCCTTCACCGGCGTCTCGGCCGCCGCCACCGGCATGGCGCTCAACAACCCTGCCCTGATCGTCTTCGGGATGATGGTCGGCGCCTCCGGCACGATCCTCACCAACCTGATGGCCAAGGCCATGAACCGCTCGATCCCGGCGATCATCGCCGGCGGCTTCGGCGGCGGGGGAGCGGTCGCGGGCGCCGAGGGCGCGGGCGAGCACGCCGGCTCGGTGCGCTCCACCAGCGCCGCCGATGCGGCGGTCCAGCTCGCCTACGCCAGCAAAGTGGTGGTCGTGCCGGGATACGGCATGGCGGTCGCGCAGGCGCAGCACGTCGTCAAGGAGCTCGCCAGCGACCTGGAGAAGCGCGGCGTGGACGTCAAGTACGCGATCCACCCGGTCGCGGGCCGCATGCCGGGCCACATGAACGTGCTGCTGGCGGAGGCCGACGTGCCATACGACCAGCTCAAGGAGATGGACGACATCAACCCCGAGTTCCAGCGCACGGACGTCTCGCTGGTGATCGGCGCCAACGACGTCACCAACCCGGCCGCCAAGAACACCCCCTCCTCGCCGATCTACGGGATGCCGATCCTCGAGGTGGCCGACAGCAAGTCGGTGATCGTGATCAAGCGCTCGATGAACCCGGGCTTCGCGGGCATCGAAAACGAGCTCTACTACGACCCGAAGACGTCGATGCTCTTCGGCGACGCCAAGGGCGCGGTCAGCGAGATCATCGGCGAGCTCGGCGAGCTCTAGCGCTCATCCGGTTCGAGAGCGACAGCCGCTTCTGAGAGACTGGCGGCGTGATCGAGCGCGAGCAGGCGCTCTCCGCGCTGGAGAGCAGTGAGTACGACCTGCTGGTCGTCGGGGGCGGCGTCACCGGCGCCGGCGTGGCTCTGGATGCCGCCACGCGCGGGTTCAGCGTGGCGCTGATCGAGCGCGCCGACTACGCCTCAGGCACCTCCAGCCGCTCCAGCAAGCTCGTGCACGGCGGCCTGCGCTACCTGCAGAGCTTCGATCTCGGCCTGGTGCGCGAGGCGCTGCTGGAGCGGCAGCTCATGGTTGCGCTGGCGCCGCATCTGGTGCGCCCGCTGCCGTTGGTGGTGCCCGCGTTCGACGGCGCGCGCCCCGACCGGCTGGTCGGCGTCGGACTCAACCTCTATGACGTGATGGCCGTCGATCGCGGACGGTTCCGCGCGCGGCGCGGGCGTCGCGCCGGCACGCAGGCGGGCGGAGCGGCCAACGGCCGGGGCGAATCCTGGAGCCCGGAGCGGCACCGGGTCATCAGCGGGGAGGAGGTGATCGAGATGCTGCCCGCGCTGGCCGCCAGGCAGCCCAGCAGCGGATATCTCTTCTACGACTGCCAAACCGACGACGCGCGCCTCGTGCTCACGATCCTGGGGGAGGCAGAGCGTTTCGGCGCGGTGTGTGCCAACCGCGTGGCCGCCGAGAGCCTGCTGGAAGAGGGCGGGCGCGCGTGCGGGGTCAGCGCCAGGGACCTGGAGACCGGCGCGCAGCTTCAGGTGCGCGCCGCCAGCGTCGTCAACGCCACAGGCGTCTGGGCGGACGAGCTGCGCCCGCAGGAGCTCCACGACGAGGCCGAGCTGCCGGTGATCAGGCCGAGCCGCGGCACGCACATCACGCTGAGCGCGGAGGACCTGCCGCTCGTGGCGGGAGCGATCGTGCCCGCCGGCGGCGGACGCAGCATCTTCGCGCTGCCGTGGCTCGGTCGCACGCTGATCGGCACCACAGACAACGACTACGAGGGGGAGCTCGCGCACGTCCGGCCCTCCGAGGAGGATGTCGAGTACCTACTCAGCGCCGTCAACGAGTTCTTCGCCACCAGCCTTGCGCCCGGCGACCTCACAGGCGCGTTCGCCGGCGTGCGGCCGCTGATCTCCACCGGGGACACGCGCAAGTCCGTGGACATCTCGCGCAAGGCGGAGCTGTACGAGACATCCAGCGGGATGCTCACGATCACCGGAGGCAAGCTCACGACGTGGCGGCGGATGGCGAAGATGACCGTCGATCGGATCGTCGAGCGCGAAGCCCGAGATGCGCCCTGCCGCACGAACGAGATCCCGCTGGGGCAGCCGATATCCGTGCAGGATCTGCAGCGGGTGCCCGGAGTGCCCGAGGCCACATACGCGGCGCTCGCCGCGCGCTACGGCCACGCCGCGCAGGACGTGCTGGCGCTGGCCGCGCAGGATCTACGGCTGGCACAGCCGATCGTCCAGGGGATGCCCGACCTGCTGGCCGAGGCCGCGCTCGCGGCCACCCGCGAGCAGGCGCGCAGCGTCGGCGACGTGATGTTGCGGCGCACCCGGCTGGGGCTGCTTGCCGCAAAGCGGCTGACGCCCGAGTGCGTGGGCGCCGTGGCGCAGGTGCTGGGGGAGAGCCTTGGCTGGGATCAGGCCAGGATCGCGCGCGAGATCGCTGCCTTCGCGCAGGAGGCGCAGGCAGAGGGAATCGCATTCGGCTGCTCAGAGCGCTAGGCTGCCAAGCGCACGGGTGCCGATCGCTGCGCCAACGCGACCGGACGTCATCCGCCCATCGATACCACCGAAGGAGACCACATGGCCGTACTGGACCGTTCCGACCTGGAGGCGAGCCCGCTCGCCGACCTGCACGCAATCGCCGGACAGCTTGGGCTCGACGGCTACCGCCGTCTGCGCAAGGCCGAGCTGATCGACCGCATCCTGCAGCGCGGCGGCGCCGAGCCCGAGTCAGCCGCGGAGGCGCAACCCGAAGAGGTCGAGGGTGCCCCGAGCACTCGCCGCAGGCGCTCCTCGCGCCGCCGTCGCACCGCCGCCGAGGAGGAGCAGGAGACCGAGACCGAGGCTGCCGCGCCCGCACCCCGCGGCCGCGCCGCCGAGGAGGGCGAGCAGCCGCGCCGCCGTGGAGGCCGCTCCCGGCGCAAGGCCGAGGTCGAGGCCGCGCCCGAGGGGGAGCAGGAGGCCCCCAAGCCCGGCGGCGAGCAGGAGCGCGTTGTGGAGGGCGTCGTGGAGGTGCTCGCCAACGGATCCGCGTTCCTGCGCCCGGAAGCCGGCCTGGAGGTGGAGGGAGACATCTACATCTCCGCGGCTCAGGTTCGCCGCTGCGAGCTCGACAGCGGCGACAGGGTCAGCGGACCGGTCCGCGATCCGCGCGGCTCCGAGCGCCATGCCTCGCTCGTGCGGGTGGAGAGCATCAACGGCGAGCCGGCCGACGCCGTCGTCGGCAAGCCGAAGTTCGACGCCCTGCCCGCCGCCTTCCCCAGCGAGCGGCTCGCGCTGGACTCGGAGGACCCGACGCTGAAGGCGATCGAGTGGCTGACGCCGATCGGCCGCGGCTCGCGCGTGGTCATCACGGGCGCCGCTCGCGCCGGCAAGACCGAGACGCTGCGCGCGCTGGTGGGCGCCGTCGGCGCGCAGGACGGGCTGCAGATCAACGTGGTGCTCGCCGGCGCGCGGCCTGAGGAGATCGCGGACTGGCAGGCGCAGGAGCCGGTCGCCGTGGCCAGCCTCGCCGCCAGCCCCGACGCTCAGGGGCAGGCGATCGAGCGCGCCGTCGAGTCCGCCAAGCGCCTGGCCGGCCGCGGCGAGCACGTGCTGCTCGCGATCGACTCGCTCGACGGCGTGGCGCCCCACGTCGCCCGGCGTGCCCTCTCGGCCGCGCGCAACATCGTGGACGGTGGCTCGCTGACGGTCATCGCCACCGCCGGCAAGCCCTTCGGCGGTGAGACCACCGTGATCGCGCTCGACGTGCTGCGCACCAGCACAGGCCGCATCCCGGCGCTCGACCTGCTGGCCAGCGGCACGATCAGAGCCGAGCTGCTGGTGGGCGAGGACTCGGCCGCCGAGATCGTCAAGGAGCGCGCCAAGGCGGCCCAGGCGCTGCGCTGAGGTCGAGCCTCGCGCCGCCGGCGCGCCATGGGCGCCTAGGGCCGGTAGGCGACACGGCCCCAGGAGGGCTCGCGGGCCAGCTCGATCGGCTCGTCGGCGCGATCTGGCTGGATGTAGATGAAGCCGCCGGTCTCTTCGATGAAGGCGATCGAGAGCTCGCCCTCGTTGACGCGCTGGTCGAGCCAGGCGCCGCGGAAGACCAGGCGCCGCAGCCAGTGCACCAGGGAGCGCTCGACGGGGCCCACGAGGGCCGGCCAGCAGTCGTTGACGTGCTCGCCCAGCGCGGAGGCCGGGTCGGGGATCTCGCCGTTGACGGCCAGGTTGACGAGGTCCTCGAGCTCCTCGCCGCCGAGCCTGCCGCCGATGAAGCCGAGCTTGATCGCCGCCTGCTCGCAGCGTTCGGCGAAGTCGCGTTCGTTGAACGTGAAGCGCAGCTCGCCGTATTCGAGGACGAAGTCTGTGCCTGAGTTGTAGTTGCCGCGGCGGGCCATGTGCATGGTGTCGGTTGGGATCGCTTTGTGAGGGTGTCTGCTTCTCTTCGGCGCCGAGGCGGTGCTGGATGACCCCTGCATGCGGCGCGTCGGGATCATAAGCGCGAATCCTCCAGCGGTGGGCGTGGTGAAAGGGATCTTGCACCGGCCGGCACATGTGCCGGCCGGCCGACCGGTGCATGCACCGGTCGGGACCGCGCCGCATGCGGCGCGGTCGTCCCCATGGGCTGCCGGATACGCTGCCGGTGATGGCGCGCCTCAGCGAGCATGGTCTGCGACGGACGGTGAAAGTCTCCGGGCTCTTCGCCACCGCCTACGGCAACGTCGGCTCCTCGATCTACTACGCGCTGGGCCTGGTGGCGGCGCACGCGCTCGGCCTGACGCCGGTCGTGTTCATGTGCGCCGGCGGCCTGTTCGTCTGCACGGCCAAGACCTACGCCGAGGGCGCGTCGATGTTCCCGGAAGCGGGCGGCTCCTCCTCGTTCGCGCGCCACGCCTTCAACGAGCTCGTCTCCTTCTTCGCCGGCTGGGCGCTGAGCCTGGACTACATCCTGACGATCGCGATCTCCGCGTTCTTCGTGCCGCACTACCTGAGCGCGTTCCCCGGGCTGCACGCGCTCAACAACAACCCGGGGGACATCTTCGGCGGCTTGGTGGTCGTGGTGGCGCTCGTGCTGCTGAACATCCGCGGGATCGGCGAGTCGGCGAAATTGAACGTCGTGCTCGCGGTCCTGGACCTCAGCACGCAGGTCCTGCTCGTCGGGGTCGGCGCTGTGCTGGTGCTCGACCCATCGCTGCTGATCAACCAGGTGCACCTCGGCACGGCGCCGACCTGGCACGAACTGATCTTCGCGCTCTCGATCGCGATGCTCGCCTATACCGGCATCGAGACCGTCTCCAACATGGCCGAGGAGTCCCAGGACCCCGGGAAAGACGTGCCCAAGGCAGTCAACCTGGTCCTGATCGCCGTGCTCGGCCTCTACGCCGGCATCTCGATCGTCGCGCTCTCGGCGCTGCCGGTGCACGAGGTGCACGGCAAGTACATCACGCTGCTGGGCGTGGAAAAAGGCGGGTTCCAGAACGACCCGGTGCTTGGCATCGTCTCGCGCCTCGGCCTGCACGGCACCGTGCGGCACATCGCCGAATACTACGTCGGCATCCTCGCCTCCACGATCCTGCTCGTGGCCACGAACGCCGGTCTGATCGGGATCTCGCGCCTGTCCTGGTCGCTGGCCGAGCACCGGCAGTTGCCCAGCATCTTCTCCCGGCTGCATCCCCGGTACAGGACTCCCTGGTTCACGATCGTCTTCTTCTCGCTGTTCGCCGCGGGGCTGATCATCTACGGCAACACCAACGTGCTGGGCAACCTCTACTCGTTCGGAGCGCTGCTGTCGTTCACGATCGCGCACATATCGATCATCGCGCTGCGGGTGAAGGACCCCGACCGGGAGCGGCCCTACAGGTTGCCGTTGAACGTGCGAATCAGGGGATCCGCGATCCCGACGACGGCTGTGATCGGCGGGATCGGCACCGCGGTGGTGTGGGTCTCGGTCGTGATCCTGCACACCGAGACCCGGTACGTCGGCATCCCCTGGATGGTGCTCGGCATATGCGGCTACGTCTACTACCGCAAGAAACAGGGCCTCGACCTCTTCTCCACTCACCGCATCCCGCGCGCCGAACGCCCCCCGGACTTCCAGGCGCTTGGCTACCGCACGGCGCTGGTGCCGATCTTCGGCGGTGACATCAGCGCCGCCGCGCTGGCCAGCGCGGCGAAGCTGATCGGCTACGAAGGCGTGGTCTACGCGGTGTTCGTGCTGCCGGTGCCCAGCCAGCTCTCGCTGGAGGCCGGGCTGGAGGAAGAGGAGGAAGCGGGTCGCTCGGCGCTGGAGAGCGCGCGCGTGCAGGCCCGCCGTGCCGGCATCAAGATCCACACGGGCCTGATCAGGACGCGCAACCCCGGCGCGGCGATCGTGGACGAGGCCAGGCGCGTCGGGGCCGACGTGATCTACTGGTCGACGCTGCACGCTCCGGCGGGCGAGCGCCAGATCGGCCCGACCGCCGTCTACCTGCTGGGCAAGCGGCCCTGCCGCGTGATCGTGGAGACCGAGAATCGGCCCGAGGCGGTGGCTGAGGTGGCCGCCGCCGGTGCCGCGCGGGCGTAGCGCCGCGAGCCGCGGAGCTTGCCCGCGCCCAGCCGGGTCTTGCCCGCGCCCGCCGGGCCCTTAGCCCTGAAGCCCGGCCACCAGGTGCGCTCGCAGCACGCCGCCGCCGAGGCCCTGGAGCCCGCCGGCCAGCGTCCCCAGCGAGCGCAGCTTGCCGAGCACCGGCGCGACAGCGGGATCTTCGCTCAGGCCAAGCCCTTCGATCAGCGCTAGCGCCATCGGGAAGTCGACGATCACCGATGGCTTGATGCCGCCGATCGAGGAGGTGGCCGAGCCGTAGAGCGATGCGCCCGAGAGCGTGCTGGTGGGGGAGAGCGCTCCCTGGACCGACTCCGGCCCAAGGCCGATCACGAGCTTGCCGGACCCGGCGCCGACGTAGACCGAGACGGGCAGGCCGAAGATCGTGACCCGGAGCGCCGATTCGGCGCCCGCCACGGTGGCCTTGCTCACGTTCGCGCCGGCGCTGGAGAGCAGGGAGCCGATGGCGGCGACGGCCCCGCGGGCGGCGGAGGCGGAGTCGGCCTGGATCACGAGACCGGCCTGGATGCTCAGCAGGCTCGAGCCGGCCGCGAACACCGCCGCCGGGCCCGCCCATGAGGAGACGAGCTGCTGCACGCCCCGGGCGTGTTCCTGCAGCTTTGCGATCAGCCGCTGCAGGGCCGGGCCGCCGAAGCTGGCCAGCACCGATTTGGCGGCCAGTTCCACCACTGTGGCGGTCAGCGCCAGGTAGCGGGCGGCGTGGCGGCCGCTTTCACCCAGCCCGGCCGCAAGCCAGGCGTTGCCGGGCAGGCCGGCCACGAGCGTGGTGGCAGGCGCGGTCGCGGCCAGCGCTCGCGATTCGGCTTCCCCGGATGCCGCGAGCATGTCCGCGTCGAGCGCAAGCGCGTGCTGCTGCGGGACGATCGAGATGCGAACCTGCCTGGGTTCGCCCGGCAGCGCCGCCAGCAGCGCGCCGGCCTTGCCGCGGCCCGGGTTGAGGTAGATGGCCGCGAGCGTGCCCGCCGGACCTCTGGCCGCCAGCTTCGCGTAAGGGCTGCTCGTGCTCTTCAGCGATGGCCCGCCGAGGTACGTGTCGATCGCCGCCTTGACGCCCGCTTGGTCGCCGAAGACCGCGAACTTGCCCACTATCGCCTCGGTCGCGCCCTGCGCATCGGTGTCGTACTTGACTCCGCGGTAGCTGTCCTGATGGGCGCCCTGCCGGCCGGCGAGCTTGCTCACGAAGGAGCGGGCGCCTTCCAGGTCGGAAGTGTCGAGCACGAGCGCCGCGTCGGCGCCCGGCTTGAGCAGCCCGGCGCCGGCGGCGCGCAGCAGCGCTTCCGGGGAGATGCCGCTGGTGAGCGTGCCTCCGATCGCTTCGGCTGCTCCGCTCAGAGCGGCGCTCGAGGTCGCGAAGACCCCGGCGTTCGTGCCCACCCAGGGCTCGATTTCGCGTTTGAAGCTCACGCCGCCGAGCGGAGCGGCGCCGGTCACCGCCTGCAGGAGCTGGCCGAGCGGCTCCTTGGCGCTGCTGAAGCTGCGCAGGTCTGCGACCGCGTTCTGGCGCAGGGACCCTTCCGGCTGCACGGTCGCGCTCAGATAGATCACGGACGAGGAGGGGGCCAGGCCGGCGGGATCCGCCTCGGTGCCGCTGGGCGCCGATGAGCCGCACGCGGCCACGCACGTGCAGATCGCGGCGGCTGCGATCGCCGCGCCGATGCCGCGGCGTCCGCGGGCGCTGACGGTTGTGCGCAAGGCGCTCCTTTCCCCTGCAGAGACTGGACCCTGGCGCTGAACGCTACACGCTCCCTCGGTCAGCCGCTCCGATGCAAGGGGATTGTCGTGAAGTGGGGGAAAATGTTCCTTGGTAGTTGCATTGTGGGGGAAAGTGGGGTAAGTTGCGCGAATCGAGCCGGGGTGGAGGGGCTCCTCCCACTCCTCCTCCCCGGCTCGGCCAATCAGCAGGAGCTCGACCAAGATGGCTTTCCGCGGGACCTTCGACCACACCCTCGACGCGAAGAACCGCCTCACGGTGCCGGCCCGGTACAGGGCCGCGCTGGCCGACGGGGTGGTGCTGGCGATGCCCGTGGACCAGCAGCCTTGCGTGGGCGTATGGCGCCCGGAGGACTACGAGCGCTACACCGAGCGGGCGCTCGCGGAGCTGCCGCCGCTCTCCCCGCGGCTGGCCGAGCTCGAGCGCTTCTTCTACGGCAGCTCGCACGACGTCGAGCTGGATGCCGCCGGCCGGATCATGGTCCCCAGCTTCCTGGCCGAGCACGCGGGCCTGAGCAAGGAGGTCGTGGTGGTGGGCGCGGGGGACCGCCTGGAGCTGTGGACCAAGGACCGTTGGGATGAGCACCGACCGGCGCTGCTTGGCGGCGTCGCGGAGATCACCGCTGGTGTCGACCATCCTGCATGACATGTCAGAGATGCGGCGCTCCCACGGCGCGCGTCGCAGGGGCTCCCGCGGGGAGCGTCCGCGCCGCACGCCGGACATGCGACAGCAGGCCGGCGCGAGCGCCGGCGGCGCGCACGTGCCCGTGCTCGCGGAGGAGCTGCTCGATCTGCTCGACCTGGCGCCGGGCGCGACCGCGATCGACTGCACCTTCGGAGGCGGCGGTCACGCGCGCCTGGTGGCGCAGCGCCTGGGCCCGTCGGGCACGCTGATCGCGATCGACCGCGATCCGCTTGCCGAGGAGCGCTTCGTGGCGCTGGCCGCCGAGGTCTCCTGCAACCTGCGATTCATCCGCGGCGGCTACGCGGAGGGGCTGGCGATGCTGACGCAGGAGGGCGTCCTCGCCGACACCGTCTACTTCGATCTCGGCATGTCCTCGATGCAGGTCGACACCCGCGAGCGCGGCTTCTCCTACTCCTACGACGCGCCGCTGGACATGCGGATGGACCCGCGCCAGGAGCTCTCCGCGCGGCAGATCGTCCAGGACTACGACGAGCGCTCGCTGGCGCGGCTGCTGCGCGATCTAGGCGAGGAGCGCTACGCGGGCGCGATCGCCAGGGCGATCGTGGCGCGCCGCCGGCAGGCGCCGATCGAGACCACCCAGCAGCTCGTGGACACGATCAAGGCGGCGATTCCGGCGCCGGCGAGGTTCGGCGCAGGCCATCCGGCCAAGCGCGTCTTCCAGGCGCTGCGGATCGCGGTCAACGACGAGCTCGGACAGCTCGACGCGGCGCTGCCGCTGGCCTGGGCGCTGCTGCGCGAGCGTGGCGTGCTGGCCGCGATCTCCTTCCAGTCGCTGGAGGACAGGCGCGTCAAGCGCTTCCTGGTCGACCGCGCGCGCGGCTGCGTCTGCCCGCCCGATCTGCCGGTCTGCGTGTGCGGGCGCGAGCCGGAGGCCGACCTGCTCACGCGCCGCGCGATCGCGCCCTCCGCGGCCGAGGTCGCCGGCAACCCTCGCGCCGCCTCGGCGCACCTGCGGGCGGCCCGAAAGCGTCTCGCCACCGATGTGAACACGGAAGTCCACGACCACGGGAGGGCCGCATGAGGGCATCGGCCGCGGCACGTTCGCTGCCGCAACCCACTCCAGGCCATGCTCGCGCGCGAACGGCCGGCGGCCCGCCGGGCAGCCGCCGAGCTCCACGTCGCTACTCCGGCCCATCCGCCGGCGTGGCCAGCGCGGCAGCGGTCGCGGCGCCGGGGGCGCTTCCGCGCCGGGCGCCGGGGGCGCTTCCGCGCCGGGCGCCGGCGGCGCCGCGCCGGGCCCCACGTAGGCGCGCCAGACGCGCGACCGTAAGCGTCCGGCTGCCGATCGCTGGCCTCATCTCGCCGCGGCGGCTGATCGCGCTCGGCCTGCGTGGACGAATCTGGATCGGGTTCGTGGCGGTCGGGTTGATCGGCCTGATCACCCTTCAGCTCATCGTGCTGCGGCTGAACACGAGCATCGGCCAGTCCCTGGAACGCGCGACCCGGCTCTCGCGCGAAAACGCGGCGATGGCGATCACCAACTCCGAAGCAAGCTCTGGCGAAGCGATCGAAACGCTGGCGCACAAGCTGGGGATGGTCGCGCTCTCGCCGGGCGAACTGCACTTCCGGCGGGCCGCCGGCAGCGATGGCGCCCAGGCCGCCGCGCGGCTGCTGGCCTCCACCAGAGCGCTCTCGGCGACCGAAAGCCAGAATGCGACCGCGCTGACCACGGAAGCCCAGCGGGGCGCAGTGGCGCCGACCCAGGAAGGCGAAGCCACCGGCTCTCAGACCGAAGCCGCCGGCTCCCCGACCGAAGCCGCCGGCTCCCCGACCGAAGCCGCCGGCTCCCCGACCGAACTCGCGGGCTCGCAGGCCGAAGCCGGCGCCGGCCAGGCCGAAGCCACCGGCTCGCAGGCCGCAACCACCGGCGCGGCCGAACAGCAGACGCTCTCGACGACCGCCTCCTCGCCGCAGAGCCAGGAAGGCGGGCAGGAAGCGCCGGTCGGCGCCACCCGAGCGCCGGGCGCAGGGGGCTAGCGCTCCGTGGCCATCCTCCAGCGCCGCGTCGGTCTGCTGTTCGCCGGCTTTGCCGTGCTGCTCGCGCTCGCGGCGCTGCGCGGCCTCTACCTCGGCACGATCAACAGCGCGGCGCTGCGCCAGCACGCCCAGGCCGAGCACGAGACGATCGAAACGGTGCCCTCCCCGCGCGGCACCATCACCGACCGCAACGGGGTCGTGCTCGCGGTCTCCGAGCCGGCGGAGAACGTCACAGCCGACCCGTACCTGCTCAAGGAGCCGCTGACCGTCGCGCGCAAGCTCGCGCCGCTGCTGGGGGAATCGACCGACGCGGTGCTGGCAAAGATCAGCCAGCGCACCGGCTTCGTGTACCTCGCGCACGCGCTGCCCGCCAAGCGCGCCCACGAGATCTCGGAACTGCGCATCGGCGAACTCCCGATCGAAGGCATAGAAGAGACCCCCGTGACCCGCCGCGTCTACCCACGCGGCACGCTCGCCGCCCAGCTCCTGGGCGCCGTCGGCGCGACGGGCAAGGGCGTCTCCGGGCTCGAATACGCCGAGAACAAGGCGCTCACCGGCGTGCAGGGCGAGCGCGCGGTGATCAGCGACGCCAGGGGCCAACCGGTCTCGATCAGCGAAGCTCGCCACGAGCAGGCGGGCAAGTCGATCCAGCTCACGCTCGACTCGAACATCCAGCATCGCGCAGAACAGGTGCTCGGCGCGGTCGGGAAAGTGTTCCATCCCAAGAACGCGACCGCGATCGTGATGCAGCCGCAGACGGGCGCGATCCTGGCGATGGCCGACTGGCCACAGGTCAACGCCAACGACGCGCTGTCCGGGAGCTCGGAATCGCTCCAGAACACCGCGGTCAGCTTCGACTACGAACCGGGCTCGACCTTCAAGATCGTGACGTTCTCCGGCGCGCTGGAAGAAGGTCTGATCACTCCCCAGAGCACCTTCAACGTGCCCGACCAGATCCAGATCGCCGAACGCACGATCCACGACGCCGAGGAACACCCCGAAGAAGAGCTCACCGCCTCCCAGATCCTGGCGCGCTCCAGCAACGTCGGCACGATCAAGATCGGCGGCCTGCTGGGCCCGCAGCGCTTCAACTCCTGGGTGCGCCGCTACGGGTTCGGGCGCGCTCCCGGAGCCGGCCTGCCCGGCGAAGAAGGCGGGATCGTGATCTCGCCCTCCCAGTACTCGGGCTCCTCGATGGGCAACCTCCCGATCGGGCAGGGCGAGGCCGTCACGCCGCTGCAGATCGCGACCGCCTACTCGGTGGTGGCCGACGGCGGCATCCTGCGCGCGCCGCACGTGATCGCGCGGATCGGCGGCCAGACGCTGCCGTTGCCGGCCGGGCACCGCATCATCTCCGCCACCACCGCGGCGGAGGTGCGCACGATGATGGAGGGCGTGCTGGCGCCGGGGGGCACCGCCAGCGAGGTCTCGATCCCGGGCTACCAGCTCGCCGGCAAGACCGGCACGGCGGAAAAGATCAACCCTGAAACGGGCGAATACTCCGAAAGCATGATGGTCGCCTCGTTCGTAGGCTTCGCGCCCGCGCAGGACCCGAAGCTGCTCTGCGTGGTCGTCGTCAACGAACCGCAGACCGGCTCCGTCTACGGCGGCACCGTCGCGGCCCCGGCCTTCGGGCAGATCATGGCCTTCGCCCTGCCCTACCTGGGGATCGCGCCGCAGTAACCCCGTCGGCGCCGGAAACTAGACTCAGGGCTCGATGAGGCTCGAAGACCTGCTGCCAGCCGGCGCCCCAGGCGTGCTGACTCCGGCCGACGCGAACCCTGAGATCTCCGGGCTGGCCTACGACAGCAGGCGCGTGAGGCCGGGCACGCTCTTCTTCTGCGTGCCGGGCCGGCAGACCGACGGTCACCTTTTCGCGCCGCAGGCGATCGAGGCGGGCGCCGCCGCGCTGGTGCTCGAGCGTCCGCTGCGCCTCGGCGTCCCCGAGGTCCAGGTCTCCTCCGCGCGCGGCGCGATGGCCACGGTCGCCGCGCGCTTCTACGAGGACCCGAGCAGGACGCTGCAGGTCGTGGGGATCACCGGCACCAACGGCAAGACCACCACGGCCTACATGGTGCGCGCGCTGATCGAAGCCGGCGGCCGGCGCTGCGGCCTGCTCGGGACCGTGAAGGCCGTCGTGGGCGGGGTGCAGCGCGCCGCGCAGCGCACCACCCCGGAGGCACTCGACCTGCAGGCCGACTTCAGGCAGATGCTCGACGCGGGGCAGCGATCCTGCGCGATGGAGGTCTCCTCGCACGCGCTGGAGCTGCAGCGGACCGCGGGCGTGCGCTTCGCGGCCGCGGTCTTCACCAACCTCACCCAGGACCACCTCGACTTCCACCACTGCATGGAGAGCTACTTTCAGGCCAAGCGGAAGCTGTTCGTGGGACCGCAGGCGCCGCCGGTGAAGGTCATCAACGTGGGCGACCCCTACGGTGCAAGGCTTGCGCGGGAGCTGGAGGATGCCGTCAGCTTCGGAGTCGAATGCGACGCCGACTACGTGGCTCGCGATCTGCGGATCGACAGCCAGGGCGCGAGCGCGCGCCTGGCCACCCCCGACGGGGAGGCCGAGCTCACGCTGCCGCTGCCAGGACGCTTCAACGTCGCCAATGCGCTGGGGGCCCTCGCGGTCGTCCACAAGCTCGGCGGCGATCTGCCCACGCTGCTGGCCGCGCTTGCGCGCGGCGTGCGGGTGCCCGGACGCTTCGAGCCTGTCGACGAGGGCCAGTCCTTCGCGGTGCTCGTCGACTACGCCCACACGCCGGACTCGCTGCACAACGTGCTCAGCGCCGCCCGCGAGCTGACCGCCGCCGACTCGCACGGGAGGGTGCTCTGCGTCTTTGGCGCGGGCGGGGATCGCGACCGCGGCAAGCGCTCGTTGATGGGAGCTGCCGCGGCGGCGCTTGCCGACATAGTGATCCTCACCTCCGACAACCCGCGCTCGGAGGACCCTCACGCGATCATCCAGGACATCCTCGCCGGCGTGGAGCAGGCGGATTCGGGGGCGAGCGTCCACGTCAACCCGCACCGTGGCGAGGCGATCGGCGAGGCGATCGGGCTCGCGGTAGCCGGCGATGTCGTCGTGATCGCAGGCAAGGGACACGAGCAGGGGATCGAGCTCGCCGGCGGGGTGAAGATCCCCTTCGACGACGCGACGGTGGCGCGCGAGGAGCTTCGCGCGCGGAGGTGCGGGCGCTCGCAGCGCGCCCGGTCGGGGAGCGGCTGATGGGCCGCATCCTGATCGGCGGGACCGCGGCGCTTCTGATCTGCATCTTCCTGTCTCCCAAGTTCATCGCCTTCCTGCGCAAGCGCGAGTTCGGCCAGCAGATCAGGGAGGAGGGGCCCGAAGGCCACCACCACAAGGCGGGCACGCCGACGATGGGCGGCGTGATCGTGATGATCGCGATGGCCGTCCCGTTCCTGATCCTCAACGCCTTCGACGAATGGCGCTCGCTCGGCATCTTCGGCGTGGCGGTCGCCTGCGCGCTGCTCGGCTTCGCCGACGACTACGTCAAGCTCGTGCGACGCCGCTCGCTCGGTCTGCGCGGGCGCACCAAGCTGATCGTCACGATCGTGATCTCGATCGGTTTGTGGCTGGTCGCGGTGCACGGAGCCCACCTGCAGAGCACGCTGCGGCTGCGGATCGTGGACTATCAGGTCGAACTCGGGCCGTTCTACCCGCTGCTGATCTATCTCGTGGTCGCCGGGACGACCAGCGCCGTGAACCTCACCGACGGCCTGGACGGGCTGGCGGCCGGCTGCACCGCGATCGTGGCGCTCGCCTACATCGCGATCGCGGTGATCGCGGGCGAGCCGGAAGTCGCCCTGATCGCCGGCTGCATCGTCGGCGCCTCCGTCGGCTTCCTCTGGTTCAACGCCTTCCCGGCGACGATCTTCATGGGCGACACCGGCTCGCTGGGCCTCGGCGGCGCGATCGCCGGCCTGGCGGTGATGACCAAGACCGAGATCCTGCTGATCGTGATCGGCGGCATCTTCGTCATGGAGGCGCTCTCGGTGCTGATCCAGGTCGCATACTTCCAGTGGCGGCGAAAGCGCGTGTTCCTGATGGCGCCCATCCACCATCACTTCGAGCTGAAGGGGTGGTCTGAGACGAAGATCATCCTGCGGTTCTGGATCGTCGCCGCGGTCTGCGCGGCCATCGGTTTTACGCTCTACAAGCAGAGCGTGGGCTGATGGAGCGCCTGCGCTGATGCCGGGCCAGGCGTCCTGCATCCCGCGGCCGGCTCTGCCTGACGGCCCCTACCTGGTGCTCGGCCTGGCTCGCTCGGGGATCGCCGCCGCCAGCGCGCTGCGCCGCGCCGGGCAGACCGTGATCGGCGTCGACTCAGGATCCCCCTCCACCTCGTCGGGCGGTCTTGATCGCCTGGCCGCCGAAGGGGTGGACGTCCACACGCAGAGCGACGGGCTGAGCCTGCTCACCAAGGTCCAGACGCTGGTCAAGAGCCCCGGCGTGCCCGAGAGCGCGCCGGCGGTGCTCGGCGCCCACGCGCAGGGGCTGACGGTGATCGGCGAGCTCGAGCTCGGGTGGCGGCTGCTGCCAAACCAGACGATCGCCGTCACGGGCACCAACGGCAAGACCACGACGGTCGAGCTGATCGCCCACATCCACGCCCAGGCCGGGCTGGGCGTCGCCGCCGCCGGCAACGTCGGACTGGCGCTGAGCTCGCTGGCCGGCAGGCTGGACCAGACGGTCACGATCGTCTGCGAGGCCTCCTCCTTCCAGTTGCAGGACACGGCGAGCTTCGAGCCGGAGGTGGCGGTGCTGCTGAACCTCACGCCCGACCACCTGGATCGGCACGGCGGCTTCGACGAGTACGTGGATGCCAAGCTGCAGGCGTTCGCGCGCCAGCGCGAACAGGACCTGGCCGTGCTGCCCGGCGATCCCGACGGGGTGGGGGTGGATCGCGCGGGCAGGCCGATCTCCAGCGCCGAGATCCAGGAGCGGATCGCGAAGCTGGGCGGGCGCGCGCGGGTCGTGTGCTTCGGCAGTGGCGAGCAGGCGCAGCTTCGGCTCGATCGGGACGCGCTGTGGTGGCGGGGGCAGCGGCTGCTTGCGAGCTCCGAGATTCGCATCGCCGGCGCGCACAACCTCGCCAACGCGATGGCCGCCGCCGCGGTCTGCATGGAGCGGGGCATCGATCCCGAGGCCGTGCGGGCCGGCCTGCGCAGCTTCCCGGGCGTCAAGCACAGGCTGGAGCAGGTAGCTGTGGTCGGCGGCGTCTCATACGTCAACGACTCGAAGGCCACCAACCTCGCCAGCACCCTCGTCGCGCTGCAGGCGCTCGGCGGCTCCGGAGGCGCGGAGCGCTCGCCCTCCAAGGCGCGGATCCATCTGATCGCGGGCGGCCAGGGCAAGGGCCAGGATTTCGCTGCGCTGCGCGAGCCTGTGGCCGCCACCTGCGCGGGTGTGTACCTGATCGGGCAGGACGCAGGTATCATCGCCGCTGCTCTGGAGGGGGCGGGAGTGCCGATCTTGCGATGCGGCACTCTCGATGTCGCGCTGGAGCGGGCCTCGGCGGCGGCGCGCAAGTCGATCGCCTCGGCTCGCTGGGTGAACGCGGCCCGCCGCGGGCCGCGCGCGGGCGCCGGCGCGGAGCGGCAGGCGGAGGGAGAGGAGCCCGAGGAGATCGTGCTGCTGGCTCCCGGCTGCGCGAGCTTCGACCAGTTCACCGATTTCGAAGCGCGCGGCGATCGGTTCAGGGAGCTGGTGGCGGCGCTCTGAGCCGCTTGGGCGCGGCGGGCCGTGCCGCCGGGCGACCGCTTGGGCCCGGCGGGCCGCCCGGGCCGGTGAGTCGCTTGGGCCCGGCGGGCCGCCCGGGCCGGTGAGCCGCTTGGGCGCCGCGCGCCGCCCGGGCTTGCGCGTCGCTCGGAGCTCCGGCGACCCGCTCGGACCGGCCGCTGCTCGTACCGACACGCAACACATGCGTCCGCCGCCCGCAGGTCTTGGCGCGCGCGCGTCGAATGCGGCTGAGATGCCGACTACGCCTGCCGGTCCCGCACGTTCCGCCTCTCCGCGCGCCGGTCGGGGCCGCGCCGCGGGCAGCGCCGGGGCGGCGGCCGCCACCCGGGAGCGTGTCACCCGCGGGCAGGCCGGCGAGGCGCCGCGGAGCCAGGGCGAGCGCGCCCCGCGCCGGGCGGCCCGATCGAGCGCCACGCTCGAGCAGCGCGTGCTGCTGACCGCGACGCTCTGCCTGCTGGCCTTCGGCGTGGTGATGGTCTACAGCGCCACCTCGGCGACGACGGTGCTGCAGGGCGGCAGCGGCAGCAGCGAACTGATCAAGTTCGCGGTCTTCTCCGCGCTCGGTCTGGTGGTGATGCGCGTGCTGGCCAAGGACGGCATCGCGCGCGTGCAGGGCATCGTCGCGCCGCTGCTGGCGGTCTCGCTCGTGCTCGTGTTCGCCGTTCACATCCCGGGGCTCGGCGTGAGCGTCAACGGAGCGCGCCGCTGGCTGGGACGCGGCTCGCTGGTCTTCCAGCCATCCGAGCTCTTGAAGGTCGCGCTAGTGCTCTACACGGCGACCCTGATCGCCCGGCGGCCACGCCAGCTTCTCGACCTCAGAGACCTCGCCAAGCCGTTGCTGCTGGTCAGCGGAGCGGCGTGCGGGCTGGTCGCCACCCAGCCGGACATCGGCACCGCGATGGTGATCGCCTTCACGATCGCGGCGATGCTGATCGCCGCCGGGATTCCGATGCGCAACCTCGGCATCATCGTCGGCTGCGTGCTGGCCGTGGTCGTGGTCTACGCGATCGCGCAGCCCTACGCGCGCGAACGGCTGACCTCCTTCCTCAACCCCTGGGCGCATGCCAGCGGCAGCGGCTTCCAGGCGGTGCAGGGGCAGATCGCGATCGGCTCCGGCGGCCTCTTCGGCGTCGGGCCCGGCCGCTCGGTGCAGAAGATCTTCTACCTGCCGGAGGCCTCCTCGGACTTCATCCTGGCCGTGATCGGAGAAGAGCTCGGGGTTGTCGGGATATGCGCGCTGCTCTCCCTCTACGGAGTGATCGCCTACGCGGGCCTGCGGGTCGCGCGCAAGGCGCGCAGCCTGCACAGCGCTCTGATCGCCGTCGGCATGACCTCGCTGATCGTCTCGGAGGCGCTCCTGAACGTCTTCTCGGTGCTGGGCCTGGCGCCCCTGACGGGAGTGCCGCTGCCGTTCGTCTCGGCGGGCGCCAGCAACCTGATCGTGATGCTCGCCGCGATGGGGCTGTTGATGAACGTCGCCGGCGGCGGCAGCGCCCACATACGCGCCGTTCCCGACCGCTCACCGCGCCGCGCGCAGCGTCGCGGGACGAGCGAGGGCGACGTTCGCGGCGCCAAGACGGCACGATGGGGGAATGAGCCAAGCCCACGGCAAGCGGATCCTGATAGCCGCGGGGGGCACCGCAGGCCACGTGGTGCCCGCCCTCGCGGTCGCTGAGGCGCTGCGCGAGCACGGAGCGCAGGTGAGCTTCGTGGGCGGCGCACGCGCCGAGGCGAGCCTCGTGCCGCAGGCCGGCTATCCCTTCCGCTCGATCGAGGTCGAAGGGCTCTCTCGCCGCAACCCGCTGCGCGCGGCCCGTGCGCTGCTGCGCGCCGGCGCGGCGGTGCTCACCGCGCGAGCGATCATCTCCGAGCTGCGCCCGGACGCGGTGATGGGCGGCGGCGGGTATGTCGCCGGCCCGGTCGGCCTGGCCGCCCTGACCGCGCGCGTGCCGCTGGTGCTGACCGAGGCCGACAGCCATCTCGGGCTTTCCAACAGGCTGCTCGCGCGCGGGGCGCGCCGCGTCTGCCTGGCGTTTGCCCTCACAGACGGCCGGGGCAGGCCGCTCGAGCAGGTGGACGGACGCTATGTGGTCACCGGGCGCCCGACCTTCGCGGTGAGCAGCGATGCCGCCGCTGCCCGCGCGCGCTTCGGGATCGCCCCCGGGGAACTCTGCGTGCTGGTCTTCGGCGGCTCGCTGGGAGCGCGTTCGGTCAACCACGCCGCGATCGAGGCGCTGCCGCCGCTGCTCGCGAAGGCGCCGGGTGCGGAGGCGGCGCCGCTCGCGGGGGCGCCGCGCGCGGACGCGCCGGAGCCGGGGGCGGGGGCGCCGGAGCGGGGGGCGGGGGCGCCGGTGCGGGTGCTGCACATATGCGGGCGCCGCGACTATCCAGACCTGGCCGGCCGCGAGCTGCCGTCCGGCTACGAGCTGATCGAGTACCTCGACGTCGAGGACTTCGGCGAAGCGCTTGCCGCGGCCGATCTCGCGATCGCGCGCTCGGGCGGATCGGTCTTCGAGCTGGCGGCGCACGGGCTGCCGGCGATCCTCGTGCCCTACCCGCAGGCGGCGGCCGACCATCAGAGTGCCAACGCCCGCTGGATGAGCGATGCCGGCGCCGCGATCGTGATCCCCGACGCGCAGCTCAGCGCCGAGCTGCTGGGCAGGACGCTCGCCGAGCTGCTCGGCGACCGGCGGCGGCTTGCCGAGATGGCCGCCGCCTCGGCGTCGCTGGCACGCCCGGACGCCGCGGCCGGGGTGGCCCGCGCGCTGCTGGAGGCCGCCGCGCGGTGAGCGCCGCGGACACAGCGCGCCAGGGCTCTCCGCGGCGTCCGTGGAGCGGCCGCAGGCTGCACTTCGTGGGCGTCGGCGGGGCCGGCATGAGCGGCTACGCGCGCGCCGCCGCGGCTCTCGGGGCGCGGGTGAGCGGGTCCGATCGCGTGGAGACGCCCTACCTGCGGACGCTGCGCGGCGAAGGGGTCCTGGACGGGGCGGTCGGCTACCGGGAGGCCAACATCCCGGCGGGAGACGACGTGGAGGTCTTCTACTCAAGCGCTGTGCCGGCAGAGAGCCCCGAGCGCGCGGCCGCGCGCCGGCGGGGGCTCGCCGAGCGGCCGCGTGCCGACCTGTTGGCCGAGCTCTCCGCGCTGCGACGCACGATCGCCGTCGCGGGCACCCACGGCAAGACGACGACCTCCGCGATGGTGGTCCATGCGCTGCGCGGCGGCGGCCTGGACCCTGGCTGGATGATCGGCGGCACGATCGGCGACGGGCTGGCCAACTCGCACTGGAGCGAGGGCGAGTGGCTGGTGATCGAGGCGGACGAGTCGGACCGCTCGATGCTCAGCCTCGACGTGGAGATCGCGGTGCTCACCAACGCCGAGCTCGACCACCACGCCGCATACGCATCGCTCTCCGATCTGATGGCCGCCTACGAGCAGTTCCTCGATCGCGCCCCGCAGGCGGTGATCTGGGATCGCCCGGAGTTGCTCGCGCTGCGCCACGGGCCCTCTGTGCCCTACGACGTGGCGGTGCCCACCCTCACGCCGGGCGGCTCGCGCTTCTCCTGGCGCGGAGCGCAGGTCCAGCTTGCCGTGCCGGGCGCCCACAACGCGCTCAACGCCACCGCCGCCCTGGAGGCCGCGCGGCTGGCTGGCGCGCAGGCGCAGGGCGCGATCGAGGGGATCGCCCGCTTCCACGGCGCGGGCCGTCGCTTCCAGCGACTGGGGCGCACGGCCTCCGGCGCGCTGGTCGTCGACGACTACGCCCACCACCCCACCGAGGTGCGGGCCACGATCGCCGCCGCGCGCACGGAGCTGGCGCCCGGACGGGGGCGACTGGTGGCGGTCTTCCAGCCGCACCTCTACTCGCGCACCGCGCTGCTCGGCGATCAGTTCGGGGCGGCGCTCGCGCAGGCCGACGTCGTGGCGGTGCTGGAGATCTACCCAGCCCGCGAGCGGGCGCAGGACCATCCCGGCGTAAGCGGCCTCGCTGTCGCGCGGGCCGCGGGGGAGCGCGCCGGCGGCAGGCAGGTGATGTGGCTGCCGGGACGCGAGGAGGCCAGGCGGGCGCTGGCACGGGTGCTCCAGGACGGCGACATCTGCCTGGTGATGGGCGCGGGCGACGTCGACGTGCTGGCCCACGGGCTGGTGGGCTCGTGAGCGCGGCGGAGCCGGCTCCGCCCCCGGTGCCGGTGCAGCGCGATCAGCCGTTGCGCCGCTTTGCGACCGTGCGAACCGGCGGCAGCGCGGAGTGGTTTGCCCGCGTCGGCCGCGAGGAGGCGCTGGTCGAGCTGCTGGCCTGGGCCGAGGGGGCCGGCATGCAGGTCGCGGTGCTGGGCTCCGGGTCGAACCTGCTGATCGCCGACGAGGGGGTGGCGGGTCTGGTGATCAAGCTCGACCGCGACCTGGCGGCGATCCGGCGGGAGGGACCGCGGCGGCTGATCTGCGGCGGCGGCGCGCGGCTGCCGGCCGTTGCCGCGCAGGCCGCGCGCGCCGGGCTCTCCGGCATCGAGTTCGGGGTCAACATCCCGGGCACGGTCGGCGGCGCGGTGCGGATGAACGCGAATGCCTACGGCGGGCAGCTCGCCCGGGTGCTGGCGTCGGTACGGATGGCCACGGCGACGGGAGTGAGCGAGCGCGCGCCAGCCGCGCTCGGGTTCGGCTACCGCAGCTCGGCGCTGCGCGACGGCGAGGTCGTCTGCGGCGCCGCCTTCGAGCTCGAGCCCGCCGACCCCGAGTCGGTCAAGGCGACGCTGGCCGAGATGCGCGCGATGCGCCATCAGGCTCAGCCGCAGGGGATTCGCACGTTCGGCTCCACCTTCAAGAACCCCGAGGACCAGCGGGCGGAGGGCCGCAGCGCCGGCGTGCTGCTGAGCCTCGCGGGCTGCAACGGGCTGCAGGTGGGCCAGGCGCGCTTCGCGCTCAAGCACGCCAACTTCGTCGAGAACCTCGGGTCGGCGAGCACGGCGCAGATCGTCGCGTTGATGGACGCGGGGCGCCGGCGCGTGATCGAGCGATTCGGCGTGGCGCTGGAGCCGGAGGTCCAGCGCCTGGGGCCGGTGCGCTTTCCCTGGGAGACCTGATGAGGCGGGCTCGGCTCGGCGCCCGCGGGGGAGCGGCTCCGGCGGGGCTCGTTCAGCCCGACGCCGCGGGCCCGATAGGCGTGTAGCGGCCGGCGATCTCGCGCAGGACCGTGAGCATCGCCTTCGCCGCCGGGGTGGCGACGGGGCTCCGGGGGCTGGCCGCCACGACCTCGCGCCCCGGCGGCTGCGGGTGCAGGGCGCGGATCGCGATGTCCTGGCGGACGCTGGAGAGCGCCAGCTCCGGGATCAGCGCCACGCCCACGCCGGCGGCGACCAGGCCCTGCACGGTCTGGTAGTCGTCGCTTTCGAAGGACACGTTGGGCGTGAAGCCGGCCGCCAGGCAGCTTCGCACGACATAGCGCGCGCAGGCGCTGTCGCGGGATGTCTGGATCCACGCCTCTTCGCGCAGGTCCTCCAGCCGCAGCCGCCGCCGTCCCGCCAGCCGATGGCCGGCCGGCAGAGCGAGGTACATGGGGTCGTGCAGCAGATCGACCCGCCGCAGGATCTCCTGCCGCGGCGAGCCGTCGTCGAACTCGAACAGCAGCGCGAGGTCCAGCTCGCCGGCGGCCAGCCGCGGCGCGATCTGCTCGGGTTCGCCCTCGGTGAGCGTGATCTCGACATCCGGGTGACGGGCGCGGAACGTCGCTATCGCGAGCGGCATCAGCGTCGCGCCCGCGGTCGGGAAGGAGGCGGCGCGCAGCAGCCCCCCGCGCAGCCCGCTGATCGCCGCCAGCTCCGCCTCGGCTGCCTCCAGGCGCGCCAGCACCCCCTCGGCGTGGGCGAGCAGCGCCTGGCCGGCCGCGGTCAGCCGCACCCCGCGCGCGTGACGGTCGAGCAGCGCGACGCCCGCTTCGGCTTCCAGCGCCGCGATCTGCTGCGAGACCGCCGACTGGGTGTAGGCGAGCTCCAGCGCCGCCGCCGAGAGCGACCCCTGCCTGGCGACCTCGGCGAACGTCTGCAACCGGGCCACGTTGAGCATAAGAAAATCTTAGAGCAGAGATCACAAACATCGCTGGCGCTGATAGCTGGCCGGTGCCACCATGCAGCCAACCCGACAGATTGCAGAAAGAGGAGCCAGCAATGTCCACATCGATCATCGTCTCCTACGACGGCACCAACAACGAGGACGACGCCGTCGCCCTGGGCCGCGTGTTCGCCCAGGCGGGCGCCGAGGTGTCCCTGGCCTACGTGCGGCATGCCTCCGAGGCGCAGGCCAGCCAGGAGGCGCTGGCCGAGCACGAGGCGCAGGAGCTGCTGGCACGCGGCGCGGCGCTGCTGGGCGGCCGCGAGGCGGGCCGCCACGTGGTCACCGACCGCTCGACGCCGGAGGGGCTGCGCAAGCTCGCCGAGCGCGTCGGCGCGCAGGCGATCGTCTTCTGCTCGGACTCGCACACCGCAGATGGCCACGTGTCGATCGGCACCTCCGCCGCGCGCCTGCTCGAGGGCGGCCGGCTTGCGATCGGGATCGCGCCGGCGGGCTTCGCGAACAAGAAGGCGCGCCTGCAACTGGTCGCCTTCAGCGGCGATGACCCGAACGCGCAGGCCACCGCCGACGCGCTGGCCGCCGTCGGTGGCGCCGCCGTCACCTCCGTGGCCGACGAGAGCGCCGATCTGCTGGTGATCGGCTCCCGCCCGGAGGCCGAGCAGGGCCAGGTCGCGCTGAGCGCGGCGGCGGAAAACCTGATCGAGGGAGTGGCGCGCTGTCCCGTGCTGGTGCTGCCGCGCGGCGCTCAGCTCTCGTTCGCGCGTGGCGCCGAGCGCGAGCTGGCGCCGGCCCCTACGCCTGGCGCCGTCGCATAGAGCGCTTGAGCAAGCGCGCCGATCCGTAGCGGGCGAGCGCGGTCGCGAAGTCGGCCGCGCCGCCCGCGAGGTGTCCGAGCGGGCCGGTCCAGAGCCAGGTCTCCAGGGCGCGCAAACGGTCGGCGGGGGCAGACATCGGCCGGCACGGTATCGTGGCGGCGTGCCAGCCGCCCTGAAGACCGAGCTCACCGAGCTTCCAGAGTCCCGTGTCCGCCTCCAGGTGGAGGTGCCGCCGAGCGAGCTCGACGACCGCCTGCAACGCAAGGCCCGCGAGCTCGGCGCCAGCCTGCGCATCCCGGGATTCCGCCGCGGCAAGGTGCCGCCGCCGATCGTGATCCGCAGGCTCGGCAGGGACGCGGTGCTGGAGGAAGCCGTTCGCGACACGCTCTCCACCTGGTACGCCGATGCCGTGGAGAGCGCCGGGATCGTCCCGGTCGGCGACCCGCAGGTGGCCCTTGGCGACCTGCCGCCGCAGGGGCAGGCGCTGGAGTTCTCGATCGAGATCGGCGTGCTGCCCAAGGCGCAGCTCGGGCAGTACAAGGGACTGGAGGTGCCGCGTCGCGAGGCCGAGGTCGACGAGCAGCGCGTCGAGGCCGAGATCGAGGCGATGCGGGAGCGTCTGGCGCGCCTGGAGACCGCCGAGCGCCCGGCCGCCGCCGGAGACTTCCTGGTGATCGACCACGAGGGCGAGCTGATCGCCGCCGCCGCGGCGGCGGGGGAGAGCGAGGCTGAGGGCGAGGGCGAGAGCGACCAGGCGGCGCAGCAGGCCCTCACCGGCCGCGACCAGCTCGTCGAGCTTGGCGCCGGGCGCCTGCCCGAGTCGCTGGAGGCCGCGCTGCTGGGCGCGGGCGCCGGGGATGAGCGCACCGTCGAGGTGGACTTTCCGGAGGAGTACGGCAGCAGCCCGCTGGCGGGACGCAAGGCCAGCCTGCAGGTGACCGTCAAGGAGGTCAAGGGCAAGCAGCTTCCCGAGCTCGACGACGACCTTGCGATCGACGCCGGCTTCGAGGATCTGCAGGAGCTGCGCGATGACATTCGCTCGCGCCTGGAGGAGGCCGAACGCCAACGCGTGGACGCGGAGTTCCGCGAGGCCGCCCTGGATGCCGCCGTGCAGGCCGCCACGGTGCAGACGCCGCAGGCGCTGGTGCAGGCCAGGGCCAAGGAGATGTGGGAGCGGATGCTCCACTCGCTCTCCCACCGCGGCATCTCCCGCGAGGCCTATCTGAGCATCGATGGCCGCAGCGAAGAGGACATCCTCGCCGAGCTCGGCCCCGACGCCGAACAGGCGCTCAAGCGCGAGGCGGTCATCACCGCCGTCGTGGAGGCCGAGGGCATATCGCCGAGCGAGCAGGAGCTGCAGGAGGCGCTGGAGCCCGCATCCCGCGAGCGCGACCGCACGCCCGAGCAGCTTCTGGAGGAGCTGCGCCGCGCCGGCCGCCTGGAGGAGCTGCGCGAGGACCTCTCCGCGCGCGCGGCTGTCGACTTCCTGGCCGAGCACGCCGAGCCGATCGCGCCGGAGCTCGCACAGGCGCGCGAGAAGCTCTGGACACCCGAGAGCGAGGGCGCCAAGTCCGCTTCCAGCGAGGAGCAGGACCAGGCAGACTCGGGATTGTGGACCCCGGATCGCTAGTGTCTACTGGCGTCCTGCCGCGCGCCGGAGCCGGTGGGACGAGATCGCGCTTTGCAGGTTCTGGAGGAATCGAGCCCTTGAGGCGAAACTGAAGCGAGGAACATGAGCCCCCTTGTACCAATGGTCGTCGAGCAGACCTCCCGCGGAGAGCGCGCGTTCGACATCTACAGCCGCCTGCTCAACGAGCGCATCATCTTCCTCGGCACCCCCGTGGACGACCAGATCGCCAACCTGGTCGTGGCTCAGTTGCTGCACCTGGAGAGCGAGGACCCCGAAAAGGACGTCTCGCTCTACATCAACTCCCCGGGCGGCTCGGTCTACGCCGGGCTTGCGATCTACGACACGATGCAGTTCATCAAGCCCGACGTGCAGACGATCTGCTACGGCGTCGCGATGTCGATGGGCTCGCTGCTGCTGGCGGGAGGCGCGCCCGGCAAGCGGATGGCGCTGCCAAACAGCCGGATCCTGATCCACCAGCCGAGCGGCGGCTTCCAGGGCCAGTCGGCCGACATCGAGATCCACGCCCGCGAGATCCTCGAGCTGCGCCGCCGGATCGACGAGATCTACGCGGCTCACACCGGGCAGCCGGTCGAGCGGGTCCACAACGACATGGAACGCGACCGCTACATGACCGCCGAGCAGGCCCGCGAGTACGGCCTGGTCGACCGCGTGATCTCGAGCCACGAGCTGCACCGGATCGCGACCGGGTTCCGCGCGGCAGGCGAGGGATAGGCAGCGTCGCCAGACCGAGCGACGGGCCATTTGCCGGCTATAGCCGGCATTCGGCCCGTCGCTCCCATCCGTGACAATCACAGACGTGCCTGCGAGCGGGTCGACAAGGGTTGGCGCTGCGGTGGTCACGCTCGCCTTGGCTGCGGTTGGCTCGGCGGCGGCGGCGACCGCCGCGGCGCGACGCGCTCCGAACGCCCTCTCGTACTCCAGCGCAAGCAACAGCGTCGTGCAACCCCAGCCGCGGCCGCACAGCTGTCACGCGCGAGGCCACGGCGTCTACTCGCTGCCCGACCCGCGCTGCACACCCGGAGCTCTCAACCCGGCGGTCTCGCAGGCGACGATCAGGCGGACGATCTGCCGCTCGGGCTGGACCGCGAGCGTGCGGCCGCCCGAGTCGATCACCGAGCGCGAGAAGTACGCGAGCATGGCTGCCTACGGCGACGGCGGATCGCCGCACGACTACGAATACGACCACCTCGTCCCGCTCGAGCTCGGCGGAGCGACGAACGATCCCCGCAACCTCTGGCCTGAGCCGGGCGCCTCACCCAACCTGAAGGACGGCGTCGAGGATCACCTCAACAGCCTGGTATGCGACGGCAGACTAACGCTGGCGGCAGCGCAGCGTCTGATCGTCGCCAACTGGGTCACCCAGTACCGGGCGATCGCGAACCCCCAGCCCGCAACCACCACTCCGGCTCAGTCCACGCCGCGCTGCTCGGCGTCGGCCAGGTGGAACGCGACCTACCGCGACTGGGACGTCTACGTCGACTCCAACCAGCCCGACACCGAAGCGATCGTGACCGGCTACGGGACGAGCGCCAGCTACTACACGGACAGCGCCGGCTATGCCGATGTCTACTTCCGCGCGGGCGAGTCGGCGGCCGGGACCGGCGTCACGGTGACCGTCGGCTCTGCGACCTGCCGTACGACCCTCTAGGCCGACGCGGTCGCCGCTTCGCTACGCCGCTGGATCCACTTCGAGCTGCACGGGATCTTCGCGCGGTCGCAGCGGTCGGCGTAGCGGTGCGCGATCTCGGTGACCTCGGTGAGCAGGTCGTCGGCGAGCCGGATCGGATCGAGTCCGAG
>DAHUYQ010000030.1 GCA_027315115.1 Solirubrobacterales bacterium | reverse complement strand
CGAAAACCATCCGGCTCCTCCAACCGATCTTCAAGTGCTGGGCCGGCCGCTGCTCCACCTGCCAGCAAACCATCAACCTCACCAATCTACCCCTCCACCGGCCACCACAACACGAGTAAAGACCTAACAGAGCACTAGTAGTTGGCGGCGGCGCTCGGCTTCAGGCTCGGCTGCATGTGCTCGCGCAGCCACTTGCGCCCCAGCTCCAGCACAGTCATCGAGGTCGGCACATACCGGCCGTCCTCCGCGGCGCCCTGCAGGTCGCGGAGCATTCTCTCCGCCTGCCGTTTGCTCCCGCCGGCCGCCTTCTCCATCTGCTTCCAGCGGCCCTCCCCCGTCTCCGGGTCGATCACCTTCACGCGAGTGCGGATGTAGAAGCGACCGTTGCGCTCGCGAACGCTCCCGGCGGCCATCACTGACCCTCCCCGAAAAGCTCCTCGACCGACCGGCCGAGCACCCGCGCCATCGCGAGCGCGATCTCCACGCTCGGCGTCTGCGTGCCGGCCTCGATGCGCGCGATCGTCACGCGGCCGACTCCGACCCGCTCGGCGAGCTGCTGCTGGGTCAAGCCCGCGGCCTGCCGCGCCGCCGCCACCTTCTGACCATCCACGACCAGCCCCCTAGGCTCCGAAGTCGACATGGGAGCTACCACCTCCTCTGTCCACGCCCCGGGGCGCTTGCCGGCGCCGCCGGGGCAATATCGACCGACGGACGCAATGTATCGCATCCGATACGGGACGTTTCTCATCTCAGCGCCCAGTCCGGATCGTCGCGCCAGCTGCGCCGGCTGCCCTTCGCCGGCGGCCTCAGACGGCGCGCCTCCAGGAACCGCTCGAGATCCGAGGCCCGGAACCTGATCGGATTGCGCCCGCCGCCCTCGGAGAGCCGGAACGCACCGAGCTCCGCCTGATGGCGCCGCACCCATTCGCGAGTCGTGCCCAACAGCTGCGCGACCTGATCGACGCTTAGCAGCGGCTCAGGCGCCGGGTCATGGGGTTGCCTGTCGGCGACAAGCTCGGCAGCCCGCTCCGCAATCAGCTCCACCAGCTCCGACGACACGTCGAGCCTCAGCGCGCTCACGGCAGCCTCCATGTCGGCGGGAGTAGAACGCTCACGCTCATAAGTACCGTGAGCACCGCAAACCGGCCACCACTTCTCGCGGCTAAAGCCCGATCCCGATCTCGCCGCGAGCCGCTCGCGGGACACGCTCATCCCGCGCCGCCCCGCGCAAGCCGACCCCGCGCACCAGCGTCATCGGCCGTCGCGCCTCTCCCCGTCCGCCCGACCTCCGGCCGAGCCGCTGCGCTGCCGACACAGCGCTACGGCCCGCACAGACGAGATGCACCCCCCTCTGGGACTGTGCAATTGCTATGCCCGGGCGAGCGCCCATCCAGGCCATCGGGCGGCCACAGGGAGCACGCTGAGCCGCTGCGCCCAGGCCCGTCCCGGTACCCTTGCTCGCCGTGATCACCGGGGAGCTGAAGGCGAAAGTGGACCGGATCTGGGACGCCTTCTGGTCGGGGGGCATCGCGAATCCGCTCGAGGTCATGGAGCAGATCACCTATCTGCTCTTCATCCGCCGGCTGGATGAGCTGCACACGGCCAAGGAGAACCGGGCGAATCGGCTCAGAACCAACCTCGAGGAACCGATCTTCCCGTCAGGCGACGACGATCGCGGCCGGCCGTACGAGGATCTGCGCTGGTCGCGCTTCAAGGACCGCGATCCGGCAGAGATGTTCGCGATCGTCGGCGAGCACGTCTTCCCGTTCCTGCGCGCGCTCGGCGGCGAGGACTCGACCTACTCAAAGCACATGCGCGATGCGCGCTTCACGATCCCCACCCCCGCGCTGCTCGCGAAGGTCGTCGACATGCTCGACGAGCTGCCTATGGAGGGTCGCGACACCAAGGGGGACATCTACGAGTACATGCTGAGCAAGATCGCCACCGCAGGTCAGAACGGCCAGTTCCGCACGCCCCGGCACATCATCACGCTGATGGTCGCGATGACGGCGCCGACGCCCAACGACACGATCTGCGACCCGGCGTGCGGCACCGCCGGCTTCCTCGTCGCCGCGAGCGAGTACGTACGGCGCAACCACCGCGAAGTTGAGGTCGACCGCGAGGTCCGAGAACACTTCCACAACAGCATGTTCCACGGCCGCGACTTCGACAGCACCATGCTCCGAATCGGGTCGATGAACATGCTCCTGCACGGGGTCGAGGCCCCGGACATCCGCTACCGCGACTCCCTCTCGGAGGGCACAGGCGACGAGGAGGGCATCTACTCACTGATCCTCGCCAATCCGCCGTTCGCTGGCAGCCTCGACTACGAGACGACGGCTCAGAACCTCCTGCGGGTCGTGAAGACGAAGAAGACCGAGCTCCTGTTCCTCGCCCTCTTCCTGCGGCTGCTGCGTCCCGGGGGGCGCGCCGCGGTGATCGTGCCCGACGGCGTCCTCTTCGGCTCGACCAAGGCCCACAAGGAGCTGCGACGGATCCTCGTCGAGGATCAGAATCTCGACGGGATCGTGAAGCTGCCCAGCGGCGTCTTCAAGCCGTATGCCGGCGTCTCCACCGCGATTCTGCTTTTCACCAAGACCGACAGCGGCGGAACCGACTACGTCTGGTTCTACGACGTCACGGCGGACGGCTACAGCCTCGACGACAAGCGCACGCCGCTGCTGGACGAGGACAAGCTGGGATTGGCCACCGATGCCGAACTCTCCGACGAGGATCTCGAGAAGAACAACCTCCCGGACGTGCTCCTCTGCTGGGCCGAGAGAGGTGGTGACGAGCGAGCGCGGCCGCGAACAGACCAGAGCTTCTGCGTGCCGAAGGCGGACATCGTCGCAGCCGGCTATGACCTCTCGCTCAACCGCTACAAGGAGGTCGCCTACGAAGAGACTGAGCACCGGCTGCCCATTGAGATCATCGCCGAGCTTGAGAAGATCGAGGATGAGATCCGATCAGGCCTCAGAGAGCTGAGGGGGATGGTCACTTGAAGGCAGGCTGGAACGAAGTCGCGCTCGGTGACGTCGCCTCCATCAACCAACGGCCGATCAATCTGCCGCCGGATGACGAATCAGTGTCATTCGTGCCGATGGCCGATCTCATCGCTTCTGAGGCGCGCACAACCGCTGGCGAGCGACGTCGGTTCTGCGAAGTGTCCAAGGGCTACACCCATTTTCAGCGGGACGACATCCTCCTGGCCAAGATCACGCCGTGTTTCGAGAATGGAAAGATCGGTCGTGCAACAATCGAGACCGCGCTTGGCGCCGGCTCGACGGAGTTCCATGTAATCCGCCCAGATCCAAAGCGGCTGGACACGGGTTACGCGCTGCATTTTCTTAGACAGAGCAAGATTCGCCAACAGGGCATTCTTCGAATGACGGGCAGCGCCGGACAACGACGCGTGCCCGAAGCGTTTCTGCAAGCGCTAGGCGTGCCGCTCCCGCCACTCGCCGAGCAGCGGCGGATCGCACAGATTCTCGACAAGGCGCATACCATGATCCGAGCGCGGAGCGACTTACTCGAGAAGCTACGCGAGCTGAAGGAATCGTTGCTTGCCGATGTAATCTCAGGCTCGCCCGCGCAGGACTCTCGGCTCGGTGAGCTCGCGCATGTACAAGGCGGCCTGCAAGTCACCAAAGCTCGCGACCGCCATGCCCAGAAGGTTCCGTATCTCCGTGTCGCGAACGCTCTCCGTGGTCGATTTGACCTGTCTGAGATCAAGATGCTCGGCGTCACGCCAGCAGAGCTCAAGCGTTGCGCCCTTCGTTCTGAAGACCTCGTGATCGTTGAGGGCCACGGGAACCTCACGGAAGTGGGCAGGGCCGCGCGTTGGCGAGGCTCAATATCACTCTGCGTCCACCAGAACCATCTCATTAGAGTTCGTTGCCACCCAGAGCTGGTGCCTAGTTTCGCGGAGGCGTATATCAACTCATCGGGTGGCCGCGCACAGTTTCGTCGCGCGAGCAAAACGACGTCCGGGCTCAACACTATTTCAGTCAATGATGTGCGGCGCATCAGCGTACCAGTGCCTGACATGGCGCGACAGCGCGCTTTCGATACTGTGATCGTGAGCATCGAAGATCAGGAGGATGCCGCGCAACGTCATCTGCGTTGTCTCGAGGCTCTCTTCGCCTCGCTCCAATGTCGTGCCTTCAACGGCGAACTCTGACGATGCCCGTGCCGGACAAGCACGCAGCGACATCGAATTTTGCGTTTCTGGCCGCGATGTGGCCGGAGCTAGCAACCGAGGCGATCAACGCCGAGCGGAGCGCCGCTGCCGATCCGCGCACAGGCTGCTTCTACGCCCGGCGGGCTCTTGAGCTCGCCGTCAACTGGATGTACGGCGCCGATGTCTCGCTACAGCGGCCCTATAAGGACGACCTTTCGGCGATGCTGTTCCAGCCGTCGTTCCAGGCGACGGTCGACAAGCGGATCAGGACGAAGATGGACTACGTCCGCCGGCAGGGCAACGCAGCGGTCCACGATCGCCGGCCGGTCAAGAGCGAGGCCGCGGTTGGTGTTATTCGTGAGCTGTTCCACATCATGTTTTGGATCGCGAGGACCTATACACGTGACCCCGCAAATGCGCCGCCGGCCACACTCGCCTTCGACGAGGCCGCAATCCCGCGACCGCCGTCGGCCGAGCAGCGGCAGGCCTCAATCGAGGCTCTCCAGCAACAGGAGGCGGAGAAGACCCGGCGCGATGAGAAGCTTGCCGATTCACAGGCCGACAACGCCCGCTTGCAGGCCGAGCTCGAGCGGCTGCGAGCCCAGATCGCTCAGGCGAAGGTGGTGAACGAAGCGAGGCCCGACGATCACGACTACGACGAGCAACAGACCCGCGATCGCTACATCGATCTGCTGCTGCACGAGGCAGGATGGCCGCTCGACGAGGATCGAGACCGCGAGTATGAGGTGCACGGGATGCCGACGCCCAAAGGGGTCGGCTACGTGGATTACGTTCTGTGGAGAGACGACGGCAAGCCGCTGGGGCTGGTCGAGGCGAAGCGGACGCGGCGCGACGCGCGTGTCGGCCGTCAGCAGGCGAAGCTATATGCGGACTGCCTGGAGCATCAGTTCGGCCAGCGGCCGGTGATCTTCTATACAAACGGCTACGAGACCTGGCTCTGGGAGGACGAGCGCTACCCACCCCGAGCGGTCCAGGGCTTCTACACGAAGGACGAGCTGGCGCTGCTGATCAACCGGCGCGCGAGCAGGCACGCGCTCGCGGAGATTGAGATCAACGCGGCGATCGTGGAGCGCCACTACCAGCAGCGGGCGATCCGGCGGGTCGGCGAGGCGTTCGATCGCGACCATCAGCGCAAGGCGCTTCTTGTGATGGCCACGGGCGCCGGCAAGACTCGCACGGTAGTCGCCCTGGTCGATCTGCTGATGCGCGCGGGCTGGGTGAAGCAAACACTTTTCCTCGCCGATCGAGTAGCGCTGGTCAAGCAGGCAGTCGGCGCCTTCAAGGCGCACCTGCCCGATGCGACGACAGTCAACCTGGTCAGCGAGCGCCGCGAGGAAGGGCGCGTCTACGTCTCGACCTATCCGACGATGATGGGCTTGATCGGCGAGGCGCAGGCCGGACACGAGCGGCGGTTCGGACCGGGGTTCTTCGACCTGGTGGTGATCGACGAGGCGCACCGCTCCGTCTACCAGAAGTACCGCTCGATCTTCGCCTACTTCGACTCGCTGCTCGTCGGGTTGACCGCGACCCCCAAGGACGAGGTCGGCCACGACACCTACGGCCTCTTCGACCTGGAGCCGGGAGTGCCGACCGACTACTACGATCTGGAGGAGGCGGTCGCCGAGGGCTTCCTGGTGCCGCCGCGCGCGATCTCCGTGCCGCTGAAGTTCCCGCGCAAGGGCATCCGCTACGACGACCTGAGCGACGAGGAAAAGGAGCAGTGGGAGGCTCAGGACTGGGGAGATGAGAGCGAGGAGCCGCCCGACTCGGTCGCGGCGCAGGCGGTCAACCGCTGGCTGTTCAACGCAGACACCGTCGACAAGCTGCTGGAGACGCTGATGAGCCACGGCCACCGAGTGGCGGGCGGCGACCGGCTCGGCAAGACGATCATCTTCGCCAAGAACAACGAGCACGCCGAGTTCATCGCCGAGCGCTTCGACGCCAACTACCCCGAGCACGCGGGTCACTTCGCGCGCGTGATCACCTACCGCACCGAGTATGCGCAGTCGCTGATCGACGCCTTCTCGGTGGCGGACAAGCCGCCGCACATCGCCGTCTCCGTGGACATGCTCGACACGGGCATCGACGTTCACGAGGTTGTGAACCTCGTCTTCTTCAAGCCGGTCCGCTCGAAGACGAAGTTCTGGCAGATGATCGGCCGTGGCACCCGGCTCTGCCCCGACCTGTTCGGTCCCGGCGATCCCAAGCGCGACTTCTTCATCTTCGACTGCTGCGAGAACGTCGCCTACTTCAACGAGCACCTCGAGTCGAGCGCCGGCAGGGTCGGCGAGTCGCTACGGCTGCAGCTCTTCAAGGAACGCGTGCAGCTGATCCTCTCGCTCGCCGAAGCCGAGAACGAGGGCAAGATCAGCGGCGGCGAGCAGGGGCTGCGCGCCGAGACGGTCGCGCTGCTTCGCCAGCAGATCGCAAACATGAACGTCGACAACTTCCTGGTGCGTCCCCACCGGGAGTGGGTCGAGCGCTACCGCGCCGAGCAGCCGTGGACCGAGCTCGACCTCGATCGCGCTATCGGGCTCACGGAGCGCCTGGCCGACCTGCCGACCGCCCTACCCGACGACGAGGAGGAGGCGAAGCGCTTCGATCTGCTGATCCTGCGCCTACAGCTCTGCCGGCTGCTCGACACTCCGGGGCTGGAACGGCTGCGCCACCAGGTTCAGGAGATCGCATCGGGCCTCTTGGAGCAGCTCGCGATCCCCGCGATCCGCGAGCAGCAGGAGCTGCTCGACGAACTCGCCGGCGAGGAATGGTGGGAGGACGTCACGCTGCCGATGCTCGAGCACGCGCGGCTGCGCATCCGCGGCCTCGTGCGGCTGCTGGAGAAGCGCAGGCGAGCGTTCGTCTACACCGACTTCACCGATGAGCTCGATGAGATCGAAGAAGTCGAGATGCGCGAGATCCGCGTCGGCGCGGACTTCGAGCGGTTTCGCGAGAAGGCGCGCGCCTACCTCCGCGAGCACGAGGACCACCTCGCCCTGCAGCGCCTGCGGCGCAACCTGCCCCTCACGCGCACAGACATCGAGGAGCTCGAACGGATGCTCCAGGAGGCGGGCGTTGGCTCACCAGAGGACCTGGAGAGAGCGGGTCAGGAGGAAGGCGGCCTCGGCGGCTTCATCCGCTGCCTTGTCGGCCTCGACCGCGACGCCGCCACCGACGCGCTTGCCGGCTTCATAGACGGCAAGACCTTGACGGCAGACCAGCACGAGTTCGTAGCCATGGTCGTCGAGCAGCTGACCAGCAACGGCACGATGGATCCCGGCCTGCTCTACGAACAGCCGTTCACGAACCTCGCGCCCGGCGGTCCCGAGGCGCTGTTCGCCGACGCCGAGGTCGATGACCTGATCACCGCGATCCGCGCCGTGGACAGCAACGCCTGGCCGCGGGACGAAGCGGCGTGAGGACTCGCTCCAATTGAAGGGCGACACCGACGGAGCAATTCATGTCGTGGTCTTCGCCATCCTGCCATCGTCGTAGGATCTCGTCGTGAGCTACAGACCGCTCAGCGCACGAGATCGGCCGGACGACCGATTCGATGCCCTCCAGCCGGGCCTGCCGCGATATCTGGTCGAGCCGGTCGTGAGCTGGGCGGTGAACCTGCTGAGGAACTCAGCCGGATATGCGAGTGAGCAAGCACTCATCGCTCTGCAGATCAACATGCGACTTGAAGAGCCGCTTGCATGGCATCGCGGCGCGTCTTCTGCACTGGAGAACCTGATTCACCGCATCTCGGATGGTGGACAGCAGGAGTTCGCCCTTGACGTGGTCGACTACCTTGTCAGATGGGCCAATGCCTCCGAGGCGTCGCTATTGGCGCACATACTCGGTGGCGGCGGATCGGAGTGGGAGGTCGCGGAGAACGGCGACCACTACGTCCTCACCAAGCGCGCAATCGGTCCTGTCGCGGACATCATCAAAGAACTCCCAGACGCTGACCGCGCACGTTCGCATCTCCAGTCTGCATGGCATAACTTGATGGGTCGAGACCCCCATCCCAGCACCGCATACCGCGAGTCGATTCGTGCAATTGAGGCAGTTGGCAAGCCACTCATCTCACCGAACAACAACAAGAGCACGTTGGGGACAATTATCGGCGAGCTACGCGCCCACCACGATCGCTGGTCGTTCGTCCTCGAACGCTCGGATGTCAACACGGTCATCACGATGGCGGACGCGGTGTGGAAGGGCCAGCTTGATCGCCATGGGACCGACAACGATGATATCCCGCTAAACGTTTCACACGAGGAGGCCGACGCAGCATTCCACATCGCGTTGGCGATCACGCGCATCTTCGGCGCGCGACTTCTGCGCCGAGCAAGCAACGACTGACGCGCTCGCGTATGCGTCAGGAGGCGGCGACGACCACGGCGCAGCCGTTGCCCTGGAAGGACTCCAAGGCGTTGCGGCGCGCACGCTGCCCGATCAGACGCGGTTCCTGACCGGTCGGCGCGATGTCGATCGCCAGCTCGACCCCTAGCGCGTTCGAGATCCGCAGCAGCATCGGAAATGCTGGGTTGTGCTCGCCGCTCTCCAGCCGCGCGACCGCCGGCTGGCTCATCCCCAGACGCATGGCGAGCGCAGTCTGGCTGAGACCGTGCTCGGCTCGGTAGGCGATCACCTTCACAGCGACCGCTCGCGCCAGAGCAGTGCGCTCCCACTCCCTGCGGTACTCAGGGTCGGCGTCCAAATGCGCCGCCAGCACCTCCTCATGGCTGGGCAGATCGGAGAGCTTCATGGCCGCGACTATATCAAACTTGTGATGGCCAACCGGGACGGACGGTCATGGCTCTATCTCCGCCAGTCGCCTCCTCAATCGGCGGACGGCCTCCTCGAAGCCGGCGCGATCGTGTTGCGCCTCCGGCACGAGCGCCGCCAGCTTGTCCACCGCGTTGTCGATCGCCTCGCGCTCCGGCGCCGGCACCGCGTCAGCTTCCGCCCGCGCCTTCGGGTGGTAGAGGCCCGGCCAAGCGCCCAGTGACGCCGGGGTGCGACGCCGATGCCCCTAGCGGTCCGCCACCACGGCCCATCCGCCGCACTGCCGAGCCAAAGTCGTCGCGCCGCGCATACAAGACGCAACGCTACGCGAGCACCCTTCCTTTCCAAATCAGCTCAGGCACGTCTCATGCACCCCTCGTCTCCGCAGCTTCTCCGTCTGTTACGGGTGCGGCGGCAGCTATGAGCTCAGCTTCCACTTCAAGCCGATCCGGGCTCCATATCTGCGAGGCGAGCTGGATGTACAGCTCCTGGCGATCGTCAAGGTCTGCCTTGCGGAACTCCGAGTGCGCCTTGAACGGCAGGCCGCTCCGCTCTATGAAGGCAAGGAAGCCGGGGTTGTGGTCGTATGCGTTCGGATGCAAGCTCTTGGCGAGCAGGTTCTGGCCGTAGTAGTGCGGCAGCTTCTCCTCGTACGGCAGCGCGCCGTAGCTGGCGTTGAAGCTCTTGGGCAGGAGCAGTAGGTCGCCGATGCGGTTGCGGTACTCGGAGAACTCGGTGGGATGCGCGAACTCGTCCGTGTGCCGCTCGGGGTGGTTTGACCAGATGTGCTCGATCTCCATGCCGTCCTTGCCGCCACGCTTGGCGTACTCGACGTACCGGGACGGCATCCCGGAACTCGTCTCCACGTAGTCCGTCATGCGTGCGAGCAGCCGATGTATCTGGCGGCCGTTCATCCCGTGCAGGCGGAACCCTTCCTGCGTGCTGAAGGTCTCGGTCTCGGCGTCAAGCCGCTTGCGAAGGATCGGGACCAGGTCGTCGATGGACTTGCCGCGGATGTCGCGCATGACCACAAACATGGCGTACTGCATGGTCGAGTAGTCGATGGCGTGCCAGTTCCAGATGCGGCGGTGGATCAGGATGTCCAGGTAGGCAGCCGTGACCCGTACCTTGCGCAGGATGATGTCTTCAGGGTCCTCCACGAGGAGCGGCGCGAGCAGAACCGGGTACTGGAGCGTGAAGTTGTGTTCCGCGTTGAAGTACACGCACTCAAGCCCCGGCGTGAGGGCGCTGCCCGCCTCGCGCAGCCTGCCATACAGGCGCGCGTAGAATGCGAAGTCCCTGTCGATGAAGCGGACGAAGTCAGTGCTTTTTGAGAGGCCGAGGCGTTCCTCGTGGTCGCGAACCCAGCGATGAAACTCGGTGCCGATCAGGTCGAAGTCCTCCGGCGCGGCACCGCGCTTGTGCTCACGGATGGTGGCGGCGTATTGGCTGCGCAGCCACGACTTGATGCCGTCGGCATCCTCGTCCTTGCCCAGCTCGACGAGAGCGGTCGTACGGTCCTTCCAGACCTTCCCGGCATCGACGCGATCATCCACATCGGTGATACTCGCAAGCAGGTAACCCTTGAGCATGTCGGCCGGGGTGAGCGACAGGCCCCGGTCGTTCATCGTCTCGAAGATCGTGTACGCGTCGCTGTCGGAGTAGGCGGTGATCTCGACAAGATGTACGCACTCGATGAGCCAGTCCACGAAGTACGGGAGCGCGTCAGTGCGCAGATCCTCCGGGAATGCCTCTCCGATGTCCGAGTAGCGGCCGATGATGTTCGCGTCCGACTCGCTGAGGTCGGTCGCCATGAACTCGCGTCCCGCGTAGATCGCATCCATACACGGCGTTCGCTCGGGGATGTCGAGGTTGAACGAGCGCTTGCCGAACTGGGACGAGAAGATCAGCTCCGCGAGCTGCGAGCGCTGGTCATCGTCCTGGAGCTGGTGTTGGAGCCAGATCAGCAGCAGCGTGAGCGTGGTAAGCCGCTGTTGTCCGTCGATGATGAACTTCTGCCCGTCCTTGTCGCTGACGATGATCGAGCCGAGGAAGTAGTGCCCGTACTCGGCGACCGCTGAGCGTTCATGGCCAGGCTCGTAGCTCTCCGAGAACTTCGCTACAAGGTCGTCGATCAGCTCTGCGACCTGCTTCGTCTGCCACTTGTACTCGCGCTGGTAGTAGTCGATCGAATACTTCCGGCCGGCAAGCAACTCGCGAACGGTCTTGCCCTTGCCCTCGATCTCGCGCGGCTGGCGCCCATCGCCTACCACGACCGCGCCTCCACGAGGTCAGCAAGCAGCGACATGGGGTGCGCGCTGGGCAAGAGCCGACAAAGCATGTTCCGATCCTATGCCTTGAAGCGGTCGGCCGGATGGCACGGCGCGAGGCAGGCTCGGGTTCCCCAGCGGACGGAGTCTTGTGGGAAGAATGTGGGAAAACGGCCGTCTGGACGTCTTCGGCGCCTGGCCCCTCACATACGAAAACCCGCATCGCAATGCGGGCTCTCGATGATGGGCGATACTGG
>DAHUYQ010000029.1 GCA_027315115.1 Solirubrobacterales bacterium | reverse complement strand
TGTCGTCGCCCCGGAAACCGCATAACGTCGACAGCACCGAGGCTTGCGGTTGGGGTGGTGCAGATCCGCTGCGTATGGCGGCGTGGCTGCGCGCGGTGTGGTCGCGGGGCCGGTGCTGGCGCGGTTGTGCCCGGTCGGCGGCCGGGGGGCGAGCTCGATCGATGTCGCCAAGCGCCCGCACAGCACCGCATCGCGGCACCACCCACCCCACCCGCCGGGCGCCCCGCCCGTCTCGCGCCCGCTGCGCCGCCGGCGATCTGCCTACCCGGCGGCCGCGGCACGGCGTTGCGGCGGCGCGTTCGATCCGACGAAAGTCATGCGCGCAACCGTCAACCGCCAACCGGCAACCGGCAACCGGCAACCGGCAACCGGCAACCGGCAACCGGCAACCGGCAACCGGCAAGCAGCGTGCCGCGGCCGCCGCTGACGGGACGGCCGTTCCCATCCACTAGGGTCCGTGCTCGAGCACCGCCGCGGCGTCGGGGGCGACGGTGATCTCGATCGTCGCGGGCAGCCGCGTCCACGCGATCACGTCGAGCGCCTGCAGGCGGTCGAGTACGAACTGAAACGCGGCGGCCTGCGCCGGGGAGGAGTAGCGACGCTCGATCTGAAACGTGTAGCCGGTCGTCGCGGGCGGGTCGACCTCGCCCAGGAGCTGCAGGTAGCTGCGATCGACGACGGTCTGCGTCACCGTCAGCGGCGCGCTGCCCGGCGCGATCGCGTGGACCTCGGCCGCGATCGCGAGCAGTGTGGTCAGCGCCGCCGGGCGCAGACCGCGATACAGGCCCACCGGAGCGCTCAGCTTGCGTGCGTCCTCGCCCATCGAGCTCGCGTATGCGAGGTGCAGCGCGGAGGCGTTGCGCGGCAGCGGCACGAGCGCTCGAGAGACGTACGCGTCGGACACCCCCTGCGGTCCCGCGAAGCTCGCGGTCGAGCCGGGCGGCACGAGCACCTCGGCGTTCGACGGGTAGGCCGTCTGGAGTGCCGCGATCCGATTCAGCGCCGCCCGGTCGGTGCGGTACAGCGACATGATCTGCTCGGCGCCCAGCACGCGCCACCAGTACAGCGACGAGTCGTCGCTGAGGCTGTACAGGAGGTCGTAGGCGGCCGCGTGGCTGACCGGCGAGCTGTCGAAGTACAGCTGCGCGTACGGGACCGGGCGTCCTGCGCCGTAGTCGCCGAGCACCTGCTGGAGGTTGCCGATCCCGGCGTGGTAGGCGGCGACCGCGAGGTCGAGCCGGCCACCGAAATCGTGTAGCGCGATCTGCAGGTAGCGCACGGTCGCAGCCAGCGCGGCCCGCGGGACGAACCGCTGATCGATCGCGGCACGGTGGCGCTCCAGCGCGCTCACGCGAGCAGCCTGGCCAAGCGCCGTGGCTCGCTCGATCTCCCCGGTCAGGCGCTCGCTGCGCGCCAGGTCGATCCGCATTCCGAGCAGCTGCTGTCCCGTTCCGGCGAGGATCTGCGTGAGGCCGGCCGCGTCGGCGGCGCTCGAGCCCGCGATCACCTGCGGGCGCCCGGCGCTCTCGAGGAACACGAGCGCCTCCAGCAGCCGCGCGGGGATCGGCGTGCCGCGCACCGCGGCGTCGATCAGCTTCCGGAATGGCGCCACCCGTGCTGCGGTGGCCAGCGCCCCGCCCGGGCTCATCGTGTAGAGCACCTGGGCGCTGCCGGCGGTGGCCCGCGCCGCGTACGCAGCCTCGCGGGACGGCAGGTACCGGAAGGCAACGCCCGGTCCGCCTGCGCCCGGGCCGGCCAGCCCGGGCGCAGGCGGGGCCTGCACCCCGCCACCGGCGATGCTGCGCACCGCGATCAGGACGATCAGCCCCAGCAGTCCGAGCGCGACCAGCCGCCGGCGGAAGATCCGGCTGTGGGGCGACAGCGGCGGCCGGCCTCTCGCGCCCGTGCGCGGCGAGCGCGGTGGCCTGCGGGAGGCGCGGGGGGGCCGGGCCCTGGGCGAGCTCACGCGGACCCAAGGTACCAGCGGCAGCGCCGAGGACCCTGCGAGGTCGCGGACGGAGCGTGGCAGCAGGGACGTTTCGGCTATCCTCGCCCGTCCGTGGCCCAGCCGTCTCCGGCATCAGAAGCCCTGCCAGCGCTCGCCGGCCGGCGGATCCTCGTGACCGGGGGCTCCGGCTTCATCGGCCGCCAGATGGTCGCTGCGCTGACGACGGCGGGCGCCGTCGTTCGGGTCGTCGATCTGCAACCGCATCCCGACCCCGCCGTCGACATCGTCCAGGGCGACATCGTCGACCGCGACACGGTCGACGCTGCGCTCGACGGCGGCTTCGACGGAATCGTGCACCTGGCGGCGCGGACGTCGGTGCTGAAGTCGATCGAGGATCCCGAGCTCACCCATCGGACCAACGTCGAGGGGACGCATCGCGTGCTCGAGGCCGCGCGCGCGGCCGGTGTCGGTGCGCTCGCGTTCGCCTCGACGAACGCCGTCACCGGCCCGATGGAGGAGCCCGCGATCACCGAGCGGGCGGCGCTACGACCGCTCACCCCGTACGGCGCGACCAAGGCGGCGGCGGAGATGATGATGTCGGCCTACACCGCCGTCTACGGGGTCAGGTGCACCGCGCTGCGTCTGACGAACGTCTACGGACCCGGGATGCAGGCGAAGGACAGCATCGTCGCGCGGCTGATGCGAGCGATCAGGCTCGGCACGACGTTCGAGATCTACGGCGACGGTCGTCAGGTCCGCGACTACGTGCACGCGGCCGACGTCGTCGCGGCGTTCGCGCTAGCGCTCACCGACGAGCGCCTGCACGGCCCGCTCGTGATCGGCTCCGGCCGCTCGCTGTCCGTGCTCGAGGTGGTCGACGAGGTCCGTCGCGCATCCGGGGCCCAGCTGAGCGTCACCCATGGACCGGCGAAGCAGGGCGAGATGCCGGCCGTGATCGTCGACCCCAGCCGCGCCCACGCGGCCGGCTGGCGTCCCCGCTACCAGTTCACGGAGGGGGTTGCGGGCGTCTGGGAGGAGTGGCGGACGCTCGACGTCGAGGGAGCCGCGCCGCTGCCCGGAGGCGCCGAGATCTCGACCACGGCGGACGCGGCGACATGACCGCCACCCGGCCGCCCACGTTCGATCGCGAGGGGCAGCTGGCGCTGCTCGCTCCAGTCGAGCGCGCCGCCGCGCTCGCGTTTCTGGAGCAGCACCCGCCCTGCACCGGGGCGCCGCTGGCGATCGTGATCCCTGCGTACAACGAGGAGCCGACGGTCGCGGAGGTGATCGCCGAGATCCCGCCGGCGATGGCCGGGCTCGCGCTCGAGGTGATCGTCGTGGTCGACGGCGCCGGGGACCGCACCGCGGAGGTCGCAGCGGCAGCCGGCGCGCTCGTGTGCGACGTCAAGGTAAATCGCGGGCAGGGGGCCGCGCTGCGGCTCGGCTACTGGCTCGCGCGGGCCCGTGGCGCGCAGATCATCTGCACGATCGACGCCGACGGGCAGTACGAGCCGAGCGAGATCGCGGCGGTGGTGCAGCCGATCATCGACGGCCGCGCCGACTTCGTGTCCGGCTCACGCAGGCTCGGCACCGAGCTGACGACCGACGCCACGCGGCACCTGGGGGTGCTGGTGTTCGGCGCGATCCTGACCGTCCTCACCCGCCACCGGATCACCGATCCGGCGTGCGGCCTGCGGGCGATGCGCGCGGAGGTGACGGCCGCTGTGACGCTCGAGCAGCCCCAGTATCAGGCCGCCGAGCTGCAGATCAGCGCCGCGCTGGGCGGCTTCCGCCTCGCCGAGGTGCCGACGACGATGCGCGACCGGGGCGTCCACGCGACCGGCACCAAGAAGGGCGGTAACTTCGGCTACGGAGTGCGGTTCGCGCGAGCGGCGATCCACACCTGGCGGCGGGACCGCAACGCGGCGCGGAAGCGGCTGCGACCCGAGAAGATCCAGCGCTCGTAGAGGAAGAAGCGCACGCCGTAGAGGACGGCGAGCGTCGCGAAGTACGAGGCCGTGACGACGAGCGCGCGCAGCCCGTCGCCGGGGGGGATCGAATGGGCCCGATCGTCCGTCCAGCCGGTCACGAGCGACAACAGCACCAGCGTCGACGCCGACAGGACCACGTAGGCGATCACCTCGCGCCCGAACGCGACCCGGCCCTCGACCTTCCACGTCCAGCGCCGGTTGATCGTCCAGTTCGGGATCGCGCCCGCGACGAAAGCACCGATCGAGCACACGGTCGTCGAAGCTCCGAGCACGTACAGGATCGGGAACACGACGGCGCTCGTCCCGGCTGCGATCGCGGACGAAATCGCGAAGCGAATGATCCGCCGCTCGGTCAGACGCTGGAGCCGCGCGGCCACCGCAGAGCCGGCAACGCGCGTCCGCAGGTCAGCCGCGCGCTGCGACTTCTGGGTGTCCGTGGCCATACGTGAAGCTTACCTGTGGAAACGCCATCTTGATCTGCGGGTCAGCTTGCCTTTACGCTGCCCTTACAAATGTCGGTAACCCCGTGCGGGGGTCGACGTTGCGCCCGCCCGCGACGGTAGCGTCTACGGCCGGCGTGCGCATCTGCGAATTCGAAGCCGTTGGAGCCCGGCCACCCGAGACCGACCCCGATTCGGGCCCGGCCCCCGAGCGCGAGCCCCAACCGGAACCCGGGCTCGTGCTCGACGACGACCTCCTGATCCTGGGCGACAACCTGCCGGCCCTCGCAGCGCTGCCGCGAGGCGCATTCGATCTCGTGTACCTCGATCCGCCGTTCAACACCGGTCGCGCCCAGACACGGGCGACGCTGGCAGTGGCCCGCGACGAAGCGGCGGACGGCGCCCGTTCGGGCCTGCGGACCGGCTTCGGCGGCCGGCGCTATCGCTCGACGCTGCTCCAGCGGCTCAGCTACGAGGATGCCTTCGGGGACTACCTCGAGTTCCTCGAGCCGCGACTGCGGGCCGCCCGCGGGCTGCTGGCCGACCACGGCACGCTGTACTTCCACATCGACTACCGCGAGGCGCACTACTGCAAGCTGCTGCTCGACGAGGTCTTCGGGCGCGAGGCGTTTCTCAACGAGCTGATCTGGGCCTACGACTACGGCGCCAAGCCGCGGCGGCGCTGGCCGGCCAAGCACGACACGATCCTCGTGTACGCCCGCGTTCCGGGGCGCCATCACTTCGACGCCGACGCCGTCGAGCGCGAGCCGTACATGGCGCCCGGGCTGGTCGGCCCCGATAAGGCGGCGCGCGGCAAGCGACCCACCGACGTCTGGTTTCACACGATCGTGCCGACGAACGGTCGGGAGAAGACCGGCTACCCGACGCAGAAGCCCGAAGGCGTGCTGCGGCGGATCGTGTCCGCCTCGTCGCGGCCGGGTGGCTGGTGCCTGGACCCGTTCGCCGGGTCGGGCACGCTGGGCGCGGTCTGCCGGCAGCTCGGTCGGCGGTTCGTGCTGGTCGACTCGAGCCCGGTCGCGCACGCGGTCATGCGCGAGCGGCTCGCTGCCGCCCGACCACGAGCGGAACGAACCTGACCGGGTCGAGCAGCGCCTGCGAGACGCCGCGCTCGCTGCGCCGGATCACGGTCAGGCGCTGCTTGTCGGGCTGCTCCGGGTCCTCGCACACGGGCGCCACCAGCCGTCCACCCGGCGCCAGCTGATCGATCAGTGCGGTGGGGACCGGACCGCCGATCGCCGCGGCGACGTTGATCGCGTCGAACGGCGCTCGACTGGGGATCCCGCGACTGCCGTCGCCGATGAACAGCTCCACGTTCGTCAGCCCGAGCTCGCACAGGGCAAGCCCTGCAGCCTCGGTCAGCGCCGCGTGCCGCTCGATCGTCAGCACGCGCGCCGCGAGCGTCGCCAGCAGCGCGGCGTGATACCCCGAGCCGGTGCCGATGTCGAGCACGCGCTCGGAGCCGGTCAGCTCGAGCAGCTCGAGCATCCTCGCGACCACCACCGGCTGGGAGATCGTCTGGCCGCACCCGATCGGCAGCGCGACGTTCTCGTACGCCCGCTCGCGCAGGTTCGGCGGCGTGAACCGTTCGCGGGGGACGGTGGTGACCGCTTCGAGCACGCGACGGTCGCCGATCCAGTCGGCCAGCTCCCGTGCGAGCGTGTCGGCGGTGGGCGTTCGCGCCTCCGTGTCTGCGGCGCGCGGCGTGCGCTCCTACTTGCGACCGTAACGGACGAACAGCGCGTCGACCCGCTCGCGCAGCTCGTCGCTCGAGAACGCCGGGATCTCGAAGCTGGCGTCGCCGGCGGCGGTGCGCACGACCAGCTGCGCTCGGGTGGGCGTACGCCGTCGCAGGCGACCGCGGTGTGCGGGCACCTCCAGCGCCTCGATGTCGTCCCATCCGAGCCTGCCCATGATCTCGTCGTGCTCGCGCATGATGTCGAGCCCGACATCGGACAGCCGAAGGTCGATCTTGCGGTCGTCGGTGGGCAGGTTGGCGACGCCTCCGAGATGGACCGCCGCGACTCGCAGCGTGTGCTGCTCGCCGTCCTCGCCCGTCGTCTCCGTCTCCGTCTCGGTCCCCGTTCCCGTCTCGCCCTCCGTTTCCGTCCCCGCTTCCGTTTCGGTCTCGGGTGCCTGCTCCGCCGCCGGTGGCGTCGCGGTCTCGGTCGAACCCCACGCAGAGCCCGACTCGACCGCTGGTGCCGGTGGCTCCTCGTGACTCCACGCCGTCTCGGGCTCGACCGTTTCGGGCTCGACCGTCTCGGGCTCGACCGTCTCGGGCTCGGGTGGTTCGTAGTCAGCCTGCTCGTACGCGGACGGGTCCTGCTCCGCCGGCCCGGGCTCGTGCGCCTCGGCCTCGATTGCCGCGCCCTCGGCCTCGGGCACCGGGCGCCGGATCAGCTCGGCGAGGCTGTGCTCGTAGGAAGGGGCGCCGACCAATTCCTGGGCGCGCGCGACCGCCGGATGCGTGAGCGCCTCGGTCACCGGCACCCCCAGCGCGTCGGCGGCGAGCGTCGCGAGCGCGCGGCGCCACTGCAGCCCGTCGGCCCGGTCCGCGGAGCTCTGGACGAGCGCCTCCAGCTTCTGCTCGTCGAGCTCGACGATGTCGGCGTGCGCGGCCGCCGCGTCGGCGAACGCGGCCCGCAGCCGCTCGATCAGGGCGTCGCGGCCATGGGCGGCGAGCTGCTCGGCGAGCGCCTCGACCGACTCCTGGTTCATTGCATTGCCTCCTCCAGCCGCGCCTTCAGCTCTTCGAGGAAGGCGGATGCGTGGGCTCCATAGACGATCCGGTGGTCGCAGGCCAGGGTCAGCACCATCGTGTGGCCCGGGGCGACCTGCCCGTCGCGGACGACGGGTACGTCCCGGATCGGTCCGGCGGCGAGGGCGGCAGCCTGTGATGGCACGATCAACGGGGTCAGCGTGGCGATGTCGTAGGCGATCGAGTCAGTCAACGTGAACGTAGCGCCCGACAGGTCCGGCGGGGTCAGGCGTTCCTCTCGGGCGCGTACGTACAGATCGGCAAGTTCGGTCGCGATCTCGACTGCGCTCTTCTCGTTCGCGTCGAAGACGGTGGGAACCACGTACAGCCCTTCGTCGGCGATCGTCACCCCGATGTTGACGCGCGAGTACAGCTCGTAGCGCCCGTCCCGGTAGGCGCCGTTGACGCGCGGCACCGCACTCAGCGCCTGCGCGACCGCGCGCACCAGCAGCGCGGTGGTGCCGCACCCGAGCTCGGCCTCGCGCGCGAGCGTCGCCTCCATCGCGACCTCCGCCGTGAACTCGACGTTGGGGATCGTCGCCCGCGATTCGGCGCTGCGCCGGGCGACCGTCCGCTCGTGGCGGTCGAGCTCGACCGTCGTGACCTCGCCCTTGGCTCCCACGCTGGCCGGGGCCTCGTTCATGCGACGGGACATTAACCGCTCCCCCGGCGCGGGCCGGGATTGACCGTTCAGCTGGCGGGGCTGGCCTGGTGGGCCTGCCCCGCCGCTACAGCTTCGCCCCGGCCGCTCCGCCGAGCAGCGCCGCCGCGCGCTCGACCGAATCGGCGCCGCACACGATCGAGCCGCCGGCGGCGATCGCCGGCAGCGCGACCACGCCTGCGGCCCTGGCCCGCGCGCCGGCGGCTTCGAGCTGCGCCGCCACCGAATCCATCGAGATCGCCTTCAGCACGGCTGCGGGATGAAGCTCGCATGCGGCCGCGGCGATCAGCACCGTGTTCTCGTCGGCGAGGTCGCGGCCGCCGGCGAACGCCTGCCGGAACGCGGCGAGCGAGAACGCGACCGCGCGTCCGCCGCGCTTGGCATAGGTGGCGGCGAGCATCGCCGCGCGCGTGTCGGGCGGCCAGCCGACCGGCCGGTGCAGCGCCAGCAGTCCCTGCTCGGCGGCGCGCTCGGCGAGCACGTCCAGGTCCCGTCTCGGAAGCCCGTCGTCGAGGACGGCCGCGGCGAGCACGGGCTCCCACTCGGCGAGCACCGGCAGTGCCGCCGTGATCCGCTCGGCGGCCAGGTAGCACTCCGGGTCGCCGAGGTCGTAGAAGAAGACAGCTTCCGGCTGATCCACTAGCCGTGGATCAGCCAGCCGTCGGCGGCTCGGGCCGCCTCCATGATCGCCTCGGACAGCGTCGGGTGGCCGTGGATCACCCGCGCCACCTCGGGGTAGCCGCCCTCGAGCGCCTTGGTGTTGACGAGCTCCTGGATCAGGTCGGTCGCGCGCGTGCCGCAGATGTGCCCGCCGAGCAGCTCGCCGTACCTGCGCTCGCCGACGAGCTTGACGATCCCGCTGCGGTCGCCGTACACGGTGCCCGCACCGACCGCGCCGTACTGGAGCTTGCCGACGACGACGTCGTAACCCTGCTCGCGGGCCTGCGCCTCGGTCAGTCCGAACGAGCCGACGTTCGGCGTGCAGAACGTCGCGCGCGGGATGTCGGGATAGCTGATCGGGTGGGTGTCGCGGCCGGCGGCGTCCTCCACGGCGATCACGCCCTCGTCCGACGCCTTGTGGGCGAGCGCCGGTCCGGGCACCAGATCGCCGATCGCGTACACCCCGGCGGCGCTCGTGCGCAGCGCCCCGTCGACGTTGATCAGGCCGCGCTCGTCGAGCTCGACGCCGGCGACCTCGAGCCCGAGTGCCTCCACGTCCGGGCCGCGCCCGGTGGCGAGTACGAGCCAGTCGGCGCTCCCCGACTCCTCCCCGAAGCTGAACGTGACGCGGTCGTCGCCCGACTCCACGTTCGCGATCCGAGTGCTCGTGTAGATGCTCATTCCCTGCTTCTTGAGGCCACGCTCGGCGGCCTTCGAGATGTCGGCGTCCTCGGTCGGCAGCACGCGATCGAGCATCTCGAACAGCCGCACCTCGACCCCCAGCCGGGCGTACGCCGAGGCGATCTCGGCCCCCGATGCGCCGGCGCCGACGACCGCCAGCGACTGCGGCAGCCGCTCGAGCGCCCATGCCTCCTCGGTGCCGATCACGCGCCCGCCGAGCGCCACCCCGGGAATCCCGCGCGGGACCGAGCCGGTCGCGAGCACGATCGTCTTCGCTCGAAGGGTGCGACCCTCGACCGTCACCGCACCATCGCCCGCGAGCGAGCCGACTCCCTCCACGACCTCGATCGAGTTCTTCTTGAGCAACCCCGAGACGCCGCCCGTGAGCGTCTTGACGACCTTGTCGCGGCGCTCCATCACCGCCCCGAAATCGACCTCGGGTGCGCCGACCTTGATCCCGAACTCGCCGGCGTCGCGGATCTCCTGCAGCACGTCGGCGGAGCGCAGGACCGCCTTGGCGGGGATGCACGCGTAGTTCAGGCAGCGACCCCCGATCCTGTCCTTCTCGATCACCGCCGTCTTCATTCCCAGCTGGGCGGCGCGGATCGCGGCGACGTAGCCGCCCGGGCCGGAACCGACCACGATGCAGTCGTAGCTTGTCTCGGGCACCCCGGGAGCCTATCGCGACGGTGCCTGAATCCGCCCGAGGACGCGCACGAGCTTCCAGAACAGCCATCCCCCGCCGACGATGAACACGGGTGGCACGAGCAGGCCGAGCAGATTCGAGGCCTCGACCAGGAACAGCGAGAAGATCACGACCACGATCGTCAGCAGCGCCATGAAGCCCAGCACCGCCGGGTAGTAGCGCCGCCACATCCCGTACGCCAGCGCGAGCGTCAGCACCGAGAACCCGGCGATCGCCGATGGCGCCGGCCGCTGGCCGCCGATCTTCGCCCCGGCCGCGTACAGGATCAGGTTGGCGATGCCCGCGATCGCGGTGACCGCGACTGAAGCGCGCAGGGGCCAGGGCCGCTCCCCCGGCGCGAGCGGCACGAGCGTCGCCCGCACGGCCGCGTTGCGCGCCTCCGTACGGGCGCGGTAGCGCTCGACGAAGTCCTCATCCAACGGACGCCTCCCGGCCGGCGAGCGCCGCGCGCAGCGCGCGTGCGGCGGTCTCGGGGTCGGCCGCCCCGGTCAGCGCCCGCACGACCGCGATCCGCCGCGCCCCGGCCCCGACGACGGCCCCGACGTTGCTCTGATCGATCCCCCCGATCGCGAAGAACGGCATCGTCGCGTGCGCGGCCGCGTAGCGGACCAGCTCGGTCCCGACCGCCGGCCGGCCCGGCTTGGTCGGGGTCGCGTGCACCGGGCCGACGCCGATGTAGTCGACGTCGAGCTCGCCCGCAGCCTCGATCTGCCCGGGCGTGTGGGTCGAGCGGCCGATCAGGAGCTCCGGCCCGACCAGCGCCCGCGCGTCTGCCACGGGAACGTCGTCCTGGCCGAGGTGGACGCCGTCGGCGCCGGTGCTGACCGCCAGCTCGGGGCGGTCGTGGACGATCAAGAGGGCGCCGTGGGCGGCGCAGATCGGCGCGAACCGCTGCGCGGCCGCGAGGATCGCGGCGTCCGCTGCCTCCTTCATCCGCAGCTGCACGATCTCGACGCCGCCGCGCAGCACCGCCTCGAGCCGATCGCTCGCGATCGCGCCGCAGACGAGGTACAGGCGGGCACCGGCGAGGCGCTGGCGGCGGTCGTCCATCACCCCCAGTCTGGCAAGGCCGCCGCGCTAGGATCGAGACGAGACCGTGAACGCTGAGCGCACCCCTCCCGATGTCCTGATCGTCGGTGGCGGCGTGATCGGATTGGCGGCCGGTTGGCGAGCTGCGCGCCGGGGGTTGCGCGTCCGGATCGTCGAGCGCGATCTGCCTGGCGCCGCGACAACCCGCACAGCCGCCGGGATGATCGCCCCGATCGCCGAGGCGCAACCGTCCGAGCCCGCAGTGCTGGCGCTCGCGCTCGAGAGCGCCCGCCTGTACCCCGGGTTCGTCGAGGAGCTGCGGGAGGCGAGCGGCCGCGATCCCGGCTACCACCGCCCCGGGACGCTGCTGGTGGCGCGCGACGCGGACGAGGCGGCCGCGCTCGAGCGTGAGCTGGCCTTCCGGCGCTCGCTCGAGCTGCCGGTTCGCCGGCTGCGGGCGAGCGAGGCGCGGGCGCTCGAGCCGGCGCTGGCGCCGACCCTGCGGCTCGGCCTCGAGATCCCCGACGACCACGCGGTCGATCCGCGGGCGCTGGCGGCGGCGCTCGCGGACGCGTTCACCGCCGCCGGCGGCGAGCTCGAGACCGGCGTGGAGGTCACCGAGCTGGTCCTCGCCGGCCGGCGTGTCACCGGCGTGCAGGTCGCCGGCGGGCGCGTGCTCGAAGCCGGGCAGGTGGTTGTCGCCGCTGGCCCGTGGTCCGCGAAGCTGCCCGGGCTGCCCGACGACGCGCGCATTCCGGTGCGTCCCGTCAAGGGCCAGATCATGACGCTGCGCGATCCGGGCGGCCCCGGCCTCGTGCAGCGCGTGATCAGGATGCAGCCCGGCTACCTCGTTCCCCGCGGCGACGGCCGCTACGCGCTCGGCGCCACCGTCGAGGAGCGCGGTTACGACGTGACGGTGACCGCCGGAGCGCTGTTCCAGCTGCTGCGCGACGCGACCGAGCTGATCCCGGGAGTGTCGGAGCTGATCGTCGAGGAGCTGATGGCGGGCACCCGCCCCGGAACCCCGGACAACCTGCCGATCGTCGGTCGCGGCGCGCTCGACGGGCTCGTCTGGGCGACCGGCCACTACCGCCACGGAATCCTGCTGGCGCCTGTGACCGCCGAGATCGTCGCCGGCCTGCTGGCCGGCGACGACGTCCCGGAGCTGGCCCGTCCGCTGGCTCCCGCCCGGTTTGCGCCGGCGATCAGTGGAGCGATCGAGCGGCGATGATCGTGATCGTCAACGGCAGCGAGCGGCGCGTGGACGCCGGCACGACGGTGGCGGAGCTGGTCGCCTCGCTTGGCGCTCCCGGTGACGGTCGCGGGGTCGCCGTGGCGCTCGGCGGCGAGGTCGTGCCCCGCTCGGCATGGCCGGCGACGGAGCTGCGCGAGGGCGCCCGGATCGAAGTGCTGACCGCCGTCCAGGGGGGCTGAGCCGTGTCCGATGCGCTGGAGATCGCCGGCCGGCGGTTTGGCTCGCGCCTGATCCTCGGCACCGGCGGCTTCGACAACCACGAGCTGCTCGCGGCCGCGCTCGCGGCCGCGCAGACGGAGCTGTGCACGGTCGCGCTGCGCCGTCTCGACCCGAAGGCGCAGGGCTCGATCCTCGCCGTGCTCGACGAGGCGGGCATCCAGGTGCTGCCGAACACGGCCGGCTGCTACACCGCCCGCGACGCCGTCGCCACCGCGCACCTTGCACGTGAGGCGTTCCAGACCGACTGGGTCAAGCTCGAGGTGATCGGCGACGACCGCACGCTCTTGCCGGACGCGGTCGAGCTGGTGGCCGCCGCCGAGACGCTCGTCGACGAGGGGTTCACGGTGCTTCCGTACACGACCGATGACCCGGTCCTGGCGCGGCGCCTCGAGGACGTCGGGTGCGCGGCGGTGATGCCGCTCGGCTCGCCGATCGGGAGCGGCATGGGGATCTGCAACCCCTACAACGTGTCGATCATCGTCGAGCGCGCGTCGGTGCCGGTGATCCTCGATGCGGGCATCGGCACGGCCTCGGATGCCGCACTCGCGATCGAGCTCGGCTGCGACGGCGTGCTGTGCGCGAGCGCGATCTCCCGCGCGCACGACCCGGTCGCGATGGCGACGGCGATCAGGCTCGGGGTCCAGGCCGGGGCGCTGGCGGCCGGCGCCGGGCGGATTCCGCGCCGGCGCTACGCCCAGGCCGCGACGCCGGACGAGGGGATGCCGGTGCTGACGATCGCGCCGGACACGGTCGCGTGAGCCCGCGCGACGTTGCCTCGCGCTCCGTCGACGCGCTGCTCGACGGCTGGGAGTCGGCCTGGTCGGGCAAGGACCGCGACGCGTTCGACGAGGTCTGCCACGAGCACGTCAGCTACGAGGACCCGCTCGTCCCGGAGCCGATCGAAGGGCCGGGCGCGGTCGCCGAGCATGCCGCTCGGCTGTGGGCGGCGTTCCCCGACGCGCGCCTGCAGAAGCTCGGGAACCGGCTCAGCGACGGACGCTATGTGGCGGCTCCGAGCAAGCTGCTCGCCACGCACCGGGAGTCGCTCGGAGGACTGCCCGCGACCAACCGGTTCATCGTCGTGCCCTGCGTGTTCTACTGCGAGCTGGCCGACAAGCGGCTGCTGCGGGTGCGGGCGTTCTTCGACCTGTACGACGCGGCCGTCCAGCTCGGGGTGCTGCCCGGGCGGGGGACGCTCGGCGAGAAGGCGCTGCTGATGCTCCGCGGGTTCGGGATCCGCGCCGGTCGGTGAGCGCTCCGCTCGTGCGGGCCTGAGGCAGCGGTGCTGCTCGTCGCGGTCGCGGTCCTGCTCGCGACATCGGCCGGGATCGCCTGCGAGCGCCGCGGGGCCGACGCGCAACGTCTGGCCCGGCTCGCGCTGGGGGCGATGCTGTACGTGCTGGTGCCGTTCATCGCGTACGTCGGCTTCGCGCACCTGTCGCTGTCGCTCGACGCAGGGGTCGGGCTCGCGCTGGCGTATTGCGGGCTGGGCCTCGCCGGGGCGCTCGCCTGGGCGCTCGGACGCCGCCTCGGGCTCGCAGGCCCGGCGCTCGGGGCGGTGATCGTCAGCGTGATCGTCGTCAACACGGGCTACCTCGGCCTCCCCGTCACGGAGGCGCTGCTCGGCGGGAGTGCGCTCAGCCACGCCGTCGCCTACGACCAGGTGATCAGCGGGACGATGTGGTTCACCGCCGGGTTCGCGGTCGGTGCCGCGTTCGGTACGCGGCGCCGCGCGGCGCGACGCGGGCGCCCGGTCGCGTTCCTGACGCGCAACCCTCCGCTGCTCGCCGCCGTGGCTGGGCTCGTGGTGCCGGTGGCATGGGCGCCGCACGCGTTCGTGCTCGCGTCGCGAACGATCGTCTACGGGCTGCTCCCGGTCGGCTTCTTCGCGGTCGGCGTGTATCTGTCGGCCGAGCGCCGCGACGACCACGCGCCGCTGCTCGAGTGGCCCGACCGCCGCGTCGGCCTGGCGCTCGCGCTGCGGTTCGGGGTCACGCCGCTGCTGCTGCTGGCGGCCGGCGGCGCCGGACTCGCGATCCCGGACGCGTACCTGATCCAGGCGGCGATGGCGACCGGGATCAACACCCTGATCGTCGGCCACGCATTCGGGCTCGACCAGCGGCTGATCGCGACGATCATCGTCTGGAGCACGCTCGCGGTCCTGGTCGTGGCCAGCGCCGCGTATCTCGCCTAGCTAGCTAGGCTGTGGCCCGCAACGGGCCGGTCTGCGTCCGCTTGCCCCGCGTACCGCTGCCCAGGAGGCATTGTCAATGAAGCTCGTGATCGGGATCGTCCGCCCGGAGAAGGCCAACGACGTGCTCGAGGCGCTGTACCGCGCCGACATCCACGGGCTGTCGATCAGCCGGGTGCAGGGCCACGGCGGTGAGCTCGATCGCGTCGAGACGTATCGCGGCACGACCGTCAAGATGGAGCTGTCGGAGAAGGTCCGGTTCGAGATCGCGGTGTCCGACTCGTTCGTGCAGCCGACGATCCAGGCGCTGTGCGACGCCGCTCGGACGGGCGAGGTCGGCGACGGCAAGATCTTCGTGGTGACGCTCGAGCAGGCCGTCCGGATCCGCACCGGCGAGACCGATCGCGACGCGGTCACTCCGGTGAGCGCCGAATGAACCAGATCCCCGTCTCGCTCGGGCGGATCAGCGCCGCCGACACCGCCTGGATGCTGGTCGCGACCGCGCTCGTCCTGATGATGACCCCGGCCCTCGGCCTCTTCTACGGCGGCCTCGTCCGCGCCAAGAACACGCTCAACACGTTCATGATGAGCATCGCCGCGCTGGGGGTGGTGACGGTCACGTGGGCGCTCGTCGGGTACTCGCTGGCGTTCAGCCACGGCAACGGCTTCATCGGCGGCTTCGACAACGCGCTGATGCGGGGCGTCACGTTCGCGCCGCGTGCCTCGACCCACATCAGCCAGCTGCTGTTCTGGGCGTTCGAGGCGACCTTCTGCATCGTCACCTCGGCGCTCGTCTCGGGCGCGGTCGTCGAGCGCATGCGGTTCGGAGCGTTCATGGTGTTCATCGCGCTGTGGTCGGTGCTCGTCTATCCGGTGCTCGCGCACTGGGTGTGGGGCGGCGGCTGGTTGCAGGCACACGGCGCACTCGACTTCGCCGGCGGTGTGCCCGTCGAGATGGGGTCCGGGTTCTCGGCGTTCGCGGCGGCGATCGCGGTCGGCCAGCGGCGCGATTACGGCCGTCAGGCGATGCTCCCCCACAACACCATGTACGTCCTGCTGGGGGCCGGGCTGCTGTGGTTCGGCTGGTTCGGGTTCAACGGCGGCAGCGGCTACACGGTCGGGCACCCGGGCGTGCTCGCGTTCGCCAACACGCTGCTTGCGCCGGCGGCGACGCTCGTCGTGTGGTTCGGCCTCGACGTCGTCCGCGGCCGCCGCGCGACGGCCGTCGGCGCCGCCACCGCGATCATCGTCGGTTGCGTCGGGATCACCCCGGCGGCGGGCTACCTCAGCCCGATGTCGGCGATGCTGCTCGGCGCGGTCGCCGCGTTCCCCAGCTACGCGGTGATCCTGTGGCGGCCCCGCACCCGGCTCGACGAGACGCTCGACGTGCTGCCCGCCCACGGCCTGGCGGGGCTTACCGGGATCCTGTTCATCGGGTTCTTCGCGGAGCGCTCGTGGAACGGCGTCGCCAGCGGGCTGCTGTTCGGCCACCCCGCGCAGCTCGGGTGGCAGGCGCTGGCGGCGCTCGCCGGCCCGGCCTACGCGTTCATCGCGACTTACGTGATCCTGCGCCTGCTGGCGCTCGTGATGCCGTTGCGCGTCAGCGCTCGCGAGGAGGCGCTCGGCATGGACGTGGTCCAGCACGGCGAGGAGGCGTACACCACGGGTGAGGGGGCGATCCTCGTCCATCCGGACGAGTTCGAGTCGCGTCCGCGCGTCCCCGAGCCCCAGTCGGGCGCGTGACACCTAGACTGCTGCGCTTGGGACCCACGACTCGACCAGCGGCGCACTTCCTGACGGGCGAGGAGCTCAGCGCCGACCGGCTCGCGGGCCTGCTCGACCGGGCGCTGGAGCTGAAGGCCGGCCCGCTCGCCTCGCGGGTGCTGGTCGGCCGTACCGTCGCGCTGATGTTCGAGCGGCCGTCGACCCGGACCCGTGTCTCGTTCGAGACCGGAGTCCACGAGCTCGGCGGCCACCCGCTCGTATTGCGGTCGGGCGAGATGCAGCTGAGTCGCGGCGAGTCGATCCGTGACACCGCCCTCGTGCTCTCGCGCCACGTCGCCGCGATCGGGATCCGCACCGGCCCCGACGAGGTCGTCCGCGAGCTCGCCGCCAACGCGACCGTGCCGGTGATCAACATGCTCACCGCCGCCCACCACCCCTGCCAGGCGCTCGCCGACCTGCTGACGCTGCGCGAGGCGTTCGGCCGGCTCGACGGGCTGGTGCTCGCCTACGTCGGCGACGGCAACAACGTCGCGCGCTCGCTGGCGATCCTCGGCGCGCTGGCCGGCGTCGAGGTGCGGGTGGCGGCGCCCGACGGCTACCAGCTCGACCCGGTCGCCGGTGCGGTCCTGACCGACGATCCGCTCGCTGCCGCGCGCGGCGCCGATGCGCTCTACACCGACGTCTGGGTGAGCATGAGCGACTCCGACGACGAGGCGGACGCGCGCCGGCGGGCGCTCGCCCCCTACCGGCTCGATCAGGCGCTGCTCGACGCCGCCAAGCCTTCGGCCGTCGCGCTGCACTGCCTGCCGGCGCACCCCGGCGAGGAGATCACCGAGGCGGTCCTGTACGGCGACCGCCAGCGGATCTGGGACCAGGCCGAGAACCGCCGCCACGCCCAGAAGGCGCTGCTCGAGCTACTCGTCGCCGGTACGGACTGACGCCGGCGCCGCGAGCGCCTCGCGGACCTTCGCCAGCAGCGTCTGCTCGGTGAACGGCTTCTCGACCAGGTGCATGCCCGGCGGCACCGTCGCGGTCATCCCCAGCATCGGGCTCGCGTACCCGGACATGTAAAGCACGCGCGTCTCGGGACGGCGCTCCAGGATCCGCTCGGCGAGCTCCTTGCCGAGCATCCCGGGCATGATCACGTCGGTGAGCAGCAGCTCGATCGGGGCGCCCGTCGCCGCGAGCTCGAGCGCTTCCGCCCCGCTGGCGGCGGTCTGGACCAGGTAGCCGTGACGCTCGAGGATCCGGCGGGCGACCTCGCGGATCCCCTCCTCGTCCTCGACGAGCAGGACGTGCTGGCCGTCGCCGCCGAGCTCGAGCAAAGGCTGCGGCGTCGCGGTGGCGGCGGGCTGTGTGGCGGCGGGCAGCATGACGCTGCATGTGGTCCCGATCCCGACCTCCGAGTACAGGCTGACCCGGCCGCCGAGCTGCGTGACGATCCCGTAGATCGTCGCGAGCCCGAGGCCGGTGCCGTGCCCGGCCGGCTTCGTCGTGAAGAACGGCTCGAACGCTCGTTCGATCACGGTCGGCTCCATCCCCACGCCGGTGTCGCTGACGCGCAGCCGCGCGTACCGGCCCGGGGTGAGTCCCGGATGCGTGTCGGCGTAGTCCCGGTCGACCTCCACGTCCCTCGTCTCGATCAGCAGCGTGCCGCCGCTCGGCATCGCGTCGCGAGCGTTGACCGCCAGGTTGACGAGCACCTGCTCGAGCTGGCCGGGGTCGGCGAGGACGGGTGACAGCTCGGCGGCGAGCGTGGTCGTGAGCTCGACGTGCTCGCCGAGCGAGCGCGTCAGCAGCTGCTCGGTCTCGCGCACGATCTTGTTGAGGTCCACCACCTCGGGGTGAGCCACCTCGCGCCGCGCGAACGCCAGCAGCTGTCGCGTCAGCCGGGTCGCCTGGTGGGCCGCCCGGTCGATCTGGGCGAGGTCGGCGCGCGCGGCCTCCAGCACCGCGTCCGGCGCGGTTTCGCTCAGCTGCTCGGCGACGAAGGCGGCGTAGTTGATGATCACGCCGAGCAGGTTGTTGAAGTCGTGTGCCACCCCGCCGGCGAGCTGGCCGAGGCTCTCGAGCCGCTGCGCCTGCGCCAGTTGCTGCTGCAGCCGCTCACGGTCGGTCACGTCGATCGCGACCACGAACCGTCCGTCACGCCCGCGGTAGCGGACGGCGCTCGACACGATCTCGACGTTGAACGCCTTGCCGTCGCGCGTCTGGTGGCGCCACGGCCCCGACAGCTGGCGGGCCGTGTGGTCGCGCACGCTCTCCAGCATCGCCGGCACGTCCTCCGGCGGGCGCAGCTCGGCGATCGTGAGCGCCAGGAACTCCTCCCGCGAGTACCCGTACTTGGTGAGCGCCGCCTGGTTCGCCTCCAGCACTGCGAGTGTCGCCGGGTCGTAGATCCACATCGGCAGCGGGTTCGCGCTGAACAGCAGCTGGTAGGCCTCGCTCGCCGCGGCGGTCTCGGCCTCGGCGCTGCGCGACTGTGCCTCGGCCGCTCGGGCGGCCGCCTCGGCCGCTCGACGCCGCTCGAGCTCGCGCTCGATCCGCCGCTCGATCGCCAGCGCCACGATCAGCACCAGCGCCACCGCCGCCAGGATCAGCCACAGCAGGTTGTCGAACAGGCTCGCCGATGAGTGCAGCGCCACCGAGCGGTCGATCCCGGCGAACACCTGCCAGCCGAGCCCGGGGACGGCGGCCGCTGCGAACAGGCGCACGGTTCGATCGAGCCCCGGTCGCTCGGTCCGGCCCCGCGCCCGGTAGAAACCGGTTCCGAGGAGTGAGCGCCCGACCCACCTCTCCGGCGCGGTCGAGCTCGCGAGCAGCGTGCGGCCGCCGCCGGAGGCGACCATGTAGGTCAGCCCGGTCAGCCCGGACAGCTGCGAGAGCAGCTGTGGCCCGACCTCTCTCAGATCTGCGGCCACCGCGACGAACCCGCCGCGGACGGGCAGCGTGACGACGAGCGACGGCTCACCGTTCGCCGGGTCCGGCACGGGCGCGAGCAGTTGCGGGCGCACGCCTGCCTCGCGCGCCCAGCCGCTGACCGGATAGCGCAGCTGTGCGCCCGGGCGCAGGCGCAGCGAGGTACAGGCGACCCGGCCGTCGCTGTGGACGATGTCGACGTGCCCGGTCGCGAACACGCCGTTCGGGGAGAACGTCAGGACGCAGCCGTGCGGGTGGGCCAGCACCGCCGTGACCGTCGCCGCATCGGCGGCCAGCGCGCCGAGACCTGTCTGCATCCCCGTGACGCCCCCGGAGATCAGCTGGGCGGCGCCACCGGCCGCGAACGACGCCTCCTGAACCGCCCTGCCGTTCGCATCGTCGTCGCTCTGCGCGCGGACGTACAACGCACCCGCCAGCGCGGCGACGCCGACCAGCACGACCAGCCCCGCGAAGTAGGCGCGCAACCGTGCCGTCGCAGTCCAGCGCTGTGTCCGCCATGAGCCACGCGGAGCCGCCATCCGAGCATCCTTCCCACCGGAGCCGCGGTCCCTTCAAACGATCGTACGCGCACAGGATAACCGGTGGCGTGCTGGGAAAAACCGTGCGGTCGATAAGCTCGACGGATGGACCAGGGGCCTGCCGTCACGACCCGCCCGCGCCGTGGCGACGAGCTCGAGCTGTCGGTCGACTCGCTCGCCTTCGGCGGCGCCGGCGTGGCTCGTCACGCCGGGTTCGTCGTGTTCGTCAGCGGCGCCGTCCCGGGCGACACCGTCCGTGCGGTCGTGGGCAAATCGAAGCGTGCGTATGCCGAGGCGCGCGCGCTCGAGATCCTCTCGCCGAGCCCCGATCGGGTCGCGCCGCTCGCCGAGCATCCGGGGGCGCCGTGGCAGGTGATCCCGTACGCCCGCCAGCTCGAGATCAAGCACGACCAGGTGGACGAGGCGCTGCGGCGGATCGGGCGCCTCGACGGGTACGCGCTCGAGCCGATCGTCCCGGCGGTGGAGCAGTGGCGCTACCGCAACAAGCTCGAGTACTCGTTCGGCACCGACGCGGCCGGGGAGCTCGTATGCGGGTTTCACGCTCCCGGGCAGTGGCACGAGATCGTCGGCCTGAGCGACTGCCTGCTCGCCTCCGAGCCGGCCAATCGCGCCCGTGAGGAGGTGCTCGCCTGGTGCCGCGCGCAGCGGCTCACGGCGTTCGATCGGCGCACCGGCACCGGCTTCCTGCGAAACCTCGTGGTGCGGGAGGGCCGGCGCACCGGCCAGCTCCAGGTGCGCCTCGTCACGGGCCCCAAGCCGGCCGGCGGGTTCGACGCCGACTCGCTGGCGGCGGCGGCGTCCAGCGCCAGCGGGCTGTTGTGGACGCGGACGGACGCCGTCGCCGAGACGACGGCGACCGGGCGGACCGAGCTCGTGGCCGGCGTCGAGCGCCTCGACGAGGAGCTCGGCGGCCTCCAGCTCGCGATCTCTCCGCAGGCGTTCTTTCAGACGAACACCGAGATGGCCGAGCAGCTGTACGCGCTGGCGGCTCGCTACGCGGAGCTGGCCGGCCCGGAGCGCATCTACGACCTGTACTGCGGGATCGGCACGATCGGCCTCCTGCTCGCGCCGCGGGCGGCGCAGCTGTGGGGACTCGAGCTGATCGAGGACGCAGTCGCGGATGCCGTCCGCAACGCTCAGAGCAACCAGGTCGACAACGCGCGCTTCCTCGCCGGCGACGTGCGGCTGGCGCTCCGCGACCTGGTCGCGCGCGCAGGCCAGCCCGACGTGCTCGTGGTCGACCCGCCGCGCGCGGGCCTCTCGCAGAAGATCGTGCGGCGGATCATCGAGGCCGCCCCCCGGCGGATCGTGTACGTCTCGTGCAACCCGACGACGCTCGCTCCGAACGCCGCGCAACTGGTGCAGGCCGGATACGAGCTGCGGCGCGTCCGGGCGGTCGACATGTTCCCGCAGACGCCGCACGTCGAGTGCGTCGCCGAGCTCGTGCGCCCGCGCGGCGCTCAGCTCCGGGTTCGCAGCGCGGCCGACGAGCCCCAGCAGACCCGGTAGCCGCGGGCTCCGTCCAGCGCGACGCCGAACAGGGCACCCCAGATCCGCCAGCGCCGGTCGCTCGCGCAGAACTTCGCTGTCGTCTCGCCGTCCTCCGAGTACTCGGCGTCGAGCACCGGCTTGCCGGCCGCGAGGTAGGCGCTCCAGTCACCGCCCCGGCCGGCGCACGGGTCGTCGGGCTCGACCGCGTCCTGGCCCTCGAGGCCGCACCAGGCGAACCGCCTCGCGAGCCCGGCTGCGATGTTGACGGCGGCGCCTTTCAGCGAGGCAGGATCGCCCGCGACGTAGTCTCGGAAGCCGGCAAGGTCGAACCACCACTCGTCCGGGTAGCCCCGCATCCGGTGGCGGATCCGCCCGCGGCCGTAGTCGACCGCCGCGAAATCCGCGACGTCGGGAAGGCCGGCCTGGAAGGCGCCCGCCTCGACGTAGCAGATGCTGTAGTGGCCGGCGCGGTGCAGTGCCTGCACCACCCGCGAACGTCCGGTCGGGATCCGCAGCGTCTGCCCCGACGAGCGGTTCGAGTCCTCGAACAGGTCGGTGTCCCAGATGCGGGCGCTCCCCGGCCGGGGATAGCCGGCCCGCACCGGGGGCAGCCCCGCGCCCGTCAACGCGACGATCGATCGCACCGGCGCAACGGTAGCCTCAGAGCTCGATGCGAGCGGTGACGATTCGGGACGGCGAGCTGCTGGTGGCCGAGCACCCCGACCCCGAGCCCGGTGTCCGCGAGGTCCTCGTCAGCGTCCGCGCGGCCGGGATCAACGGCGCCGACATGCACCAGCGCGCCGGCCGCTACCCCGCCCCTCCCGGCGATCCGCAGGACATCCCGGGGCTCGAGCTGGCCGGCGAGGTCGTCGCGCTCGGCCGCGGCGGGGGCGGGTCTCGATTCAAGCTCGGCGATCGGGTGATGGCGATCGTCGGCGGCGGCGGCCAGGCCCAGCTCGCGACCGTCCACGAGCGCCTGCTGATGCCCGTCCCGGACGCGCTCGACTGGCCGGCAGCCGGCGGCGTCCCCGAGGTGTTCACGACCGCGCACGACGCGCTGTTCACTCAAGCCGAGCTGCGCGCCGGCGAGCGGCTGCTCGTCCACGGCGCCGCCGGCGGGGTCGGCACCGCCGCGGTCCAGCTCGGCCGGGCGGCCGGCGCCCGCGTGCACGCGACGGTCCGCAATCCGGCCGCGCGCGAGCAGGTCGCCGCCCTCGGCGCGACCGTGATCGCGCCCGAAGGGTTCTCCGACCACGGTCCGTTCGACGTGATCCTCGAGCTGGTCGGCGCCCCGAACCTGGCGGCGAATCTGCGCGCGCTCGAGATCGGTGGGCGGATCGCCGTGATCGGGGTCGGCGCCGGCGCTGTCGGCGAGATCAACCTCGGCGTCCTGATGGGCAAGCGCGCACGGCTGACGGGCTCGACGCTGCGCGCGCGGCCGCTCGAGGAGAAGGCGCTCGCCGCCCGCGCGGTCGAGCGCAGCGTGCTGCCGCTGCTCGAGAGCGGCGCGCTGACCGTCCCGCTCGCCGCCACCTACCCGCTGGAGGAGGCGGTCGCCGCCTACGACCGGTTCGCCGCCGGCGCCAAGCTCGGCAAGATCGTGCTGGTCATCTGAGCCCGACCCGCACCAGCTCCTCCAGCGACGAGCGGCCGCCGAGCAGCGGTCCCCCGTGGGCGCACATGACGTGCTCGAACTCGACCCCTTCGAGCAGTGTCGCAAGGGCCGCGAGCAACCCCCGCTTCGTGCCAGGCGGGTCATCCATCAGGCCGTCCGGAACGAACCCGAGTTCAGGTTCGCCGTCGCCGCGGCGTCCTCCGCTCCAGCCGAGCACGACCCCGTCGGCGAAGTACACGGCTCCGGCCTCCGCATCGGCCAGCGCCATGTCGTCCGGGCACAGCGACCCGATCTCCCACGCGACCAGCTCGCCCGGCAGCACCGAGCCGGGCTCGTACGGCAACGCCCCCAGCGCACGCACCTCGGGCTGGTGCATCCCGCTCGCCGGCGCGTGCACGCCGCAGCCGAACCGCGCGAGGAACCGCGCGCTCTCGCGCGAGTGCAGCCGGTTCGACAGCACGATCGCGGTCGGCGAAGCCGCGCCGCCGCTGCGTTCGTCGAACCATTCGAGACCGCCGCCCTGCACCGGCACGAGCGGATCGATCAGCACGCCGGACCGCGCGAGCCAGTACGAGTCGACCTCGACCCTGATCTTGGGATGGGGGGCGCTCCAGTGCCACACGCCCGCGAGGATCTCCTCGGGTGTATGGGGCATCCGCCTACCCGGTCCGATCCGAGCTTGCGAGCGAGCGGCGGATCGCGGGCCTGCCTACTCGCCGAACTCCGCGTCCTCTTCCTCGAGTGCGGGCTCGAGCTCGGCGGCGTGGATCGTGCACAGCGCCGGGCCGCCCGACTCGAGCACCGTCTGCAGCTCCTGCGGCGTCAGCTTCGCGCCGCACACCTCGCAGCGGGATCCGGTCTTCTCGAGTGTTCGCTCTTCGAGGTCCATACGCCGAGCTTACCCCGTTCGCGCGACCGCGATCACGCGAGCGCCGGTTCGTCAGTACGGCGGCAGGTCGGCCCACCACTGCCCGAGCACGCGGAATGCCTTCCAGAACTCGCGCTTGGCGCCCTCCTCGTCGAGCGCCTCGTCGATGTTCGGGACGAACAGCGCCTCGATCGACGGGGTCAGCCGCTGCAGCTCGCCCGGCCGCGGGTCGAGCTCGCGGCTCAGCGGCAGGTCGAGGTCGTTGACGACGGCCAGCGCCTCGCGGCCCATCACGACCACGATCTTCGGCGAGATGATCGCGATCTCCTCGGCCAGCCGCGCGATGCAGCCCGGGTCGGCCATCACCGGATCGAGCACCGGGCACTTGACGCACAGCGTCCCGTACACGGCGAGCGGATCGATGTCCAGGCGCTTCAGCGATTTCATCAGCGCGTTGCCCGTGCGGCCGTAGAAGGCGACGCCCTCTTCGACCTCGGCCGGCCGCGCCGCGTGCTTGACGAGGAGGATGTCGGCCTGCGGATGCCCCGACCCGAGCACCGGCAGCAGCTGGCCGCGCGGGCACTGCTGGCATTCCTGCAGCTCGCGTGCGAGCTGGTTGAGCTCGCGGATCGCGCGCTCCAGGTACTTCTCCCGGATCTCGTCGTCTGTCGCAGGCATCCCACCCGGATTGGACGGCCGGCCGGCATGTCCTTGCGGGTGCATCAGGAGTTGCGCGCCTGTCGGGATCGAAACTGCCTGCTCACGCCTTGCGTGCCACCCGTTTGACGCGCCGATCGCGGGCGGCCCTTCGCGCCGATTCGGGCAGCGCCTTGGTCTGCAGGAACTTGAGCGCCTGCACGTAGAGGAGGCTCGCCGGATTGCGAACGATGTCGGCGTCGCGCAGCGACTCGAGGAACTCGGCGGGACCGTCGAAGTCGCGCATCCGGATCCGCACCGAGCCGAGCCCCTGCGGCACGTGCGCGTCGGAGCCGGCGCCGGCGGGGATCCGGTACTTGGCGGCGAACCTGACCGCCTCCTCGTTGAACTCGGAGATCGCCACCCGCGGGTTGAACACCTCGATCGCGTCGACCTCGTCGAGCACCGCGAGCAGATGCTCGTAGTCGGGCACCGAGTGCAGCCGGTCGAACGGGTGGGGGACGTACACGATCCCTCCCTGGCGGCGGATCTCCGCGATCGTCTCCTGCAGCGTCAGCCCGCGCGGGATCCGTTCCTCGATGAACAGGCCGATCACCTCGCCCTGCTCGGCGGTCTTCACCTCCTCACCGACGATCACCTTGATCCCGTGTGCCTTCGCGCGCGCCTCGAGCGCGCCGGACACCTCGTTGTGATCGGTGACCGCGATCGCACCGAGCCCGCGCGCCCGTGCCTCGGCGAGCAGCACCTCGACCGGCGTCGCGCAGTCGTAGGAGTGATCGGTGTGCATGTGGAGGTCGACGTCGATCAGCGACCGGCCCGCGACCCGCCGCCGCGCGCGGGCGTCCGCGCGGCCGTCGTGGCGGCGTGCGACCAGGCGCCCGTACAGCGCCTCGAGCGCGTCCGCGATCCGTCGGTAGCCGAGCCCGCCGCGCAGCGGCGCGGCCCGCGCCCGCAGCTCCTGGCGCAGCCCGGCGTCGCCCACCAGGCGGGTCAGGTGAGCGGCGAGCGTGATCACGTCGCCCGGCTCGAACACGAGCCCCCGGTCGCCGTCGCCGCGCTCGTCGGACAGGAGCTCCTCGTACACCGGCAGCCGCGAGGCGACCGGCACGATCCCGCTGGCGAGCGCCTGGATCAGCAACCCCGGGGTCGCCCGCAGCCCCTCGGACGCGAGCACGACCACGTCGGCGCCTGCAAGCACGTCCCGCGGCCCCGCGGCCTCGGCGTCGACGAACGTGACCCGTTCGCGGAGCGCGCGCCCGAGCGTCGCCGGCGCCGCGAGTGGCCGCGACGACCACACCGTCGCATGCCAGCTCGGCTCGGCCGGCAGCGCCCGCAGCGCGCGCAGGAAGGCACGTAGCGCCACCCGCTCCTCGTCGGCGATCATCACCAGCTCGAGCGTGCCGGTGCGAACGTGCGGCACTGGTTCCGCGGCGGGCGGGAGCACCTCGTAGCTCCCCGGGAAGAAGCGCCCCATCAGCTCGCGGGTGGCGTGATAGCTCGCGGTGCGCGCGTCGAGCCGGCTGAACAGAAGCTGCGACAGCTGCCGGCCGAGCTGCGTCGAGAGCACGCGCTCGGTCGCCGCGTGGAACGTGGCGACGTTCAGCGCTCGCGACTGGCGCAGCGCGACACTTGCCGCGCTGGGGGCGAACGGTTCGTGCACGTGGACCACGTCCAGCGGCAGCGTCAGCAGCGCCGTCTCGATCGTGCGCGCGACGTCGACCGGGATCGACGCGGCGCGGCGTCGTGTCGGTGCGAACGGCAGCACCTCGCCGACCCCGAGCACGAGCGGCTCGCCGTCGGCCTGGGCCAGCAGGCCGGCCGGATCTGACCGCAGCGCCCGGCGGGTGTCGCGCACGAGCTCGGCCGACTCCGACGGCGCGACCACCAGCACCCGGTGCCCGCGCGCGGCCAGCTCGCGGCACACGCCCGCGACGTGCTCGGAGACCTCCGTGCGCGCCTCCCAGGCAAACGGCGTCACATGCGCGATCGCGAGGCGGTCCTCGGGCGGCACGCGCCGCAGTCTAGTGCTCGTATGTGAGCCCGAGCGGGCCGCCGGCCTGTGAGCCGGCGGCCTCCTCCAGGGTGCGGAGCGTCAGCCGCCGCTCGGTGTGCGGGCGCGCACGAACGCGCGATTCGGCCCGATCACCACGAGCGCCCGCTCGCCCTGCTGCAGCTGCGCGAGCGTCGAGGACTGCCCGTTGTCGCGTACCGTCGTCGTCGCCGGTAGGGTCAGCGTGACCCGCTGGTAGGTGGCTGTCTTCGTGCCCTCGTCGAGCGTCAGCTGCTGGCCGGAGACCGACACGACCGAGCCGCGGGCGACGGTCACGTTCGCGAAGCTGCCCCCGGGAGTGGCGACCACGAGGGTGCCGGCGACGACTCGGCCCAGGTGGCGGAACAGGAGCCCGGGGCGAACGGCCCGCGAGCGCGCCTGGCTGGTCGCGGCGCCGGCGCTCGCGATCGAGCCGGCCGCCGCGCCGGCTGCGGCGCAGCTCACGGCGACCGCAGCGAGCTTGAGATGATTTCTGAGGAATCGGTGCATGGGCGCAGGATCGCGGGCGCTCGCAAGCCCCGGGTCACGCCAACGTCAGCTGCGTGTAAATCCTCCGAAGCCTGCGCCGACGTGCCGCCCTACGATGGCCGCGAGATGGCGGACACGATCCTCGTCGTCGAGGACGACCCCAACATCGGGTCGCTCGTGCGTACCTACCTCGCACGCGACGGCTACGAGGTCGTGTGGTGCCGCTCGGGCGAGCAGGCGCTCGCCGAGCTGCCGCGTCACCCCGTGCGGCTCGTCGTGCTCGACATCGGGCTGCCGGGGATCGACGGGTTCGAGGTCCTGCGCCGGCTCGGTCGCCGGCTGCCCGTCATCGTCCTGACCGCGCGTGACGAGGTTGCCGACCGGGTCGCGGGGCTCGAGCTCGGCGCCGACGACTACGTGCCCAAACCCTTCTCGCCACGGGAGCTGACGGCCCGGATCAGGGCCGTGCTGCGCCGTGCCGACGGCCCGTCCGCGCCCGAGCTGCTGACGCTCGGTCCGCTCAGCATCGACCGCGCCGCCCGCGAGGCCCGCGTCGCCGGACGCGAGGTCGAGCTCACCCAGCGCGAGTTCGACCTGCTCGAGTACCTCGTCCGCAACGCCGGCCGGGTGGTCGGCCGCGACGAGCTGCTCGACGAGGTGTGGGGCTTCCTCAGCCCCGGCCAGACCCGCACGGTCGAGGTTCACGTCGCCCAGCTGCGCAAGAAGCTCGGCCACCCGGAGCTGATCCGGACCCTGCGCGGCATCGGCTACAAGGCGATTGCGTGAGGCGCCGCGTGTTCTCCTACGTGGTGGTGGTCGCGATCGCCGCGTGCCTGCTCACCGTCGGCGTCGGGGTCGTGCTCGTGCGCCACCGGCTCGCCGCCGGTCAGCTGTCCGCACTGGAGCGCGAGGCGGGGACCGTTGCCGCGGTTCTCGATCGGCGCGGGCCGCTCGCCGCCGGCGAGCGGGTCTTCCGGGTCGGGAGCGGCCGCCCGCTGCGGGTGCGTCCTGCGCTGGCACGGGACGTGCTCGAGCGGGTCGCCTCGCCGCTGCGCTCGCAGGGGACGATCACGTTGGACGGGCACAGCTTCCTGTACGCCGCGCGCGCCACCACCACCGGCGGCGTCGTGCTGATTCGCCGCGCGGGGGTCGGCTTCGGGGTCTGGCGCCCGTTCCTGCTCGACCTGGTGCTCGCGGCGCTCGGCGGGGTGGCGCTCGCCGCCGCCAGCTCCTGGCTGCTCGCGCGCCGGCTGACCCGGCCGATCGGCGAGCTCGCGCTGGCGACCGCCCAGGTCGCGGCGGGCGACGCCGAAGTCGAGCTGGCCGGGGTGCACGGCGACGATGAGCTCGCCCGGCTGGCTCGCGCGTTCCAGGAGATGGCGCGCAAGCTGGCGGCGAGCCGCGTCCAGCAGCGCGCGTTCCTCGAGTCCGTGAGCCACGAGCTGAAGACGCCGCTCACCTCGATCCGCGGATACGCCGAGGGGCTCGCCGACGGCGCGATCGAGTCGCCGGTGGCCGCTCAGGTGATCGGCGCCGAGGCGGGCCGCCTCGAGCGGCTCGTCGCCGACCTGCTCGACCTGGCGCGGCTGCAACGGGCCGAGTTCTCGGTCGAGCATGCCGAGCTCGAGCTCGGCGAGATCGCCAGCCGCGCGGTCGAGCGCCACCGGCCGCGCGCCCGGGAGCTGTCGGTGGAGCTGGTCGCCGATCGCAACGGGCCGGCACCCGGATCGGGCGACGCCGATCGCCTGCTGCAGGCCACCTCGAACCTGATCGAGAACGCGTTGCGCGTGACCCCTGCCGGCGGCGCGGTGACCGTGTCCGCCGCCCCCGGCGCGATCTCGGTCACCGACACCGGTCCCGGGCTGTCGCCCGAGGACCTTCCGCGCGCGTTCGAGCGGTTCTACCTGTACGACCGCTACGCCAGCGAGCGGCCCGTCGGCTCCGGCCTCGGCCTCGCGATCGTCGCGGAGCTGGCCGACCGGATGGGCGGCGAGGTCTCGGTCGAGAACGTCGCCGAGGGCGGAGCGCGGTTCACGCTGCGCGTTCGGGTCTCCACCGACGCGCCCGGCGGGGCCGCCGCAGACTTCGCCTGACCGCAGTGGCATTCCGCGGCGGCCTGGCGAGCACCGCGGGGTCGCTCGAGCAGCTCGTCGAGGGCTTCAAGCTCGCGTCGTGACCTCGGGCGCCGCCGCTCCGTGCGACGGCGCCGCCGCCGGCTTGCGCGCGTAGCTGCGGATGAACTCCTCCGTGGCCTCGCGCGCCTCGTCGTCGGGGCGCTGCGTGTGGGGTGACTTCATCAGGTACGAGCTCGGTCCGTCGAGCTGGCCGCTGAGGCCGTTGTTGAGCGCGAGCTTGCAGATCCGCACGGCGTCGGTGACGATCCCGGCGCTGTTCGGCGCGTCCCACACCTCGAGCTTGGTCTCGATCGTCAACGGCACGTCGCCGTACGCCTGTCCCTCCAGCCGGATGTGCGCCCACTTGCGGTCGGTCAGCCACGGCACGTAATCGGACGGACCGACGTGAACGTCGTCGGCGGGCACGGTGTGGCCCATGATCGACGTGACCGCGTTGGTCTTCGAGATCTTCTTGGACTCGAGCCGCTCGCGCTCGAGCATGTTGAAGAAGTCCATGTTGCCGCCGACGTTCAGCTGGCTCGTGCGCAGCAGCTTGACGCCGCGGTCGTGGAACAGCCGCGCCAGCTGGCGGTGGACGATCGTCGCGCCGACCTGGCTCTTGATGTCGTCGCCGACGATCGGCAGCCCCGCCTTCGTGAAGCGCTTGTTCCAGTAGTCCTCGCGTGCGATGAACACGGGGATGCAGTTGACGAAGGCGCAGCCGGCCTCGAGGATCTGCTCGACGTACCACTTGGTCGCCTGCTCGGAGCCGACCGGCAGGTAGGAGACGACCACGTCGGTACGGGTCTGCTTGAGGATCTCGACGATGTCGGCGGTCGGACCGGGCGCCTTCGTGATCTTCTGCGAGAGGTACTTGCCGAGCCCGTCGTGGGTCATCCCGCGCTCGACGCGCACCTTCAGCCGCGGCACGTCTGTGTCGAACCGGAGCGTGTTGTTCTGGCCGGCGAAGATCGCCTCGGACAGGTCCTTGCCGACCTTCTCGACGTCGATGTCGAACGCCGCCGAGAACTCTATGTCGGACACGTGATACCCGCCGAGGTCGACGTGCATCAGCCCCGGGACCTGCTGCGTCGGGTCGGCGTCGCGGTAGTAGTGGACGCCCTGGACGAACGAGCTGGCGCAGTTGCCGACGCCGATGATTGCGACCCGGACCTTGTCGGCTTGGTGGCGGGGCGCTCCGCCTGCGATCGCATCGCCGTTGCGCTTTGCAGAGCCGTTTTTCGTGCTCACGGTGAGAACTTCCCTTTTGTCGAGGTGGGGTGCTGTTCGCTCCTGCGCGCCGGCGCGGGACCCATAGGAGGTAGGCCGAACCCACTCTACGGTTACACGGCTCGGTCGGACTCCCGTGCTCAGCTTCGCTGCGCCGCCGCCAGCTGCGAGTGGACGTGGACGATTCGCTGGACCGTGGTCAGCACCGTCAGGGCGGCGAGCACGTACACGGCCGGCGCCAGCAGCTCGAAGTCGCCGAGCGAAGCCCCGCGGGCGAACACGAGCCCGATCGACAGGATCACGACCCGGACCGGCCGCGTCGCGAGCCCCACCGTGCAGGCGACTCCGAGCGCCTCCGCCCGTGCGCGCGTGTAGGACACCATCAGCGAGCCGAGCACGGCCGCGACCACGGCGGCGACCGCCACCTCGTTGTGGCGGGCGGCGAAGTAGGCCGCGACCGCGGTCAGGACGATTCCCTCCTCGAGCCGGTCGAGCGTCGAGTCGAGGAACGCCCCGAACTGGGTGCCCTTGCCCGACATGCGGCTGTAGCGGCCGTCGAGCGTGTCCATGATCGAGCCGACGATGAACGCGACTCCGGCGAGGAAGAACAGTCGCGCGACGACGAGCCCGGCGCCGGCGCAGTTCAGCACGAATCCGGTGAGGCTGATCGCGTTCGGGGTCAGCCGCGACTCGATCAGCCGCTCGCGCATCAGCTCCTGCGTCGTCGGCCGGTTCCTGTCCGCCCGCTCGCGGCGGCGGTGCTCGCGGCGGGGCGGGCGGGGCCTCGTGGTCGTGTCCGAGTCGGCCATCGCTGCTCGCGGGTAAGCGTACGGCTTCGGGCGCCGCGGGATCCGGCTGCCGGCGCGGTCAGCCTGCGCGGATCGGACCGCCGAAGCGATTCGTGCCTCGCGCAAGCCGACTGTGCGACGATCCCCGCGACCACCTCCAAGCGTGTCCCGCCTCGCCTCGTACATCGCCCCGCTGCTCGCCGCGGCCGCCGCAGTCGCGACCCCGGTCGCGCTGGCGCAGTCGGGCGTCTACACGCTCAGATCCGGCACGGTCACGTTGGCGCTGTGGCCCCGGACCTACAGGGCGCTCACGTCCACCACTCGGGGCGCCTATCCCGACACCCGCTCGCTGGTCTCGATCCCGCCGGGGGCGAGCGGCGGGCCGGCGAGCAGCGGCGGCACCTTCACGTTTCCGGTGGCTGGAGGGCAGGTCGATCCGTCGGTGCTGACGGGCTCGGCCAGGAGCCGGGGTGGCATCGAGTTCAACACGGTCTCCCACAACACGACCGCCGGCCAGGACAGCCTGATCCAGTTCAAGCTGACCGGGTTCGCGCTCGACCTCTCGACCGCTCCGGCGGTCCTGACCGCGACCTTCATCGGCAAGCAGACCTACCATGACCTTCCGATCGCGAGCCTCGCGATGTCCGGGATCCGCCACTACGCGCGCAGTGGCACGCTGACGATCTCCGGGCTCGAGCTGAAGCTGCTCGCAAACGGTGCACAGCTGTTCAACCAGCAGGCCTACAACGACCAGGCGCACCGCTTCCGGGTCGGCCAGCTGGTGGGCACGGTGAGTCTCACGGGCAGCCGCTGAGCGCCGTGAGCGCCGAGCCCCCAGACGCGCCCCGGCCACGCGGCGTCCTGTGCCTCGGCGAGGCGCTGGTCGACCTGATCTGCGAGCGGCCGGTCGCCTCGCTCGCGGAGGTCGACGCGTTCGTCCCGCACTTCGGCGGCCTGGTGGCGAACGTCGCTGTGCTGGCCGCGCGCGCCGGAGCCCGCATCGCGATCGCCGGAGGCGTCGGCGACGACGTCTGGGGAAGCTGGCTGCGCGAGCAGCTCGCGCACGCCGGCGTCGACGTCGGCGGCTTCGTGACGGTCGCAGGCTCGACCACGCGGATCGCGCTGGTCACGGTCGATCCCGACGGCGAAGCCACGTACACCGTCTGCGGCGATCCCACGGGTGTGCTCGTCGGCGCGGTCGGCGGTTCGCTCGAGGGCGCCGTCGAGCGCAGCGGCGCGCTGCTGCTGTCGAGCGACACGCTCGTGGACGACGACGAGCGCGAGCTCACGATGCGCGCCCGCGAGCTGGCGCTCGCAGCGGGGCGCCCGGTCGTGTTCGACCCGAGCGTGCGGCTGCGCCGGTGGCGCTCGCGCGCGGACGCCGCGGCCAGCGCCAACGCGTGCGTGCCCGACGCGCTGCTCGTCCGCCTGGACCTCGACGAGGCGCGGCTGATGACCGGCGAGGACGAGCCCGAGCGGGTCGCCGCGGCGCTGCTCAAGGCGGGCGCCCGCAACGTCGTGCTGACGCTCGGCGGCGCGGGGGCGCTGCTGCGCGGCCGCCTGCGGCGCGATGCCCCGCCTGCGCCGGCGGTGGGATCGGTGAGCTCGGTCGGCACGGGCGCGGCGGTCACCGCTGCCCTGCTGGCGCGGCTCGAGGCGAGCGACTTCTACGAACCCGTGATCGCCGCTGGGCTCGACGACGCGCTCGCGGCGGGCGCCGCCGCCCGCCGCCGCTGGGGCGCGGTCGACTAGCGGCCGTGTCCGGCTGGCTTCCGCATTCGCGTCGGGCGCGTCCCGGTCTCGCGCCCGGTTCTGGCACGCCCGGTTCTGGCACGCCCAGGACCCGCGCGGGCCGCCCCCGCTCCGCCGGACGAGAACCGGCCGCCGCCCCCAAATCGGAAGCGTCAACGGTGATTTGGGGAAAAGCGCCGCTCACAGCGGCAGATTCCCCCAGATCGCCGTACGCCGGAGCGGTTTGGGGCAAGTTGCCGCCTGTCGCGCGATGACGGTGGTTCGCCGCAGCCGACCGGACGCGGCGGCCAGGCGCCGGGTGCGGGCGATCCGCGACCGGCTGCGCCAGGTATACGGCATCCCGCGTGCCGCACCGCACGGCCAGCCGATCGCCGAGCTGGTCCTGACCGTGCTCTCGCAGTCGACCAACGATCGCAACCGCGACGTCGCCTACCTGGCGCTGCGCGAGCGCTTCCCCACCTGGGAGGAGGTCCGCGACGCGCCCGTCGACGCGGTCGAGGAGGCGATCCGTCCCGGCGGGATCTCGAAGGTCAAGTCGGCGCGGATCAAGGCGATCCTGCGGGCCATCACCGACAACCCCGAGTCACGGCCGTCGCCGGCCGGCGCGCGTCGCGGCGGGGGTGGTCCACAAGCCACCCCCGCCGAAGGCACCCTGTCGCTCGACGGGCTGGCGCGCACGCCGGTACCCGAGGCCCAGTCCTACCTGTGCTCGCTTCCCGGCGTCGGGCGCAAGACCGCCGCCTGCGTGCTGCTGTTCAGCTTCGGGATGCGCGACGTCCCGGTCGACACCCACGTCTCGCGGGTCGGTACCCGGCTCGGCCTGTTCCGCCCCCGCGCGCCGTTCGAGGAGCTGCACGACACGATGCTGGCGCTCACGCCCCGGGGCCAGGAGCTCGAGCTGCACCTCAACCTGCTTCGCCACGGACGGCGGACCTGCCATGCGCGCGGACCCGAGTGCGGTGCCTGCGCACTTCTCCGGATGTGCCCGAGGGTCGGCCTCGCCGGCGCCTGAGCCGGCATCCCGCCACGTCGCAGATCTGCTACTCTCGGGCTTAGATTTTTACGAACCCAGAGGAGTAGAACGACAGACATGGGCAAGACAATCGGAATCGACCTGGGAACGACCAACAGCTGCATGGCGGTGCTCGAGGGCGGGGACCCGACCGTCATCGAGAACGCCGAGGGCGGTCGCACCACCCCGTCGGTGGTCGCGTTCACGCAGGGAGGCGAGCGGCTGGTCGGCACGGTCGCCAAGCGCCAGGCGGTCACCAACCCGCAGAACACCGTCTTCTCGATCAAGCGCTTCATGGGCCGCAAGGAGGCCGAGGTGCACGTCGAGGAGTCGATCGTTCCCTACAAGGTCGTCTCGGGCTCCGGCGGCGACGCCCGGGTCGAGGCCGCCGGCAAGCAGTACTCCCCGCCCGAGATCTCGGCGATGATCCTCGGCAAGCTGAAGGCCGACGCCGAGGCGTACCTCGGCGAGACGGTCGACAGCGCGGTGATCACGGTCCCCGCGTACTTCAACGACGACCAGCGCCAGGCGACCAAGGACGCCGGCCGGATCGCCGGCCTCGACGTCAAGCGGATCATCAACGAGCCGACCGCCGCCTCGCTGGCCTACGGACTCGACAAGGAGTCCGACCAGACGATCCTCGTGTTCGACCTCGGCGGCGGCACGTTCGACGTATCCGTGCTCGAGATCGGCGACGGTGTGTTCGAGGTCAAGGCGACCGCGGGTGACAACCACCTCGGCGGCGACAACTTCGACAAGGCGATCGTGGACTGGCTGGTCGCGGACTTCAAGCGCGACAAGGGCATCGACCTCGCGGCCGACCCGATGGCGCTGCAGCGGCTCTACGAGGCCGCCGAGAAGGCCAAGATCGAGCTCTCCACCACCCAGGAGACCCAGATCAACCTGCCGTTCATCACCGCCGACGCGAGCGGCCCCAAGCACCTGGACACGCGCCTGACGCGCGCCAAGCTCTCCGAACTGACCAGCAAGCTGCTGGACCGCGTGGTGGCGCCGGTGCGCCAGGCGCTCGACGATGCCAAGGACAAGGGCGCCGCGAACATCGACCACGTGGTGCTGGTCGGCGGCATGACCCGCATGCCCGCCGTCCAGGAAAAGGTCAAGGAGCTGACCGGCAAGGAGCCGCATCGCGGGGTCAACCCGGATGAGGTGGTCGCCGTGGGCGCCGCGATCCAGGCAGGCGTGCTGGCCGGCGACGTCAAGGACGTGCTGCTGCTCGACGTCACCCCGCTGACCCTCGGCATCGAGACCAAGGGCGGCGTGATGACCAAGCTGATCGAGCGCAACACGACGATCCCGACCCGCAAGGCCGAGGTCTTCTCCACCGCCGAGGACAACCAGCCCTCCGTGGAGATCCACGTGCTGCAGGGCGAGCGCGAGATGGCGACCTACAACAAGTCGCTGGGCAAGTTCCAGCTCACCGGCATCCCGCCGGCGCCGCGGGGCATCCCGCAGATCGAGGTCGCCTTCGACATCGATGCCAACGGCATCCTCAACGTCTCCGCCAAGGACCTCGGCACCGGCAAGGAGCAGAAGATCGAGATCAAGGCCGGATCCGGCCTCTCCGAGGACGAGATCAAGCGGATGGTCTCCGACGCAGAGAGCCACGCCGAGGAGGACCGCAAGGCGCGCGAGCTGGCCGAGGCGCGCAACAACGGCGAGAACGCCGCCTACCAGGCCGAGCGGCAGCTCGCCGAGCTGGGCGACCAGGTGGACGCCGACTCCAAGCAGCGGATCGAGGCCGCGATCACGGACGTGCGCGAGTCGCTCACCAGCGAGGACCCGCAGGCGATCGTCGCCAAGACCGAGGCGTTGCAGAGCGCCTTCCACGCGGTCTCCGAGGCGATGTACCAGCACGCCCAGGAGCAGGCCGCCGCGGCGGGCGCCGCGGGATCGGCCGACGGCGCCGGGGCGCCGCCCACGGGCGAGCCCTCCGAGGAGGAGGACGTCATCGACGCCGAGGTGGTCGAGGACCCGAAGGGCTGATCGCATGTCCGATACAGAGCAGACGATCGACCAGCAGTCACAGAGCCCCGCCGGCGCGCACGATCAAGCGCCGGCGGAGGCGCACGATGCGTCGGCAGCGGCGCATGGTGCATCCGGGGCGGCGCATGATGCGCCACAGGGGACGCATGGCACGACGGCAGGCGCAGCGCCGCAATCGCCGCCGGGGGCGCAGGGCACACCGGGGCAGACGGCCGAGGCCGACGGCGTTACCGAGGCCGCGGCCGACGAGGCGCTGCAGGGCGACGTCGAGGCGCTCGTGCACGCGCTCGCCAAGCGCGACGAGTACCTGGCGCTCGCGCAGCGCACTCAGGCCGACTTCGAGAACTACCGCAAGCGGGTCGCCAAGGAGTCGCTGATCGCCCAGAAGAAGGGCGCGGCCAAGCTCGCCGGCGAGCTGCTGCCCGCGCTGGACAACCTGGACCGAGCGCTGGAGGCAGCGGCCGAGGGCGACCCGCTGCTGGAGGGCGTCAGGCTCGTGCGAAACGAGCTGCACGCCGCGCTGGCGCGGGCGGGCATCGAGTCCTTCTCCCCGAAGGGCGAGCGCTTCGACCCCGTCGAGCACGAGGCGATGGCCCAGCAGCCCGTCGAGGGCATGCAGAGCGGCCGTGTGGCCGAGGTCTTCCAGCCCGGCTACCGGATGGGCGAGATGGTGATCAGGCCGGCGCGGGTGCTGGTGTCCGCCTGAGCGCGGAGGAACGATGGCGGCACGTCCCGACTACTACGCAGCGCTGGGCGTGGCCCAGAACGCCTCTCAGGACGAGATCAAGAAGGCGTACCGCAAGCTGGCACGCCAGCACCATCCCGACCGCAACCCCGGCAACCAGGATGCCGAAACGCGCTTCAAGGAGATCTCGGCGGCCTACGACGTGCTGGGCGACCCCGACAAGCGCAAGCAGTACGACTCGGGAACGGGCCAATTTGCCACGGGTGGACCAGGCCCAGGCGGACCAGGCGGCTTCGCCGGCTTCGACTTCGACGCCGGCAGCATGGGCGACATCCTCTCCAACCTCTTCGGCGGCGGCGCTGGCGGCGCCCGCGGCCGGCGCGGCCGCCAGCAGCCCCAGCGCGGGCGCGACCTGGAAGCGGAGGTCAAGATCTCCTTCGACCAGGCGATCTCCGGCGCCCAGGTGTCGCTGTCGGTGCCGACGACCAGCACCTGCCCGACCTGCCATGGAACCGGCGCCAAGCCCGGCACCACGCCGAAGGTCTGCCCTCGCTGCGAAGGCCGAGGGATCGAGACCGAGGGCCAGGGCATGTTCTCGATCTCCCAGCCCTGCTCGCGATGCGGCGGGGCGGGAACCGTGATCGAAGACCCCTGCGCGACCTGCAAGGGCTCCGGGTCGGTGCGGACGGTCAAGCGCTACCGCGTGAACATCCCCGCCGGCGTGAAGGACGGCGGGCGCATCCGCCTGCCGGGCAAGGGCGAGCCGGGCCGCCGGGGCGGGCCATCCGGCGATCTGTTCGTGCTCACCCACGTGACGCCCTCGCCGATCTTCAAGCGCAAGGGAGAGCACCTGGAGGTCGAGGTTCCGCTGACCGTGCCCGAGGCGCTGCTCGGCGCCGAGGTGGAGGTGCCGACGCTCGCGGGCCGCAAGACGCTGCGGGTGCCGCCGGGCACCAAGCACGGCACCGTTCAGCGGCTGCGCGGCGAGGGCCCGCCGAAGCCCGGGGGCGCGGCGCAGCGCGGCGACATCCACTACCGGTTCGTGATCGAAGTCCCGAGCAAGCTCACCAGCGAGCAGCATCAGGCCGTCGACGCGCTCTCGCACGTGCTGGACGGCAACCCGCGGGCGCGACTGTTCGAAGAGGTGGTCTGATGAGCGCGCGCGAGCCAGAGCAGCGTCACGTCGAAGGCAGCGGCGTCACCGAGGTGGCGCGTATCCGCGTCGCGACCGATCGCGGCGTCTTCATGATCTCCGTCGCCGCCGAGCTGGCGAACATGCACCCGCAGACGTTGCGCACATACGAGGCGCGCGGCCTGATCACTCCGAAGCGCTCGCCGAAGGGCACGCGCCTGTACTCGCAGCGCGACGTCGAGCGGCTGCGGCGCATCCAGGAGATGACCGCGGACCTCGGCCTCAACCTCGCCGGCGTCGAACGCGTGCTGGCGCTCGAGTCGGAGGTGCAGAGCATGAACAGGCGCATCGAAGAGCTGGAGTCCCAGGCGCTGGCCGCCGAGGTGCGCCTCGCCGAAGAGCTCGAGGCGGTGCGGCGCTCGTTCAAGGCCGAGCTCGTCCCCTATGCGCACCCCGGCCGGCCGGGTATGGAGATGGTGCTGGCCTCGCAGGCGCGCCGGTGGACCGGCGCCCGCCCGTCCGGCGGCGAGCGGGGCCCGCTCAATCGCCTGCGCGATCGAAGGGAAGGCGCCGATGCAAGCTGACAGGTTCACGATCAAGGCACAGGAGGCGGTGACCGCCGCGATGCGACTTGCGCAGGAACGGCGCAACCCGCAGTCCACGCCCGCGCACCTGATGGCTGTGCTGCTGGAGGGGGAAAGCGGCGTGGTGCTCCCCGTCCTGACCAAGCTCGGCGTGAGCGCCGGCTCGCTGCGCTCGGAGGTCGGCGCTGCACTCGACGCCCAGCCCAAGCTGGCGGGCGGCGCCGCCGCGGCGGCCTCCACCGAGCCGGTCGGCCCCTCCTCCGATCTGGTCGCCGTGCTGCAGGCAGCCGAAGCCGAGGCCAGGGAGCTCGGCGACGAGTACGTGTCCACCGAGCACCTGCTGCTCGCGCTCGCGCAGAGCAAGGGCTCGCCCGGCGACCAGCTTCGCGCGGCCGGCGCCACCAAGGAGAGCCTGCTGAAGGCGATAGCCGAGGTGCGCGGCCCGCACAAGGTCACAGACCAGAGCCCGGAGGACAAGTACCAGGCGCTGGAACGCTACGGCCGCGACCTCACCAAGGTGGCCGAGGAGGGCAAGCTCGACCCGGTGGTTGGCCGCGACGAGGAGATCCGGCGGGTGATCCAGGTGCTCTCGCGGCGCACGAAGAACAACCCGGTCCTGATCGGCGAGCCGGGCGTGGGCAAGACCGCGATCGTCGAGGGCCTGGCGCAGCGGATCGTCTCCGGCGACGTGCCGGAGTCGCTGCGCGACAGGCGCGTGATCGCGCTGGACATGGGCTCGCTGATCGCCGGCGCCAAGTTCAGGGGCGAGTTCGAGGACCGGCTGAAGGCCGTGCTGAAGGAGGTCTCCGAGGCCCAGGGCACGGTGATCCTGTTCCTGGACGAGCTGCACACGATCGTGGGCGCCGGCGCCGCCGAAGGCGCCGTGGACGCCGCGAACCTGCTCAAGCCGATGCTGGCGCGCGGCGAACTTCGCGCCGTGGGCGCCACGACGCTGGACGAGTACCGCAAGCACATCGAGAAGGACGCCGCCCTGGAGCGCCGCTTCCAACCGGTGATGGTCGGCGAGCCGTCGGTGACCGACACGATCGCGATCCTGCGCGGCCTGAAGGAGCGCTACGAAGTCCACCACCACGTCCGCATCCAGGACAACGCGCTGATCGCCGCCGCGACGCTCTCGGACCGCTACATCGCCGACCGCTTCCTGCCCGACAAGGCGATCGACCTGATCGACGAGGCGGCATCGCGGCTGCGGATCGAGATCGACTCGCTGCCGACCGAGATCGACGAGGTCGACCGGCGGGTGATGCAGCTTGAGATCGAGCGCACGTCGCTGCAGAAGGAGACCGACGAGGCCTCCGCGCAGCGCCGCGAGGCGATCGAGCGCGAACTGGCGGAGCTGCGCGAGCGCTCCGACGCGATGAAGGCGCAGTGGCAGGCCGAGAAGGACGCGATCAAGGGCGCCGGCGACCTGAAGGAACGCCTGGAGAACGCCAAGACCGAGCTGGAGCGCGCCGAACGCGCCGCCGACCTGCAGCGCGCGGCGGAACTGCGATACGGCGAGATCCCGGAGCTGGAGAAGCAGATCGCCGCCCTTGAGAGCGGTGGGGATGCGTCGGGCGACGGCAAGCCCGCGGCACCGGTCTTCCTGAAGGAGGAGGTGGACGCCGACGACGTCGGAGAGGTGGTCGCGCGCTGGACCGGCATCCCGGTCAGCCGCCTGCTGGAGGGTGAGGTGGAGAAGCTGATCCACATGGAGGAGCGACTGCATGAGCGCGTCATCGGCCAGGACGAGGCCGTCGAGGCCGTCGCGACCGCCCTGCGCCGCTCCCGCGCCGGGCTGCAGGACCCCGACCGCCCGATCGGCACCTTCCTGTTCCTCGGCCCCACCGGTGTGGGCAAGACCGAGCTGGCGCGCGCGCTGGCGGAGTTCATGTTCGACTCCCAGGACGCGATGGTGCGGATCGACATGTCCGAGTACATGGAGCGCCATGCCGTCTCGCGCCTGATCGGCGCGCCGCCCGGCTACGTCGGCTACGAGGAGGGCGGCCAGCTCACCGAGGCCGTCCGTCGCCGCCCCTACTCGGTCGTGCTGCTCGACGAGATCGAGAAGGCGCACGGCGACGTGTTCAACACGCTGCTGCAGGTGATGGACGACGGCCGCCTCACCGACGGCCAAGGACGGACCGTGGACTTCAAGAACACGGTCCTGATCATGACCTCCAACATCCCCGTGAGTCCTGCGCCCTCCGGCGATGGCGCCAGCTCCGGCGCGCCGGTCGAGGTGGGCAAGCCGTGGCCGGCGCCGGCGCGCGAGGACGACGTCTCCGACGCCGAGGTGCGCGCCGCGCTGCTCTCCCACTTCAAGCCCGAGTTCATCAACCGCCTGGACGACATCGTCCGCTTCCGGCCGCTGACCCGCGAGCAGATCTCCGAGATCGTCGACCTCCAGGCGCGGCGGCTGATCGAGCGCGTCCGCCAGCGCGGCGTGGAGGTCGTGCTCTCCGACTCCGCCAAGCAGCTCCTCGGCGACCTCGGCTACGACCCCGCGTATGGCGCGAGGCCGCTACGGCGCGTGATCCAGAAGCAGCTCGTGGACCGCCTCGCGCTGGCGCTGCTGCAGGGCGAGTTCCGCGAAGGCGACACCGTCGAGGTGGACGCGGTGGATGGGGGGCTTGTGTTCGAGAAGGCTGCTGAGCACGCGGCTCGGTGAGGCCGCGGCCAGCCGCGCCTCAGTTGATGAGCACCTCCACGTCTCCGCGGACCACGCTGCCCGACGTGTTGTAAGTCGCGACAGACACCTGGGTGCCGGCCGGGCAGACACCTTGGGCGCCCAAGTTGCCGCTTGCGACCAGGTCATTCGATTCGGGGAACGTCGCCGCTGCGATCACGTTTTCAGGAGTGAAGGGAAGGCCATGAATGCAGTAGAGGCTGCCGCCCGCCAGCGCCACATTGGCCTGCGCGATGCCCTTGGCGTGGCTCACTTCTCCGGTCTTGCTGATGTAGGCGTACGCCCGTGCGGTGCCTGGTTCGCCTGCGGCGCCGTCTTTGCCGTCTTTCCCGGCCAGACCTTCTTTACCGACCGGTCCTTCTTTGCCTTGCGGCCCTGCCGGCCCCGCCGGCCCCTGCTTGCCCGCCGGCCCGCGCTTGCCTTTCAGCTTTTTGATGACCTTCGGGCTGATCTGTTTGGTCGAGGTGATCAGGTAGTGGTTCGCCGCGATCGCGCCGCCGCTCATCGCGAAGACGAGCGCCAGTGTTGCGACCACGTTGGCATAGGTGAATCGTTTATGTGTGTTCATGGGCGGCAAAGTACGGGTCGAATCCCCATACGTCATACGTAGTTTCCCGTCAGATGGCTGACGCGGCGGCCGCTCCCTTGCGCTCCGAATACTTGTATGCAAGTATGTGGGCATGGCGACCAGCAGGGACATGCGCATCTCGATCTCCGAGCGGGCTGCCGGCGGAGCTCGCGCACGCGGGCGCGTCTACACGGTGCTGCGCGACGCGATCGTGAGCACCGAGTTCCATCCCGGACAGCGCCTGTCGGAGAGCGAGCTCGCCGAGCGGCTGGGCGTCAGCCGCACCCCGATCAGGGAGGCGCTCGTGCGGCTGCGCGACGATCGCCTCGTGGAGATCGTGCCGCAGCTCGGCACGTATGTCAGCCGCATCAGCCGCCAAGCGATCGACGACGCGCAGTTCATCCGCGAGGCGCTGGAGGGCGCGGCGGTGCGGGTCGCCGCCACGCGGGCGCGCCCCGAAGACATCGCCGCGCTCGACGCCATCATCGCCCGCCAACGCGAGGCGTTCCGCGACAGCGACATCGACCGCTTCTACTTCTTCGACGACGAGCTGCATCGCAGCCTCTGCGATCTCTCCGGCCACGGCGTGGCCTGGTCGCTCTCGCAGCGCGCCAGCGGCCACCTCAACCGCATCCGGCGACTGAGCATGACGCTGCCCGCGTACATCGACGAGATGATCGAGGAGCACGCCGTCGTGCTCGACGCGGTCCGTCGCCACGAGCCCGAGGAGGCCGAGCACGCGCTCCGGGAGCACCTGAAGATGGTCGTCTCCGCGGTCCCCGACATAGAGCGCTCCCACCCCGACTACTTCGAAAGCTGAGGAGCCAGATGCCCTCGACACGCACTCCCATCCGCAAGAGGTCCGCGTCCGTCGAGGTCGCGCAGGGGCCGGTGTCCGCCGAGGCGATCGCCTCGCGCCTGGCTCGCTTCGAGCAGATGTGCCTGATCAGGAACTTCGAGGAGGAGGCCGAGCGCCAGTACAAGGCCGCGCGCATCGGCGGCTACTGCCACCTCTCCTCGGGACAGGAGGCCATGACGGTCGGCGCCGTGCAGGCGATGCGCGAGCACGACCTCCTGGTCACGGGCTACCGCTGCCATGGCTTCGCGCTGGCGCGCGGCGTTCCGCCGCAGGCCGTGATGGCGGAGCTGTTCGGCCGCCGCGACGGCTGCGCCCACGGACGCGGCGGGTCGATGCACCTGCTCGACGCCGGCCGCGGCTTCCTCGGCGGCTGGGGCATCGTCGCCGGCCAGCTTCCGGTCGCGACCGGGGTCGCGCTCAGCCTCGTGCGGCAGGGGCGCACAGCCGCGGTGCTCTGCGAGCTCGGAGATGGCGCGGTGAACATGGGCGCCTGGCACGAGTCGCTGAACCTCGCCTCTCTCTGGCGGCTGCCGATCGTCTACCTGGTGGTCAACAACGAGTACGGCATGGGCACCAGCGTGCAGCGCGCCTCCGCCGAGCCCGAAGCGTTCCGTCGCGCCGCCGCCTACAGGATGCACGGCGAGCGGGTCGACGGCGACGACCTGGACGCCGTCGCGGAGGCCACGCAGCGGCTGCTGTCGATGGCGCGCACCGATCGCAAGCCGGCGGTGCTGGAGGCGGTCACGTACCGCTACCGGGGCCATTCGGTGGCGGACGCAGGCCTTGCCTACCGGACCCGTGAGGAGATCGCCGCGCACAAGGAGCACGACCCGATCGAGCGGGTCGCGGAGAGCCTGCTTCAGATGGGCGCGCAGGAGAGCGAGATCGCGCACGCGCGCGAGCGGGCGCGAGCGGCCGTCGCCGAGGCGGTGCGCTTCGCCGAGCAGAGCCCGCCCCCGGAGCTCTCCGCGCTGGCGGAGGGCGTCTACTGCCACGGCAGCGACATCCAGTTCGCGCGCATGCGCCCCGGAAGCCCGTTCGGCGAGCAGGAGCTCGTCTTCGACGCGGGACTCGGACGATGAGCGCGGTCGAGGAGATGCCGGCCATGACAGAGGCGCGCAGCGGCGTGGAGCGGATGACCTATCGCGAGGCGTTGCGCCTGGCGATGCGCGAGGAGATGCTGCGAGATGAGCGAGTTTTTTTGATGGGAGAGGAGGTCGGTCTGTTCGAAGGCGCCTACAAGGTCTCCGCCGGCCTGCTGGCGCAGTTCGGCCCCGACCGCGTGCGCGACACGCCGATCTCCGAGGAGGGCTTCGTAGGCGCCGGCGTGGGCGCGGCGATGCTCGGCGAGCGTCCGATCGTCGAGATCATGACCCTCAACTTCCTACTCGTGGCGATGGACCAGGTCGTCAACCACGCCGCCAAGATCCGCGCGATGTTCGGTGGCGAGGTCGGCTGTCCGATCGTGATCAGGACGCCGGGCGGCGCCGGCAACCAGCTCACCGCGCAGCATTCGCAGTCCTTCGAGGGCTGGTTTGCGGGTACGCCGGGTCTGAAGGTCGTGGCGCCCTCCAACCCCGCCGACGCCAAGGGCCTGCTGAAGGCCGCGATCCGCGACGACGATCCCGTGCTCGTGATCGAGAACCTGCCCATATATAAGGAGAAGGGGGAGGTGCCGCTCGACCCCGAGTTCGTCGTGCCGATCGGGCGCGCGGCGATCGCCCGGCCCGGAAAGGACATCACCCTGATCGCTCATTCGTTTGCCACGGTCCGCACGCTCGCGGTCGCCGAGCGTCTCGCGCAGCGGCACGGCGTGGACGCCGAGGTCGTCGATCTGCGCTCGCTGCGCCCGCTGGACGTCGAGACGGTGGCGCAGTCGGTCGCCAAGACCAACCGCGCGGTGTGCGTGGAGGAGGGCTGGCCCTCCTACGGCGTGACCGCTGAGCTTGCCGCCCGCATCCAGAGCGCCTGCTTCGACGATCTCGACGCGCCGGTCGAGCGCGTGGGCATGGCCGAGGTCCCGCTGCCCTACGCCAAGAACCTCGAGCTGGCGGCGATGCCGGGCGAGGACCGCATCGAAGCCGCCGTGCTGCACACTCTGGGACGCACATGATCGAGATATCCATGCCACGCCTCTCCGACTCGATGGAGGAGGGCACCATCCTGCGCTGGCTCGCGGCCGACGGCGCGGAGGTCAAACGCGGAGACGAACTGGCCGAGATCGAGACCGACAAGGCCTCGATGGTCTACGAGGCCGACGAGCAGGGCGCGCTGCACATCCTCGCCCAGGAGGGCGAGACGCTCGCGGTGGGGGCGCCGATCGCCCAGCTCCTGGCGGCCGGCGAGCAGCCGGGCGCGGCGAGCAGCGCCGCGCCCGTGCCAGCGGCGGAGACGAAGTCCGCGGCCACGCCCGAGGCTGCGGCGCAGGGGCGGACTCCCGCGCGCCAGGCCGCTTCTGCGCCGGAGGCTCCCGCGCGTGAGGCTGCTGCGGCGCCATCGGCGGCCTCCGCCGGCGCGAACGCCGGCACGGGCACGCGCGTGAAGGCCTCGCCGCTTGCGCGACGGCTGGCTGCGGGCGCAGGCATCGAGCTTGCGAGCCTGGCCGGCAGCGGACCCAGGGGGAGAGTGGTCAAGGCCGACGTCGAGCGAGCGGTGGCCGGCGGCCTGACCGGCGCCGCGCCAACCCCGTCCGCCCCGACCGCCGAGGCGCCGACCGCGGCGGCCCCGCTCGCGCCGGCCACCGCGGCGCCCAAGGGCGAGGTCGAGGTCGTCGAGCTCACCCGCACACAGTCGCTGATCGCGCGGCGCATGGCCGAAGCCAAGGCGACCATCCCCGAGTTCACGCTGCAGAGCGAGATCGACATGGAGGCGGCGGTCGCGTTCCGCGGCCAGCTCAAGGCGCTCGCCGAGCGGCAGGAGCGGCCGGTGCCGTCCTTCAACGACATGATCGTCAAGGCATGCGCGCTCGCGCTGAGGGAGCATCCGCGCGCGAACGGCTCCTACAAGGACGGTCGCTTCGAACTGCACCCGCGCGTGAACGTGGGCGTGGCGGTCGCGGCCGCCGACGCGTTGCTGGTTCCCGTCGTGCGCGACGCCGACACCCGCTCGCTCTGGGAGATCGCGGCGGAGTCACGAAGGCTGGCGCTCGCCGCCCGCGACGGCACGATCACGCCGCCGGAGCTGGCAGGCGGCACCTTCAGCGTCTCGAACCTCGGCATGTTCGGGATCGACGCGTTCACCGCGGTGATCAATCCGCCGCAGGCAGCGATCCTGGCCGTCGGCTCACTCGCCCAGCGAGCGGTCGTGCGCGACGGTCAACTGGTCGCCAGGCACACGATGATGGTCACCCTCACCTGCGATCACCGCATCCTCTACGGCGCCGACGCCGCCGAGTTCCTCGGCGCGATCCGCGAGGCGCTGCAGCAGCCGCTCGCGTTGATGGGCTGAGGGCCGGCCCGCACGGCCGGCGCCAGCCCGGAGCGGGAGTGCCTGGCCTCAGGCCCCGAGGATCTGGGCTGCGAGAACCGCGGCGTTGCGCGCGTTGTCGAGGCCCACGCAGGCGACGGGGACGCCGGGGGGCATCTGCACGATCGAGAGGATCGCGTCCAGGCCGCCGGCGGCGGTGAGGCGGCCGGAGAGCGGGACGCCGATCACAGGCAGGTCGGTGTGGGCGGCGACGGCGCCCGGCAGCGCCGCGGAGATGCCGGCGCCGGCGATGATCACGCGCAGGCCACGCGACTTGGCGGACTTGGCGTACTGGGCGACGGTGTCCGGTTCGCGGTGGGCGGACATCACGTTGATCTCGTGCGGGATGCCTCGGCCCTGCAGCTCGCCGGCGGCCTTTTCCATCGACTCCATGTCGCTGGCGGAGCCCATCACGATCCCGACCAGCGGCGCGTCCACGTCGAACTCCTCCAACTGTGCCTGCGTCTGTGCCGACTCGACGCCTGCGGGGTCGCTCTCGGCCAGCCTGATCGGTGTGGGCGCCTGGTCGCTCAAGCTTCTCTTCTCTCTCTCATATCGGGAAAGTGGTCAGCGGTCGGGGATCGTGGCCTGCTCCAGCGCCGTGGCGGCGATGTCGCGCCTCATCTGCATGCCCCTAAACGAGATCCGTCGAGCGGCAGCATACGCTGCCTCGCGGGCAGACTCGCAGTCGGCGCCCAGCGCTGTGACGTTCAGCACCCGGCCCCCGGCTGTGACCACCTCCCCGTCCCGAGTAGCGGTGCCGGCGTGCGTCACCTCGATCTCCGCGGGCACGTCGGACAGGCCGGAGATCACGTCTCCGCTGGATGAGGAGGACGGGTATCCGGCGCTGGCCAGCACGACGCTCACCGCGCACTCCGATCGCCACTGCAGCCGCATTCCGGCCAGCCCGCCCGGCCGCGTGCAGGCCAGCAGCGCGTCCAGCAGGTCCGAGCGCAGGCGCGGCAGCACCGCCTGGGTCTCCGGGTCGCCGAAGCGCACGTTGAACTCGAGCACCTTCGGCCCCTGCTCGGTGAGCATCAGGCCGGCGTAGAGCACGCCGTGGAAGGGCGTGCCACGGGCCGCCATCAGATCGACGATCGGCTGGTGCACCACGGCCGCAAGCTCCGCCACCTTCTCCTCGTCGTAGCCCGCGACCGGCGAGAAGGAGCCCATGCCGCCGGTGTTCGGCCCGCGGTCTCCCTCGAAGATCCGCTTGTAGTCGCGCGCCGAGGCCATCGGCAGCGCCCGCTCCCCGTCGCAGAGGGCCAGCAGCGAAAGCTCCCGGCCCTCCAGGTGCTCCTCCACCACGACGCTCTGCGCGCCGAAGCGCTGCTCCACGAGTATCTCCCGCAGAGCGTTGTGAGCCTCCCGCTCGTCCTGCGCGATCACCACGCCCTTGCCGGCCGCCAGCCCGTCCGCCTTGATCACGACCGGGTAGCGCTCGATCGCGGCCATGCCCTCCTCCAGCGTGCTCACGGTGGCAAACGCGGCCGTCGGCACTCCCGCCTGGATCATCGCCTGCTTGGCGAAGTCCTTGGAGCCCTCCAGCCGCGCCGCCGCGGCGCTCGGGCCGAACGCCGGCACGCCGGCCGCCACGCAGGCATCGACCAGGCCCGCGACCAGCGGCGCCTCCGGGCCGACCACCACGAGGTCGACCGCCTCGGCCAGCGCCCTGGCTACGAGCGCCTGCGTGTCCTGGGCGTCGACGTCGAGCGCCCGCGCGTCCCCGGCGATCCCGGCGTTGCCGGGCGCGCAGAGCAGCTCGGGGCGCTGCGGCGAGCGCGCAAGCGCCCGCACGATCGCATGCTCGCGCCCGCCGGCGCCGACGACGAGGACCTTCATGCCGCCACGCCTGTGAGCGGTGGATGGTCGCGCCTGGCAAGGAGCGCGACCGGGGACAGTGCTCGGCACGGACCGGGGCGCGGCGACGCCGCCAGGCGCGGGCAGACGCTGCTCACAGAGACGAGATGAAGTCGTCCATGGGTATGGCGGCGAGCGTCTCGTAGCGGCCGGTGCCGCGTGAGCCGAGCTCCAGCGAGACGCGCGCCATCGTCTTCTCGTCGGGCGCCTCGACGATCGAGATGAAGTCGAACTCGCCGAGCGTCGCCCACTGCGCCTTCACGCTCGCGCCGAGCTGCTCGACCTCGTTGTTGACCTCCAGGATCCGGCGCGGGTTGTTCTTCACCGTCTGGACCCCGTCAGGTGTGAGTGTGCACATCATGATGTAGGTAGGCATGTGTCCTCCGTATCTGCACGATCGTGCGCTGGCCTGCACCGTCACCGTCGTTGTACATGATCGGCCCGCGCACGGCGCCGTGGTCGGGCGGTGGGCGGACCCGGCTTTCAGGACGGGCCCGCCGGCCGCGCCCGCCAGCCGCGATAATCCTGCCCCGTGATCGACCGATACACACGTCGCCAGCTCGGAGAGATCTGGACCGACCAGGCGCGGATGGAGACCTGGCGGCAGGTCGAGGTCGCCGCCTGCCAGGAGCTGCCGTGGCTGTTGGCGGGTCAGGAGGGGCCGAGCGAGGCCGACCTGGAGGCGATCGGCCGGGCCGGCTTCACCGTGGAGGCGGTCGCCGAGCGCGAGCGCGTCACAGACCACGATGTCGCCGCCTTCGTGGACGTGCTCGCGGCCTCCGCGGGGCCCTCTGGGCGCTGGATCCACTTCGGCCTGACCTCCTCCGACGTGCTCGACACCGCGCTCGCGCTGCAGCTCAAGGCCGCCGGCGAGGCGATCCTGCCGGGCGCCGAAGAGCTCGTGCGGGTGCTCGCGGCGCGCGCTCGCGAACACATGCGCACGCTTGCTGTCGGGCGCACCCACGGCGTGCATGCCGAGCCCACCACCTTCGGGATCAAGCTCGCGGGCTTCGCCTTCGAGGCGCATCGCAACGCGGAGCGGCTGCGCGAGGCCTTCGCGCAGGTCTCCTACGGAGCGATCTCCGGCGCCGTGGGCACCTACGCCGCGACCGCGCCCGGCTTCGAGGAGCGCGTGCTCTCCCGCCTGGGCCTGCGGGCCGAGCCCGCCTCCACGCAGGTCGTGCCGCGCGACCGCCACGCGGCGCTGCTGTCGGCGATCGCGCTCGCCGGCGCCGGCCTGGAGCGGCTGGCGACCGAGATCAGGCATCTGCAGCGCACGGAGGTGCGCGAGGTGCAGGAGCCGTTCCGCGCCGGTCAGAAGGGCTCAAGCGCCATGCCCCACAAGCGCAACCCGATCAAGAGCGAGCAGATCACGGGCCTCGCGCGCGTGCTGCGCGGCAACGCGCAGGCGGCGCTGGAGAACGTCGCCCTCTGGCACGAGCGCGACATCTCCCACTCCTCGGTGGAGCGGGTGATCCTGCCCGACTCCACGATCCTGATCGACTATCTCCAGCACCGCATGATCGCGCTGGTGCGCGACCTGGTCATCGACGCGGAGCGCATGCGCGCCAATCTCGAGATCACCCACGGCGCGCTCTTCTCCCAGCGCGTGCTGCTGGCGCTTGTCGAGCAGGGGCTGAGCCGCGACGACGCCTACCGGATCGCCCAGGAGCTCGCGCAACGCGCCTTCGACACGGGCGTGCCGCTGCGGGACCTGCTCGCAGGCGACCCCCGCGCGGCCGGCCTGGACCTCGACGCGATCTTCGACTACGGCCACTTCGTCCGCTACGCCGAGGAGATCCTCGCGCGTCTGGACGGGATCGCGTAGGGCCGCGCCCGCAGGGGTGGCGTAGGGCCGCGCGCCGCCGCTTGCGCCGGCGCGACCCTGGAGCCGGCGGGCCCCCGGAGCCGCCGGTCAGACGTCCTTTCGCTGGTGCTCAGGCTCGGTGAGCGCTGCGATGTCGGCCAGGTCGACCGCCCTGCCGCTCGCCCGCTTCATGCTGATCAGGTCGTCTCGCCCGGCGATCGGTATTCGACGGTCGCCCAGCGAGATCACGAGCGCGCGTGCCCACAGCTCGGCAAAGGGCGCGGCCCCGGGAGCGTCGTGCAGCAGGTCGACGTCTCCGTGAGCGGTGGAGAGCTGCCAGAGCGTGGCTCGCCGCAACATGCTCGCATCGATCGCCGTGCCCTCGGCGCCTGGATTGAGGACCTGCGCCCGCATCTCGACCAGCGCGTCCGCCAGCCGCCGCAGATTCTCCGGCGTGGGGGCGGGAATCAGGTCGATGTCGTTGGTCATGCGAACGTGGCCATGCGCCTGCACAGCGATGCCGCCAACGATCACGTACTCCACGCCGTGAGCGTCCAAAGCCGCGAAGATGCTCTCGGGGTCGAGCGGCTGGTCAGTCATCGTCGGAGCGTGCCGTCTGCCCGGCGATCGCGATGCGCCTGCTCATGCGGTTCCAGGAAAAGGCAAGGCGCAGCCGTTCCTCGGGGCTGCGCGCGAGCGTGCTCGCGAGGTGCAGCGGGTCCCATTCGGTGGGAAGGCGTCGAGCGGAGAGCTCGGGCTGCTCTCCCATCGCGAGCATGAGCTGCCGCAGCGTCGCGAACGTCGGCGAGACCAGGCCCCGCTCGATGCGGCTGACGGCGGCCTGGGTGGTGCCGGCTCGCAGTGCCAGCGTTCGCTGACTCAGACCGAGGCGCTCGCGGGTGCCGCGTACCAGTTCTCCCGGCTCCATGATATCTAAAATGATATCAGCATGGAGAGGCCGCATGCCGGTTCCGAGACGAGCGCGCCGAGGTGCCAGGCCCGCGCGCCCGCCCTCCGGCGCACTGGATATCGTGCCGGGCATGAGCGCACTAGCGGAGCTACCCCTCATCGCCAGCGGCAAGGTCCGCGAGATGTACGACCTCGGCGCGGACGAGAACGACCGGCCGCGGCTGCTGATGGTAGCCAGCGACCGGATCTCCACCTACGACGCCGTCCACCCGACGCCGATCCCCGACAAGGGGAAGGTCCTCACCGGACTCTCGGTGTTCTGGTTCGGGCTGACGCGGCACATCGTCCCCAACCACTTCGTCTCCGCCACCGAGGGGGTGCCGGAGGAGGCGCTGGGCCGGGGGCTGGTCGTCTCCCGCCTGAAGATGCTGCCGGTCGAGTGCGTCGTGCGCGGCTACATCACCGGCTCGGGCTGGAAGGACTACCAGGCGACCGGCTCGGTCTCCGGCATCGAGCTGCCGGCCGGCCTGCGCGAGAGCGATCGGCTGCCGCAGCCGATCTTCACGCCCAGCACCAAGGCCGAGGTCGGCCACGACGAGGCGATCGACTTCCAGCGCGCCGCGGAGCTCGTCGGCGACGCGGATCTGATGGCCCGGGTAAGGGACGTCTCGATCGAGCTCTACTCCTTCGCCGCCAAGCACGCCCTGGAGCGCGGCGTGATCCTCGCCGACACGAAGTTCGAGCTTGGCCTCGACGAGGACGGGCAGCTCACGCTCGGCGACGAGGTGCTCACTCCCGACTCCTCCCGCTACTGGCCGGCGGACGGCTACGAGCCCGGCCGCGGGCAGCCGAGCTTCGACAAGCAGTACGTGCGCGACTGGGCCGGCTCAACCGGCTGGGACAAGCTGCCGCCCGCCCCGGAGATCCCGCAGGACGTGGTGGACGGCACGCGCGCGCGCTACGTCGAGGCGTACGAGCGGATCGCCGGCGAGCCCTTCGAGGCATGGCTCTCCCGCACGGGCTCAGCCGCGTGAGGGCGCGCGTGCTGATCCGCCCCAAGGCGGGCATCCTCGACCCGCAGGGCATCGCGGTGGAGCAGGCGCTGCCCGCCCTCGGGTTCGAGGGCGTCTCGGGCGTGCACGTGGGACGCCTGGTCGAGCTGGACGTGCCCGACCCGCAGCGCCTGCCGGAGATGTGCGAGATGCTGCTCGCCAACCCGCTGGTCGAGGACTACGAGATCATCGCGCCGGTGTAGGCGCTTGCACACCGCGAGATTTGTGCCAACCCCTGCGCCGGTTAGCATGCGCCGTATGCCCACAGAAGAGCTTTCGCGCATCCAAGCGAGTCGCGCTGAGGCGTTCGCAAGACTGCTCAAAGCGGAACCGATGCCGGTGGACGACTGGCCCGTCATGAAGCAGCAGATGCTCGAAGACAGGTACGCGAAAGTCATGAAGCTTTGCGACGAGCGGTCATCGCCGACCGCGAAATGAAGTTCGGCGTCCTGCGATTCCCCGGCTCCTGCGACGAGGTCGACGCGGCGCTGGCGGCTCGCAGGGTCGGCGAGGCCGAGATCCTCTGGCACGGCGACCGCGACCTGAAGGGCGTCGATGCCGTGATCGTGCCCGGCGGCTTCTCCTACGGCGACTACCTGCGCGCCGGGGCGATCGCGCGCTTCTCGCCGGTGATGGAGTCGGTGATCGCCTTCGCCCGCGAGGGCGGGCTGGTGCTTGGAATATGCAACGGCTTCCAGGTGCTCTGCGAGGCGCGGCTGCTGCCGGGGGCGCTGCTGCCCAACGTCAACAGGCGCTTCACCTTCAGGCAGGTGGAGCTGGAGCTGGTGAACCCGGACACCCCGTTCACGCGCGGCTGCCCGCCGTCACTCTCAGTGCCGGCCAAGCACTCCTTCGGCCGCTGGCACGCGCCGCCGCAGACGGTCACGGAGATGCGCGAGAACGGCCAGATCGTCCTTCGCTACGCGCCCGGCCAGAACTTCAACGGCTCGGTGGACGACGTCGCCGGCGTCTGCAACGAGCAGGGCAACGTGTTCGGCCTGATGCCCCACCTGGAGCACGCCGTCGATGCGCTGACCGGCTCAACCGACGGCCTCTGCGTCTTCGAGTCGATGCGCGCGAGCGTGGAGGAGGCGCTGCGTGCCTGAGTCCTCGCTGCTGCCGGGCCTGCAGGACGCGCTGGCGCTCGGGCTGACCGAGGCCGAGTACGAGCTGGTGTGCGCCAAGCAGGGCCGGGCGCCCAACACCGTCGAGCTGGCGATGTACTCGCTGCTCTGGAGCGAGCACTGCGCCTACAAGCACTCCAAGAAGCTGCTGCGGACGCTGCCCACCGAAAGCGAGCACGTCGTGCTCGGGCCGGGCGAGAACGCCGGGGCTGTGGACATCGGCGACGGCCTGCTGTGCGCCTTCAAGGTGGAGTCCCACAACCATCCGAGCGCCGTGGAGCCCTTCCAGGGCGCCGCCACCGGCGTCGGCGGCATCCTGCGCGACATCTTCGCGATCGGGGCGCGGCCGATCGCGGTGCTCGACTCGCTGCGCTTCGGCGAGCCGGAGGGCCGCTCCCGCTACCTGCTCGACGGCGCGGTGGCCGGCATCGCCCACTACGGCAACTCGGTCGGCGTGCCGACGATCGGCGGGGAGGTCTACTTCGAGGCCCCCTACGCGCAGAACTGCCTGGTCAACGCGATGGCGCTCGGGATCGCTCCGCGCGAGCGGCTGATCAGCGCGGCGGCCGCGGGGCCGGGCAACGTGCTCGTGCTGTTCGGCGCATCGACCGGGCGCGACGGGATCGGCGGCGCCTCAGTGCTCGCCTCCGCCGAGCTCGGGCAGGACGACGGCGGCAAGCGCCCGACAGTGCAGGTCGGGGACCCGTTCGAGGGCAAGAAGCTGCTGGAGTGCTCGCTGGACCTGCTCGACCGTGGCCTACTGGTATCGCTGCAGGACCTTGGCGCCGCCGGCCTGACCTCCTCAGCCGCGGAGATGGCCTCCAAGGGCGGCGTGGGCGTCGAGATCGACGTGGCGAAGGTGCCGCTGCGCGAGGCCGACATGGAGCCCTTCGAGGTGATGGTCTCCGAGTCCCAGGAGCGGATGCTGTGCGTGGTTGTGCCGGACCGGGTGGCGGACGTGCTGGCCGTCTGCGAGCGCTGGGAGGTCGGCGGCGCGGTGATCGGCGCCGTCACCGACACCGGCACGGTGAGGGTGCTGCGGGGCGGCGAGGTGATCGGCGAGATGCCGGTGGCCGCGCTCGTGGACGACTGCCCGCTCTACGACCTGCACCCGCAGCGGCCGCAGAGCCCGATCTACGCGCCGCCCGAGGCGACGCTCGCCGCCGATGCCTCGCCTCGCGAGAGTCTGCTCGCGCTGCTGGCCTGCCCGAACATCGCCTCGCGGCGGCCGCTCTTCGAGCACTACGACCCTGTCGTGCAGTCGCGCACGGTGCGCCGGCCGGAGAGCGCCGACGCGGCGGTGCTGGCGATCCACCCGCTGGGCAGTGGCGGTGGTGGTGGGCCTGAGGCCGGGCCTGCCGCAGGCGCGCGGGAGCCCGGCTCCGCCGCCGAGGGGCCGCCGGCCGACGCCGCGTCCGGGGCGCGCGGGGCGCCCGGGGCGCCCGGGGCGCCCGGCGGGCCGCGGCCGGGGATCGCGGTCTCCATCGACTGCAACGGCAGGCGCGTCGCGGCCGACCCGTATGCGGGCACGGTGGCGGCGGTGCTGGAGTGCGCGGCCAACCTGGCCTGCGTGGGCGCCCAGCCGCTCGGCGTCACCAACAACCTCAACTTCGGCAACCCGGAGAAGCCGCACGTCGCCTGGCAGCTCGACTCGGCGGTGCGCGGGCTGGGCGACGCCTGCCGGGCGCTGGGGATCGCGATCGTCGGCGGGAACGTCTCGCTCTACAACGAGAGCGCCTCCGGGCCGATCTATCCGACGCCCGTGATCGGCATGGTGGGGAGGCTGCCCGACGTTGCCGGGGCCGGGCGCCTGGGCTTCGCGCGCGAGGGAGACGCGATCGCGCTGGTCGGCCCCTTCCGGCCGGCGCTGGAGGCGAGCGAGCTTGCCAAGCTGCACGGCCGGCCGCTGCCGAGCGAGCTCGCCGCGGTCGAGACGGCCGCGGTCGTGGAGACGATCGCGGCCGTGCGCGACGCGGTCGCCTCGGGCGCGATCGGCAGCGCCCACGACATCGCCGAGGGCGGGCTCGCAGTCGCGCTTGCGGAGTGCTGCCTGGCCGGTGGGATGGGCGCCGCGGTCTCACTGGAGCCCGGCGATGACGCCGGCGCCCGGGACCGGGCGGAGCATGCCGACCCGCGTGACCCGGCGGACGACGCCGGCCTGCGCGAGCTGCTCTTCGGCGAGGCGCCGGGCGGCTTCCTGCTCAGCGGGCCGGAGGACGAGCTGCGCAAGCTCGCCGGCCGCGCGCCCGTCCAGATCATCGGCCGCGTCGGCGGAGACCGGCTGGCGGTCGAGGTCGGTGAGACCGCGCTGGACGCGAGCCTCGCGGACATGAGAGAGGCTCATGGCGCGCTCGCGGAGCTCTTCCGGTGAGCCACGCTGCTAGCGTGAGGCGAGCTATGGATGGAGCCCCCATCCGCCCCGGCGGCGCCGTCTGCCCGGACGCCGGCGGAGCGGGCGACCGCGAGGGGCCGCGCGACGAGTGCGGCGTCTTTGGCCTATACGCACCCGGCCACGAGGTCTCCCGTCTCTCCTACTTCGCGCTCTACGCGCTGCAGCACCGCGGACAGGAGTCCGCGGGCATCGCGGCCGCCGACCGCGGCGGGCACATCATCACCCGCAGGGAGCTCGGGCTCGTCAACCAGGTCTTCAGCGAGAACGACCTGCGCACGCTCGCCGGCGAGCTCGCGATCGCGCACGTGCGCTACTCCACGACCGGCTCCAACGCCTGGGAGAACTCCCAGCCCGTCCAGCGCTCGCAGGGCACCGGCGGCTCGCTGCGCGAGATCGCCCTCGGCCACAACGGCAACCTGATCAACGCCGTCGAGCTGCATGCGGAGCTGGTGGAGCAGGGCGTCACCTTCAGCTCGACCTCCGACTCGGAGATCGCCGCGGCGCTGATCGCCGCGCATCCCGCCGACCAGCTCGAGGACGCGATCGCCGAGGTGCTACCCAAGCTCAAGGGCGCGTTCTCGATCGTGGTGATGGGCAGGGACAGGGTCGTGGCCTTCCGGGACCCGCAGGGCCTGCGGCCGCTCTCGATCGGCGCGCTGGACCCCGTGCGGCCCGGCGAGCCGGTCCGCTACTGCGTGGCGAGCGAGTCCTGCGCGTTCGACATCATCGGCGCGCACCACCTGCGCGAGGTGGAGCCCGGCGAGATCGTCACCCTCGACGAGCGCGGGCTCACCTCCCGACAGGTGCCGACCGCCGCCCGCAGGGCGTTCTGCGTCTTCGAGTACATCTACTTCGCGCGTCCGGACTCGCGGATGAACGGGCAGGTGCTGCAGGTCGCGCGCGCGAAGATGGGCGAGATCCTCTGGCGCGAGAAGCCCGTCGACGCGGACCTCGTGATCGCGGTGCCCGACTCCGGCAACGCCGCCGCGCGCGGCCTGGCCCGCGCCGCCGGCATCCCCCAGGACGACGGATTCGTCAAGAACCGCTACGTCGCCAGGACCTTCATCCAGCCCGGACAGGAGCTGCGCAAGCACGGCCTGCGCCTGAAGTTCAACCCGCTGCCGGAGGTGATCGCCGGCAAGCGGCTGATCGTGGTCGACGACTCGATCGTGCGCGGCAACACCACCCGGCAGATCGTGACGATGCTCAGAGAGGCGGGCGCCGCCGAGGTCCACCTGCGGATCACCGCGCCGCCGATCAAGCACCCCTGCCATTACGGGATCGACATGTCCACCCGCGAGGAGATGATCGCCCACGGCCGCGAGGTGGAGCAGATCGCGGCCGAGCTCGGGTGCGACTCGCTGTACTACCTCTCGCTTGAGGGCGTCTACGAGGCGGTCGGAGGCGGCCGCGAGACCCACTGCGACGCCTGCTTCTCCGGCGACTACCCCCTCATCGGAACGCAGGACGCCGGCGGCAAGTTCGCCCTGGAGCAGACGCTGCCGCTCGTGCGGGCGTAGCGGGGTCTACGCCGCCAGCGCACGCTCGACGTAGACGCCCGGTCCGCTCGGCGTGGGAATGGCTTCGCCGTGGCCGCGCACGACAGAGATGTGCTCCGCGATCGCTCCGCGCATCGCGGAGACGCACTCTGAGATCGTCGAGCCGGTTGCGACGCAGCCGGGGATGTCCGGGGACCACGCCGAGTAGTTCGAGGGTGGGCCACCCTCGACGAGGATCAGATAGCGCTCGCTGTCGCTCATCCCTGAAGACCTGGCTGTCGCATGATGCTGGCTGTGGCTTCGGGTGCGGCTCTCCCGAGGATGACCTACCGCGGTCACGGTACCGCGCTTGGACGGATGACGGTAGTGGCGATGGCTGCCGTTCGCGCGCACCTGTCGCCAGCCGTCCCGCTCCATGAGCTTGATCGCGTCGTGGACCTTCACGTCCACCGACGGTAGTCATCGTTTGGGATGGATCGCGATCGTGTGAGATGGTTCGCGATCGTCTGGGATGGCGCGCGCGGCCCGCGCACCGTCCGCGGCTCAGCCCAGCCGGCCGTCGCGGGCCGCGGTCGCGTCGCTGTGGACGTTGTTGTAGGGGCGCCTGTTGATCAGCCGCTCATCGTGCGGCGAGCGCAGCGCGAGGGCGAGGCTGAGCAGGATCAGGGCGACTATCAAGATCGATATGAGCACGAGAGACCTCCGGGTCGGTTGCGTTGCCGATTGCCAGCGCCTCTCCGCCCTGCGGAAGATTCAAGTCGCGGGCGGCGTTCCGGTCTGTGAACTGCGTCACACCGGCAAGCTTGCTTGCATCCGCCTGCCGGGCCCGCCATCGGTATCGTGGCGCCCCGATGCCGCCAAGCCAACCGTTGCCGATCGCCGTGCTCGTCTCCGGTGTGGGCACCAACCTGCAGGCGTTGCTGGACACGGTCCACGGGCACGAGGCGCAGGTCGTCGCGGTCGCCTCCTCGCGAGCCGACGCCCCGGCGCTCGCGCGCGCTCAGCGCCTGGGGGTTCCGGTGGCGAGCTTCGCGCGCGGCGACTACCCCGATCGCGGCGCCCGCGACACGGCGCTGGCCGACTGGCTGGAACAGCAGGGCGCGAAGCTGGTCGTGCTGGCCGGCTACATGGAGCTGCTCGGCGACCAGTTCCTGAGCCGGTTTCCGCGCGCGGTGATCAACGTGCACCCCTCGCTGCTGCCCGCCTTTCCCGGCCTGCACGCGATCGAGCAGGCGCTCGCCTACGGCGTCAAGCTGTTCGGCGTCACCGTGCACTTCGTCGACGGCGGTGTGGACACCGGCCCCGTGATCGCCCAGCGGGCCGTCGAGCTGCCGGGGGTCGACGATCCCGACACGGTGCTGCAGGCGCTGCATCCGATTGAGCACGATCTGCTTGCCGAGGTGGTGAGGCTGATCGCCGCCGGCGCGGTCGGCTTCGACCCGGCCAACCCCCGCAGGGTCCTGCTCGCCGGATAGGCTGCCGGGTAGATGGCATCCGAGCCTGAGACAACCGGCGCGGCAGCGCAGAGCCCGTCCGCGGGCGCGGGCGCGGGCGGCATCGAGCCCGCCGCGGCCGCAGAGTCGCGGGTGCGGACCGCGCTGATCTCGGTCTCGGACAAGACCGGCGTGGTCGAGCTCGCCAAGGGGCTCGCCGAGCTCGGGGTGCAGATCGTCTCCACCGGCGGCACCGCGCGTGAGATGGCCGGCGCCGGCGTCGCGGTGCGCGCGATCGAGGACTTCACCGGCTTCCCGGAGATGATGGACGGCCGCGTGAAGACCCTGCACCCGCGCCTGTACGCGGGCCTGCTCGCGCGGCGCGATCAGCCCTCGCACCTGGCGGCCGCCGCGGAGCACGGGATCGAGCAGGTCGACCTGGTCTGCGTCAACCTCTATCCCTTCGAGCAGACGATCGCGCGCGGCGACGCGACCGACGCGCAGGCGATCGAGAACATCGACATCGGCGGCCCGACGATGATCCGGGCGGCGGCCAAGAACCACGACTACGCGGCGGTGCTGGTCGACCCGGCCGACTACGGGCAGGTGGTGCAGGAGTTGCGGGCAGGCGACGGGCGCCTCTCGCTCGCCACGCGCCGGCGGCTGGCGGCCAAGGCGTTCTCGCTCACCGCTCGCTACGACGCCGCGATCTCGGCCTGGCTCGCGCAGCGCGAGGCCGTGGATTGGCAGGTGGCCGCGGCGGGCGAGGCGCCGGCGCGGGCCGCGGGCACGGCAGGCGACGCGGGAGTCGCTGCCGACGCCCAGCCGCTGCCGGCGCGAGTGACCGCCGTCTACGAGCAGGCGATGGAGCTGCGCTACGGCGAGAACCCCCACCAGCGCGGCGCCTACTACACGCATGTCGGCGCCACCACCCACCTGCTCGCCGGCGTCACCCAGCTTCACGGCAAGGAGCTCTCCTTCAACAACCTGCTCGATCTCAGCGCGGCCCGCCAGCTCGCCTTCGACTTCGACGGCCCGGCATGCGCGATCGTCAAGCACAACAACCCCTGCGGCTGCGCTCTCGGGCAGGACGCCCTGATCGCCTATCAGCGCGCTTTCGCGTGCGACCCGATGAGTGCCTTCGGCGGGGTGATCGCGCTCAACCGCAGAGTCGACAAGGCGTGCGCGGAGGCGATCGCCAAACAGTTCGTGGAGGTGCTGATCGCCCCCGGCTTCGACCAGGACGCCCTCGAGGCTCTGATGCAGAGCAAGAACGTGCGGCTGCTGGACCTCGCCCCGGAGGCGGCCGTCGCCGCCGCGGCGGCTCAGCGACAGGCGCTGGATTCCCGGCCCGTGCTCGGCGGCCTGCTCGTCCAGGACGGCGACGCCGTCACCGAGACCAGGGAGCAGATCCGCGTGATGGGCGCCCAGGAGCCGCAGGAGCGCGAGTGGCAGGACATGCTGTTCGCCTGGCAGGTATGCATGCGCGTGCGCTCCAATGCGATCGTGATCGCGAGGGACGGCGCCACCATCGGCATTGGCGCCGGCCAGATGAGCCGCGTGGACGCGGTGAGGATCGCGGTCGAGAAGGCCAAAGAGCACCAGCCTGAGAAGCTGGCAGCCTCCGTTCTCGCCTCAGATGCCTACTTCCCGTTCCCCGACGCGCCGCAGCTTGGCATCGACGCGGGCGTCAGCGCGATCATCCAGCCCGGCGGCTCGATCCGTGACGAGCTCTCGGTGGAGGCCGCCGACGCCGCCGGCGTGGCGATGGTCGCCACCGGGATGCGGCACTTCAAGCACTGAGGTCGCGGGCGCGGTCTGCGACTGAGCGGCCATGGCCCCATGCCCTCGCCGGGGCGGGGGCGTCAGGGAGGACGATGCAGCTCGACGCCGGTCGGGGCCTGCTCGTCGGTCAGAAGAGGCGGCTGCCGGGCTCTTCCGGCTGCCGGTCGTGATCGCTGCTTTCTCTCTGCTTTTCCGGCGCGCCCGCTGCGCGGCGTCCGCCGCCGCGGCTCTTGGCATGAGGAAACCTGGCCCCGGGGCCGTAAGTCACGCTGGGGCCGCGGGAAACCTCTGAGGTCTTGACGAGGATTTCCCGCTTGACCAGATCGGCGAGTATTGCGCGAGCACGATCCACGTGGACATCGAAGAGGTTGCGTATCGTCCGGTTGGTGATCTGTCCGTATTCGCGAACGTGTGCGATCACGCGGCGGTCGGTCTGGTCGACCGACCGGAGGTTGTAGCGAACCGCGGTGCCGAGCTCTCTGACTGCGTGCTCGCGCAGACGGTACTTCGGGAAGCGCAGTCGGGCTGTGCCGCGCGTTGGCTCGATCATCGCGACCTGCTCCTCGGCCAAGCGCTCCAGCGCGGCCTGTGCCGACTCCTCTCGCTTCTGCAGGATGGGGGCCATGTCGGTGGCGGAGATCGTCTTGCGGTAGCAGAGGGTGTGAAGGATCAACAGCGTGTCGACATCCGACTGCTCCTGCGGGGGCAACTGGGCTACGAAGTGTGGGATGCGTGTGTTCGGCGCTCCCCCGGTGAACGTCACAAGCACGTGCTCGGCGTCGGAGTCGATGCGCGGCGGATCCTTGCCGGCGGAGATCATCTCGCGGTAGATGCGGTCCACCCCCGTTCCCACCTCCTCGGCGAGGGTCAGGATGCGTGCGGCCTTGGCGAGCAGGGCGTTCCGGGGCTTGGAGTCGTGGGTGAGGATGTTCGCCGGGGTCACGCCGGCCACGAGCGGTCCGGGCGACGAGATCTCGAAGACCTGGGGCGAGTGAGAGATCACAACCGGTCCCGCAAGCTGGTAGTCGCGGTGGATTGCCGCGTTGGTGAGCGCCTCGCGCACGGCGAGGTTCGGGAAGTCCTCGATCGCGAGCTGCTGTCCCTTCGGCAGCGTCACGGGCGTGATCCGGCGGCGCGCTTCCACGAGGCCCATCACGCGCTCGTAGGCGACGAGCAGCGGACCGTCGAAGCGCCGCCGGTCGACAGGCTCGCCGGCCGGCGTCTCGCGGTACATGTACACAAGCCGATCTGAGCCATCTGCCGTGGGGCAGAACAGCACCTCGCCTGCGCGCGAGAGACGGCCGTCCCGGCGCAGCGCTCCCAGCCGCAGAAGCAGGTCTCCGTCGTCCAGGCGCGTGAGTGCGGCCCGATCACGGTCCGGGTGCGCGGCCAGCAGCTCGCGGGCGATCGAGACGGCGCGCTCCGAGATCTCGGCGGGTTCGCGCTGGCTCGCGAGAGCGGACCAGTCGGTGCCGCGGCGGTCCTCGCGATGGCGCGTCTGTTCCGCCGGGCTCATGTTGACGCAGTCGGTGTTGATGCGGCGTGGTGCCCGGCCCTGGTTGTCGGCGTGGATCTCGGGGCTTTCCGGGGCGCTGATGACCAGCAGCCGCACGCCAAGGAACTCCAGCGGCTGCACGTCAACGGCCAGGTGCGGGTTGGTCAGCTCGAAGATCCTCTGCTTGAGCCAACGCGCGTCGAGCGTGGTGCCGATCAGAGCATCTGGACCGCCCGGCCTGTCGCGCACCCCGACGATCGTGTCGCCGCCATACGTGTTCGCGAAGCAGAGCGTGGCTTGAACCAACTCGCGCACGGTGCCATCGCGGCTGTGCGAGTCCTCCCGCTTGAAGTCGATCGTCTCAGACTCCTGCGAGTCGGCGGTTGCGCCTGCGCGGATGGCTTCGAGAGCCTTGATGACGGCGGGTTTGACGACCATAGTTTCGGCAGAGTTTGTGGTCGGTGCAACAGTATCACCTGTACACAAACTCCTCACAAACCTGGGCCGGCGAGCGGGGGTGGATTGCGCGAACCCGCTCAGCGCCGCCTCAGGGCGGCGCCCTCAAAAGGTCAGTCGGCCGCGACGCCGCTGCGCGCCTTGACCGCGACGCCGAGCAGCGGGTCCTGGGTGGCGTTCTCGTTGCTCTCGCGCGCCAGGCGCATCGCCTCGCTCAGCGACGCCTGGTCTGAGATCACCCGCCGTTCGGCCAGCGGCTGGACCAGGGTGCGCAGGTGGATGGCGGCTCCTACCCAGCGCGGCGCCCAGACCTTCGCCGCGCGCTCGCCGACGCCCTTCTCGATCGCGTCGATCGCCTTTGAGAGCGGCGCCGGGTCGCTGAGGAATTTGGGCATCTGGTCCCTCAGCCCGCCCGCCGAGGGCTGGCTGAAGCCGCCGCGCACCAGGTCGGTGTCGATGAAGCCGAAGTAGGCGCAGCCGACGCGGGCGCCGGTGGGCGAGAGCTCCTGTCGCAGCACGTTGGTGAGCGCCTCCACGCCGGCCTTCGTGGAGGCGTACGGGCCCATCATCGGCGCGTGGGAGGCGGCCGCCAGCGAGGCGATGTTCAGCAGGTAGCCGCGTTTGGCGACGATCTGGTCGATCAGCGCGCGGTCGGTGCGCCATACGCCCATCAGGTTGACCGCGAACGTGCGCTCGACCTGCTCCATTGGGGCGCTGGAGAGCGGGCCGGTGAAGGAGATGCCGGCGTTGGCGATCCCGACGTCGATCCCGCCGAAGCGCTCCACCGTCCTTCCGACCGCGTCCTGGAGGCCCTCGAAGTCGGTCACGTCGACCTCGATCGCGAGCGCCCGCTGGCCGAGGCGGCCGGCCAGCGCGTTCAGCAGGTCAGGCTCCAGTCCGGCCAGCGCGACGTTCGCGCCGCGCGCGTACAGGCGCTCGGCCGCGCCGGCCCCGATCCCGCGGGCGGCGCCGGTGATGAAGACCGTCTTGCCGGCGATCTGGAAGCGCTCGTTGGTGCTCATCTTTCCTCCTGTGGGTGGGCGCGGGCGCGTGCCGGCCTCTCGGGACGAGGCCGCGCCGGGGCGCGGCCGGCTCGGGCCGCGGAGCGCTGGCTTCGATAACGGTCGTTATCGGCATTGTGGCAGGTTGGCGCTGCTCGCGCATGGGAAGCGGGTGCGCCGCGCGGGGCGCAGCGCGACGGCTCGGCTTCTCTGCGAGCCGAGGTCGCGAGACGCGCTGAGGTGCTACCTACGGCTGGCCGCTGAGCACGTCGGCGACTGGGATCTCGCCGACTGCGATCACGCCGCCGTCGAGCGTGCCGTCGCGGTCGACCTCGACGCACGAGCTGTAGCCGTCACCGGCCGGGTTGCGGTGTACCACCACCATGTTGCGCTGCACGTCGATCACCCAGTACTCGGTGACATGGGCACGGGCGTAGAGGCGCGGCTTGACGAGGAGGTCACGCCTGCGCGAGGACAGGGCCACCTCGATCACGAGCGCCGCGCCGGCCGGGTGGTAGGGCTCAGGCGTGCCGCGCTCGACGATCGCGACGTCGGGCTCTGGCTCGGAGGCGCCGAGGCTGAGCGCCAGCGTCGGCCGCAGCCGGAAGCGCGTGTGGTCGAGCGCGGCGGCGAGCATCGTGTTCAGGCGCTCGACGATCAGATCGTGGGCCGGCGTGTGCGGACTCATGTCGCAGAGCAGCCCGTCGATCAGCTCGACGCGGGCCCCCGACGTCGCGAACGCGCCCGCGTCGATGAGGTCGTGGTATTCCTCGGCGGTGAGCCGGTGCAGCTCGGAGGTGTCGACCGCGATCGCCACGAGGTCATGGTACCGCCGTGCCGGCGGCGGGTTTCGAGCCGCCGGCTGCAGAGTCGCGGTCATCGGTGGTGTGTCGCTCGGGCGCTACGGGGCATCCCATGCCCCTCTATCCGACGGGCACGGCGCCGGTGTGACGAGGCAGGCGCGCGTTCGACGGCTCCGTCGCGGCCGCCGCTCCGCTCCTCGATAACGACCATTATTGGCCGATTCTGGCAGGCTATGGCCGCTCGCGCCCTCGCTCCTGCCGCGGCGACGGAGGGCGGGCTGTCATCGGCCCGCCCTCCCCAGACTCGCTCAGCAGGCTCGCACGACCACCGTTCCCGTGCCGGCATGGCCCGGGTTCGGTTCGTATCCGGGATTCGTCTTGACCACCACGATGCCGGTCGTGTCGCCGGAGATGCTCGAGCCGGAGCGTCCGGCGGCGCTGGTCACGATCACACCCATGTAGGCGGGCAGCGGACCGGCCGGTGGCGGGGTGCTGTTGCCCGGACCGGCGTTCCATGTCACGCCACAGCTTGGAGTCGCCGGTTCGTCGGCGAACCCCTTGAAGCTCGCCGGCGTCGCCTTGCTGTGCGTGCCGGCGCCGCTGAGCGCGTTCTGCTTCCACCAACTGCTGCCCCAGAAGGTGACTTCCGCTCCGTTCGACGCGCTTTCGTCGCCGATCACGAACGCGCCGCCACCGGCCGGAAAGGCGTAGACGATCGTCGGGCAACTGATGACGGTCTTGCTGCCGCCGTCATCGGTGATCCTGGTCGTGATCGTGACGGGCCCCGTGAAGCCGTAGGCGTGAGAGCCCGAGACCGCGTACGGGCTGCTGCCTTCGCCGGCGCCCACCACGCCGGCCGATTCCGTCCCGTCGCCCCATTCGATCGTGGCCGAGAAGTCCGAGCTCGTCCCATCCGGATTGGCGTCGGTGAACGTCGCGGTCGAGCCGTTGAACGCCTGCAGGGTGGCGCGGGGCGTCGCGCAGGCGGATGACAGAACTGCGTCGCCGATCGTCGCCGTGGAGGTCGTCGTCGCCGTGTTGGCAGCGTTGGTCAAGTCGCTGATCTCGACCGCCACCTTGTAGCTGCCCTCCTCGGCGTAGGTGTGGCTGCCGCTGACGCTGAAGGCGCCCCCGGTCCCGCTCACCACGCCGCTCGATTCGCTCCCGTCGCCCCAATGGATGGTCGCCGAGTACTCGCCGGGCGTGGCGAGCGGGTCCGGGTCGCTGAACGTCGCGACGGTGGCGTTGACCTGCGTGCCCTCGGTGCCGGCGAAGTCCTTCCCCGCGGCGGTGATCCTCGGGTCGAAGTTGCCGAAGTCGTTGCCGCCGTAGACCGTGTCGCCGGCTCCTATCGGCACCGGGATCGGCGCCGGCGCCTGGCTCTGGAACCATCCCGGCTTGTTGACCTCCTGCACCTCGTATGTGCCGGGGCCGATCGGCAGACTGTCGGCGTCGAGCTTGAAGCGGTAGCGACCTTCCGCGTTCGTGATCGTGCTGGCGACCACTTTGCCTTCGTAGAGGAGGTCGATCGTCCAGCCGGGCAGCCCCGGCTCGCCATCGTCGCGCACGCCGTCTTCGTTGCGGTCTTCGTACTTCACACCTGTGATTTCCGGGGTTGGCCCGGCTCCGCCGCCGTCGGTGAAGTTGCCGCAGTAGGTGCCGATGAAGGCGCCGTTCCAGCGCAGCGCGGTTATGTCTCCGGTTTCGACTCCGATGCGAACGGCATCCCATCTGATGTCTTCCGACGGGCACGGATTTGGATGGGATTTGACGTCGCAGGAGGCCCACGACGCGCCGTCCGGGTCGAACGTTTCCACGGGAGCCCAGTTCAAGAAGTTCGCGTCGAATTTCTGCGCCTCGTAGTAGCCGGCGAGCGGCGGCTCGATGTACTGCTGGCGCGGAATCGTGTTGCCGACGCCCGGGTCGTAGACGAAGGTGAAGCGACCGCTCGTGGTCGTCCGCATCACTTCCTGGTCCAGATAGCCTTTGGCGGAACTCGTCGCAGGGAGCGCGAGCAGGAGGAGCGCCGGCAGGACCACCAGCGCCCAGCGAACCGGGAATGCCACCGACTGTCGTTGGCGCATCAGACAACCCCCATTCCGTAGACGTCGTTTGCGGACCTCGATCGGCGGGGCCGACCGAAAGGTCAGAACCTGCGGGCAGTATCGCAGAATCGCTTTATGGAACGCCGTTTGAATTATCAGAAGGACGCGTCTTGAGCCCAGCGTCCAGGCGAGACGGTGCGCACGCGTGCTTCGGAAGCGATCTTTGCCGGATCGGTTTGTAGGACCGACGCTAGCGACCTGGCGGGACGACGGTGGGCATCGTCTGCTCGCGGGCGACCGACGTCGTCGTGGCATGAGCCTCATGCAGCAGTGCTCTGTTGCGATCGAGCCGCCGCGTCGCTTTCTTCAGCGCCGGCAGCTTGTGCGGCTTGCAGAGCAGGCAGCCGCCACGACGTTGCTTCGGGCGTCTGCGCTTGTGATGGGCCACAAGCCCAAAATAGCAGACCGATTGTGCCTGATCCGCCAACGAGCGGCCGGCACCGAAAATGCGCCGTACGGGACTCGAACCCGTCCCACCGGATTAAAAGTCCGGGGCTCTACCCGATGAGCTAACGGCGCGTACCGTGGCAGTGTCGCACACGCGGCGGTGCGGCGCAGCGGCGCGGGCGCCGCGAGCACGGCGCCTGAGCTGGTGGCCGGCCCTGCCGGGCGCCATGAGGTGCAGGCGCCCGGCGAGAGCCGCGGCTACCTGAAGAGCAGCGCCTTCCAGACGGTGGATGCCGCGCCGCGCGTCGGCTTGAAGGCGATGCGCAGCCGCAGTCGCAGCTTGTGATGGCGCCGCTTGGCCAGCGCCAGGCCTGCCTTCGAGAGGCGCACCTGCACCCTCACGCGGCCCGCGCGGCGCACCCTGCCCCTGATCGTGCGGATGTCTCTGTTTCGCAACGTGAGGATGCCGGCGCTCGGCACTTCGATCTCGACCGTCGCGATGGCGCCCCGCACCTTGGCGCCGATCACCCGCACGCGGCGGGGGCGCTTGCCTGGGCTCTTCTTCGAGCGCTTGACCGGGGTGGAGGGCAGGTTCACGATCACCGTGGTGCCCCCGGCGACCGCGCTCAGGCTGCCGCCCGCGGCACCGGCGCTGCCGCTGCCGCTGGAGCCCGAGCCGGTCCCGGAGCCGCCTGTCCCGCCGGAGCCGCTTGTGCCCGTGCCGCCGCTGCCGCCGGAGCCCGACACGGAGCCTTCAGTGCCCGACCCGGAGCCGCCTTCGGAGCCTGATCCGCCCGAGCCTGAGCCCGAGCCGCCTTCGGAGCCTGACCCGCCTGAGCCCGAGCCGCCTTCCCCTTCGCCCGTGCCGCTCACGGTCGCCGCGTCAAGGGTGCCGACGAGCGCCTTGTTCACGCCATCCAGGACGCTCACGAGTTTCCCGTTCGAGAGCGGCATCGTCAACGCCTGGGCCGTGGCCGGAAGCTCGGAGGTGCTCGTGCCCACCGAGGTGCTGAGCTGCGTCGCGGTCATGCCGAGCTCTTCGGCGAGCTTTTCGACGGTCTGTTCGGTCGCCGGTTCGGTGCCGAGGCCGCTCCCGAGCAGGCCCTGCAACGTCGAGGACGGGAGCGCGGCCAGCAGACCTTCCAGCGTCTTGCGGGGGCCTTCGGCGCCGTTTGCCAGCAGCCTCTGGAGCACTTCGCTCGCGTTCGCTTTCTGCAGGGCTTCCTGAAGCTCCTGCGTCAGCGTTGTCCCGCCGAGCAGCACGTTCAGCGACAGCAGTTCTTCGAGCGAGAGCAGTTTTTCGACCGACGTGGTGACGCTCGAAAGCAGCGTCGTCGGGTTCGCCAGCGCGTCTTCCAGCGTCACGGACGTCCCGAGCTTTTCCAACGATTCCCTGAGCGCCTGTTCCAGATGAGAGATGCCGAGCGCTTCGAGGCCGGGGAGATGGGCGAGGGCCGCCGCGAGCTCGGCGGGCGAGAGCGGGCTCGTGGCGCCGCCGAGGGGCAGCTTGGCCAGCAGTTCCTGCAACTGCCGCGCCGTGAGCGTGGTGCCCAGTTCGTAGGAGGGCAGCGTCCCGCTGGCCCCGATCGTTGCCGCCGGCCTCGTGGCGAACGCCGGTTGCGGGCTGGCGCCGGCCGGCGAAGCCGGCAGCGCCGCCACCAGACCGAGCAGCGAGGTGCTCAAGGCAAGCGCTGAGCAGCGCCCCAGACGTGAGTGCATCCCTATCTCCTTTGGCTAAGGTCGATGATCGGGGACTCAACGTCTACTTTCCCGACGGCAATTCGTTAACTGGAATTGTCTCGGACAAACGTCTAGTCCAGCCTACCGCCCCTGTTTCCGACTCTCGAAATCTGCGGCCAGCCGCTACCGGGGGACTTCCTCCTCCGAACGCAAGCCCGCGGCAGCGAGCGGCGAAGGACGCCCGCCGCGAGACGCCGCGGCGTCGGAGGCGCCCGGAGGCGCGTCGCTCAGCGCAGCCCGAGAGTGTCCAGCGGCTCATCCGCCGGCTGCTCGGCGGCGGCGATGCGGAGCATCTGCTCGATGTCCGTGAGCTTCACGCGGGGCCTGCCCGCCGGCTCGCCCAGCGCGCGCTCGTGGCGGTCGATCTCGCTCCAGCCTTCGTAGCTGACGAGATCGCCCTGGCGCTGTTCCAGCATCTCCTGGACGCTGTCCGCGTCCGGTGACTCCGGCTCGTGCAGCATGCCGGCGTCGATGTCCGCCAGGACCGCGTCGACGGTCTCCTGGGCGTCCTTCTTGTTGGTGCCGATCACGCCGGTGGGGCCGCGCTTGATCCATCCGACCGCGTACTCGCCGCGGCAGCGCGTGCCGTCGGGGTCGACCACGCGGCCACCCTCGTTGGCGATCACCGCGCGAGACTCGTCGAAGGGAACGCCCGGCAGCGGCCTGCCTCGGTAGCCGATCGCCCGCAGCACCAGCCCGGCGCTCAGCGTCTCGGTCTGCCCGGTGGTCTGCGCGCGCAGCATCCCGCGCTCGTCGGCCACGAGCTCGTTGCGCTGCAGCACCACCCCGCTCACCGCGCCCTGCCCGTCGTCCACCAGCTCGGCGGGCGAGAGCAGGAACCGCAGCACGATCCGCCGCGAGCGCCCCCGCGGCGCGCGCGCCGCGTACTGCCGCAACACCTTCACGTTGCGCTCTGCCGTCGGGTCCATGCTCTCGTCGGGCACCTGCAGCGCCCGCTCGAGCTCCTGCGCGTCGACGATCACGTCGACGTCCTCCATCTCTCCCAGCTCCAGCAGCTCGGGATTGGTGAAGGCCGCCTGCGCGGGCCCGCGCCGCCCCACGACCACGACCTCTGAGACCGCGCTGCCCTCCAGGCCTTCCAGCGCGTGGTTCGCGGTGTCGGTCAGGCGCAGCTCCCGGTGGGAGAGCGTCAGCATCCGCGCAACGTCGAGCGCGACGTTGCCGTTTCCGATCACGACCGCTCGCTCGCAGGAGAGGTCGAAGTCCAGGTCGCGGTTGTCGGGATGGCCGTTGTACCAGCCCACGAAGTCGGTCGCGGGCCAGCTTCCGCGCAGGTCTTCCCCGGGGATGCCCAGCGGCCGATCGCCGGGAGCCCCGGTGGCGTAGATGACCGCGTGGTAGTGGGCCAGCAGGTCCTCGCGATCCACGTCGCGTCCGAGCTCGACGTTGCCGTAATAGCGGAACCGCGCGTGCGCCGCGGTCTTCTCATACACGCGCGTGACGGACTTGATCTTCGGGTGGTCTGGCGCCACGCCGGAGCGCACCAGCCCCCACGGCGTCGGCAGTCGCTCGATCATGTCGACCTCGATGTCGCGGTCCTTCGCGCTCAGCAGATGCCCGGCCGCGTAGAAGCCGGCGGGGCCTGAGCCGATCACTGCTATGCGGATGGGAGCGTCGTCTGTCATCGCGGGGCATGGGCGCGGCCCGACTCGAACGGGCGACCCCCTCGGTGTAAACGAGGTGCTCTAGCCAACTGAGCTACGCGCCCGGGCGGGTGGGCCTCCAAGGACTCTAAGGCTAGCGACCGCAGGGTGCCAACGGCCGTCAGAGTCTGAGCCTGCGATCCTGGAGAGGAGATGAGCGGCGAACGGGGAGTGCTCTCAGGTCGATCGTGGCAGCGCGAAGCTGGATCTGCCGCGGGCCGGCTCCGAGCGGCTCGCCTGCTCGGCCTCCTGCTCGTGGCGCTCCTGCTGCTGCTGGTGCTCGCGCAGCTCGTGCTGCCGAGGCTCGCGGCGAAAGCGCTGCGCGATCGCGTCGCCCGGTACGGCCAGGTGCACAGCGCGAGCGTCAGCGCGCTGCCGGCGATCGAGCTGCTGTGGGGCAGCGCCCAGTCGGCGAGCGTGAGCGCCGGCCGGCTTGCGATCACCCCGACCGAGCTGGTCCACCTGCTGATGGAATCCAGGCCGGTCACGGACCTGACCGTCAACGCCCAGGCCGTGAAGCTGCTGAACCCCGGGTTCGGCGCCGGCGCGGTCACGCTCACCGACGCCGTGCTGCGCAAGCGCGGGGAAGAGGTGGACGTGAGCGCGCGGCTGAGCAGCGCGGCGCTCGCCGCCGCGCTGCCCGAAGGGGTGCAGGTGAGCCTCCTGCCGGGCGCGGGCGCCAGCCCGAGGGTGAGGGCCAGCGGCCAGCTCTTCGGCTTCCGCGCGTCCATCGAAGCGGCCGTCGAAGCGGCGGAAGGCAAGGTGGTGCTCGTGCCGACCGCGACGCTGCTGGCCGGCCTCGGCCGGATCACGCTGTTCTCGAATCCGAAGCTGCAGGTGCTGAGCGTCTCGGCCACGGAGGCCGGTGGCGAATCGCAGACCTGGAAGCTGAGCCTGCGGGCGCTGCTGCGCTGAGGGCGGCGCGGGGTCGGGCGCGTGCCGGGCCTGGCACGCCTGGCGCGCCGCCGGCCCTACCGCGCGAGCTGCGGCTCTGCCGCGCTCCTGCGGGCCCGTTCGCGGACGATCATCGGCATCCCGTCGCGGGGGCTGAGCGTCGGCATCTGCCGGATCGAGAGCTCGAAGCCGTCTGCCAGCTCGAGCTGGAAGCGGCTGAGGATCGCGCTTGCGATCGCGCGGATCTCCAGTTGCCCGAATCGCATCCCGATGCAGGTCCGCGAGCCGCCCCCGAAGGGGATGTAGGCGCCCTTGGGCAGCTTCGCCTTGGCCTCCGGCGCGAATCGCCGCGGCAGGAAGCGGTCGGGCTCGGGGAAGACCTCGGGGAGGTGGTGGGAGGCCCATGAGGAGTAGTTGACGTAGGCCTCGGCGGGGACCGGCACGCCCTGGAACTCGAAGCTCTGCACCGACCGGCGCGGGCCGATCCACGCGGGCGGGTACTTGCGCAGCGTCTCCTCCAGCGCCATCTCCAGCTCCGGCAGCCGCTCGCCGCCCAGGTCCTGCACCCGCGGCGCGGCGCCGCCCAGCACCTGCTCCTGCTCGGCCACCAGCGCCGCCAGCGCCTGCGGGCTGCGCGCCAGCTCGTAGAAGAGGAAGGTGACGGTGGAGGTGGTCGTGTCGTGCCCGGCGAAGAGCAGCGTCATCACCTCGTCGCGGATCTGGCTGTCGCTGAGCGCCGCCCCCTGCTCGTCGGTCGCGTCCAGCAGCAGGCTCATGATGTCCTCCCCGCGCCGACCGCTCGCTCGCCGCTCCTTGATTTCGGCGTAGATCATCCGGTTCAACCGCCGGGCGGCGCTGACCAGCCGCGACCAGGGCGTCCGCGGCCCGCGCAGCAGACGTGCCGGATAGGGAGTGGAGTAGAAGGAGAGCGCCTGCTCGAAGAGCCCGGCGGCGTCGATCTGCCGCGCCCGCTCACCGTCGGGGTCCAGGCCGAACAGCGCCCGCATCGCGATCCGCAGGGCAAGGCGCCTGGTCCAGAAGTAGAGGTCGATCTTGCCGCCCACCTCGAAATCCTCCAGCGCGCGCTCCACCTCCTCCCTCATCACCCCGATCGTGGACGCGATCCGCTCTCGATGAAACGCCGGCAGCATGATCAGCCGTGATCGGCGGTGGAATTCGCCGTCCGTGGTCAGCAGCCCGTCCCCGATCAGCGCCGTCAGGTCCCGGAAGTGCGACTCGCGCCAGATGAAGTTCGAGGCGTGCGAGACCGTCATGTAGTGGTTGGCGGCCGGCCCGAGCATGAACACCACGATCCCGTGGAAGACCCGCAGCGAGAAGACGGGCCCATGCCGTTCGTAGGCGTCGAGCAGGATCGGCAGCGGGTTCTCGCTGAACTGCAGCGTCCTGCCGATCGAGAAGTCGAGGTTCCCGGGCGGGAACGGCACCTCCGGCGAGCGCTGCCGCCGCAGGTCGGCGATCAGCATCGCAAATGGGTTTTCATGTTCCAGCGCCGGTGGCGGCGGGATCGCCATGCCGGCACCATACCCAATAGTTGGCTGGCTGGCCAGTTAGAGGGCGGGCCGGGCGGGTGGCCGGCCGACCGGCCGCTTTCGCGGGCCGGCCGGCGGGCTCGGACCGCCCGCCGGAACCCGCGGCCCCGTCGCTCAGTCCTGCTCCGCGCCGCTCTCCGGCTTGCCGCCGAGCTGGTCCCCCTGCTCGGCGAGGATCCGGTAGAGCTCGCGGCGGGCGTTGGCCAGCACCGTGCGGGCCTGCGCCATCTGCCGCTCGTCGCCGGTCCGCATCACCTGCGCGAAGGCGACCATCACCGAGCGCGCCGCCTGCCCGAGCTCGTGCGCGGTCTCGCCGACGTCGCTGCTCATCTGATCCCACGGAGCGGGGGCGCCGGTCTCGCGCGCCGCCGCAGCCGCCCTGCCCTCGTCGGTGAGGTGGAAGAGCTTGCGCCCCTGGGTCTCCTCGGAGCGGATCAGCCCTTCGTCCTCGAGCTGCTGAAGCGCCGGATAGACCGACCCGGGGCTTGGCCGCCAGACCCCGTCGCTGCGCTCCTGCACCTCCTGCATGATCTGGTAGCCGTTGCGCGGCTCCTCCGCCAGCAGCAGCAACGCCGCGGTGCGGATGTCCCCGCGCCGCGCCTTGCGCCCGCGCCCGAACGGACCGCCATGCCGCTGCGGCCCCCAGCCGAAGGGCCCGAAGTCGCCGAAGCCCCCGCCGCCGCGCCCGCCCCGGCCGTAGCCCCGATGCCGCCCGTGGCCAGGCCCATGCTCCCCGGCCTCGCCGCCCATCATCGCCCGCAGCAGCGCGAGCGCCCTCTCGTCGATGCCACGAGCTCCCCCGCCGCACCGCCCATGTCGATATGCCGCCTCTGCGTACATGCCGATCCTCCTTCGATCGAAGTCGATTGCGATATGTTCACGATATATCGTGATGTGTCGTTCTTCAAGGGGCCGACGGGCGCGGGCGGTCGCGGCCGGGCGGCGGCCCCGCGAGAGCCGCGATCTCTTGGCATACTTGTGCTCTCGCGCGTGGTGGCGATGCGTCGCCCCGCGCCCGCGCGGGGACGTAGCTCAGTTGGTTAGAGCGCCGGCCTGTCACGCCGGAGGTCGCGGGTTCGAGCCCCGTCGTTCCCGTCGAAGAAAGCCCTGCAAATCGACGCATTTGGGATAGGCGGCGTGGGTCCGGGCGCTTGGGCTGCGTGCTCAGACACGCAGCTTGTGCCCATTTGTGCCCACAAGCCCGTCGTGAGCTTGATTCCCCGGAGTGTGCTGCAGGCGGCCCCACATCCGCCGCTCTTGTGCCTAACCTGGTCGTCCGATGATCGAGCAAGTTGGCCTCCACCGCTTCAAGCAGTACAAGGAGCGCAAGATCAGCCTTCGCCCCCGCGGCGTGACTTTGATCGCCGGCGGGAACAACGCAGGCAAGTCGTCGATCCTGCACGGCCTGGCGGTCTGGGAGTTCTGTCGGGTTGTCTTGGAGCAAGAGCTCGGTTCGGGCGTGTTCCTTGCAGGCTGGCACGGCAAGGGCATCGGCATGGGTGCTGAGGAGTTCTCGCCGATCAACGTCCCATCACTTCGACATCTTTGGACGAATCTCAAGACACAAAAGGCTGATGAGCCAGACGGCTATACGCTCAAGGTGGCCTGCCAATGGCTTGTAGATGGACGGACGTGCAACCTGGAGCTGGGAATGTCACTGGCTAATGATCGTCTGTTCGTCAAGCCAACAGAATCAAACCTTCGGTCAGCAGACCCGATCCCTCGCTTGGCCTATTTGCCGCCGTTCGCAGGGATCACCGACCGGGAGCCTCGTATGAATGGCGCCATCCGCCGACGACGGATGGGCGAAGGACTAGCGGGTGCGGTGTTGCGAAACCTTCTCTTGGATATGCAGGAGAAGAACCGGGTGAAGCGCTCTGAGCTGCAAGGAGAACGCTCGCGAGTTCCGGAACGTGATCTCGATACACTTCGAGCGAGTGATCCTTGGGAGCTGCTGCAACAAACGCTTCGCGAGGTCTTCCAAACCGAGCTAGTGGTCGAACCGTTCCGTGAGGAATATCATTCATACATCACGGTAGATATCGCAAAGGGCAAAACGACCGGCCGCAAGTTTGTATGGCATAAAGGCTTCAATAAGCGTGATCTGATGGTCGAGGGCAGCGGTTTCCTGCAGTGGCTGAGCGTATATACCCTCGCACTCAATCCAGATGTCGACGTTCTTCTGCTCGATGAGCCAGATGCACACCTACATTGCTCTCTTCAGGATGACTTGCTCTCGCGCCTGGCGACCCTGGCGACGCAGAATGGCAAGCAGGTGCTTGTAGCTACTCATTCAGCAGAGATCTTGCGCCAGGCCGTGCCGAGCAGCATTCTTGAGGTCCGAGGCGGTGGGCAAACCACGCGCTATCTAAGGGCTGACCATCAGAAGGTGGGCCTCATGGCGGGGCTGGGCTCTGACTATGCGCCTCGCATTGACAAGCTCCGCAAAACTAAGCGCCTCTTTATGGTGGAGGGGCGCTCGGATGAAGGCATCTTGCGAATCTTTGCTGAACGGCTGGGCGTTGCCTGGCCTGAGCAGTGGATCGTTTGGCGAACTACGGACAATAACGCCGATCGCAGGCGTTTGGTTCGCGCCCTACAAGAAGAGATTCCCGAATTGGTCGCCTACTCGCTACGGGATCGCGATGATGATCCTATGGGCAGCGTCGGGCCCAACTTGGAAGACCGCGAAGCCGCCGACGGGAGCGACGGCTTCTATGCTCGGAAGTGGCGTCGCCGCCATATAGAGAGCTATCTGATCTGGCCTGCCGCGATCGCAAGGGCTAGCGGAATGAGTGAGACTCAAGTAGTAGGCCGTCTACGCGACGATCACTGTGTGGCGGTTTCTCGGTCTAAGTGGACGGTCACCGACGCACCTCATGCTGCCCTCGACATTAACGGCAAGATGATACTTAAGGATGGTGATGAGGCAATCCTCGGCCAGCTTGATGTCACTGCATACGATGTGGCACAGAAGTTCGAGGCCGATGAGGTCTGTGACGATATTCGCACCGTAATCAACGAGCTAATCACTTTGGTGTAGGCGGCCGACCCAACCTACGACGATTTGGTTGGTGCAATGTCGTTGGCAAGCAGTCCACCCATCCGCGTCAGCGGCTGCTTGCCGTTCACGTCGGTGTAGACACGCAGCGTCATCCGCGGATCGGTGTGGCCCATCTGCGCCGCGGTGATGGCGGGATGCTCGCCGAGTTCGGCGCGGATTGCGGCGTAGGTCCGGCGGAGGGCATGGAATGTGATCCCCTCCGGCATGGGTACCCTGCCTTCGGCTTCGAGCGCCGCGTTCGCGCGCTTGACGCTGTTGTGCAGGCATCGCGTGCGTACGCTGTTGCGCTCTCTCGGCTTCTCCCGGTTGCGGCCGGGGAAGACGAAGTCCGCTGGCAGGTTCCAGTGCGAGGCGATCTTGTGCTCTTGCAGAAGTGCTGCCAGCTCAGGCTCGATATGCACGAACCGCATTCCCGCCTCGGTCTTCGACACCGGCACGTGCAGCGTCCTGGCGTCGAGGTCTAGGTTGCGCCAGCGCACATTGACGAGCTCTGAAACGCGCAGGCCTCCAGCCATGATGGCGGTCGCCAACAGCGCTCGGTGGCGTCCGGCGTGCTGTAGCAGCGCGCGAACTTGGTCCTGCTGCAGCCGTTCGCGCGTCGGCGTGCGCTCCTTCAGCTTCGTCACGCGCCCCTTGACCGGGTTGTGCGGGATCATCTCGTAACGGACGGCGACATCGAGGATCTGTCCGAGCCGGATGAGCGTCTTGTTGATCGTGCGGTTGCTGAGCGGTCGCTCGATGAGCTCGCGCTCGCGCTCCCGGACCTTGGCGGCCTTGTACCGGTCGATCTCCTGCGCTGTGATCTGCGTGAGCCGGTGCTCCTTGAAGAACGGCAGCAGGTGATGCGTGAGCGCGAGTTCGTAGTCCTCGATCGTCCGTGGTCCCAAGGCATGACAGACGTTTGCCAGCCATTGGGAGGCGAACTCGTGGAAGGTGGGGTCTTGTGGCTGTGCGGGTGCCGTGGGCGCTGGCGCTGGTGGCTTCCAGATGCCGCGTCGGATGTCGGCGAGGATGTTCTGCAGCTCGGTTTCGGCGTGTTGGCGGGTGCAGCCGTCGTTGGTGTTGCCGAGCGTGACGTAGTGGCGTTGGCCGTAGGCGCGGACTCTGGCTGCGAAGGCGGTGCCGGTCCTGCCGTGGCGTTCGAGGATCTGTCCGGTGGCTTGGCGTGCCATCAGCGTGCCCTCCGGATCGGTAGGCGGGTGAGCAGTCCGCGGATGCTGCGGGGGTGTATGGGCAGCAGCGGGACGGTGGGCGGGGCTTGTTTGCGGGGTCGTCCGCGCTGGCTGGTGCGCTTCGCCGCCGGCACCGCGGCTGCCGTGGGTGTGTTGTTGGCGGTGAGGATGGTGGTTGTGGTTTGTGGGTCGAAGCGGAGGCGTGGCTTTGGGCCGTTGCCGAGGGTGATGGCGCCTAGCTTGTGGGCGTTTTGGTAGACCCAGGAGCGGTTGACGCCGAGCTTGTGTGCGAGCTGGGTTGCGGTCAGGAGTCCTGTGGGCTGCTGGCTGCCGGCGTGGGGCTCGCTGGCGTGGTGTTCCGTGGGTTCGCGTAGGAGTTGGGTGACGCGGCGGGCGATTTGCTCGATGGTCTCGGGGGTGAGCTGGTGGGCGATGCTGCGCAGGCCGTGGTGGCGGCGGTGGGTGCTGTGCGGCTGTGGGCTTGTGGTGCGGCGTGGTGCTGCGGTGTGATGTGCGTGCATGGCGGTGGTGTCTTTCTGCCGGGTCGGCGGCGGTGGTGTGCGTGGGGGCGCAGGGCGCATCTGTTATTCCGACGGCGGGGCCGCAAACGGGACAGTCGGCTTGGTGGTGGGTTGGCGCCGGGGCGTTAGAGGCCGGCTTGTTCTGCGTTTTCTGCGGCTTGGAGCAGGCGGGCGGCGTGGCGGCGGGCCTCTGAGGGGCTGAGCAGGCAGAAGGCGTCGGGGATGGCGCTGCGGCTGCCGTCGGGGTTGATCGCGAAGCCCTGATGGGTCACGGTCACGCGGACGGCTTGTATGGGTGGCAGGCCGGTGCGGCAGCGGCAGTCGCCGAGCTTGACATCGACGCGCATCGGGGCTCGCAGCTCCCGGATGGGGTCGTGCTGCTGCTGCTTGTCGTGCTGTTGTGTGGCTCTCATCGTGTCCTCCTGGTTTGACGTCGGCCGGGGTGGTGGCGGGGCGCTGGCCGGGTGTGGGGTGCCCGGCCGGCGTTCGAGTGGGGTCAGTGGCTGGCTTGTTCTGCTTGCTCTGCGGCTTGCAGTAGGGCGATGGCGTGCCGGCGTGCCTCTACCGGGTGCAGCAGGCAGTAGGCGTTGGGTGTGGTGTAGAGGCTGCCGTCGCCGTTGACGCTGAATCCGCCGTCGGTGACGGTCACCCGGACGGCCTGTGCGGGTGGCTGCCCGATGCGGGGGTATCCGTCGCCGGGCTTGACGGTGACGAGCATCGAGGTGCGGCGTTCCTGGATCGGGTTGTACTCCTGGTCTGTGTGCTGCTGTGCGGCTCTCATCGTGTCCTCCTGGTCGATGTCGGTCGGCAGGCTCGTGCCTGCCGACGTCGTTGCCATTCAGCGGAGGGGTCAGGTTCTGTCAAGGTCGGGCCGTCAGGCCCCGCCGTAGGCGGCCCGCAGGGCGGCCTTGACAGGTTCTGAGCCCGGAGCTACCGCGCCGCGTCCAACAAGGGCTGTCGTGCTTGCCGGTCGGTGTGTGCTCGTAGCCGGTCGATGCGCAGCTCGGTTGGTGGGTGGGTGTGCTCGGTGAGCCAGATGAAGGGGACGGGCTGGTCGTGGATCAGGGCGTGGAGGTCCAGGAAGTCGGCCAGCTCCTCGGCTTGGCCGAGGTCGGCGGCGTAGGCGTCGGCCTTGTACTCTCGTTCGCGCCAGTAGATGCCCCACAGCGGTCGTGTCAGCCACAGCGCCAGGCCGCCGCGGGCGAGCAGCAACAGCAGCTTGAAGAGCAGCCAGAGCATCATCAGCAGCAGCCCTTGGTGGTGGGGGTCCTGGTCGGCGCGGCTGTGGGCGTGTTCTGGCTCTGGTTGGGTTTGGATGTTGGGGGTGCCGATGCGTGGGGGGATCGGCACCATCCGGTTGATGGCGGCGGTCAGGCGGCCGTCGGTGGATGTGAGGTGCCCGAGCTCGTGTGCGATCACGGCGGGCAGGTGCTCGCTTTCCAGGATGCCGCGGGAGAGCATCAGCGTCTCGCCGCAGACCGCGGCGTTTGGCAGCGGCGTGTCGATCACGAACCAGCTTGTGGGTAGATGAAGTGGTCGGGGGCTCTGCGATTGCAGCAGCTCGATGCTGTCCTGGTAGGCGAGCCGCTCGCGCTGGGAGGGGTGGCGGCCGCCTTCGATCTGTCGCCACCACCAGCCGCCTCCCAGCGGGCAGAACAGCGCCAGCGGCGCCCACAGCCACAGCGCCGCGAGCAGGATCTGGATCAGCGGTGTGGTGATCGTGGGGCCGATCAGCAGGTTCAGCAGGACCTGTGCGACCAGCAGGATCACGCCGCGGGCCATCAGCGCCGGCAGTTCGCCGATCACCGCGAAGGCCAGCAGGCAGACCGAGTCGATACTGACGCCGCGGCTCAGATAGCCCGCCAGGCGCCGCAGCGCCGAGGCGAGCCGCAGGACGGGACGGGGGCGGGACGTCGGGGCCGGCGAGAGGATTTGAGGGGTTGTGGGCTGCATGAGAGAGCCTCCTTGCGCTCCGGGAACACACTCTCATCCGACGGCGGCGGGCCAAACGGGACACTTTCTTGCCGGCGGCCGGTGTCTGCACGACGCGGCCCACCCTGGCCGGCCCTCAAAGGCCGGCCCTGAAAGCCGACGCCTTCACCTCTCCGGCGCCTGTATGTTGCTGGCGAGATGTGCGCGAAACCCAGCGCATCGCGTCCGATTACGACGTGCTACGACTCCTCCACAGGGAGCTTTGGCGTCGCAAGTGCCCTGCGCTTGTCCCGTGCTTCCCACCAGCGGAACGCGGCGTTCAACACGATGAGCTTTGCCCCCTTGGCCAGTCCGGCGTAGTTCTCGAGAACATAGTCGGGAGGGTCGAAGTTTGGCGAATGACCCGGTGCTGGCGGTCGCTTTACGGCATCGCGTTCCCGCGCACGCGAAAGGGTGCCGACTCCCGCGAACGCCGAGTCGATCAGGACGAAGTCTGGGATGCGGAGAACATGGGCAAGTGCGCCCCGATGTTCTGCCCAGATGGGACCGAAGCTCGTCCAGTCGGTGACCATGTTGTCCCAGTCGCGTCGTGGTCGCAGCTCTTCTATCGCGGTCTCGGCCTCATGCAGCTTCAGGTACAGGGCCAGTGCGGCGTTTCGACCCTCGCGGCGCCTATCGCTGCGCGCGAGGAACGATTGCACTGCCCCCGTGCCAACGGCACCAAGCACGATGCCGGCGAGGCCGATGACCGCGATCGTCAGTGGTTCCTTCATGCGGGCATCGTAGAGGCCAGCTTCGGTCGACTAAAGGAACGCTCGTGGGCTTGCGCCTCTGCGAGTACGACGGATGGCGCGTCGAGTGCCTGCGTCTCGGTCCTACGGCCGATCCGACCTGACGACGCTGGTCGAGGCAGGGATCGCGCCGACGTTCGGCACCGGAATCTCCATCGTTTTCTGAGTAGGCTCCTGCTCATGGCCGGGCATACGGAACGAGCGTAGCGAGATCGCTGTGGCTGACGAAGATCGCACCGAGGTTGAGCGGCGCCAGGTACATGCTGCGCACCGTGCGATCGGGCGTTACTTTGTCGCTTTCTCGCGCCTTGTAGCCCATATGCGAGGGCTCATGAGTCAGCGGCTTGTAATCAACAGCGACGACAAAGTCGAGCTGGCCGAGCTTGCGTTCGCCACAGCTACTGCACAACAGATCGCCGACTCGTTCTTTGCCATGTGTCGGTACGACGGTGATCTTTCCGACGCCGAGAAAGGCGTTTGCGAGCTGCTGTGCCGCACCGTCACGGCAGAGATCGAGTGGCGGAACAAGTTCGCTCACGGGGACTGGTGGATCGGCGGACCCTACGGCGATCCGGAGTTGATCCGAATGAGACCAAAGAAGCGCGAGGGCGTCCCGGCAGAGTTGACTACCCACCCGCCGAAGGAGATGGACGAACGCTCGGACGCCCTCTGGAAGCTCATTGAGGACGTAATGGAGTTTGGGAGGCTGGCCCTTGGCTTGCGCGTGATCGTGAAGGGCGAAAACGGTCTCCTGCTTGCGACGCGGCGCGAGTACCGAGTCGAAGATGTATTCACGTTTGCGGCCGCGCGCAAAGGCGGAAAAAATCCTCAAAAAGCGACATTTAGCCGCGATGGGCCGAAGGCTACAAGGCTGGCGCGTTGGAGGGCCGAGGGGTTCTAGTGTGGCGATTCACACTCGCGCACAGACTTGGGTGTCTTCGTGAGTCTCTCACGCTCCCGACAACGGGCTCCGCGTGTTTCGCCAACGATCTCCTAGAAGCGGAGTTGGGTGACAGCGGAGTCGGCTGCGACGGCGTTTGCGGCGTCGGCCCGGTCGACTGGCACGTCTGCGGCCGGCGGCTGCGGCAGCTCTTGCCGGCCGTTGGGTGCTTGCTGGATGTGGGCGCGCATGGCTTGGCCGTGGTTGATGATGTAGACGTGGCCGGGTGGGAGGGCGCGGACCTTGTTGGGGTCGATCTTGTATTGGTGTTGGATGCGGATGGAGCCTTCGCCGGTGGCGCCGTCGGGGGTGTAGTGGGTGGAGTGCTCGGTGGCTTTGCGGGTGCCGGCGAGGGTGATGATCGGCTCGGGGGTGTTGACGCGGTGGCAGATGATCGTCTCGACGGAGCCGGTGATGCGTTCTGTTTCGGTGGGGTCGCCGATGCCGGCGGTGACTTGGGGGGCGAGGATTAGGGCGGTGTTGAAGCCTCTGGCTTGCTCGATGCGGGCGGCCATGCCGGAGCCGTTTGCCAGGGCGGAGAACTCGTCGACGATCAGTAGGCAGTGTTGGTGGCGGGGCTTGCGGGTGGTGAAGTAGTGGGCGAAGTCCTCGAAGAGCAGGCGTGCGAGGCCGGCGGTCTCTTCTTTTAGGGCGAGGCTGTCGAGGATGAGGTAGGCGGCGGTGGTGTCCTCCCAGGCCCAGGTGCCGTTGAGCGTCTGGCGGGTTTGGCCGAAGAACGCCTCGTAGCGCAGGCGGACCTGCCGGATCTGCTCCTTTGTGAGTGCGGCCAGGGCGGTTGAGGTTGGGTGCGCGGCGGCGAGCGCTTCCTGGTCGATGCGGGCCAGGAGGGTGTTGGTGTTGCGGGGTGGGCCGTCGGGGTGCTCGCAGGCGAGGCGCAGGACTGTCTTTGCGAGGTCGCGGTACCAGGTTGCGGGGCCGTCGGTGGCGTAGTCGATGATCTCCATCAGCCGGCTTTGGATCTCATGCGGTGCTCCGCGCCAGGCGTCGTAGGGCTCGTTGGGGAAGACGCGGCTGGTGCGGCCGGCGTCGCTCATCAGCGCGGTGAAGCGTTGTGCGGTGTCGCGGTCGCCCTTGCCGTCGAGGTAAAAGACGGGTGTGTCGGTGGTCTTGGCGATGCTCCAGGCGATGCGCAGCAGCGTCTCGGTCTTGCCGGCGCCGGTCGCGCCGCAGACGAGCATGTGGCGTCGCAGCCGGTCCAGGGAGAGGATCACGTTGCCTTCGCTGGTTGGCAGCGCGCGCTCGCCGCCCAGGCGGCGGGCGAGCAGGATGCCATGTTCGCCGTCGGCGAAGCCGGTCAGCGGCGGCGGCGCGGACGCGGGTGGGGTGGGGGTGTGGTGGCGGCGGACGAAGATCGGCCGGGTCCGGTGGCCGGTGGCGGTCATCGCGGCGGCTCCGGGGATGACGTCGCGGTGGCGGCGGCCGTGGCGGCTGGGGTTGTGGTGTCCGTGGTCGGGGTGTCCACGCCGGTCGCCTCGGCGGTGGTCGGCAGGCGTCGGATGCCGAGGGTGGGCCAGCGGCCGGTCGCGGCCAGGGCTGTGAGGACGCGGTGGGGGCCGGGGGCGCAGAAGTAGATGCTGGCGTGGTGGTGGCGGGTGAGCTGGTGCAGGATGCCTTCCAGGCGGCGGCGGCTCTTTACGGTCAGCTCGACCTCGATCGCGACCTGCCGCTGGTCGGTGATCACGACCGCGTCGGGGAGATGGCGGCGCGGGTCGCTGCGCTGCGCTGCCAGCAGCCGCTCGCAGACCCACTGCGCCTGCGGGTCGCGTGCCTGGACATGCAGCCGCACGTCGTTGACCGCGGCAACGTGCGCGATCAGGGAGAGCCGTGGCCGCCAGAGGCCGTGGGGGCTTGCGCAGGCCCGCAGGCCCCGGACGGTCGGTGTCACCCAGGCCGGCTGGTCGGCCAGCAGCCGGATCGTCTGGATCATGCCCTGCGCGCGCAGCCGGGCCAGCGTGCGCTGCACCGTGCGGGGGCCGCAGCCGATCAGCACACCGAGCTGGTCGATCCTGGCGGCGTACTGTTCGGCGACCCAGCCAAGCAGCTCCAGGTCGCGGCTGCGCAAAAGCTCGCCGCCGCCGGCGTGGTGATCGGCGTCGTGATGCGGGACGGCGGCACGGACGCGGCTGGGGTGATGCCGTTGGGCGGGGCGGTGCCGGGCGGCGGGGTGGGTGAGCGTGTCGCTCACTTGCGCGCCCCGCGCCGGGATGGCGTCTGGTTGCTCTCGCGTAGGTGCCAGCCGTCGTGGCGGCGTTCGAACCGGCTGGTCTTGCCGCGGTGCAGGTGCTGGGAGACGGTCGTCAACGGCACCGCCAGCGCGGCGGCGATCTCGCTGGCCCTGGCGCCGGGATGCGCGGCCAGATGCTCGGCGACCTGATCCTGGGTGATGCGCCGCACAAGCCCGCCACCGCCACCCGCGGCGGCACGCTCGCCGGTCAGGGCTGCCCTGGCGGAAAGCAGCCGCTGCCGCTCGGCCAACAGCTCGTTTGCCTTGGCAAGCTCGGTGTCCAGCTCGGCAAGCCGCGCGTCGATCTGCGCCAGCACGCCACGCGAGCCGGAGCCACGCTTAGAAGCCATCAGCGGCCACCGTCGAAGATCATGCCCCGCACGATAGCACATAACGTTACTGGTAACGTAACTGTCTGCTGTTATGTTGCCGGCGGCAAGCCGTTTGCTTTGCTGCGGCAACAACGTCGTGGCCGCTACGCAAGCGTGGTCTGCTGATCGTCTCTCTGTTCTTGTGCCTTTTGTTGTTTTTAGACGGCAAGCGGGATGAATTGGGGCGCCAGCGACACGACAGGAGGCACGCTTGCCCGCAGGGCAAGCGAAAGCCAAGGCAGCACGTGGGACCCGTCCTGCACAGCATGGACGGGTACGTGCTGCCTGGTCATGGCGAAATGGAGCGCAGGGACCTAAAACAACAACCACACCCACACACACCCATCACACCGCCCGCCACCCCAACCCCATCCCATCGCATCGATCCGCTCGCCCACCCACCCACCAAGGAAGGTGCTTGACCACCCGAACTGCGAAGCTGAGGGCGGGTGGTCAAGCACCGCCCGCCGACCCACACCACCAAGACGGGCGAGCGGAAACCGCGCTCTGAAGCCAAAACCAGCAGGTGGCGGGCGCCGAAACGCGACGCCCATCCTGTCGCGACACGCGACAGGATCAGCGACACCGCCGCGGCGGCGCGGGGTGGGGTGGGGCCGCCGGTCCAGCCACGCGCGCAGCCTCACCGTCGATGCCTCCATGACGCCGGCAGCGCAGATGCCGCCCGCGCGGGGAAACGCCGTGCGCTGGTGGCACGGTCGCCGTGGCGTGCTGTGTCCCGTTGCCGAGTGGTTCGTCGGATAGAGAGATGAGCGGGGATGCCGGTCGCCGCTGAGATCGAAGGCATAACGTGAGCGTCCGCGTCAGGCGGGCGCGGGAAGGGCAAGCAAGATGAGCCGCCTACGAGCATGGTCGATGGAGCCCGGAACCTACAAAGGCGCGATCCAAGAGTTCGTCGCCGGTGCGGCGCCGGTGATCGACAGCCGCGTGCATGCGCTGCCGAAGGGAGAGGGTGTGCTGCAGGCGCTCGCGCTGATCGCGGCCGTGCCATCAGAGAGCCAGCAGCTTGCCAAGCTAACCGCCGCGCACGAGACCAACTCGCTCACGGGCGTCGCGTACTTCGCGCGCTGGGCAGTGCTGCTGCCGAGCGACGCCGACCCGTATGCGCTGGCGCGACTGGACCTTCGATTCGACGGCGCGCCAGCGTTCGAGGCGCGGCTGCTGTTCGATGCCCTTCGACACACGAGCGATCTCTGGGCCGCGGCCCATACCGGCTGCGTGTGCCTCAACAGCCCGCAGCGCTTCCCCTACCGGCCCGAGATCATGACCGAGCTGCGGGACATCGGGCACGCGCTCGTGGTGGAGTGCGACGCAACCCCGCTGGAAGACCTGCTGAGCGAGCTTGCCGTGCCCGACCCATTCGGCGTGCGGTAAGCGGACAGGGGTTCCAGCACCAAAGGCAAGGCGGAGCTGGCGGCCGCACACGGCTGCTCCGGCTGGTGTCGGCCGCCGCCATCGCTACGCTGCTTCCCCACGACGGCAGCCGACACCCTCCGCTCGGCACCCGACGGCTCAGAGCCCTTCCAGCTCGTCTACGTAGCGCACCGCGCGCGCGACCTTGACCATCTCGCCGCAGACGCACAGCACGCCCGCCGACTCCAGCTCGCTGAAGGCGTCCGCGAACACCAACGGACTGTTCGGGAAATGCGCCTCCAGCTCTCCACGCGACCAAACCGGCTCGCTGCCATCGGCCAGCAGCGCCGACACGATCGCCTGCTCCATCGCCTGCTGAGACGGTTCGGCCGCACTCATCCGCGCCGAACCGGTAGCTTGATCCTGCATGAAGAACCTCCATTCTTCGTGCCACGCCCCCGGCCGTTGTAGCGGCGCGGGGGCACTATTGGTAGGTAGACAAAGGGGTTATAGCGGACCGCGGCAGACGACGCGGTGCTGTCCGAGACGGCCAGCGACCGCATTCGGCTTGCCAGAGCCAAAACCAGGCATCACACGCCGAAAAGTTGGCGCGGAATGGTTCATTGTGCTGCGCGGCGCGACCTCGTGACCGCCTTCGAGTCCTCGCGGAGCGTCCCCGGCAATAGGGAACATATGTTCGATGACGACATCGAACCGAATTGCGAGCGGCCAGCTTGCCCTGTGGGGCTATGCTTCGGCCGTGGCGCAGACAACTGTATGCACAGCGCCGAATGGCGCAGTTTGTGGAGACTCTCAGATGGTCCGCCCGGGGGCGTATCGTGCGATGCGCATGGAGACGAACTTCGATGAGACGTTGGTTGCTGCGCTTGCGTCTGCCGAGAAGCAGGTTCAGCAGAGCTATAGGCCGGTTATCGCTGTCCATAAGTGGTTCGCGCGGCGGCCAGGCACGCTCTTTCGCAGCCTGGCGCTGGCGGAGCTCGTGGATCGGCCGCTTGCCGAGCACTACTTCGAGAGCCACGACCTGCGCGGCGTAGTTCTTGACCCGTTTATGGGCGGTGGCACCACCATGTTCGAGGCCAACCGCCTCGGCCTCTCTGTGGTCGGCTATGACACGAATCCGATGTCCCGCTGGCTTGTCGAGCGAGAGCTCGAGGATCTCGATGTGCTCGCTTTCGAGCAGCAGGGCGAGGCGATCGCTGCGGCGGTGGAGGCGGAGCTGTGCGACCTGTACACGACGCGCTGCGAGGAGTGTGGGCAGGACGCGCCCGTCAAGTTCTTTCTGTGGGTCAAGACGCACGTCTGCGAGTGCGGAGAGGAGACTCTGCTCTTCCCGGGGCCGCTGGTCGCAGGCCGCAAGATGGGTAGGCATACCCACGATGTCCTTGTGTGCGGATCGTGCCGGTCGGTGGCCCAATTCCTGCCCGGCGAGGTTGCCGATGCCTGCACGTGCTGCGGCGCCGCCTACGCCGAGACGGCCGTGCCGGCAAAGGCGACGTGCAAGTGCGGCCGTCCGTTCGCGGTTGGGCGTCCCCAGGATGATGGGCCGCCCACGCATGCGCTGTTTGCGCTCGAGTACCACTGCGGGAGTTGCAAGGCGAGGGAGGGGCGCCGCGGCCGCTTCTTCAAGGCTGCCGACGCCGACGACCATGCGCGGTTCGCGCGGGCGAGGGCGCGGATGGCGAAGATGGCCTCTCCGTTCTGGCCTGATGACCCGATCCCTACCGGCGATGAGACCAACCGGCTGTTGCGCTGGGGCTACCGTCGCTTCAGGGATCTCCACAACGAGCGGCAGCTTCTTGGGCTTGCGCTGCTCGCGCAGCGGATCAGCGAGGCGGCGCCGGAGCTACGGCCGGCGCTGGCGACGGTCTTCTCGGACTTCATCCGCTACCAGAACATGGTCTGCCGTTACGACACAGCGGCGCTTAAGATCCTGGATGTCTTCTCCGTGCACGGCTTCCCGGTCCATCGAGTGCAGTGCGAGGCGGCGCTGGTCGGCGTTCCAAGGGTCGGCTCAGGCGGATATCGGCACTTCCTGGCCAAGTATGCGGCCGCCAAGCGCTACTGCGCGGAGCCGTTTGAGACCGTCCGAGTCAATGGCCGCAAGCGGCGCGTGCAGACGCCGGGCGAGCGCATCTCCTGCTCGCTTGTCGAGCATACATCCGAGCTTGGCCACCGCCGCGCGACGCTGCTGCGCTGCGGCAGCATGGTGACCGAGCCGCTGCCCGAGGCGAGCGTCGACCTTGTGCTGACCGACCCTCCGTACTTCGCGAATGTCCAGTACTCGGAGCTGATGGACTTCTGCTACGCATGGCTGCGGCGGATGGCCCCTGAGACTCCGTTCTTCTCCTCGCCGACATCGAAGTCCGAGCATGAGGTGACCGGCAACGCGACCGCAGGCCGTGGGATCGAGGCGTTTGCCGATCGACTCTCGGCTGTCTACCGGGCGGCGGCCTGTGCGCTGCGACCCGGGGCCCCATTTGTCTTCACCTACCACCATAACGACCTGCGTTCCTACGCGGCTTTGGTCGTGGCCGTGCTCGATGCCGGCCTGGTGCCAATGACGACACTCGTGTGCCCGTCTGAGATGCGCGGGTCGATCCACATCAACAGCGCTGACTCCAGTCGCGTTGACACGGTCTTCGTGATGCGTAAGCCGCCCGCAGGCGTCATCGGCGACCGCGCGACACCTGTGAGCCAACGTCTCATCAAGCACGTTCAGGGTCTTGTGGACGCCGGACTGACGGTCACCGAGGGCGACCGGCGCTGCATCCGGCACGGGCTGCTGGCCGAGGAGACGATCCGCGCTCTGGCGTCGGGCTGGGACGCTGCGGCGCCGATCGAGACTCGCATGCAGGATGCGCGGCGCATGCTGATCGCGCTGTCGGAGAGCACACACGAGGCCGCCTCTGTGCCTGTGTCGGCGAGCGAGGCGCCGGTTGCGGTGGCTGCATTCTGACGGCGCGAGCGCTGGCGGAGGTCTACTTGCGAGTGCCGATGTACGGATGCAGCGGACCGCCACGTGTCACGAGGCGGTCCAGTTCGCCCAGCGTGTAGACGTGGCCGTCGCATGCTCTGAGCATTCGGTTCAGATCGCTTGCTCGATGACCAAACCCGCGGCCGTCGATGACTGCGACGATCACGCGCCTTTCCGCGGCCGGTCGCTCGTCCTCATACTGCCGCAGCGTCTGGACGCGCGCGACCTTGTCGCGGGCAGTGCCGTCGTCCTCGGTGAGCTTGGCCTCGATCATCACCTTCGTGTCGCGTGAAGGGATCAGAAAATCGGGCGCCTGCGGAAAGCCCGGCACGCGCTCGCGGTCCCTGGTCGCGCGTCCGTCGATGTTGTGGCGCTCCAGCAGATCGGAGATCGACTGCTCGATCATCCTGCCTACCATGCCCGACACCGAGTCACGGTGAGAGGCGTATGGCCTTCCGAGCAGCCGCTCGTAGAGTAGCTCGGAGTAGGGTACCTCGCCGGTCGACAACGCGGCCCTGAGCGTGGCGCGGCCGCCATGAGTGTCGTGCTTGTCGAGACGATGGATCTTCTCCGGCGGGACGTGCGGCACAGGCCGCTGCAGAAGCTCCGCGAGCAACGGCACCATCGATCGCAGCAGCTCGTCGTAGCGGCGCTGCTTGCTGCCGTGCGGCGGCTCATCGAACAGCAGGCGTTCCCCGCGCTTGGCACGCGAGTCGATTTCCCGCGCATCGGTTTGATCGATGATGAGCTCTTGCCCGTCGGTGGCCGCCTGCTCTGCTGCAAGGTAGGCAGCCTCGCCAGGAGATACGCCGAGGATGCACCGTAGAACGAGCCATGCACGCGGCTCCCGCGCGATTGCGTCCAAGAGCGCCTCCCCGGTGAGCCGCGAGCCGTTCCGCGTCGCAATGCGCACCGCGTCGTAGCCGAGCTGGAAGTCCCGGCGCTCGCAAAAGGACTTGCCACGCGGCATCTCGATGAAGTACGACTGCAGGCTGGCCAGAACGGCCTGGGCGCGGCGGCGGTACTGGGGATCGATGGCGTCGAAGCGCGGGTCGGCGGAAGGCATCGCCGACCGCATTCGCCGCTGGGGCGCGGGCTCCTGCTCTGTCGGTTCGCGACGCGCCTGCGACTAGGCGGGCACCAGAGGTAGTCAGGTGGGCAGCATTCTGAGGAAGTCGTCCTCGGAAAGAAACTCAATCTGGCTGCCTGCCCGCTGCAGCTCCGTGGCTCTCAGCATCTTGCCGGAGTGTTTGCCGTCCTTGACCTTCCGCGCGTCCTGTAGGCCAAGCACCAGGTAGTCAACCTTCTTGGACATGCTGTCCGTCGTCGTGCCGCCGGCATCAACTACGAGCTGCGCCGCTTGTGCCCGCATCAGTCGACACGACAACGTACCCGTGAAGACGACTGTCTTGTCGGCGAAAGGGCTTTCGGCTGGCACATTGTCGACGCTTGGGCGCAAGTCGGTCAGACGCCGGTGCTGTGCACCGCTGGGCACCCAGCCATCGCGGCTGAGACTGCCTGCTCGCACTCGCAAAGCGCGACTTGCGTCTGCAAGGTCAGATGCTCCGACAGCGCCGCAACAGGCGATGGCGAGTTCGGCGGCGGCTGTCGCATCGGCGCCGGGATCGTGGTGTGTGAACGTAATGCCGCAGTCCGCTGCGATGTCAACGAGGCGATAGGAGAGCATCCCAGGCCAAGCGCATCTGCTGAGCGCCCTTGTGCAGTAGTAGATGAGGTCGGGCCATGTGCCGTCCTCGGCCGCCAGGGCGTGGCGCAGTACACTCATGTCGAAGGCCGCATAATGCGCGACGAGTGGTCGGTCGCCTGCGACCGCGGCCACCTCGGGCCACACATCGATGATCGTCGGACTGTCTTCTGTCATTTCAGGCGTGATTCCATGCAACGCAACGTTGAACCCGTCGTACTCGTTCCCAGGTGGCCTGATCAGCCAACGGCGTACACCGGTCACGCGGCCAGCGTCGACGCTTGCAATCGCAACAGCGCATGCGCTTGCGCGTGAGGACGTTGCTGTCTCGAAGTCGATCGCGACGAAGCCATCGACTCCGAGCTGACGGCCGACGGCGAGATCTGCGGCAGGCTTTCCTGGGTGCGTGGTCTGAACGGTCTCGGGCGGAAAGACGCGCTGCCCGTTGATGAGGTTCTGTCTGCTCCGCAGCTCGACGCCGCTGTCAGACTGCATCTCGATCGTCATCGAAGCTTCTGCTGCGGAATGAACGTTCTGAGCCTCATCCTGCTGCGGCAGCCGTCTTACCCTCCTCCAGAGCACGCGCGGATTCTAGACGTGCGAATGGACATCTTCCCAAGCCGCTGCCGGATCGGCGTGGAGGATCGACGCCCCATTGGGCACAAGCCGGGTCGTGTGCCCAAATCGCCAAGGATAAGCCGCAAATAGCGGGATTCGCGCCCCGCTATTCAGCGGACTGTCGAACCTCTGATTTGGCTTAACCAAGGGAAAAGCGGGAGTTGTCTGGTCTGATGGGCGCACTCCTGTCACGCCGGAGGTCGCGGGTTCGAGCCCCGTCGTTCCCGCTATTGTTGCCTCGTCGGCCGTCTGGCCTTTTGGGTCTTTGGCTCGCACCTCCGAGGCGGCCGTGAAGACGGCCTCGCCGGGCGCCGCAGAGGTTATGTGTCTGCCGGTGGTGGAGGCGGTCACGTAGACAGACGGTTCACGAAGCTCTGACGTGGATGGCGCGATCGTTCGACACCGATCGCGGGGCGCAGACGAGAGTGTCGGGGGAGAGCCGGTAGCCGACGCCGCGAATCGCGGTCACCCATCCTTCGGCGCCGGCATGGGCGAGCTTGCATCGCAGCCGCGAGGCGTGCGAATCCAGCGTCCGCGTCACGATGCCCGAGCCGATGCCCCACACCGCCCGCAGCAACTCATCCTTTCTGAAGACACGGGCAGGGTCACTCGCAAGATGCACCAGCAGCACGTACTCCAGCCGGCGCAGACCAACAACGGGAGTCGCTCCGATCGTGACCTCGTGTGCGGCGGTGTCGATCCGAAGCTCCCGGTACTCGATCACGCCAGGCGTCTCGATCACGTCGCGGCAGATCAGCGCCTGCGCGCGGGCGCGAAACTCGGGGTAGGCGAACGGCGCGCGGATCACATCGTCAGCACCAGCCTGGAACCCGCGCAGCACGTCGCCAAGCTCGCTGTTGGGGCTCACCCATAGCGCACGCAGCCGCGGGCCGACCTCGGGCGTGAACTTCCCCGCGCGCAGCCGGCGCAGCACCTCAAGGCCCGCGCCACGATCGGCCGCGCGACCGAAGATGACCAGCGCGATCACACGCGCGCCACAAACGGCGCGCAGCATTGCCGGGTCGCTGGCGCGGTGTACTTCGTATCCGTCGAGCGCCAGCCCGTCGGCCAGCGCCAGGTTCGTGTGCTCTTCGCCGTAGAGCAGCAGCGCGGGGACGCCTGTGGTCGAATCTCCGCCGCTTGGTCTTCCAATCGGTCCTGTGCTCATCCGGCCTCCTTTCGGGACGCCCGAAGACGCGCGCAGACGAGCACAACCAGCCAGACCGCAGCATTAGAGCTACGGTAAGCCGTGGGCAACGAAGGCACGTACTTCGGTGCTCGGGCCGGGCGGGTCTCAATCACCCGTCCGGCCGCCTCAATTTTTGATTGCTGGCGCGATCAGAGCAGAGGCCGCGGCGGAAACTCTGCACCGCCCCGCTCATATCAGCCTCCCAGAACAGCCGAGGCACGCCGCCACAACGGAACGCAGGCTCGTATACGAGCCTCCCGGCTCCCTCCCTACCCCGGCAGAATGATCCGCTCAGCCAGCCAAAAGCTCCTCTCCGGGTCCGAGTCCCTTGAGACTGCGACCCGCCGAGTCGCCCTCGCCTGCGCTAGCGTCTGCGGTTGAGTCGCCCCCGACCGTACAGCTCCGCGGTGGGCTGTTCTGTGGTGATGACCGATCACGCTCAAGCACATGACGACGAGCCGGATCCTGACCGGCCTGGCTTCGTGCTCAATCGGGCCAGCTATCCGCAGGTCAACAACGCCCACATCGTTCCGCGCATGTACCAGAGAGCGTTCGAGGTGAACGGCAAGGTCGCCGTACACGCGGACGGAGCTGCCGACTGTGTTCCGGCCTCAACAAAGACTGCGGGTACGCGCCCTGCCTACTACCGGCGAACACGCCCGGACGGTGACCTTATGGACGATGTCGAGGCATCGCTGTCGGTCATAGAGCACAAGGCGACGCAGCCCCTCAGAGAGCTGATCACGGGCAAGCCGCTCACCGCTGAGCGCAAGGGCATCCTCGCACAGTTCATAGCGGTGCAGATGCTGCGCGGTCCCGCTTTCTTCGAGCAGCGCGAGCAACTGATCGTGCCGATGGTTGAAGAACTGGAGGCCGACGACTTCACGCATGAGGGGCTTGCCGCAGCTGGCGGCGACATCGTAGTTGCGCGAAAGCAAGCGGTTGAGAAATATCTCGACTCCACCAGGAGCCTCATGTCGATGCTCACGCGGTCGGTGAAGCTAGCCAGCATCTTCGGATACATGCGCTGGAGCATCGTTCGATTCGATCAACCCGCGCTCGCTTACTCCGATCACCCAGTGGCGATGTGGCCGATGAACCTTGAGACGACGCAGGTCTTCAGCAAGCAGCAGTTCGGGCCCCTCTCGGCACTGGAGGTGCGCTTTCCTCTCGCCCCCGACGCGGCCGTGCTCATGGACTGGGTTGACCGCTCAGACCAGCATGCAGTCTCTCTCGATATCTCCGCGGCATCCGAGTTCAATGCCTTCACCGTGGCGCAGGCCGACCGAGAATGGATGCACCGGCCGGGAGCCGAGCCCGAGATCGCGAACGGACCTCATCAGCCCCTATCGCGCATTCTTGAGCCCGGCTACGACCGATCTGCGATGCACCGCTCCGTAAGGCGCTCCAGGGCGCAGCAATACATTGAGAGCGTTCAGGGCCGCCAGTTCGTCAACACCGTCGATGTATTGACGGACCTCGGAGCCATCTAACACCCTGTCCGACCCGACGCGGACTATCGACGTGCCGGGGTGGGCGGCGCTACTGCGGCTATGCCCTGCTGGGCGGTGGTGGTGCTGGGCTGAGCATGTGCCGGAGATGCCGCGGCCCGACGGTGGGCCGTAGACCGTTGCGGCGCGGTACGGTATCGACATGATCGATGAGGCTGTTATTGCCGAGGTCGGTCGTCGCCTAGCCGCGGCGGCGCCATCGGCGCGAGTGATCCTGTTCGGCTCGCATGCACGGGGGGAGGCTGGCCCGCAGAGCGATCTCGATCTGCTTGTGGTCGAGCCGACCGTCGATAACCCGGTCAATGAGTCGGTGCGTCTCCGCAGGACGCTGCGCGGACTGGGTCTCTTCGCCGACGTGATCGTGGTCAGCGAGGATGAAGCAGAGCGGTGGGGCCAGACATACGGCACCGTCATCCACGCCGCGCTCTCAGAGGGCCACACGCTCGCTGCTTGATGTCCACCGAGGACGACATGCCGAGCGTGCTGCTTCGGCTGGCGCGCGACGACGAGTTCGCCGCTCAAGCCCTGCTGCCGGTGAAGGGCGCGACGGATGCGATCGTCGGCTTCCACGCGCAGCAGGCCGTCGAGAAGTCCGTGAAGGCGGTCCTTGCCAGCAGCAACGTCGAGTTTCCATACACGCATGATCTCAACGGCCTCACTGAGCTCTGTGAGCGCAACGGCATCGATGTGCCCGCCGAGCTCGCCGAGATCGACCAGCTCACCCCATACGGGGTTCAGTTGCGCTACGGCGCGAATCTACCGAGCGAGCTCGACCGCGATCAGGCGCTGCGCTGGGCGGCCGACGCGATCGCATGGGCGCAGAGCGTCATCGACCCTCCGCCTCCTGAGCCGGAGCCTGAAAAGCAAGGCTGACCCGCTCCACATCCTCCGGGCGGCGCAACGGCGCGCGGTCGCCGCGCTACAGCCGTATCTCGATCCCGGAGGCAACAATCGAGGGTTTGGCTCCCGTCGTTCCCGCTTTCGGCACCAGCCCTGAATGGTCTGAAAGTAGGGCAGGGGCTCGTCGTGCGGCTGCACCGCGACGATCCTGCCGTCTTCCGCGAAGCCCGTCCGCCCGGGCTGCACGGACTCCATCGTCGCTCGCTTTCCACGGCCGCCGGCATCCGCGAGCACGCTACGCTCGCGACCGGATCTCGATCGATGGTGCCGAAAGCGCGCCCGAGCCCCGTCGTTCCCGCTTGTCGGTCTCGGTTGGGGAGCCGGGTAGCAGGTTCCGGGGCGACACGAGTGGGCGGTCCGCGGCGAGCGGCCGGCAGGTTGCCGCGGTGGTAGAGGTCTGGCGCTTGCGGCTGGTGTCGTCGGCTGTGCTGGTGTGCAATCGAGCCGGGTTTGCGCGTGGCCGTCCGGTGCCTGCGAAACATTGGTGGAGAATTCGCCATAAGTTTTTCTTATGGGTCTTGCCCTGTATCCAAGGAGAGCTTATCTGTACGAGGGAAATAGTCCCCCGTGCGGCCCCGAAGTGGAGTCCGCCAAGACCGGATGTGGCCGCCTGGATTCTGAATCGCGGGGTTTTCATGCGCCACGCGGCTACGGGAAGACGACTCTCGCCGAGGCCGCACTCGCGCGTGCACGCCAGGACGGCGCGCTGGCTGTGCGGATCGACCTGTACGGGGTCACCAGCCGGATGACGCTGTACAGCCGGATCGAGGAGGCCTTCGAGCGCGAGCTGAGCGGGGCTGTTGTCGGCTCGTCGTAGCGGAGTGCGGCCGCCCACGGCGTCAGCCATGACGATGTTGTCGTCGATGTCCACGTCGTCCGAGAGCACCCGGCAGGCTCGGCGGTCGCCGTCGGCCCGGCGCAGCGGCAACTCGGCGTACTCGATCTGCTCAGGACTCGGCGAGAACACGACCCTCGCGTAGGGCTCGGTTAACCATCGTGCCTCGGACCTTGGCTCGGCGTTCGGCGAGCGCGGCATCCATGACGATCACATCGACAGGCGCGTTGAAGTCTCCGAGAGCATCACGGAGCCTTACCGCCTCGTCGACGCGATTTGGAACCTTCTCCTCGATTACCAGGAAGTCGAAGTCACTGTCCTCGCTGGCGGTGCCGCGGGCGTGCGAGAGCGTACGCGATGCCAAGGCAAGGCTTGCTGAAGTCGAGGCGTGACGGTAGGCCGACTATCACAAATTTGATATAATATCTTCGAACGCCAATGAAGCTATCTGACCTACCGGCTGCCGAGGAGGTGCTCGCTGAGCATCTTGACTCCGACCCTGGGTACCGCCGTGAATGGGAGCGCACCGCGCTTGCCCGCGCCGTCTCCGTCAAGGTCATCGCCTACCGCGCTGAACAGAACCTCAGCCAAACTGCGCTTGCAAAGCGCCTGCAGATGACTCAGCCGGCCGTGGCTCGGCTGGAGAGCGGCGAGCATAACCCCAGCTTCCCGACCCTGCTGCGCCTCTCCGGCGCGCTTGGGATTGAGCTTGCGATCGACATCGCTCCCGCAGGGCAGAAGCCGCAGCTCATCGGCAAGCGGGCGCGGCGCAATGCGTTGGAGGATTTCGAAGGTGACCGCTACAGCGTCGTAGTCGCGGCTGCGTAGGCTGACGCGATCCAGGTCGTCCGGCCGAGCCGGCCCGAGGTACCGACCGTCTAGGCTTCAACAGGTCGTGTCGCTGACAGCCTTGACATCCGCGGAGATCTCGCTGCCGGCCGGAGCCGATGGCGCGCGCGTCAGAGACCGGATCGCTGTTCTGGCTGACACCGTCGACGTCGTCGGGTTGACCGACAACCATGCCGGCCAGCCGCGGATGTCGCCGCTGGCTGCGGTGGCGCTCGCGCGGGAGCAGGGCGTGGGCACGATCGTCCACGTCTCCTGTCGCGATCGCAACCGGCTTGCTCTGCAGTCGCACGTCGTCGGTGCGGCGGCGCTTGGCGCTGAGGCGGTCCTCTGCATGCAGGGAGATCCGGTGCCTGGCATAGAGCGTGTGGGCGACATGACCGCCACGCAGCTCATCGCGAACGCCGCAGCATGGGGCGCCCCGCACCCGCTGGCGGTCGGGGCTGTCGTCAATCCATTCGCGGAGGACATCGACCGGGAGCTGCGGCTCCTGCGGCGCAAGATCGCGGCTGGAGCAACCTTCCTGCAGTCCCAGATGATCTTCGACCTCGGGCGCCTGCAAGCGTTCCTCACGGCCGCCGAGGAGATCCTCGCGGACGTGCGTTTCTATGCGAGCGTCGCGTTGCTGCGCAGCGCGCGCATGGCGGAGCGCGCCTGCGCGCTGCCGGGGGTAGCGATCGATCAGCGAGCCCTGGCGCAGATCGGCCGCGGCGGCGGCATCGAGTTGGCACGCGAGCTGGCCGCCGGTCTTGCCGGCATCTCGCGCGTGGACGCGCTGCACATCTTTCCGCTCGGAGCAGAGGCGGCGACACGCGAGGTCGCCGCGGAGTTCCGCGTCGCGCGCGGCGTCAGCGCCCAGCGCCCGGCCGGGACCGGCCGGTAGTCGGAAGCCCGAAATCCGTCAAGCCTCGGCGCTGGTGCACGCCGGCGACCAGGCCGGCGGTGGAGCGGGGCTCTGCCTGTCAGGGTTCCGCGTAGCCTTCGCAGAACTGCGCCGCTTCCGTCGCCTTTGCCTGCAGGCTTTCGGTGTAGACGGTCGAGCCGTTCGCGGCGAGCACGGTCAGCTCGGAGGGCAGGGCGCTGAAAACGCCGTAGACGAGCGGCCCCTTCGCGTGCACGCTCGATGCGAGCGGGACCACGTTCAGGGCGACGGCGCCTTGGGGTGTTTGCGCCACAACCGACCCGCCCGGCGGCGCGAGGATTCCGTAGATGATCGCGTAGGAGTGCGGGGCGCAGCCAAGCGAGAGCGACCAGTTGAAGGCCTTGCTCGCGTCGAGTCCGATCGGTGGTTCGTTGAGCTCCGGCTTGACGCCGGTGTCCACGTAGAGGAACGGCGCGCCGTTGAAGTCGCCGAAGGCGCTGATCGTGAATGCTTCGCCTTCGGGGGTGCGCCCGGTTGCGACCTGCCGGACCTTCGGCGGAAATTCTACCGGCTGCGTGTGCGGCTTGACGCAGCGGTAGCTCCGCAGTTTCAACGTGAGCACGACGGCGCCGCCGGAGGCCAGCTCGACGAGCGACACTGCGTGGCTCGTGCTGCCACGGAGCTCCTGGGCGTAGATGCCCGCGGGACCGCCGTCTCGTCGCGGCACCTGGACCACGCGCGATTCGATCGTTCGCCCGTCGGCGAGCAGCAGCCTGGCCGACCGCACCGAGGCCGGCACCGCCGTCTGGATCGTCTCGACTCCCGCTTCGCAGAAGAGCGCGGGGCGCCGGAAACGGGGTGGCGAGAGGCAGATTGGGTTGTTGGGGCCGCCCGCGATCAGCACTGCGGGAGCGCCCGGCCGGCTGTAGTACACCGAAGCCGACCGACGGCACGAGCCCACGCCGAGAAGGCCTGACCCGGAGCTCACCTCGAAGCGAGTGCCGGCCGCAGTGCGCCCGTGGCCGATCGTGATCTGCTTGGGCTCTTTGGAAAAGGGTTGCGGGAACCCGACGACGCGATCCAACCGCAAGAGTGTCCGGAGGGTGACGTAGGCGCTCTCGACGAGCTTGACTTCGCCTGCCTTGGTCTTACGGATCAGTCTTCGATCTGCGGCGCTCTCGTAAGGCTTCAACAGCGTTTCCAGGGAACGTTCCTGCCCTTGGGCGGCGTTCCGCTGCGCTGCTTGAGCAGCCTCGAATTCCCGGCTGGCGGCCGACATGGCACGGTAGCCGCTCTGGGCCCACGCTTTCGCGTCGGCGCAGAACGGCGGAGCGGAGGTCGAGAGAGTTTCGAGCTTGGTCTTGATCGCGGCCTGGAGCATCGGGGCGATCGCCGGGTTGCTCCAAGACAGGCCGCGCACTTCGGCGGCGTAGGCTTCCTCGGCCGGGCGATGCAAGCTGTCGACGGAGTCCGTGACCGCCGCGTCGAGCTCGCCTTCGATCGTCTGCTTTTGCTTGCTCAGGCGGGCGTCTTCGCCTCTGACGCGCAAGGAGCGCGTTTGGAATGGCCGCGATTCCCGAGGCATTCCCGCAACGACTCCAGGGCATTCTCGAGCGACATGTCTCGCCGTGGCGCGCTCCGCGGCGCGTACCGCGGGGGCGTCGTGCGACAGCGCGATCACGAGCCTGTGCTGGGCGGTCAGGTAGGCGTGCGTGGCCTGTGCGTCGGAGCTCGACCCGTCGGCAAGCGCCGTGCTGCCGCACAACGCGACGGCGGCGAAGACGAGCGCGGCGGCGACCCGCCCCCTCCATCCTCGGCATGCATTCGCGTTCATGGACGCCGAGCATATAGCTTACGGCCGGACTGATCTCAATCCCCGGGATCGGGCTCCTGGCCTGTCGGGTACGATCGACATCCAGTGTTCGGCAGCCCCGCGATAGGCGCAGTGATCCACTCCTCCGCCGCTCTCATCGTGTTGGCTCTCTACTTCGTGCCAAGCATCGTTGCGGTCGTCCGCAAAGTCACGCATCAGGGCAGCGTGATCGTGATCAACCTGTTCCTTGGCTGGACGTTTGTCGGCTGGGTCGTTGCGCTGGCGATGGCCTGTCGCACGAGCAGCGCGCTTGGCGACTGAACAGCCGGCGCCTCTTCCGCGGCGATGCCGGCGGCGATGGCGCCTCCGGGACCAGGTCTTCTCGGCAAGATGCTCTGCATGAGCACGCTCCCTCACTCGACGCCCGACCTCCCCGGCGCGGGTCGCTACGCGCCCAGTCCCAGCGGGCCGCTGCACCTCGGCAACCTGCGCACCGCGCTGCTGGCGTGGCTCGCCGCTCGCTCAAGCGGCGCGCCGTTCGTGCTGCGCGTCGAGGATCTCGACTGCGAGCGCTCTCGTCCTGAGCACGAGCGCTCCCAGCTCGCCGACCTCGCGGCGCTCGGCTTGGACTGGGACGGTCCGGTTATGCGCCAATCGGAGCGCCTGCGCGAGCATCGCGACGCCTTCGAGCAACTGCGCGCCGCCGGCCGCCTCTACCCCTGCTGGTGCACCCGCGCCGACGTGCGCGAGGCCGCTTCCGCGCCCCACGACACCGCCGGCCCGCTCCGCTACCCCGGCGCCTGCCGGAATCTCAGCGCGCAGGAGCGCAGTCGCCGAGCCCGCGAGAGCGGCCGTGAGCCGGTCTGGCGCCTGGACGGGCGCTCAGAGCGCGTCCGCTTCGACGATCTCTTGCGGGGACCCTGCGAGGGGGTCGTCGACGACGTGGTCCTCTGGCGCGCGGACGATGCGCCCGCCTACAACCTCGCGGTCGTGGTCGACGACGACGCCCAATCCGTCGGGGAGGTCGTGCGCGGCGACGACCTGATCGACTCGACCCCGGCCCAGGCTCTCGTGGCGGACATCCTCGGGATCGCGCGTCCCTCCTACCTGCACGTTCCACTCGTGCTCGGCGCCGATCGCCGCAGACTCGCCAAGCGGGACGGCGCCGTCACGCTCGAGCAGCGTCTGGCGGCCGGCGAGAGCATCCCCCAGATCGTCGCGTGGATGGCGCGCAGCGCGGGTCTCGCCGGCGCGGGCGACCCCGTCACGCTCGATGCGCTGCTCCGCGCGTTCGACCCGCAGCGGCTCGCCCGCGAGCCTGTGGTCCTGCCGGCGGCGGGTGAGCTCTAGGCTCGCTCCAGGCTCCCCGGCCCGCCTTCAGCGGCTGACCATCCAGCAGTTTTCGGTCCAGCGCAGGCGATTGGCCGAGTCGAGCAGCGGCTCGGGGAGATCGATGGTCGCCCAGTCGCCGTGGACGACCACGCGCGCAGAGCCGACGTCGTGCAGCAGCCTCCGCAGCGCTCGCCGCTCGCCGGGCCGGCGCAGCATCCGGGTGAGCTTGGCGTCCCAGCGTTCGGCGCAGCTTCGGCCTTTGCTGTCGGCGCGCAGGGGCGCGGCCAGGATGCCGCAGGCGCCGGCGCCGTTGTCTGCAAGCTCGGCCGACACGAAGTTGCCGGCGGCACGGCGCACCCAGGCGATCTGTTCGGGGGTGCCCACCGAACGCCGAGGATGAGCGCCGGCCAAGGCGGGCGCCAGGCAGCAGAGCGCCAAGACGAGCAAAGAGGACAGCAGCAGAAACCGCGTGCCGGGCCGGGGTGTCCGGCTGGATCTACGTGCAGACCTTGCCATCGGCACGCATCATCGCCGATCGACCGGCGCGAAACGCGACTTATCGACGAATGGTCGATGTGCCGCGGCTGTGGTCGGCGCGCGCCCGCCGAGCCCCGGCGCCGCCCAGGCCCGGCGTCGCCCAGGCCCGGCGTCGCCCCCAGGCCCGGCGCCGCCGCCACGTGAGCATCCCCGCGTCTGGGCGCCGGCCGCGCCGCGCCGCGCCGCCGCGCCGCGCCGGCCCGCTGGCTGGCTGGCCAAATCTGTCAATCTATGTGCCATGAGCGGACTGCCTCCGGGTCCATCGGAGCCGCCGATCGTCCAGACGCTTTGGTGGCTTGCGCGCCCGGTCTCCTTCATGGAGTCCTGCCGGCGGCGATACGGCGACGCCTTCACCGTGCGCTTCGTGGGGTTCGAGCGCCCGACGGTGTTCCTCTCCGATCCGGCTGCGATCAGGGCTCTCTACAGCGAGCAGTCCAACGGCCTGCCGCGCGGGCGCACCGTCGCGCTGCGGCCGGTCCTCGGGGCGGACTCGGTGCTGCTGCTCGAAGGGCCCGAGCACATCGCGCGCCGCCGGCTGATGCTGCCGGCCTTCCACGGCGAGCGGATGCGCTCCTACGAGCAGATCGTCGAGGAGGTGGCGCGCGCGGAGATCGAAAGCTGGCCGATCGGGGAGACGTTCCCGCTGCACCCGCGGATGCAGGCGATCACGCTCGAGGTGATCCTCCGCGCTGTCTTCGGCGTGGTGGACGAGCACCGGCGCGAGCAGCTCCGGGAGCGCCTGCCGCTGCTGCTCGACCAGAACTCCTCCATCTTGCTGCAGCTCCGCGTGCTGCTCTCGCAGCGGTTCCGGGGCCCCGATCCGCGTGCGCGCCTGAACAGCATGCTGGCGGAGATCGACGAGCTTCTGCTGGCCGAGATCGCGGAGCGGCGCGAGGACCCCGAGCTGGAGCGGCGGGAGGACATCCTCTCGCTGCTGATCGGCGCGCGCTTCGAGGACGGCACGCAGATGAGCGACCGTGAGCTTCGCGACCAGCTCCTTACGCTGCTGCTCGCCGGCCACGAGACGACCGCCACCGCGCTCGCGTGGACGATCGACCTGCTGCTGCGCCATCCACGCGCGCTGGAGCGGCTCAAGCGGGAGATCGAAGAGGGCGAGCAGGACGACTACATGCGCGCGACCGTGACCGAGGCGCTGCGGCTGCGGCCGGTCGTGCCGCTGGCCGGGCGCAAGCTCGCCGGCGACCTGGACATCGAGGGCCTGCGCCTGCCCGCCGGCACCGACGTGACGCCGGCGATCTGGCTCACGCACATGCGCGAGGACCTCTACCGCCAGCCGCGCGCGTTCGCGCCCGAGCGCTTCCTGGAGGAGCAGCCCGCCACCTACGGATGGATCCCGTTCGGCGGCGGCATCCGCCGCTGCCTCGGCGCGGCGTTCGCCGAATTCGAGATGCGGATCGTGCTGAGGATGCTCGTCGCCGACTGCGATCTACGTCCGGTCGGGCGCCGCGGCGAACCGATCAAGCGGCGCAACGTCACCTTCTCGCCGCGGCACGGCACGCAGGTGCGGCTGATCTTCCGCGATCGCGCGCTCGGCGCTCCGCAGGTCGGGCAGAGCCCGCAGCCGGTCGCCTGAACGGGTCGTGGCGGACGAGGATGCTCGAAGCGCCATCTGCTCATAGCAAGGCTCCCGCTGCTCGCCACGAGCGGCTGCTGCCGTGGATCGCCGCCGAGCGCGGGCTGCGAGCGGCGCTGCTGGTCACTCTGGGAGCCATCCTCATCAGCCACCCGCACACCAATTGGGCGGCCGAAGTGAGGAGGCTCGCGACCGACGCGGGACTCAACCCGAGCGGCAACGTGGTCCGAAGGATCCTCGAAGCGGTGCGGAAGATCCCGGCGCGCGAGACGACCGTCTTCGGCGTGATCGCGCTGGCCTACGGGGCGCTGGAGGCGGCCGAGTCCTACGGCTTGGCGCGCCGGCGGCGCTGGGGCGAGTGGCTGACGCTGGTGGCCACCGCGATCCTGATCGTGCCAGAGGTCTGGGAGCTGATCCGCGACGTGACGCTGCTGAAGGTCGGCGCGCTGATCGTCAACCTGCTGGTGGTCGCCTACCTCTACTGGCAGCTACGACGCAGTGGGCGACGGCCCGCTCGCGCGGAGGGCGTGGGCGCCGCCGACGCTGCCGGCACAGCGAAGACCTGAGCGCGGCCCGGCCCCGCGGCGCTCTGCGCCTACCCTTTCAGCTTGCGATCGCTTTCTGCGCGACCGGGCTCCCCGAGGCGGGGTCGGCCGGCGCCGGCACGGACATGACAGAGACCAACGAGCACCCGCTGCGAGCCGCGCCCGTCGTGCTGATCGGCGAGGACCGTCTCTCGACGGGGGTGGCCGAGTGCCTGCGCTCCGCCGGGGTGGAGGTGATCGCGCTGGGCGAGCCGCCGCTCGGAGACGTGCGCACCGCGCTGCGGGATCGCCCCTCGGCGGTGCTGATCGCGACGCTGGACGACATCGTCGCGCTGCGCTACGCGCTGGTCGTCGAGTACATGCAGCCGGGCGTGCGGCTGATCGTGACGATCTTCGACCGCACGGTCGCCGGCCAGGTGCGACGCAGCGTGCGCAACTGCGAGGTGCTCTCGGCCGCCGAGATCGTGGTGCCGAGCCTGATCGGACCCTGCGTGGACACCGACCTGCTCGCCCTCTTCAAGGGCAGCGACGGCCTGCGCGGCGTGGTCGGCGGCGCGCAGGGGCCGACACTGCGCGCCGCGGGCCCGGTGCGGCCCGGCCGGTGGCGGCGAGCGCTCGGCTGGGCGCGCTCACAGCTTCGACCCTTCGACGTCGGCGGCCGGATCCTGGTGGGTGGCGCCTGCGGGCTGCTGGCGGTGCTGGTGCTCGACACGGGGATCGGCCTGGCCCACGGCGAGACGTTGCTCAACGCCTGGTACGCCGCCGTGAAGGTGATCACGACCGTCGGCCCCAGCCGGCTGGTCGACCGCGGCAGCGAAGCGCTGCGCGCGGTCGGCTCGCTGAGCATGCTCGCCGCCGCGGTCTTCTTCGCGGCGTTCACCGCCGGGCTGGTGCAGCGGCTGCTGAGTCGCCGGCTGGCCGCGATCGTGGGCCGGCGCACGATCCCGCGTGGCGACCACGTGGTGGTGATCGGACTCGGGCACTTCGGCTTCCGCCTCTGCCTGGCGCTCGCCGATCTCGGCCTGCGCGTGGTCGCGGTCGAGCGCAACGAGAACGCGCCGAACGTGCGGATGGCCAAGCGGATGGGCATCCCCGTCGTGGTCGCCGACGGACGCGAACGCAGCGTCCTGGAAGGGCTCTCGCTGCGCCGTGCGCGGGCGCTGGCCGCGGTGACCTCCGACGACCTGACCAACGTCTCGGTCTCGGTGGCTGCGCTGGCGGTGCGAGAGGACCTGCGGGTCGTGCTGCGCGCCTTCGAGGGGGCGGTGGCCCAGGAGAGCCAGGCCCTATTCCACATCGGCGTGGTCCGCGACGTGTTCGCGCTCGCCTCCGCCGGGCTGGCCTCGGCCGCGCTCGGGGGCTCCAGCCGCGTGATCGTCGCCGACCACGAGACCTACGTGATCGACGATCGGGAGCGGCTGCATCGCTTCCCGCCGGATCGCGTGCAGGCGCGGCCCGCGACCGGCGGCCTGACCTGAACAGGGCTGCCGGCCGCTCACGCCGACCGGACGGCGGGTCGGGGAGAGATGCGTCTCCCCGAGGCGTGCCGGATGTGCTTGCGGCGAACGCGCTATGCGGAGGCGCCGACCTCTTGAGGCTCGCCCGCGCTCGCGCCGCCCGCGAGCGCGGCCTCGGCCTCGCCGGCAGGCTGGTGCGCTCCGGCCGCGCCCGCCGGCGCCACCGAGGCGCGCAGCAGCAGCGCGCCGGTGATCGCGGCCGCCGCGGCGAAGATCGCGCCCACCAGGAAGGCAAGGTGGTAGCCGCCGTCGAGCGCCGCCGCCGGCCGGTGGCCGGAGCTCAGCAGGCTCGAGGTGCGCGAGGCGGCGAGGCTGGCCAGAATCGCCAGGCCGAGCGCGCCGCCCATCATGAAGGAGGTGTTGACCACGCCCGAGGCAAGCCCCGACTCGGTGGGGTCGACGTCGCCCATCGCCGCCAGCAGCATCGGGTTGAACGCCATCCCGCCGCCGAAGCCCAGCAGCACCATGCTGGGCAGGATGTCGGGTGCGAAGGAGCCGTGAACGGGGGAGCGCGCGAACAGCAGCAGGCCCATCGCCGCCAGCCCCAGACCGATGCAGAGCGGAGGCCGGATGCCGAAGCGCATCACCAGCTTCGCCGAGAGCCCGAGCGAGAAGGCGCCCATGATCAGGTTCGCGGGCAGGAATGCCAGGCCCACCTGCAGCGGGCTGTAGTGCAGCACGAGCTGCATGTAGAGCGCGGAGAGGAAGAACCAGGCGAACATCGCCGCCGCCCACATGATCGCGACGGCGTTCGCGGTGGCGAGGTTTCGCAGCCTGAAGATCGAAAGCGGCATCAGCGGGCTGGTGACGCGCGACTCCGTGACCACGAAGGCGCAGAGCAGCGCGACCGCGCCGCCGAGCAGGCCGAGTGTCTGGGCCGAGGTCCAGCCGGCCTGGTTGCCGTTGACGATCGCGTAGACGGCCAGCATCAGCGCCGCGGTGACCAGCACCGCGCCCGCGATGTCCAGCCGCGCCTCGCTTGCGCGCCCGCCGCGGCCCGGCAGCAGCCGCAGCGAAAGCAGGCAGACGGCGATCCCGATCGGCACGTTGACCAGGAAGATCCAGTGCCAGGTCAGCAGGTCGGTGATCACGCCGCCGAGCAGAACCCCGATGCTGCCGCCCCCAGCGGCCACGAAGCCGAACACGCCCATCGCCTTGGCCCGCTCGGCGGGCTCCACGAACAGCGACATCATCAGCGACAGCGCGACCGCGGAGGCGACCGCGCCGCCGAAGCCCTGGATCGCGCGCGCCGCCACCAGCAGGCCCTGCGAGTCGGAGAGCCCGCACGCGAGCGAGGCGAGCGTGAACAGGGTGATCCCGCCGATGAAGAGCCGGCGATGCCCGAAGAGATCGCCGAGGCGGCCGCCGAGCAGCAGGAACCCGCCGAAGGTGAGCATGTAGCCGTTGACCACCCAGGCCAGCGAGGTGGAGGAGAAGTGCAGGCTTGCCCTGATCGACGGCAGCGCGACGTTCACGATCGTGCTGTCGAGCACGATCATCAGCGAGCCCATGCAGAGCAGCACGAGGGCCAGCCAGCGGGTGCGGCTCGCGGCGTCTGCCGGGCTCGAAGCGTCTGTAGTTGTCATCTCGTATCTCCTGCCATCGTCGCGGTCGTGTGCATTCTGAAGCTCAGACGGCGCGCGCGCCCGATAACCATCGCTCGGGTGCGGCGGGCGCCGTCAGTCCAGGTGGGCCGGCAAGCCGAACAGCGGGAAGAGCCGCTCGGTGTTCAGGAAGGTGGTGATGGCGGCGACCCCACCGTCGCCGAGCTCGATCACCTGCAGCGACCACGGGTCGTGCCCGCTGCCGCTCTGGCTGATCCGGTACTGGCCGAAGCAGGCTGTTCCGTTGGCCATCCCGGCGGGCAGCAGGCGCGAGCCCCTGCAACCGATCCCGGGCCCGACCCACCACTCCAGGATGCTCTCCCTGCCCTGCAGCCACATGTCGTACGGCGGCATCGACTGCAGCGCGTCCTGCCTGATCAGCTTCGTGAGCGCCTGGATGTCATACGCCTCAAAGGCGGCCATGTAGCGCTCCAGCAGCTCCTGCCGCGCCGGGTCGAGCCGTGGCAGTGCGTCGAGGCTGCTCGCGCCGGCGGCGTCCAGGCTCGCCCGCGCACGCTGCAGCGCGCTGTTGACGGCCGCGACGCTCGTGTCGAGCAGCTCTGCGACCTCGCCGGCCTTCCAGCGCAGCACCTCGCAGAGGATCAGCACTGCGCGCTGGCGGCCGGGCAGGCGCTGCAGGGCCGCCACGAAGGCGAGCCGCACGCTCTCGCGCGCCAGGGCGCGCTCTGCCGGGTCCGCGGCGGCCTCGAGCGCCAGCATCGAGTGCGGGATCGGCTCCACCCATCTGCTCTCCGGCAGCATCGTCAGGCTCGCCGGCTCCTGCGCCCCGGCCGGCCCCAGGTCCATCGGCATCGCCCGACGCGCGCGTCCTCGCAGCGAGTCCAGGCAGACGTTGGTGGCGATCTTGTAGAGCCAGGAGCGCAGCGCCGAGCGGCCCTCGAAGCGCTCGTGCGAGCGCCAGGCGCGCAACAGCGTCTCCTGCACCGCGTCCTCGGCCTCGAACGGCGAGCCGAGCATGCGGTAGCAGTAGCCGGTCAGCTCGCGGCGGTGCTGCTCGAGCGTGTCCTCCAGCCGGGCGGTGGCGGCGAGCGTGGAACCCTCCATCGGGCCCATGGTAGGCGAGCGCGGCCGCGGCGCCGAGGGGCGGGCGGCGCCGCGGCATGCGCCGAGAGCCGGCCGCGCCGCGCGCCTCCCTCCCCTCCCTCAGCCTTTCAACAGCCCGCTCACGATCGCGCCGGCCACGCCGCCGGCCGCGAGCGACTCACCGTCGCCGCCATTGCCGCCGCCGCTCTCCTGCGCCTCGTAGGGCGAGATGAACATCGTCTGGATTGCCAGGCGGCCCGGGCCGGTGAAGCGGTTGAAGGTCAGCTTGCCACCGCCGCCGAACATGCCCGACTTCAGGCCCATCGTGACGGCCTCGAGGTTGACGGTGGGGTCCTTGAACAGCCAGGAGCCCGCCTCGACGTCGATCTGCTCGCCCGGCCCGAGCTGCACCTCGAAGACGTTCCCGTGGCCGTGCAGCCAGACGATCGCGTCGCCGTCGCTCGCCCTGAACTTGTCCACGAAGAAGCCCGAGCCGCCGCGCAGCATGTTCGAGATGCCCTTCACCCGTTCGAACCCGTAGTCGAGGTTGTCGGTCGCGGCCAGGAACTGGTGCTCTCGCACGTCGATGCCTTCGCCATGGGACAGGTGGATCGGCACGCACTGGCCGGCGGAGTCGCGGGAGAAGGCGATGTGACCCGCGCCGGAGGTCTTGGTGACGAAGAAGTCGAGGCCCGCGATCTTGCGCTTGACCGCGCCCGGCAGCTTCTTCAGCTCCACGTTCACGCCCGTCTGCTTCCACAGCAGGACGTGGTGCTCGAACATCACGCCGGCGGGACCGACCTCGATCTGAAGCTCCGGCACGAGCTCGCCTCTGACGCGATAGCTGAGCCCAGCGAAGGTCTCCTCGCGGGTCGCGGCCACCGGCTCTGGAATGTGCATCCTCTTCTCCTCGTGCACTCGGTTGACACTGACTGGTCGGGGTCCTTATCGGCAGCGATCGTGAGCGCATGAGCGGTGGCCGCACGCGCTCGAGCCGGCCCCCGCCGCATCTGACATATGATCGCCGCGTGAGCAGCGCCGACGAGATGCTTGCCGCGGCCGCGGCGCGCGCGGATGAGCTTGCGGCCCCTGGCCTGAGCCCGCGCCCGCGGCGCCGTGTGGCGGTGCTGGCGTGCATGGACACCCGCATCGACCTCTTCCCGATGCTCGGCATCGCGCAGGGGGACGCTCACATCATCCGCAACGCGGGCGGCCTGGCGACAGACGACGCGATCCGCTCGCTCAGCATCTCCCAGCGGCTGCTGGGGACCGAGGAGGTGCTGGTCGTGATGCACGAGGGCTGCGGGCTCTGCGGCGCCTCCGAGGACGACTTCGGCCGCGCCCTGGCCGCCGACGGCGCGCTGCCGAACTGGAGGATCGGCGCCTTCACCGACGTGGAGGCCACGCTTCGCCAGGGCCTCGCCCGTCTGCGATCGAGCCCCGAGCTGTCCTCGCGCGATCTGATCCGGGGCCTGATCTACGACCCTGAGACCGGCTCGCTGCGGGACGTCGAGCGCCCCTCCTGAGGGTAGATCGTCTCCCCGCGGGCGAGCATCGCCACGAACTTCTCTATGCGCCGCGCGCGGGTCTCCGGTCGCTTCGCCGTGGCGATCCGGTACAGGATCGCGTAGCGATTCTGGCTGCTGAGGGCCTCGAAGAGCCTGCGCGCGGCGGGCGAGGCCGCCAGCGCCGCGGCCAGCTCGTCGGGGACCTCGATCGTGGCCGAGCCGGGGTAGGCCGCCTCCCAGCGGCCGTCGCCGCGCGCACGCTCGATCTCGGCGAGCCCGGCCGGCTGCATCCTGCCTTCCCGGCTCAGCCGCTCCGCGATCCCGACGTTGCGCTTGGACCAGACGCTGCGGGGGCGCCTGGGAGAGAAGCGCTGCCGGTAGGTGAGATCGTCGCGGCGCCGCACCTGGCCGTCGATCCAGCCGTGGCAGAGCGCCTCCTCCAGCGCCTGGTCGTAGGTGAGGCTGGTCGGCTGCGAGGTGCCCTTCTTGGCCAGCACCAGCCACACCGCGCCGCTGCGCGCGTGTCCCGCCGCAAGCCAGGCGCGCCATGCGGCGGCGTCGATCACGAGCAGGTCCTCCAGGTCACTCATCGGGGGGAGCCTAGTCCGCGCCCGTCCCGGCGGAGCCTGCGCCGCGCCCTCCTAACATCGATCGCGGGGCAATGAGCACACTTGCGGGCAGCGACGACCAGACCTCCGCTCGGCTCGGCGCAGAGCCGCTGGGGAAGCTGCCCGCAAGCACGCGCATGGGCGCCGTCGAGCTGTCGGTGGCCGACCTCCAGCGCTCCGCCGACTACTACGAGCATGCGCTCGGGCTGCGGGTGCTGGAGCGCGGGGCCGGCCTGGTGTCCCTGGGCGCAGGCGGCGAGGAGCTGCTGCTGCTCCGCGAGCAGGCGGGCGCCAAGCCCGCACGCGGCTTCAGCGGCCTCTACCACTTCGCGCTGCTGCTGCCGCAGCGGGCGGACCTGGCGCGCTGGCTCGCGCACGTCGCGCGCGAGCAGGTGCCGCTGGTGGGGCTCTCCGACCACTTCGTCAGCGAGGCGATCTACCTCAGCGACCCCGACGAGCACGGGATCGAGGTCTACTGGGACCGGCCGCGCGAGATCTGGGAGGGTCAGGTCGCCCAGCGGATGACGACGCTGCCGCTCGACGTCGCCGGCCTGCTCGGCGAGCTGCGCGATCCCGCGACCGAGTCGTTTGCGGGCCTGCCGGATGGCACGCGCATGGGCCACGTGCACCTGCGCGTGAAGGACATCCCCTCGACCGTCGCCTTCTATCGCGACGCGCTCGGCTTCGACCTGATGGCCGCGCTCGGGGGACACGCGGCGTTCCTCGGCGCGGGCGGCTACCACCACCATCTGGGCGCCAACACCTGGGAGAGCGCGGGCGCCGGGCAGGCACCGGCGGGCAGCGCGACCCTGCTGCGCGCGAGCGTCCTGCTGCCCGACCAGGGCGCGGTGGCTCGCGCCACCGACGCCGCGGGGGCGGCCGGCCTGGAGCCCGTCGCGGTGGCGGACGGCGTGCGGCTCGCCGACCCCTCCGGCAACCCGCTGCTGCTGCGCGTCGACCCGGATCGGCCGGCGCGCTGAGCGGGGGCGCTCGTACCGCGCGCCCGCGAGCCGCGGGCCGGCGGCGCGGTAGGCTGCCAATCGTGCGCCAGGTTCCCACAGCGCCGGTCGCAACGGCCTCGTTCCTGGCCGCATGGGGCGTCGTGGACGCGAGCGGCTCGCGCACCGCGGGCGGGCTGGTGCTCGCGGCCGGCGGGCTCTGGTGCATCGGCGCCTGGAGGCGGCGCGCGGGCAACCGCACCGCGGCTGCGCTCGGCGGCGCGGGCTTTGCCGGATTCGTCCTCTCCCACGTGCTGGGCCTGGCGATCGGCTCCTGGCCGGCGGTGATCGTGGTCGCGCTCGCGGTCGGCGCGCTGGCCTGGATCTATGCGGACGCGCGCGAAGGGCTGCCCGCGCGCCGTCCGAGCGCCGCGGCGCGCTGAGGCGGGCCGCCGGGCTCGGCGCCCTGGGCCGGGCCGCCGGGCCGAGCCGCTTGGTGGGGCCCGCCCGAAGGGGCCCCTGCCGGCGGCCGGGCGAGCGGGTCTCGCCCGGCGCGCCGCGGACGCCTGGGGGTGGCGGTTGACTGGGCCGTCCGGGCGGCTTCTCCTCAGCCGCCGCCGGTCCGGCTGAGCACCGCCAGCTCCTGGACCTCGAGCCGTCCGACCTTCAGCTCCTGGATGTTCAGCGAGCCGACGTTTCCACGCTTGATCGCAAGCCGTCCGATCGCCAGCGCGCCGATCGCGCCGGCTCCCATCGACACCGCTCCCAGGGCCAGCGCGCCGATCGATCCGGCAGCCAGCGACTGCACCGGAGCAACCCGCCGGCGGCAGCGGCCGCAGTGGCAGCGACGGCGCGGGGGGGCTGGGCCGAGGTGCTCTGCCAGAGAGCGGGCGACCATGAGCGCCGCCATCTTCTTGGCGGCCTTGCGCTGTTTAGCCGCCTTCTTACCGCCACGAGCCATGCGAGCCTCCTTCGGTATTTGCTTTTGACCTCTGGTTAACCCTACCGAGCATCTATCTGGTCAACCGGAGCCTCAGGGCTGGGGAGCGCTCCCCGCATTCGGTGGCGCCCCTCAATGAAAACGCGCGCACAACCAGTCATCCTTTCGTGGCATGAGCACGATTGCGCCTGCGCCGCCCAAAACCAAGCAGACCGAGACCGAGCCCACCGCCGCGAGCGCGTCCGCCGCGGACGACCACCTCGACGGGCTCGGCGCCCCGATCGTCGCCAAAAAGATCGACCGCCTGGCGACGGCCACGATCACCGTGCTGCCGGTGCTGCTGCTCGCATTCGCGGTCTGGCAGACCTGGAACCGTGAGCTGAGCTGGAACGACGTGCTGATCTTCGTGGTCATGTACGTGCCCTGCGGGCTGGGTGTCACGGTCGGCTTCCACCGTCTGCTCACGCACCGCAGCTTCAAGACGGCGCCCTGGCTGCGTGCCGTGTTCGCGATCTGCGGCACGATGGCGATCGAGGGGCCGGTGATCGACTGGGTCACCTTCCACCGCCAGCACCACGCCTACTCCGACCGACCCGGCGACCCCCACAGCCCGCACGTGGGCCACGGCGAGGGTCTGCGCGGGGCGCTCTCCGGTCTGGCGCACGCGCATCTGGGCTGGCTCTTCGAGCAGGTGCAGCGCGGCTCCGCCGAGCGCTACGCGCCGGATCTGCTCGCAGACCCGGTGATCAGCTTCATCGACAAGACCTTCATCTTCTGGTCGCTGCTTGGCCTGGCGATCCCGTTCGGGCTGGGCGTGCTGCTCGGCGGGACGTTGCAGGCCGGCCTGTGGGGCCTGGTTTGGGGCGGCGCGGTGCGGATGCTCGTGCTGCACCACGTCACCTACTCGATCAACTCGCTCTGCCACTTCTTTGGTCGCCGCCGCTTCCACACCGACGATCAGTCCCGCAACCTGCTGTGGCTGGCGCCGCTCTCCTTCGGAGAGTCCTGGCACAACAACCACCACGCCTTTCCCACCTCGGCCTTCCACGGGATGCGCGCCTACGAGCTCGACCTCTCCGGGCTGCTGATCGCCACATTGGAGCGGGTGGGGCTCGCCTGGGACGTGCAGCGGATCGGCGCCGAGCGCCAGGCGACCAAGACGCTCGGCTAGCCGCACGGGCGGGGCCTGCCCGCGCGCGCGTCGCGTCGGCCTGCCACCATCCGTTGCATGACCGATCCGGCAGGGGCGCCAGCCGCCCCATCCACACCTGGGCGTCACCGCGCCAGAGCGTGGATGCCGACGCTTGCCGCCGGGCTCTCGATCGGCCAGTACGCAAGCCATCTGACGCGCCGGATGGCGGCCCTGATCGCGCTGCTGCTGCTGGGCATCTGGGCGCTGTCCGGCCAGGGCTACCTCTGGCCGGCGTGGGCATGGCTCGGGCTCTCGGTGCCGGTCAGCCTCGACATAGTCGGCCGCTGGGCGTGGGCGCACGAGCGCGGCGCGTCCCGGCGCGTGGCCTGCGTGTGGGCGGTGATCCTGGTGGCCACCGGCTTCCTGGTCTTCACCTGGATACTCACGCGCCTGCTCGACGGCGTGACCGAGTTCTGGCCGGCCTGGGCGCTGCTCGGCCTGGGCACTGTGGGAGCCGGCTACTCCCTGATCGCCCTGCACGACCGGGTGCTGGTCGCGCGCGGCAGGCGTGCGCTGCGGGCGCGCGTGGAGATGCTGACGCGCACCCGCAGGGAGGCGATGGACGCGCAGACCGCCCAGCTACGGCGGATCGAGCGCGACCTGCACGACGGCGCGCAGGCGCGGCTGGTCGCGCTCACGCTGCAACTGGGACGCGCCGAGCTGAAGCTGGGCGACCGGCCGGAGGTCCTGGCGCTGATCCACGAGGCGCGCCGCGAGGCGCACAGCGCGATCGCCGAGTTGCGGAACCTGGCGCGCGGGATCGTGCCACCGCTGCTGGCCGAGCGCGGGCTGCTGGCCGCCGTGCGCTCGCTGGCGGGCCGCTACGGCCTCGGCACCACCGTGCACGCCGACACGCCCCAGCCGCTTCCGTCGCGGATCGAGAGCGCTGCCTACTTCGTGATCGCGGAGGCGCTGACCAACACAGCCAAGCACTCGCACTCGACGCGTAGCTGGGTGCAGATGATCGACAACGGGCAGTCGCTGCGAATCCTCGTCGGCGACGACGGCCGCGGCGGCGCCAACCCGGAGGGGTCCGGGCTCGCGGGCCTGCGCGCGCGCGTGCAGGCGCTGGACGGCGCCATCAGCATCGACAGCCCCGCCGGAGGGGGCACGACGGTGATGGTCAGCCTGCCGACCGGCGCCGAGCGGCAGGGTCGTGCGAGGGCGGCCATCACAGCGGCGGCCGGGCTGGCGGGAGGGCCTCCCGCCGGGCGGGCTCTGGAAGACACGCCGTGAGGGTCGTGATCGCAGAGGACCTTGCGCTGCTGCGCGAGGGGATCGTGGCTCTGCTGCGGGAGAACTCGATCGAGGTCGTCGCGCAGGTGGAGGACGGGCCCGGGCTGCTGCGCGCGATCGCCGGGCATCGCCCCGACCTTGCGATCATCGACGTGCGCCTGCCGCCGACGTTCACCGACGAGGGCTTGCGCGCCGCGATCGAGGCACGCCACCGCCAGCCCGAGCTGGGCGTGCTCGTGCTCTCCCAGTACGTCGAGACCGCCTACGCCGGCGAGCTGATCGGCGAGAACACGGCCGGCATCGGCTACCTGCTCAAGGAGCGGATCGGCGACGTGCGCGCCTTCCTGGACGCGCTGGAGCGCGTCGCGGCCGGCGGCACTGTGCTCGACCGGCAGGTGGTCACCGAGCTGCTGGCGCCCCGCAACGGCTCCGACGACGCGCTCAGCGGGCTGACCGCGCGCGAGCGCGAGGTACTGGAGCTGATGGCCGAGGGGCGCTCCAACGTCGCGATCGCCGAGACGCTCGTGGTCACCCCCGGCGCGGTGGAGAAGCACATCACCAACATCTACAACAAGCTCGACCTGCCCGCCTGCGAGGTCGACCACCGCCGTGTCCTGGCGGTGCTCACCTACCTGCGCCTGGCGCGCTGAGGGGGCCTGCCAGGGGCGGCGCGCGGGGAGCCGACCGCGGTCGCGGTCGGTCGCGGCCGGGGCACCGACGCCCTGCGTGCCGCGGCGCCGGCCAGCGCCCGCCGCGGCGCTAACCTCGACGCGTGCTCGCGCTCACCGCCGCCCCTGACGCTCCCGCCCGCGTCGCGCTGCGCGAGGCGCCCGATCCGCAGCCGCTGCCCTCCCAGGCGCTGGTGCGGGTGTCCGCCTTCTCGCTCAACCGCGGCGAGTGCCGCCGCCTGGCGGACATGGAGAACGGCCAGATCACCGGCTGGGACCTGGCCGGGACGGTGCAGGCCGCCGCCGCGGACGGGTCCGGCCCGCCGCGGGGAGCGCGCGTGGTGGGGATGGTGGGCGCCGGGGCCTGGGCGCAGCTTGCGGCCGTGCCGACCGAGACGCTCGCGCAGATCCCCGACGAGGTCTCCTTCGCCCAGGCGGCCACGCTCCCGGTCGCCGGTCTTACCGCCCTGCTGGCGCTGGAGCGGATCGGGTGCGTGATCGGCCGGCGCGTGCTGGTGACCGGCGCCTCCGGCGGCGTCGGTCGCTTCGCCGTGCAGCTCGCGCGCATCGCCGGCGCGCACGTGACCGCCGTGTCCGCAAGCCCGCGGCGTGCCGCGGGGCTGCTGGAGCTCGGCGCGCACGAGATCCTCCACGAGCTCGCCCCGGAGGGGCCGACCTTCGAGGCGATCATCGAGGGCGTCGGCGGCGCGAGCCTGGGCGCCGCGATGCAGAGGATCGAGGCCGGCGGGACGATCGTCTCCTTCGCCTCCAGCGACCAGGGGCCGGTGCAGTTCCCGGCGCGTGCGTTCTTCGCGCGCGCGCCGCGCGCCCACCTCCACGGCTTCTACCTCTTCGCCGAGCTTGCGCACACCCGTTCCGGGGCGCGCGACCTGGGGCGGCTGGCGCAGCTCGTGGCCGGCGGGGCGCTGGAGTGCTCGATCGACCGCGAGAGCTCCTGGCGGCAGGCCGCGGAGGCGATCGAAGCGCTGATGGACCGGCGGATCGCCGGCAAGGCAGTGCTGCGCCTCGACTGACTGAACCTTACGTAACCGTCAAGTTGCTAGGGTTGGTCGGGTGGCTCGCTCGCAGCTCACCACGGCGGTGCCAGCCTCCGCGGCGGTAGCGCCCGCATGGACGGCCGCGTAGCCGCCACGCGGCAGCGACAAGTGGATCGCGCTCTCGAACACCACGCTCGGGGTGCCGCTGGCGACGCTCGACGCCTCGATCACGCTGATCGCGATGCCGGCGATCTTCAGGGGCATCAAGCTCGACCTCCTGCGCAGAGAGAGACGGGCGCGGCAGCATCGATCGGCATCGCGACCAGAGAGGAGCAGCATGCGCGTTGAGTGGTACGGGCAGTCGGCGTTCGCCCTGGAGGGCCAGGACGCGTCGATCTTCATCGACCCGTTCGGGCTGATCCTGCCCGTCGGCGGTGGCCCCACGATCGGCGCGTAGGGCGCCCAGGATCTGGTGCGGCAGCTCTCGCCCAGGTTCCGGCGGCTCGCGGCCCGGTGGGGCGCACCGAGACTTGCCATGCCTCAGACCTCGGGCAAGACAAGTCTCACGGCCACGCGGGCATCCAACCCGCGCGGCCGTGCCTCTCCACCCCGTCGTCGGCTCACCTCAGGCCGGCGACTCCCGCGCGATCGGGCCGCTCCCGCTCGTCCCGCAGCCAGCGCTCAACCTCCGCGGCGTGCGCGGCCGGGTCCGGGATCGGATAGAAGACCTTCTCGACGCGGCCGTCCCTCACGATCATGGTCAGCCGCTCGTAGTGGCTCACGCCGTCCACCTCGAAAGTGGGCAGCCCCATCTCGTCGGCGAGCTCGAGCCGGTCGTCGCTGAGGAGAACGTGCGGCAGCGCCTCGTGGCTCGCGAGGGAAAGGATCGATCTGGCGCTCTGCGAGCTGACGCCCACGACGCGATGGCGCATCGAGCCGAGCTCCAGGCAGCGCTCGGCGAACGATCTGCACTCCGCGAGGTCCGGCGTGGCGCCCTCGCCGTCGAAGTCGCCTTTGAAGTCGACGCCTTCGAAGCCAGCTTCGAAGGCGTCCTCGAAGTCGCCCTGGACGTCTTCCGGCTCGGCGCCGGGATGGCAGTAGATCACCAGCGGCGCCCTGCCGAGCCTGCCGACGTCCAGCCGCTGCCCCGGCATCCACTCCAGCTTCAGCGTCGGCAGCGGCATGCCCAGCAGGCCGCTGACCACGGCGTCTTCGCGCTGCGCATCCACCTGTGGCGTCGGCATCTCCGGCGGCGCCTGCGGCCGCGTGCACGGCTTGACATGGAAGACCTCGTCCAGCTCGCTCAGGCCGTCCGTCTCGGCGACGAACCCATGCTCCGGATCGAGGCCGTACGCGACTCCGCGAGTGCGCTGTATGGGGCCGTCGGTCACCGTCCGTGGCCGCTTGGCGGAGTGCGCGCCGCTGGGGCGGCGCAGCCGCTCCCTGGCATCTGCCTGGCGGCTGCCGTGCCGCGCACGTCCGCCCGAGGGCAGCGACCTGCGTTTGCGCCTATCCATCAGAGCCCCCTTCGCGGCGCCGGCGCCGCTTCGCAGTGCTGATACGGTGCGGCGAGTATGCAGACAGGCGCCCGCAAGCCCGCGCATCGCTATCGCACGCGGCCGCCCGGTGGGTGATCTTCTGGTGAATCGGTGCCATGAGCATCATGATTCCCTGCGGCCTCCCTGCTCGATAGTCGTCCAAGGATCACTCACAGCTCGACTACCCATATCGGCCGATATCTACACTCTTTGATGTGCAAAAACGTGTAGGCAACCATTTTTGATTGTTTCCGACTCTTCCATGCCGACCCGTCAGCCCCCGCGGGAGGCCCCCGCCGGGAGGGCTCCGCCTCAGTCCGGGAGCGGCGGACGACGGTCCTGCCAGCGCTCCACCTGCTCAAGCTGGCCGGCCACGGAGATCAGCAGCGGCTCTGAGCAGGCCGGGCCGAGCAACTGCACGCCGAGCGGCAGGCCCTCCTGCGTGAGCCCCGCGGGCACGTTGATCCCGGGCCAGCCGAGCACGTTCCAGGGCCAGGCGTAGGGGCACGCGCCGACCACGACCTTGTCGGTGTCCCAGTGGCCGAGGCCGTCCAGCGAGCCGACCGGTCGCGGCGGCTGTGCCGTGGTCGGCGTGAGCACGAGGTCCGCCTGCCTGAAGACTCTGCTCATCTGGCGCCGCAGCGGCGCCTCCAGCGCGCGCGAGAGAGCCAGCGCCGGTCCTTTGCAGAGCGCTCCCATGCGGGCGTTGTGGCGCGTGCGATGGTCCAGCAGGCCCTGCTCCGGGACCCGCCGCACCCAGTCGCGCAGCGCCGAGGTCGAGCGCGGGAAGAACGTCAGGCCGATCAGGCCGTACGGCGGGTCGGCCTCCACCACCTGGTGGCCAAGGCCCTCCAGCACGGAGGCGATGCGCTCGGTCGCGCTCCTGACCGCCGGGTCCAGGGTCGCGGGCGCCAGGCTGAAGGGGATTCGCAGCGAGAGCGCGATCCGCAGCGGCCGAGGAGTGCGCGCGGACGCCTCGGTGAAGGGCGCCTCCGGCGCCGGCGGCCTGTGCACGTCGCCCGCCACGTTGCCCGTCAGCGTGTCCATCAGCAGCGCCGCGTCGGCGACCGTGCGCGTGAGCGGTCCCAGGCAGGTCAGCCCGTTGAAGGACTCGGGCTCCGGCCAGCTTGAGATGCGGCCGCGCTGCGGCTTGATCCCGACCAGGCCGGTCCAAGCGGCGGGGATGCGGACAGAGCCGGCGCCGTCGGAGCCCAGCGCTCCCGGCACCAGCCCGGCGGCGACGGCCGCCGCCGCCCCGCCGGAGGAGCCGCCGGGCGTGTGCGCGAGGCTCCACGGGTTGCGCGCGATTCCGAATGCCGGCCCTTCGGTGAATGGCCACTGGCCAAGCTCCGGCGTGTTGGTCTTGCCGAGGATCACCGCGCCCGCGGCTCGCAGGCGCCTGACTGCCTCGCAGTCGCTTGCCTGCGCGGGGAAGCTCCCCGGACAGCCGAAGCGCGTCTCCTGGCCGGCCAGGTCGATGTCGTCCTTGATCGCGAACGGCACGCCGAGCAGCGGCAGCCGTTCGCCGGCGCGCAGGCGCGCGTCGGCCTCCTGCGCCGCCTCCAGCGCCTGCTCCGCCAGTACGCACCTGAAGGCGCCCAGATCGGAGCGCTCCTCGATCCGGCGCAGCGAGAGCTCGACCAGCTCGCGGGAGCTCACCTGCCCCGCGGCCAGCATCTGCGCCTGGGCGCCAAGGCCCGCGAAGGCGATCTCCTCCTCTTGGACGGTTGGGGTGCTCGCTGCGGTGCTCATCTCTCTCCTCGGCGTTCTGGGGTCTTGGGCCGGGCGTCCTGCCACGTCCGGTGCTCGGTCGGTGCCAGGGCCGGCGCTCGGGCCGCGCCCGGCGCTCGGTGCTCGTTCGGTCGAACGAACGATGCCATAATCGCTACCCTCGCACAACTCGCAGGGACGCACAGCCAGTCCGCGCAGCCGCGCAGGACCAAGCTCGCGAGACCGACATGGCGACATCGACCGCAAACGACACCCGCGAGCGAATCCTGCGCGCAACGCTGCGGCTGATCGGCGAGGAGGGCATCGGCGCGATCAGCAACCGCCGGATCGCGGCCGCCAGCCAGGTCGCGCTCGGGTCGCTGACCTACCACTTCCCCAGCCAGAGCCGGCTGCTGCGTGAGGCGCTGCTGCTCTACGTGCACGAGGAGGTGGAGCGGATGCGCCAGATCGCGGCGGAGCTGCGCCTGACCGGCCCATCCGCCGCCAGCGCCGCCGCGGAAGTCGAGCGGATCGTGGCGCGCTCCTCCAGCCGGCTGGAGGAAATCGCGGAGCTCGAGCTGCATCTGCAGGCAAGCCGCGATCCAGAGCTGCAGGAGGCCTCCGAGCGCTGCTTTGCCGCCTACGAAGAGCTCGCCGCCGCCGCGCTGGCCGCGCTCGGCGTTCCCGACCCGCAGCGGCATGCGCGCGCGGTCGTGGCGGTGATGTGCGGCCTTGGCGTGCGGCGCCTGGGGTCCGGCCGCACCGACGCCGAGGGCACCGCCGACGCGCTGCTGACGATCGTGGCCGGAGCGGGTGTGCGGGGGCCCTAACGTAGATGGCGATGCGAGAAGTCCTGCCCGGCCTCTTCCACTGGCGCGCCATGCACCCGAGGATCCACACCGAGGTCGACTCCTACTGGATGCAGGACGCCGGCGTGCTGATCGACCCGCTCCTGCCGCAGGAGGGCATCGAGTGGTTCGCGGAGCGCCCGAGCCCGCCGGTCGCGGTGCTACTGAGCAACCGCCATCACTACCGGGATGCGGGCGCCTTCGTGGAGCGCTTCGGCTGCACCGTGCGCTGCAGCCGGCCCGGGATGCACGAGTTTCGCCCCGAGCAGCAGGTGCAGCCGTTCGACTTCGGAGACGGTCTGCCCGGCGGCGTGGTGGCCTACGAGGTCGACGCGATCTGCCCCGACGAGAGCGCTCTTCACATCCCCGCGATGCGCGCGCTCGCGCTCGCCGACGGGGTCGTGCTCGGCGGGCCCGCGGGCGCCGATGGCGAGCTCGGGTTCGTGCCGGACTTCCTGATGGACGAGCCCGCGCAGACCAAGCGCGGCCTGCTGGCCGCCTACGAGCGCCTGCTCGCCGAGCTGGACTTCGAGCACCTGCTGCTCGCTCACGGCGGGCCGCTGCTCGGCGACGGGCGCCGGCGGCTGCAGGAGCTGGTCGACGCCGGCGGCCGCACCGCCTTCGAGTCCTTCTAGCGCTGCGCGGCGGGAGCCGCTTGGGGCTAGCATGGCTCAAATGGCTGGGACGGGCAGCAGCGGTGTGGCGGTCTGGCGCCTCGTGTGGTCCAGGGCCGCGCGTGCATGGCCGGCTGCGCTCGCGGTCTGTTCGCTGTGGCTCGGAGCCTCGGCGGCCGTGAGCGCGGCGCAGACGGTCCGGCTCGGCGACGGCGCGGCCAATGAGCGAGCCGCGCTTCGCGCGCTCGAACGCGACCACCTGATCGGGAAAGGCGCCTCCAAGGCCGCGACCGGCGGGGCCGCGACCGGCGGGGCCGCGGCGGCGTCCGGGTCGAGCGGTGCGGCGGGCGCGGGCGG